>JAABTN010000025.1 GCA_011389895.1 Maritimibacter sp. | reverse complement strand
CTTTTGGTTTCTGTCGCGGATGAGGGCGAAGGGATCGATGAGCGTCATCTGGGCCGCCTGACCGAACGCTTCTACCGTGTCGACAGCCACCGTTCGCGCGGCATGGGCGGCACCGGGCTGGGTCTGGCCATCGTCAAGCATATCCTCAATCGGCACCGGGGGCGGCTGCGCATCACGTCCCAGCTCGGGGAGGGGAGCCGCTTCGAGGTGGCCCTGCCGACCGGGTGAGGCGATGGCACCGCGGGGGAAGCAGGGGAAACGCAGGCAACCGGCCTCTCCCGACCCCTGTTACAAATCTGTTACCTTGGAGTCACAAAACTATCGCAGACTCACCCTAGGAGTGGTCGGAAAACGTCGCCCCAGTGCGGCGAAAGAATGCTGGCCCGCAACGCCGTGCGACCACCGCCACGGGAAATGACACAACCGGCCAAAGCGGCCAAGGAGTTTGGAACATGATGGGTGATCAACATATCGCCTCCGCATTCGACCGCGATCTGGAAGCGATCCAGGCGCTGGTGATGAAAATGGGCGGGCTCGTGGAAGAAGCCATTCGCACGGGGTCCAAATCGCTCAAGTCGCGCGATGTCGAGCTGGCGGAACAGGTCCGAAAGGGCGACCGGAAGATCGACGAGCTTGAAGAGCAGATCAACACCCAATGCGCCACGGTGCTCGCCCTGCGCCAGCCTGCGGCGCGCGATTTGCGCACGGTGCTTTCGGTGATGAAGATCGCCGGCAACCTTGAGCGGATCGGGGATTATTCCAAGAACATCGCAAAGCGCACCGAGGTTCTGGTGCACATGCAGCCGATCGAGGGCACGTCGAGCGCGCTCAAGCGCATGTCGCGCGAAGTCGAGGCGATGCTGGCCGACGCGCTTGACGCCTTCATGCGGCGCGACCCGGTCGCGGCGGACGAAATCCGCCACCGCGATCTGGACGTCGACCAGATGTATAACGCGCTGTTTCGCGAATTCCTGACCTTCATGATGGAAGACCCGCGCAACATCTCGGCCTGCATGCACCTGCATTTCATCGCCAAGAACATCGAGCGCATGGGGGACCACGTGACCTCCATCGCCGATCAGGTGATCTATCTTGCCACCGGCGAGATGCCGGAAGACCAACGCCCGAAATCAAACACCGAGATCTACCAGATCGAGGGAGGGGACGGGACGGACGAGGCCGACGAATGAGCGCGGAACGACCCTTGGTGCTGCTCGTCGAGGATGAGCCTGCGCAACGCGAGATCCTGCGCTACAACCTCCGCTCCGAAGGCTATGACGTGTCGATGGCCGAAAACGGCGACGATGCCATAGTTCTGGTCGATGAAATGGGGCCTGACCTGATCCTGCTCGACTGGATGCTGCCCGGTGTCTCGGGGATCGAGATTTGCCGCCGGGTGAAATCGAAGCGCGCAACCGCCCATATCCCGGTGATCATGCTGTCGGCGCGATCAGATGAAATGGACCGTGTCCGGGGGCTGGAGACCGGAGCCGACGATTACCTGACCAAACCGTTCTCGGTGCAGGAGCTGATGGCGCGCATTCGCACGCAGCTTCGGCGCACGCGCCCGGCAACGGTGGGGCAGGCGCTGGAATTCGACGACATCGTGCTGGATGGCGAAACCCACCGGGTGTCGCGCGGCGGCGCGCCGATCAAGCTCGGGCCGACCGAGTTCCGGCTTCTGAGCACCTTCATGGAAAAACCCGGACGGGTCTGGAGCCGAGAGCAGCTTCTGGACCGGGTCTGGGGGCGTGATGTCTACGTCGACACGCGCACGGTGGACGTTCACGTCGGACGGTTGCGCAAGGCTTTGTGCCAACACGGGGGGGCGGACCCGGTGCGCACCGTGCGGGGCACCGGATACGCCCTGGGGTAACCGTTCGGTCCATTGTGGACGTCTTGGCGCGCTGTGTGGCTCTATCCACCTGTATGCCGCATAATCAGTATTATGTAATATATGGGCAAAGCAAAAAGCTGTTCGATTTCATAATGTTGCGTGCAGATCGCCACGTCTTTTGCATTTCGCAACATTTTCGCAAATTGACCTCCCGGCCCTCGACTCGCGGCTCAAAACATGTGTCTCTAAAGTATCGTTTGGGGCGAGCCGCGCGGGACGAGAATGCGGCCCCCGACATTCGGGAAGGCTTGAGACATGTTGGAATTGTTGGAGCAACTCGTAAGGTCGACATCCTTGCAGAACGTATGGCACCTATTGGGCCATCGTCTTAATGGCTATGGATTCGACCGGCTGATCTATGGCTACACGAAGTTCGCGACACAGAATGGCATTGGCGAGTTGGAGGATGCGTTGTTTCTCTCCAGTCACGATACCGACTACTTCAATGAGTTCATCGACGGGAAGATGTTCATCCACGCGCCGCTGACACGTTGGGCGCGTGAGAACCCAAGTGGGTATTGCTCTTGGGGCGACTTGTGGGAACGGCCCGAGGTGTTGACAGCCGAAGAACGCGGTGTGATCGCGTTCAACCAGCACATGGGTGTCACCGCGGGCTACACGATCGCGATCCCGACCGCCTCACCCCGCTCTTATGCGCTGTTTGCCCTGACCGGCGCGCGCGGCATCACCCAGGCCGAGCTCGACGCCATCTGGGACGATCACGGCAAGGAGATCGAGGTTCTGTGTAATATCGCGCACCTGAAGATCGCCTCGTTACCCATTGAAACCAAACGCGCAAAACTGTCCCGGCGCCAACTTGAGGCGCTGGAATGGGTGGCCGAGGGCAAATCGAACCAGGACGCGGCCACCATCATGGCCGTCTCGGTTCCGACCATCGAGAAACACCTGCGGCTGGCGCGAGAAAAGCTTGGTGTCGAGACCACGCCACAGGCGGTCGCGAAGCTGACCTTCCTCAACCAGATGTATGTGAGCACCGAACGCGAGACCTTTCATCTTAACGAGGAAACCACCCGGTCGCGCGACCCGTGGCATCCGAAGTTTCTCAAGCGGTGATGGCTGTCGGCACACGCAGTGGCACGAACGCGATCTGCAGCGCCAAAAGGTAAGGAAAACCTTACTAGTCGGAGCGAAGTGAATCGGAGAGTATCGCCTTGTTCCGTGAGTGGTGGCGTAATGCCAGGGAACATGGGATGGGGCACCTGCAATTTCAGACTGTTCCATCCCGCTTACACGGGCTGTTGCACCCCGAAAATCCGGTCCCACGCGCGCAAGGTGCGGGCGACCTTTGGATAGGCCGAAGAAAAAGGCGCAGGGACGGCAATCCCTGCGCCTTTTGTCCGGGTCGGAACCCCTGCCCCGACCCGACATGATTTCTCAGAAAAGATCAGCCTTGAACGGCCTTGGCGACTTCCGCCGCGAAATCTTCCTCTTCCTTCTCGATGCCTTCACCGACTTCCATCCGGATGAACCCGGTGATCTCGGCCCCGGCCTCGGTCGCGGCCTGTTCCACGGTGAGATCCGGGTTGATCACGAAGGTCTGGCCCAGAAGCGTCACCTCGCCCATGAATTTCTTCATGCGGCCCACGATCATCTTCTCGATCACCGCGTCCGGTTTGCCGGATTCCTTCGCGATGTCGATCTGGATCTGACGCTCTTTTTCGACCACGGCCGGATCAAGCTCGGCTTCGTTCAGCGCGGCGGGGTGCGCGGCGGCGACGTGCATCGCGACCTGCTTGCCAAACGCCTCGTCCCCGCCCTTGAGCGCGACGACAACGCCGATCTTGCCCATGCCTTCGGTCACGGCATTGTGGATATAGGTCACGACGATGTCGCCGCTGATCTTTTCAACCCGGCGCACGCCCATGTTCTCGCCGATCTTCGCGATCGCGTCGGTCAGCATGTCGGCCACAGTGGTGCCGTCGATGTTCGTCGCTTTCAGCGCATCGATATCGTCGACCTTCAGCGCCGCGTTGGCGATCTTGGCAACCATGCCCTGAAACTCGGCATTCTTGCCGACAAAGTCGGTTTCCGAGTTGACCTCGACCGCGATGCCGGTGTTGCCCTCGACAGCGACACCCACGAGACCTTCGGCGGCGGTGCGCCCGGATTTCTTCGCGGCCTTTGCAAGACCCTTGGTGCGCAGCCAATCAACGGCGGCGTCCATGTCGCCTTCGGTTTCGACAAGCGCCTTCTTGGCATCCATCATGCCCGCGCCGGTCATTTCGCGCAGTTCTTTCACTTGTGCAGCAGTGATCGCCATCTTGGCTCTCCTTCAAATCAAACGGGGTCCGTTTTCACGGGTCCGGGGGGCGGTGTGCCTGCCTCCGGTATCAGGAATGTGACGGTCGCACCGCGTGCGGCGCGACCGCCAATTCGGTCTTCGTCGCTCAGCTTTCGGCCGGCGTGTCTTCGGTCGCGGGCGCGTCGGCGGCGGGCGCTTCCGTGGCCGGGGCTTCCTCGGCCACGGCCTCTTCAACCGGGGTCTCTTCCATGGCGCCCACGTCGATCCCGGCAGCTTCAAGCTGACCTGACATCCCGTCAAGCGCGGCGCGCGCGGCAAGATCGCAATAAAGCGCGATGGCGCGGGCCGCATCATCGTTGCCCGGGATGATGTAGTCGATGCCATCGGGCGAGCAGTTGGTGTCAACCACGGCCACGACCGGGATGCCCAGCTTGTTGGCTTCCTTGATCGCCAGTTCCTCTTTCTTCACGTCGATGACGAAAAGAAGATCGGGACGGCCGCCCATTTCGCGAATGCCACCCAGCGACAGCGTCAGCTTTTCCTGGTCACGTTCCATGCCAAGACGCTCTTTCTTGGTAAGCCCCTCGGCCCCCGTCGCCAGCGTTTCGTCATAGCCCTTGAGGCGATTGATCGACTGCGACACGGTTTGCCAGTTGGTCAGCGTGCCACCGAGCCAGCGGTGGTTCATGAAATACTGGGCCGATTTTTCCGCCGCTTCCGCGATCGGCTTCGAGGCCTGCCGCTTGGTGCCGACGAAAAGGACGCGGCCGTTCTTGGCCACGGTTTCGCGGATCACGTTCAGCGCCGCGTCAAGCATCGGCACGGTCTGTGTCAGGTCGAAGATGTGAATGCCGTTCCGCTCACCATAGATGAACTCGCCCATACGGGGGTTCCAACGCTGAGTCTGGTGGCCAAAGTGAACGCCAGCTTCCAAAAGCTGACGCAAAGTGAATTCGGGGAGCGCCATGTCCAATATCCTTTTCCGGTTTGCGCCTCGACGGAACCTTGAGGGTCAAAGGCGCGGATGCGCCCCTTCCCAACCGGTGGACCGTTGCGGGATGTCTCCCCGCAAGGCCCAAGCCCCGTCTGTGAAGTTCGCGCGATTTACCCCACCTGCCCCCCTATTGCAACCCCCTGCCCTGCATGCTCCAAGGGGCCATGGACGAAACACCCGATATTCTCTGCGTCGGCTCCGTGCTGTGGGATGTGGTCGGGCGCACGGGCGCGCCGATGCGCAAGGGCAACGATGTTCCGGGGCGGATCTTGCGCATTCCGGGCGGCGTCGCGCTTAATATCGCGATGACGCTGCGGGGTCTTGGCCTGACACCTGCGCTGGTCTCGGTGCTGGGCACCGACCCGGCGGGCAATGAGCTTGCCGCCGCCTGCGAAGAGATGACGCTGATCACCCGCTACCTGACGCGCGATCCGGACCTGCCCACCGACAGCTATGTCGCGATCGAGGACAGTGCGGGGCTTGTTGCCGCGATGTGTGACGCCCATTCGCTTGAGACCGCAGGGGCGCGCATTCTCGCCCCGCTGATCGACGGGCGGCTGGGGAGCAATGCGCAGCCTTACGCCGGCACCATCGCGCTGGATGGCAACCTGACCGAACCTCTGTTGGCCGAGATCGCGGGGCTTGATGCCTTTCGCAAGGCTGATTTGCGGATTGCCCCGGCCAGCCCGGGAAAAGCCGCGCGCGTCGCCCCGCTGCTCGCCCACCCCGGCGCCACACTTTATGTCAATCTCGAAGAGGCCGGGCTTTTGCTTGCCACCACCTTCGACGGGGCCGAGGCCGCCGCCCACGCGCTGATCGACGCCGGGGCGACGCGCGCCATGGTGAGCGACGGGGCGCGCGCCGCAGCGCTTGGCACGCGCGAGGGCACGATCACCGCGATGCCGCCCAAGGTCGCACAGCGCCGCGTCACCGGGGCGGGCGACACCTTCATGGCCGCGCATATCGCGGCCGAAATTCAAGGTGAGCGCGCCGAGGCAGCGTTGGGGATCGCGCTTCGCGCCGCCGCCACCTTCGTGTCGGGAGGCACGCGCGCATGATCCAGCCCGTCTATGCCCCCGAGGTGTCCGAAGCCCGCCGGACCGGCGCGCCGATCGTGGCGTTGGAGAGCACGATCATCACCCACGGCATGCCCTATCCGCAAAACGTCGAAACCGCCCGCGCGGTCGAGGCCGAGATCCGGGCGCGCGGCGTGGTGCCCGCGACCATCGCGGTGATGGACGGGCAGCTTCATGTTGGGCTGACCGACACTGCGCTCGAAACGCTGGGCCGGGCGCGCGATGTCGACAAGCTGTCGCGCGCCGATCTGGCGGTCTGTCTGGCGCGCGGCGGCACCGGGGCGACCACGGTGGCGGCCACCATGATCGCCGCTCACATCGCGGGCATCCGGGTCTTTGCCACCGGCGGCATCGGCGGGGTCCACCGGGGGTGGGAGACGAGCTTTGATGTCTCTGCCGACTTGATCGAGCTGGGCCGGACACCCGTGACGGTCGTGGCGGCGGGGGCAAAAGCGATCCTCGATCTGCCCGCGACGCTCGAGGTGCTCGAAACCAACGGCGTCCCGGTCATCGCCGTGGGGCAGGACGATTTCCCGGCCTTCTGGGCGCGCGCATCCGGCTTGCGCGCACCGCTTCGGTTGGACGCGCCCGCCGACATCGCGCGCGCCGCCATGATGCGCGCCGAGATGGGGCTGGCCGGTGGTCAGCTTGTCGCCAACCCGATCCCCGAAGAGGCCGAGATTGCGCGCGCGGTGATCGAACCGATCATCACCGATGCGCTCGACGCCGCGCGGGCCGCCGGGATCACCGGAAAGGCGGTCACCCCCTACCTCCTCGACCAGATTTTCAAGGCCACAAAAGGCGCCTCGCTCACCGCCAACATCGCGCTGGTCCTGAACAACGCCCGGCTGGCCGCCGAGATTGCAAAAGCGATGGCGACGTGACCAACATGGCCCAATCTTCCATCACCTATACGCGAAATCGTGCGCACCCCGCCCCAGACCATTGCCGCACATTGGCGCAGCGCCTAGATATACGCGAAATTTCAAGGCAGTCGACGTAGATGACAAAGCAATCCCACGACCACGATCACAAACGCCGCCGGCGCCCGTTTGCGGTCCTGCGCAATAATTTCCTCGCCGGGCTCGTGGTCGTCGCCCCGGTCGCGATCACCGTATGGCTGATCTGGACCTTCGTGGGCTGGATCGACGGCTGGGTGCTCCCCTTCGTGCCAAAGGCCTATCACCCGGACATGTTGATCCAGCGCTGGTTCGGTGACAGCGAATGGTTCATCGCCCTCTTCGGCGAAAACGTGCGGGTGAACATCCGTGGCCTTGGCGTGGTGGTCTTCCTGGTTTTCACCATCATCGTCGGGTGGATCGCAAAGGGGCTTATCGGGCGCCAGTTCATCACCTTCGGTGAGACGATCGTGGACCGCATCCCGGTCCTGAGATCGCTCTACAGCGGGATCAAGCAGATCGCGGAAACCGTCTTTGCGCAGTCCGAGGCGAAGTTCGACAAGGCTTGCCTCGTCGAATACCCGCGCAAGGGCATCTGGGCCATCGCCTTCATCTCGACCAACGCCAAGGGCGAGATCGACGAGAAAATCCCGGTCGAGGAAGACATCGCCTCGGTGTTCCTGCCCACCACGCCCAACCCGACCTCGGGGTTCTTGCTGTTCGTGCCGCGCCATTCTGTGACCGAGTTGGATATGTCGGTCGAGGATGCCGCCAAGCTCGTGATCTCGGCGGGGCTGGTTTATCCGGGCAAGAAAAACGGTGACATGCCCGACCCCGAAATCGTCAAGAAGATCTCCAAGACGTGATCGCGGCGGGCATTACGGGCTTTGCCACGGGGTTTTCACTGATCCTCGCCATCGGCGCGCAAAACGCCTTCGTGCTGCGGCAGGGGCTGTTGCGCCAACATGTGTTCTGGCTGTGCCTGTTTTGCGCTGCCTCCGATGCACTGCTGATCACCGCCGGGGTGGCCGGGTTTTCGGCCCTCACCGCCGCCCTGCCCGCGCTGCCCGTGGTGATGAGCATCGGGGGCGCGGCCTTTCTGATCGCCTACGGGCTGAACCGGCTCTGGGCGGCGCGCAAGGCGCACGGCGGGCTGGACACGAAAGGAAGCGGTCAGGGGCTTGGGCGCACCATCGCCATCGCGGCGGCGTTCACCTGGGCCAATCCGCATGTCTACCTCGACACGCTGGGGCTGATCGGCGCGGTTTCGGTCCAGTATGGCGACCCCTCGGCGCGGCTGGTGTTCGGTATCGGTGCGGTCCTTGCCTCGTTCGTTTTCTTTTTCGGGCTTGGATATGGCGCGCGGCTTTTGGCCCCCGTCATGCGCGCGCCCCGGGCGTGGCAGGTGCTCGACGCCGTGATCGGGATCGTCATGCTCGCCATCGCGGCAAAGCTCTTGTCGGCGCTGTTCTGAGCGGCGCTCGTGGGAACACCGCCCGGCACAGGCCTCACCGGACAAAAAAAACGCCGGCACAAGGCCGGCGTTCAGTCATTGAGGCAGGTTTCATACAGGCAAGAAACCTATCGAGCAGTGCCTTCAATATAAACAAGCCGCCCCACGAGTCCAAGCTAAAAGTTTGAAAACTCTGGGAACGCCCTCTACGCTTTGTTGAAACGGCAATCACCGCAGAGAGGCGCGAGGCATGAAATATACCGGATATCCCAAATTCGCTCAACATATACGGGGCTGGGCGCTGGCCACCACATTGGGTGTGGTGGCGGGGCTTGCCGGGGCCGAACCGAAACACGGGATCGCGATGTATGGCGAGCCGGACCTGCCCGCGGGCTTTGAACACCTGCCCCAGGTGAACCCGGAGGCCCCGAAGGGTGGCACCATCCGGTTTGCCGAATCGGGAAGCTTTGATTCGCTTCACCCGGTGATCCGCAAGGGCAGCCCGCCCTGGCAACTCAGGTTCATGATCCTCGAAAGCCTGATGGGCCGGTCCTATGACGAACCCTTCACGCTTTACGGTCTGCTTGCCGAAACCGTTGAAACCGGGCCGAACCGCGAATGGGTCGAATTTACCCTGCGCGAAGAGGCCGCGTTTTCCGACGGTACGCCAGTGACCATCGAGGACGTGATGTGGTCCTATGAGACTTTGGGAACACAGGGTCACCCACGCTACCACGGGGCGTGGTCCAAGGTCGAGACGATGGAACAGACCGGCCCGCGCTCGGTCCGGTTCACCTTCAACACCGAGGATTTCGAGATGCCGCTCATCATGGGCCTGCGTCCGATCCTCAAAAAGGCGCAATGGGAGGGCAAGGATTTCGAAGCCTCCGGGATCGACGTTCTGCCCATCGGCTCGGCACCCTACGTGATCGGCGATTTCGAGCCGGGGCGCTATCTTGAGCTGACGCGAAACCCGGACTACTGGGGCAAGGATCTACCTTTCATGAAGGGTCAGGCCAATTTTGACACCATCCGGTATGAGTTTTTCGGCGACAGCGACGTGATCTTCGAAGCCTTCAAGGCGGGCGAAGTGTCGACCCACCGGGAAGACAACGCCGAGAGATGGGCGGAGCAATACGATTTCCCGGCGGCGCAAAGCGGTGATGTCGTGCTCTCCGAGATCCCCCACAAGCGCCCGACCGGGATCAAGGGCTACGTCATGAACACCCGGCGCGCGGTCTTCGAAGATTGGCGTGTGCGCGAAGCGATGATCCAGGCGTTCAACTTCGAATTCATCAACCAGACCCTGAACGGCGGGCGCGAGCCGCGCATCCAGTCGTATTTCCACAACTCGGTGCTGGGCATGGCGGTCGACGAACCGGCCCAAGGCCGCGTCGCGGACTTTCTCGCCCCCTTCGCCGATGACATTCCCCCCGGCGCGATCGAGGGATACGCCCTGCCCGTCTCGGACGGGACCGAGCGCAACCGGGCGGGCATCGCGCGCGCGCTTGACCTGATGGCCGAGGCGGGTTGGACCGTGCAGGACGGCGTGATGCAGAACGAAGCGGGAGAGCCTTTTACCTTCGAGATCGTCCTGAACCAAGGGTCAACGCAGGATCGCCAGATCATCGACCTCTATGTCGCCGGGCTTGAGCGCATCGGTGTGACGCCCACCGTGTCGGCCATGGACAGCGCGCAATATACCGAGCGCACCACGACCTTCGATTTCGACATGGCCCCCTACTGGCGATCCCTGTCGCTCAGCCCCGGCAATGAGCAGCGGCTTTACTGGGGCTCCGATCTTGGGGATGAGACCGGATCGCGCAACTGGATGGGGGTTAAAAGCGAGGCGGTGGACGCGATGATCACCGAGATGCTCACCTCTGACACCACCGAGGAATTCCGCGCGGCGACCAAGGCGCTCGACCGGCTGATGACGGCGGGGCGTTACGTGATCCCGATCTGGTATTCCGATGTGAGCCGCATCGCCCATGTGAAAGAGCTTCATCACCCCGAGCATATCCCGATGTACGGTGATTGGCTCGGCTTTCAGCCGCAGGTCTGGTGGTACGAGGAGTGAGGGCCGCTGGCCCACGGATCAGTCTGGCAACAGGAGCGAGGCGTCGCCATAGCTGAAGAATCGGTATTTCTCCGCGATCGCATGGGCATAGACCGCGCGCATTCGGTCGATGCCCATCATCGCCGAGACCAGCATCATCAGCGTGGATTTCGGTAGGTGAAAATTCGTCATCAACCCGTCCGCCACCCGGAAACGATAGCCCGGACGGATGAAAATGTCTGTTGCGCCCTGCCACGCGGCGATCTGCCCTCCGTCTGACGCACCGTCCGGCGCGGCACTCTCAATGAGGCGCAGGGCGGTGGTGCCGACCGGGATCACCCGCCCCCCCGCCGCTTTGGTCGCCGCGATCTCGGCGGCGGCATCCTCGCTGACCCGGCCCCATTCGGCGTGCATCTTGTGCGTGCGGATGTCGTCCACCTTGACCGGCAGGAAAGTGCCCGCGCCCACGTGCAGGGTCACATGGGTCGTCGCGACCCCGCGCGCCGCCAGCGCGGCAAGCAGCGCGTCATCGAAATGAAGCGACGCGGTCGGTGCGGCCACCGCCCCGGTTTCGCGCGCCCAGACGGTCTGGTAATCCTCCCGATCCTGATCGTCGGCGCGCCTTTTGGCTTCGATATAAGGGGGCAACGGCATGCGCCCGGCATCAAGCAGGGCCGCGTCGAACGCCGCCCCGCTCAGGTTGAAGCCAAGGCGCGCCTGTCCGTCGTCGCGGCCCTCAAGGCGGGCGACAAGACCCCCGGAAAAGGCGATCTCTTCCCCGTCGTGCACCTTTCGCAGGGGTTTGAGAAGTGCGTTCCACTGCCCCGGTTCAGCCGCCGGGGACAGCAGCGTGACATCCACCCTCGCCTCGGCCGTGCCGCGACGGCGCATGCCTTCGAGACGCGCGGGAATGACCTTTGTATCATTGAGGATCAGCCGGTCACCGGGGGCCAGCCATGACACGAGGTCGGTGACCCCCTGATCGTGGATGGCATCCCCCTGCGCCACCAGAAGCCGCGCGGACGACCGGGGTTTCGCCGGTCGGGTGGCGATCAGATCCTCGGGCAGGTCGAAATCGTAGTCAGACAGGCGCGTGCCGCGCCCCGGATCATCACTGTCGCTCATGTCATTGCCCGGATTGGGGTTGCGTGGGGGCCTCCCGGCGGAACATTTCGCGCAGGAACCCCGGCGTCAGCACCGACAGAGGATTGACGTTGATGTCGAGGTCGTCGTCCGGCCCGGTCAGGGTGAAGGCAAACCCCACCAGCCCCTCGCCATCGCGCGCCGAGACGATCCGGCCTATGGAATTGATCAGGTAGAAAGGCGACAGCACCCCCTGCATATCCATCGTCGAGGTGTCGAGGTTGTAATAGCCGTCCATCGAAAGCCCAAGGGAAACGCTGGTTGCCGACGAACTGTAAAGCGTCACGCGTTTTGGCGAAAGCCGAAAGCGGGCCTTCACTTCCTGGAACGAGATGCCCTGCCCGTCCAGCTGGTCGATCAGCCCGATCACGGAAATGGCGGCAAGCATCTCGGCCATAGCGGGCGCATCGACCAACTTCGTGTCCTCTAAAACCATGTCGCCCTCGAAGGTGCCCGGGATGCCGGTGGGCACCAGCACGATCTCAAGATCACCCCCGCGCGCTTGGCTGAACACCCCGAACCCGTCCAAAGCCCGCCCCCCGTCTTGTGCCGTGATCCGGTAGGCCGCGCCCTTGGCGGTCTGTGCCACCGTGCCTTCGATTTGCGCGCCATTGCGCACCTGCGCCTCGAACGCCCCTGAAAGCCCGCCCGCCAGATCGAAGTCACCGCGAAACGCCGACAGGGCGATCCCGTCGGCAAAGATCATCTCGTCCAACCGGATCGAAAGCGGCTCGTCGGGCCCCGCGCGGCCCCCGCCACCGCTTCCGGTTTCAAACCCCGCCCCGCGCAAATCGGCGCGCCCACCCTCGACAGAGATCGCAATGGGCCGCGCCCCACGCCCGGTGAGCGTGACGGGGGCATCCAGCCAACCGCCAAGCTCGACGCGCGAAAACGCGGCGGTGCCAAGGCTTCCATCCTCGCGGGTGGTGATGGTGCCCGCGGCGGACAGCCCCGGGGCCGAGAGGGTCAGATCCGTGATCTCGGGCCGCGCACCAAGGCTGGCGGTCAGCGTCAGATCCCCGGTCGCACCCGCCGCCTTGCGCCACCCGGTGCCGGGCAAGGCAAGGCGCACCCCTTCCAGCGTCGAGGACGCATTGAGAACCGGGGCGGCCCCGGGCACGAGGGTCAGGGTGAAGTCCGCCGGAGCCGTGCCCGACAGCATGGACGGCCCGAGACCCAGGTTAAACTCCTCATTCAACGCCTGTGACACTTGAAGCGACCCGGTGACGGTGGAATTCGGGACCCCTTCCTGTTGCACGAGCGGCTGCGTCCAAGTTGCCGACACCGGCACCGCGCCGATCCGGCCATCGCCCCAGACCGTCAGCAGGCTTTCGTCCGCCTCGAAATCAAGCCGGTCCGCTGTCAAAACGCTGCCCGCGATCACCTTGTCCGAGGTCACGTCTTGGACCTGCCCCCGCACGTCGAAGTCGAGCATCTCATAGGGCAAATGGTCCAGCAGCGGAAAGGCGGCGCGGACCGTCGCCTCCATCCGGCCATCCAGCACATCGGGGCCAAAATCGGTGCCGTCGAACACCGTGAACGGCTCCAACGCAAGAAGCTCGAGCGCATCGCGCGCCGGGCTGGACAGCTCCAGCTCGGCGATCCCGTTGCCCGGTCGGTCGCGCACGTCGGGAATGGTGAAGGTGGAACCAGAGGCATCCACCGGACCTGCCCCCGGTGCCGCGATCGACCCGCTGTCGACCGACACCACCAGTTCGCTATCGGCGATTGACAGGTAGCCCGAAGCCCCGGTCGCAGGCGGCAGCGCGGGCACGACGCGCACCCGGCCCTCGGTCATGCGCCCGCCGAGCAACATCTTGGCATCCTTCAACGTCGGCCCGGTCAAAACCATGTGGATGTCATGAAGACGCGCCGCCTCGACATTGCGAAACACCCATCGGCGCGCATCGGTGGACACCGACTTTGGCCAGATGGTCTTCAATTCCTGCGCGGTCAGCGCATCGGCACGTAGCGCGAGCGACAGGTCATAGGCGTTCTGGGTGGCCGAGATGTCGCCCGAAATGTCGTAGCGGAACCCGTCGTGAAACAGCACGGCCTGTCCGATGTCGAACTTGAACGGGGACAGCGACAGCTTCAAATCCGCGTAGCCTTGCTGAATGTCCAAGGGATCGTCAAAGAACCGCGCGTCGGTAAGACGCGCGCGGTTCAGGCGCACCTGCCCCAGCATGGATTGCGGCCAACCGGCGGCGTAGTCGGTGAAAAACACCCGCCCGTCGAGCTCGATCTCGCCAAGCTCCGAGGAGAACGTCAGGCTTGAGAGGTTCAGCACATCCGCCTCGGGGTCATATTCGACATACCCCTTGGCCCCGCCGAATTCGACCGGCGGCGCGCCGGGGGTGGGCCGCACCGCGCCCTCGTCAATGCGCAGCACCCCCGCGAAATCCGACAAGGCCCCCTCGGCATCGATCGTGGTGCGCAGCGCGCCCGACATCGGGGCATCGACCAGTTGCAGAAACGACAAGGCGGGCGATTGCGCCCCGATGTCCGAGGCCCCCGCATTCTCGAAGGTCACCGACAGCGTCGCTTCGGATGTAGATTTGTCGGACCGGAGCGACAGGTCAACGGCAGCAAGGTCTTCGGTCTGGTTGAAGACATCAAAGGTCACTTCCGTCTCGATGATCCGCTCGGTCTGCTGCAACGACAATTGGCCGTTCGTCACCTGCCATAACCGCCCGGTGCGCGCATCTTCAAGCGTTATGGTCAAGCCTTCCGCGCGCACCCGCCCCGCCTCGGACAAAATGCCCGCCACGAAGGCGCTGTCCACCGCGTCGATCATATCGGCGAGGTTCCCGGTGGCGATTGCACCCTGACCGAATTGCAGCGCAAAGGAGCCATCAGACAGGCGTCGAAAGGTGATCTGGGCGCCTGACAAGATCGCCGTGCGCGGCACAAGCTGCCCACGAAAAAGCGGGCCAAGCCGCACACCTCCCTCGATGGTGTTGAACTGCGCGATATCAAGGCCAGAGGCATCGCGCAGGCCGACATCCACCAGCTTGAGACGCGGGTAGAACCCCTTTGTCACCCCGATCTCGAATTGTCGCAGGGTGATCGCCCCCTCGGGGAGCGCACGGTTGAGCCGGGTCTCGACCCGCTCCGCCACCCAATCGGGCAGCACGATGGCCCGCCCGGAGAGCGACATGGACAGGAAAATCAGCACCGCCACGGCAATCACGATGGTCAACACCGACCCGAACCCGATGTGAAAATGAAGCCGGTATCGCGACCACAGGCCCCGCGTCTGCGGCGCGCCATCGGGGCGCGCGTCGGTTGCCTCGTCTCGCTGTTCTGTCTCGGTCATGAAACTCCCGACACCGATTGCCTTTTCAAACCGGCGAAAAATGCCTAGATCGTCCTTTACGGCAAGCAGGTGAGGAAGGAAAGAAAATGGCGGATGTTCCCTTGGAAACCGGCGTGAAAGCGCCAGAGTTCACGCTGCCGCGTGATGGCGGGGCGCCGGTATCGCTCAGCGATTACGCGGGCAAGCCCGTGGTCTTGTTCTTCTACCCCAAGGCCTCGACCCCCGGATGTACCACCGAGGCGCTGGATTTCACCCGGCTGATGCCCGACTTCGCGGCGGCGGGGGCGGCCGTTCTGGGCATGTCCAAGGACAGCGTGAAGCGGCAGGAAAACTTTGCCGCGAAACAAGAGCTGTCGATCCCGCTTCTCTCCGATGCCGAAACCGCGATTTGCGAGGCCTACGGTGTCTGGGGCGAGAAGAAGATGTATGGCAAGACCTTCGAGGGGATCTTTCGCACCACCTTTCTCATCGGCCCCGACGGCGATATTGCAAGGGTCTGGCCGAATGTGAAGGTCAAGGGCCACGCCGACGAGGTGCTGGAGGCGGTGCGCGCACTGTGAACAAGCTGTGACCCAGACGTTGTCCGACATGGCGGTCGAAGTTTTGACAACCGCCGATGGGCGCGCGAAAACCGCGCTTTCACACCAGCACGCCGCCACCTGGCGCGCAGCGCGGGCGGCAGGGACGCCCTGTGCCATCGGTAACGCCACGCCACCCGATGCCCCGTCCCGGCCCGACCGCCCCGCGCTTCTGGACCCGCGCGACGTGCCCCGGCGCAGACCCGGCACGCTGGCGGGCAGACAGGCGATCTTGCACGCCATCGCGCATATCGAATTGAATGCCGTGGACCTCCATTGGGACATCATCGCCCGGTTCGCGCATGTTCCCATGCCCATGGGCTATTTCGATGACTGGGTGAAGGCGGCGGATGAAGAATCGAAGCATTTCAACCTTGTCTGCGACGTTCTTGAAGAAAGTGGAAGCCACTATGGCGCGCTTGCGGCGCATGCGGGCATGTGGCGCGCCGCCGCCGACACCCATGACAATTTTCTCGGTCGGCTGGCGGTTGTGCCCATGGTGCTGGAAGCGCGCGGGCTCGATGTCACCCCGTCGATGATCGAGGTGTTCAAATCTGCCGGCGACACCGGCGCGGTCGCCGCGCTCGAAGTGATCTACGCGGAAGAAGTCGGTCATGTCGCCTATGGCTCGAAATGGTTTCACTTCCTGTGCGGGCGTCATGAGCTGGACCCGAAAGACACGTTTCACGACCTCGTGCGTCGTTACTTCCATGGTGCGCTCAAGCCGCCCTTCAACGAAGAGAAACGTGCCGAGGCCGGGTTGCCGCCGGATTTCTACTGGCCCCTGTCCGACGCGGCTCCCGGACGCTGATACACCCCCTGCGGCCTGCGGACAGGTCGGCGAATTCCTGCCCGCGCCGGGGCCGGTCCCCGGTTGCAATCGGCAAACGCCCTTGCACTAAACCACGTCACCACGGTAGAGACCTATGAGCGTATCCAAGGGGATAGGGTCGCGCGCATGAGGATGGGGCAAGGGACGACGACGTCTTGCAAAGCAAGCTGAACATTCTGTGGCACCAGATCAATCGCCGGCTGGAGCGGAACTTCCCCGAACAGCGGTTGTTCCTGCGGTCCGAGCAAACCACGCGTTTCGTGATCCTGACCCCGGTCACCCAGCTTGTCGCCTGGACCGTAAGCGCGGCTTTTGTCGCCTGGGCGATCATCGCCACCGCCGTTCTGTTGATGGATTCGATTTCCTCCGGCAACGTGCGCGAGCAGTCACAACGCGAACAGAAGCTTTACGAACAACGCCTGCAAACCCTCGCCGCCGAACGCGATCAGCGCGCGGAAGAGGCCGCGGCGGCGCAGGAGCGCTTCAACCTCGCGCTCGCGCAAATCTCCGACATGCAGTCCGAACTTCTGACGTCCGAGGAACGCCGCCGCGAGCTCGAGGTTGGGATCGACGTGATCCAGTCGACCTTGCGGCGCACCATGAACGAACGCGACGATGCGCGCGGGTCGGTCGAATCCATGCTGGCCGAAGCGCGGGGGGAAGCGCCTGCGGGTGACGCGCCGGTCATCGCGATGGGTAGGGACATGACCGCGACGCTTGAAGTTCTGACCTCTGCGCTTGAAACCACCGCCGCCGAACGGGACGCGGCCCGCACGGATGCCGAGGAAGTGCGCGAAGAGAACCGCGAGCTCGCCTATGAATTCCGCCTGCGCGAAGAACGCAACAACCAGATTTTTACCCAGCTCGAAGACGCGGTGACCGTATCGCTCGAACCATTGGACAAGATGTTCTCGGCGGCGGGCATGTCGACAGAGAATATTCTCAACACCGTGCGCCGGGGTTATTCCGGCCAAGGCGGCCCTTTGATGCCGATGATCCTGTCGACCAAGGGCGACACGCCGGACGAGGACATGGAACGCGCCAATCGTATCCTGTCCGAGCTTGACCGCATGAACCTTTACCGGATCGCCGCCGAAAAGCTCCCCTTCGACATGCCGGTGCGGGCGGGCACGTTCCGCTACACCTCGGGCTTCGGCTATCGCTGGGGGCGGCTGCACGCCGGGACCGACATGGCGGGCCCGATCGGGACTCCGATCTATGCCACCGCCGATGGCGTGGTGACCCATGCCGACTGGCAATCGGGCTATGGACGCCTGATCAAGATCCAGCACCAGTTCGGGCTTGAAACCCGGTATGCCCATTTGTCGCGCATTTCCGTGAAGAAAGGACAAAGGGTATCGCGTGGCGACCGAATTGGTGATATGGGAAATTCCGGTCGGTCTACCGGTCCTCACCTGCACTACGAAGTGCGCGTCGGGGGCGAGGCCATCAACCCAATGACATACATCAAGGCAGGACGCGATGTTTTCTAAAAGCCGTATCAACGAACCGGGCCCGAAGGCGGGCGAGACTGACAAGACGACCGCTGCTGACGGGGACAAGCCCGCGAACGCGAAGCCCGCGTCGATGCCGGCCCCCGGGTCCGGGTCGTCCGCACCCGCCTCCGCACCGAAAGCCAAGCCGCCCGCATCCACGCTGTCTTCGGACCTGACGGTTGTGGGCAACCTCAAATCCTCCGGGGATATCCTCGTCGAAGGCACGATCGAGGGCGACATCCGCGCCCATATGCTCACCGTCGGCGAAAGCGCGACGGTCAAGGGCGAAGTGGTGGCCGATGACGTGGTGGTCAACGGTCGCATCGTCGGTCGCCTGCGCGGCCTCAAGGTGCGCCTGACCTCGTCCGCCCGTGTCGAGGGCGACATCATTCACAAGACCATCGCGATTGAATCGGGTGCCCATTTCGAAGGCTCCGTGCAACGGCAGGACGACCCGCTCAGCACGGGCGGGGCACCGCGTGCAGGTGGCAAGGCGGCCCCTGCCGCAGCCCAGTCACAGCCTGCCCCGGCACAACAACAGACCGCGGCCCCCGCGAAGTCCGAGAAAAGCTGACCCGTCCCCTTGGACGACAAATCAAAAGCCGCCCCACCGGGGGCGGCCTTTCGTGTTTCGTGGTGCGTTGTTGAGCGGAGGCGCTTTACCTGCGAAGCCTTGTGAAACAAAGGCTCTCGAAGTGCCTTCGGGAGCTGCGTATGCCGGATGTCGGCTTAGCGGACGAAGCGGCCATTTGGGTTTTGAAACCAAATGGCCGCTGTGACTGGATTTACGCCATTGCCGTCGCTTCAATTTCGAACAGCAAGCCGGGGATCGCGAGGCGGTTAGCTCCCAGAAGGGTCATCGGCGGTGCGACCTGATGGGGTCCGAACCGCATGCCCATCAGGTCGAAGTTCTTCAGCGCCTCGTCGACATCAGTTGCATAGACACCGAGCTTAATGACATTGCCAAGAGTCATGCCCGCCGCTTTGAGAACGGCTTCAAGGTTGTCCAGAGCCAGACTGATCTGTGCGCGCATATCGCCTGGATGCTGGGGGGCGCCGTTTTCGTCCACTGCGGTCTGCCCCGCGCAAATCACTTGCCGCGTCGCGCCGTCGATCAACTCGGCCTGGTTGTAGCCCAGCTTGATCGACCAGTCCCAGGGATTCACTGCCGTCCGTTCCATATCGCAATCTCCTTGTTTTCAGTTGCTGGAATCGGTGTAGGACGAAATAGCGCCAAATACTGTCACCATTTGTGATAGGGTCGAGATATGAACGTGAGACTCAGACATGACGCCATCGTGCGCAGCCTTCGCCGCAACGGCACATCCACTGTTGATGCACTGGCCGAAGAGGTTGGTGCCTCCCGCCGGACCGTGTTGCGCGATATCGGCGCACTGCGGGACGAAGGCTATGTGATCCATTCCGACGTCGGCCGCGGCGGTGGCCTCCAGCTTGACCCACAATCGATGCAGACACGGGCCAAGTTGTCCGTGCCCGAAGTATTCGCGCTGCTGATCAGCGTCGCGGCAATGCGAGCCGCCGGGAATTTACCCTTCTCGGAACTTGCCGACGCTGGGTTGGCCAAGATCGAAAAGGCCTTGCCGTCGGACAAGGTGAAAGACCTACGCGCGTTTTTGGAGTGCCTGCACATCGGTCAGCTGTCTCCTTTGCAGGATTTGTCGGACATGGGGAAAATGGACCCCGACCTGCTTGGGGCCTTCGAGGCGGCGTTTCTGGGCCGGCACTTTATCCGGTTCGACTATAGCGATGCAAAAGAGCGCAAGACCGCGCGGCAGGTGGAACCGCAAGCCATGCTGATCCTGCCTCCCCTATGGTATCTCGTCGGCTGGGACCCTGCTCGCGACGACTTCCGCCATTTCCGCATGGACAGGATCAGCAACCCTGAAGCGGTTCCGACTACGAGCTTTCGCCGTCGACATGTGCCGTTCGAAGATGATGTCTGTCCTTACAGCGAATTGCACCCGGAGCATCGAAGCAGTCATTCGTGGTAAATGCAGCATCCGACACACTGGGCTCAGAGCCGACATTGCGTTCCGAGCTTATGGATCACTCACCTGCACCACGACATGCAAAGGGCTGTTGCCGGGGGCGGCTTTTCGCGTGACGAACGTCCACGCCCCGTTCCGTCCGTCAGCCCGGATGAACGAGCGCGCGGCGATACAGGTGCCAGGTCGCGTGACCCAGGACCGGCATCACGAGAAACAGGCCGAGAAACGCCGGGATCATCGCGACGAACAACAGGCCCGAGATCACGATCCCCCACAGGATCATCACCCCCCGGTTCGCCGCCACGAATTGCCATGACACGATCATCGCGGTGATGAAATCCAGTTCCTTGTCGAGCAGCAGTGGCAGGCTCACCACGGTCAGCGAAAACAGCACGTAGGCGAACACCAGACCGACCAGTGAGCCGACCAGAAGCATTTTCACCCCGTTCGCTGTCAGGATTGTCTGCGCCGGGTCCGACAGGATGTTGGTCATCGGCATCAGCCCGAGAAACAGTGCGAACACCATGTGGGCGATGAAAACCCAGAACAGGAAGACCATGATGATCACCACCGCCATGGACGGCATCTGGCGGTCTTTTTGGCGAAACACGACGCCAAGGATCTCGGACCACCGGCACTCAAGCCCCGCCGCCTCGCCGGCGTCGTCGCGGTGTTCAAGCCTGCG
The DNA here is from genome assembly GCA_011389895.1 of Maritimibacter sp. Lineage (GTDB taxonomy): Bacteria > Pseudomonadota > Alphaproteobacteria > Rhodobacterales > Rhodobacteraceae > Maritimibacter. The sequence continues at coordinate 21,895 of JAABTN010000025.1, read as the reverse complement.
CGACACCTCGTAGAGCCCGACCGCGAGGAACGGGGCCAGAAGCGGAAAGCCGAAGGCGACCGGAATGATCGAATAGCTCTGGTCCGCGCGCTGAAGCTGAACCGCGAGGATCAGCCCGCCCACCACGTAGAAGGTCGAGAAAAACAATCCCACCAGCGGCACCCGTTTGAAATCGCGCCAGCCTGCGGCCAGCACGTCGCCAATGACCGAAATGTCGACCCTGCCGATCTCGGGTGTCGGTGACGGCCCCGCCGGGTCGCGGTCCGCGTCGATCTGTGTCACGTGAATTCCTCCCTGCACGATCTGTTTCATTCGCGCGCGGGTCAGTGTTCACGAGCTCGCCCGATGCGTCAAGCGGTCGCATGCAAAATTCGGCATGCGACCCCCGCCTCAATCTTCCGCGTTGGCCTCGGCGCGGGATTTCCCGGCCACATCCATGGCCAGCGTCGCCCCCATCATCGCGTCAAGATCACCGTCGAGCACGCCGGAGGTGTCCGAGGTTTCAAAGCCCGTGCGCAGATCCTTGACCATCTGGTAAGGTTGCAGAACGTAGGAGCGGATCTGGTTGCCCCAGCCCGCGTCCCCCTTGGCCGCATGGGCTTCGTTGATCGCCTCGTTCCTGCGGTCGAGTTCGATCTGGTAGAGCCGCGACTTGAGCGCCTTCATGGCGATGTCGCGGTTCTGGTGCTGTGATTTTTCCGACGATGCCACGACAATACCGGTCGGCTCATGGGTGATGCGCACGGCGGAATCGGTGGTGTTCACATGCTGCCCCCCCGCGCCGGACGAGCGGTAGGTATCAATGCGCAGGTCCGATGGATTGACCTCGATCTCGATGTTGTCGTCCACAACCGGGTAGACCCAGACCGAGGAAAACGACGTGTGGCGGCGCGCGGCGGAATCGTAGGGCGAAATGCGCACGAGACGATGCACCCCGGTCTCGGATTTCATCCAGCCATAGGCATTGTGCCCCGAGATCTTGTAAGTCGCGGATTTGATCCCCGCTTCTTCGCCCGGCGACATGGATTGAAGCTCAACCTTGTAGCCATGGTTTTCGGCCCAGCGGACATACATGCGCGACAGCATCGAGGCCCAGTCGCAGCTTTCCGTGCCGCCCGCGCCCGAGTGCACCTCGAGATAGGCGTCGTTGGGGTCCGCCTCGCCGTCCAGCAGGGCTTCAAGCTCGGCCTGCGCCGCCTTGTCCTTCAACGCCTTGATCGCGTCTTCCGCGTCCTTGACCACCTCGTCGTCGCCCTCCATCTCGCCCATTTCGATCAGGTCGAGATTGTCGGACAGATCCTGCGCCATGGCGTTGTAGCCGTCCATCGCATCGACGAGCGCCTGACGATCACGCATCAGCTTTTGCGCGCGATCCGGATCATTCCACAGGTCCGGGTCTTCGGTCATCGCGTTCAACTCTTCGAGCCGGTGATCGGCGGTCTCCATGCCGATCCGTTGTTCGAGGAGCTTGAGCGACGCCTTGATCGCCTCGGCCAGTCTTTCGGTTTCCGCGCGCATCTATGCCCCGCCTGTTCTCGTTGTCTCGCAGGGATGTATCGCCCCACGCCGCCCGGTTCAAGCGGTGCGGGCCATTGCGGGACGCGCGCGGGTCAGGCGCGATACAGGCTCATGCCATTGGCGAAGAGATGGATCTGCGCCGGGTCTGCTGTAAGCTTCACGGTTTCGCCCCTGAGATCGGCATGGATGCCCGGAAGCTTGGCAATCACCGGCTCCGCGTCGCCCTCGGTCTCAAAATAAAGCAGCGTCACCTCGCCAAGCGCTTCGAGAAAATCCACCTTGCCCTCGTAGACCGGCGGGGTGTCGTCGGTGACGATCCGGAAATCCTCGGGCCGCACGCCGATGTTGACCGCCCGACCCTTGTCGGCGGTCTGGGTGGCGATCCCCACCCGGGCGACGCCGCCCCCGCCCAGCTTGACCTCGGTCTCGGCCCCGGGTCCGGTGACTTCGCCAGCCAGCAGGTTCATGGCGGGCGAGCCGATGAATTGCGCCACGAATTCGTTGTCGGGTGTATTGTATAGCTCAAGCGGGCTGCCCACCTGCGCAATGCCCTTGTTGGCCAGAACCACGATCTTGTCCGCCAGCGTCATCGCCTCCACCTGATCATGGGTCACGTAGACCATGGTGGAATTCGGCATCGCTTCTTTCAGTTGGGCGATCTCGATCCGGGTCGCGACCCGCAGGGCGGCGTCGAGGTTCGACAGCGGCTCATCGAACAAATACACCTTCGGGTCGCGCACGATGGCCCGCCCGATGGCAACGCGCTGCCGCTGCCCGCCCGACAATTCCTTGGGAAGCCGGTCCAGAAGTTGATCGAGTTGCAAGATCCCGGCGGCACGGCGCACGGCGGTGTCGATCTCGTCCTTCGATTTCTTCGCGATCTTCAGCGCGAAGGACATGTTGTCATAGACCGTCATATGCGGATAAAGCGCGTAGCTTTGGAACACCATGGCAATGCCACGTTCCGAGGGCGGCACATCGTTGACCACGATCCCGTCGATTTCGAGCGTCCCGGCGGTGATCTTTTCCAACCCCGCGATCATCCGCAAGAGCGTGGATTTACCGCACCCCGAAGGGCCGACAAAGACGATCAGCTCGCCCGTCTTGATGTCGAGGTCGATATTTTTCAGCACCTCGATCTTGCCGCCGTATGTCTTTCCCACATCGGTCAGTTTCAGATCAGCCATTCTCGCTCTTCTCCCCCTTTTCGTGCACCTGCAGCAGGATGGATGGCTGCCAATGTGCGAGATGTATCTGGCCATCCAGACGCGGATGGGCCGCGTTCAGCTCGGCCCCGATCTCCATCCAGTCGCCCTTGGGCGGCGGAATGTTGACGGTGTGTTCGCCAAGGTTGATGGCAAAGAAGATTTCTTCCTCCTCCGACACGCGGCGGAAGGACAAGACCTGGCCGTAAGCGCGCAGGTCTTCGATCCGTCCCTTCTTCAAGGCCGGGTGGGTGTGGCGAAACGCGATCACCCGGCGGTAGTGATGCACCAGCGCGCCCGGATCAGCGTCGGCCCTGTCCACCGCGAGGTGCAGGTGATCGGTGGGCACCGGGAGCCAGCTTCGCCCCCCGTTGGTGAACCCGCCAAGCGCCTGGTCATGGTCCCAGACCATGGGCGTGCGGCACCCGTCGCGCCCCTTGAACTCCGGCCAGAATTCGATCCCGTAGGGGTCTTGCAAATCCTCGAAGGCGATCTCGGCCTCGGGCAGCCCCAATTCCTCGCCCTGGTAGATACAGACCGAGCCCTTGAGACACATCAAGAGTGTGGCAAAGCCGCGCATCGCGGCGGGCGACAGGTTCCAGCGGGTGACATGGCGCATCACGTCATGATTGGAATAGGCCCAGCAGGCCCAGCCATCGGGGGCCATATCCTCGACCGCCTGAAGCGTTTCGGCGACATAGCCTGCCGAGGGCGTGGAACCCGACAAGAGCTCGAACGCATAGCACATCTGCACCATGTCGCCGCCCTTGGTGTATTGGCCCAAGATCTCAAGCCCACGCTGGTCATCGCCCACTTCGCCCACCGCCGCGGCGGTGTAATCGGCCATGAGAGCGCCGAGTTTCTTCAAGAAAACCGTGTTCTCGGGACGCGACTTGTCATAGAGATGCGTCTGCCATGTGTAGGGGTTCACATCCGGGGCGATCTTCGATCCGCGCTCTTCCACCGGCAAGGGCGGGTTGTCGCGAAGTTGTGCGTCATGGGTGTAGAAATTGATGGTATCAAGCCGGAACCCGTCCACCCCGCGCTCAAGCCAGAACCGCGCCACCCCGAGCAGCGCATTTTGCACATCGTCATTGTGGAAATTGAGATCGGGTTGCGAGGACAGGAAGTTGTGCAGGTAGTATTGCAGGCGCTTTGCGTCCCACTGCCACGCCGAGCCGCCGAAGATCGAGAGCCAGTTGTTGGGGGGCGTGCCATCGGGCTTCGCGTCCGCCCAGACATACCAATCGGCGCGCGCATTGTCGCGCGAGGCGCGGCTTTCCTGAAACCACGGATGCTCGTCCGAGGTATGCGACAGGACCAGATCAATCATGATCTTCAACCCGAGCGCATGGGCGGTTTCGATCACCGCATCGAAATCGGCCAGCGTCCCGAACATATGGTCCACGTCGCAATAATCCGACACGTCGTAGCCGAAATCCTTCATCGGCGAGGTGAAGAAGGGCGAAATCCACACCGCATCCACCCCGAGCGAGGCGATATAGGGCAACCGCCCGACGATGCCCAGAAGATCACCGATCCCGTCCCCGTTCGAATCCTGGAATGAACGCGGGTAGATCTGGTAGATCACGGCCCCGCGCCACCAGTCCGGGTCCTTGGCGAGATGGGTCAATTTCGGTTCGCGTTGTTCAAGGGACATTCAAGCCTCATTTGACCGAGCCGGCCAACAGGCCGCGCACGAGATAGCGTTGCATCAGGAAAAAGACGGCGAGCGGCACGGCCATCGACACGAAAGCGGCGGTGGCCAGAACCTCCCAGTTGCCGCCACGGGTGCCGAGCAGTTCGACGATATGGCGGGTCATGACGGTGGTCTCGCCGGTCGAATCGACCAAGAACACGATCGCGACCAGCAGGTCGTTCCAAGTCCACAGGAATTGGAAGATCGCGAAACTTGCAAGCGCGGGGAAAGACAGCGGCAGGATGATCCGGGTGAAGATCTGGAACTCTGTCGCCCCGTCGACCCGCGCGTTCTCGATGATGTCACGCGGCAGCCCGGCCATGTAATTTCGTAAGAGATAGATGGCGAGCGGTAAGCCAAAACCGGTATGCGCCAGCCAGACCCCGAGATAGCCCTTTCCGATCCCGATCGACAGATGCAGTTTCAATAGCGGGATCAGCGCAAGCTGAAGCGGCACGACCAAAAGCGCGACGATAAAGGCGATAAGCAGCGCGCGCCCCGGAAAATCCATCCAGGCGAGCGCATAGGCGGCGAAGGCGGCAAAGAGGATCGGGATGATTGTCGCGGGAATCGTCACCGTCAGCGTGTTGAAGAACGCTTTTGAGATATTGTCGTTACCGCCGCCGAAAATCATGGAGTCGTAGTTGCGCAGCGTGAACTCGGGCGGGATTTCGGCGGTGACGAACATGCGTTGCCCCCGGCCCGAAATCTGGTCCTCGTCGCCGGTCCACGTGTAGCTGCCATCGGCCATGAGCGTCAGGCTTTCTCCATCGCCCATGTCGGCGGTGCCGCCCGGGACAAATGCATCGACATCGCGGCTCGATACGCCCCATGTCGAAACCTCGGGGCCACCGGCGTCGCCGTAGATCGACCCCTCGACCACGAAAACACCGGTCTCGGTCTCGATCCGCGTCTCATCGGGGTCGGAGGTGCGGAATTGTTCGGTCTGCTGGGTGGGAAAAAACGCCTTCCACCAACCTGACGAAGCGATCTGGTCTGCGGTTCGGAACGACGAGACAAGCAGCCCGATGGTGGGAAACAGCCAAAGCGCGACGATGAACACGACACTCAGGTTCACGGCCCAGCCAAGGGCGGGTTTGCGGCCAGCGATATTGTCCATCAGCGCATCTCCTTGCGGGCCTGACGCACGTTCCAAACAAGGATCGGAAACACCAGCAGCATGATCACCATGGCCGCCGCCGATCCCATGCCCCAGTCATTGGAGCGAAACAGTTTGTCATACATGTAATTGGCCAAGACCTGCGTGCCCCATTGGCCGTTGGTCATGGCAAAGACGATGTCGAAGATCTTCAAGACGACGATGGTGATGGTGGTCCAGACCACCATGATCGTGGGCATGATTTGCGGCACCTTGATCTTGAAGAAAATCTGGAACGGGTTGGCCCCGTCGACGATGGCCGCCTCGATCGTTTCCTCGGGGATGCCGCGCAGCGCCGCCGACAGGATCACCATGGCGAACCCGGTCTGGATCCAGATCAGGACCAGCATCAAAAGGAAATTGTTCAGCCCCGGAATGGTCAACCAAGCCTGCGGCTCGGCCCCGCCAAGCGCGAGATACGCGGCATTCAGAATGCCGATCTGCTCTTCGCCCGCCGGACGGTAGTCGTAGATCAGCTTGAAGATCACCGAGGCGCCGACAAAGCTGATCGCCATGGGCATGAAAATCAGCGACTTGGCGATATTGCCCCATTTCAACCGGTCGGTGAGCTGCGCGATGATCAGACCGAAGGCGGTGGACAGCGCGGGCACCACCAAGAGCCAGAAGAAATTGTTGCGCAGCGCCTCCCAGAATTTCGGATCCTGCGTCAGGGCCAGGTAATTGTTCGCCCCGGCCCATTCGTATCCGCCCGGCACCCGGTCGGTGACGGACAGGCGGATGGTCTCGACCACCGGGTAGGCCAGATACAGGCACAGCGCGAACAACGCGGGAAACAGGAACACCCAGGGGCGGATCATGTTCGCGCGGTTGATGTTGCGACCGGCGTGGACCCCGCGGGCGGGAAACAGCACTTTGTCGAGCACCATGTTGGCGAGGTAGAAGTAGGCAATGGCCGACGACACCCCGATCCCGACCGTCAGAACCGCCTGAAGTGCTGGATGCATGATCTCTCCCCCCGAATGCGCGCCCGCGTTGTCATCGAAACGCTTGGCAAAACTCTAGGCAAAACGGGCGGCCCGCTGCAAACGGCCCGCCCCTGTATCTCCCGGCTCAGCCGATCACTTCAGCGCATCCCAGCTGTCCTGGATTTCCTGCGCGACCTGTTCGGCGGGCTTGCCGCCGGCATAATCCACCATGCCGGTCCAGAAGCTGCCTGCCCCGACACCACCCGGCATCAGGTCGGACCCGTCGAAACGGAACGTGGTTGCGTTGCGAAGAATGTCGCCCTGTGCGCGCAGCGTCTCGGTGGCGTAGGCGTCAGGATTGGCCCCGGTGTGCGGCGTGAGGAAACCGCCCTGCGCCATCATGATCTCGTTGGCAAAGGCAGTTTGCAGGAAGGACAGAAGCCCCCGCGTCGCCTCGCTGTCGTCGGTGATGCCGATCAGCGTCCCCGCCCCGAGGACCGGGGTGCCGAGATCCTTCTCGACATAGGCCGGGAAGTAGAAGAAATCCACATCCGTGCCGATTTCCGTACCTTCCGGGAAATACGCCGGGATAAACGACGCCTGACGGTGCATCAGGCACTGCGGCGGTGCGTCGAACAGCCCCTTGGGCGAGTCGCGGAAATCGACCGAGGCCACGGCACTGGCCCCGCCCGACACACGCTCACCTTCAAGGAACCAGCCGAACTCTTCGATCGCGCCGATGACAGCCGGATCGTTGAACGGCATCTCGTTGGTCACCCATTGGTCATAGACCGCAGGCTCCTGCGTGCGCAGCATCAGGTCTTCGACCCAGTCGGTGGCGGGCCATCCGGTTGCACCACCCGATCCCAGCCCGATGCACCACGGGGTTTCACCATCGTCGACCATGCGATCGGTCAGCGTTTTCAGCTCTTCCATGGTTTCCGGCACGTCGTAGCCGAAGTCTTCGAAGTTTTCCGGGATATACCAGACCAGCGATTTCACGTTGGCGTTGAAGAAGAAGCCATAAAGGTTCTCGTCGCCGTTCTCGTTGGCATAGCTCCCGAGATCGACCCAGCTTTGGCCCGCGGCATAATTTGACGCGATGAAGTCTCCCGTGTCATCCGACAGCGGGGCGAGGAACCCGCGCTGCGCCATGTTGGCTGCGAGACCCGGCTGCGGGAACACAGCGAGGTTCGGGGCAGACCCGGCTTCGGCGTCGATGACGATCTGCTGTTCCATCGAATCAGAGCCGACATAGGACACGCTGGCCCCGGTCGCCTCTTCGAAGAAAGACAGGAGGTTCTCGAAATTTTCCTGCTCGCCCGCAAGCCACGGACCAAGGATGGTCACCTCGGCCCCGGAATAATCGTTTGCGGCAGCAAAGGCTTCGAGACCGGCCCAATCATAAGGCCCCTCGCCAGGTGTAAAGGTCGCGGCCTGCGCCATACCGGCGGTCAACGCGAGAGTGGCCGCTGTCGCGGTGAGTGTGAATTTCATGAAATCCTCCCAGATTTGTTGCGCCGCCCCGGCGCAGGTTCTCCCGTTCGCGGGGGACCGAAGGCGTTCGCGCCAAACGTTCCAAACCGCTTTGGATGGAGCCACTTTTGCCCGTCACATCAGTGGAGTCAATCATCATTCCCAAACTGCCCAATTTTTGGAATGTTTGCGCTACCTATGCACGTCAAATGGTCAATATTCTGCGCAATCCTTTGACGCCCGGGGTGTCCCGTTCTAGGTTTCAAAAATCTCAAACCGGTTTGAAACGCGTGCTAGAATGACACTCAAGGAACTCGCAAAAGCCCTCGGGATTTCCCCGACAACGGTCAGCCGGGCGCTGAACGGGTTCCCCGAAGTGTCTGAAGAAACGCGAAAAAAGGTGCAGGCGGCGGCAGATGCCTATGGCTACCGGCCCAACATGCGGGCGCGGTCGCTCGCCACCGGGCGCGCCATGGCGATCGGTCACGTGATTCCCGTCTCATCCGAGCACGAGATGATGAACCCGGTGTTCTCGGATTTCATCTCGGGGGCTGGCGAAATCTATGCCGCGAACGGCTATGACATGCTGATCTCGATCGTCCCCGATGCCGAGCAAGAGCGCGCGTATAAGGAGTTTCGCACCAAGGGAACGGTGGACGGAATCATCGTGCATGCGCCCCGCGCCGGGGATCGCCGCATTCACCTCCTGAACCAGGTCGGCCTGCCTTTCATCGTGCATGGCCGTGCCTCTGACGCGGATGAAAGCTATTCCTGGGTCGACATGAACAACCTGCGCGCCTTTCAGCGTGCCACCGATTTTCTCATCGACCTTGGACACAGGCGAATCGCCCTTATCAACGGTTTGGAGGACATGGATTTCGCGATCCGGCGGCGCGCCGGGTTTGAGGCATCGCTTGAGCACGCAGGCATAACCCCCTGCCCTGACATGATGTTTTCCCGCGAGATGACCGAACAATATGGCCACGACACGACCCAGACGCTTCTCGCCCTGCCTGAGCCGCCGACCGCCATTCTCGCCTCCTCGATCATTCCCGGCATCGGCATCCGGCGCGCCCTGAGCGAAGCCGGGCTGGTCCTTGGGCGCGATGTTTCGGTGATCATCCACGACGACGACCTGTCCTATCTGCCCAATGGCCGCGAGGAGCCACAGTTCACCGCCACCCGCGCTTCTGTGCGTGAGGCCGGGAAACGCGCCGCCTCCATGCTGATCGACCGGATCGAGAGCCCCTCGCCCGAGCCCCGCGCCGAGATGATCGAGGCCGAGCTGATCCTCGGGGCCTCGACCGGGCCTGCGCCCAACCTGTCCCTCAAGACATCGGAGATTACATGACGCTCGATTTCCGCCGCGCGGACTTTGCCGAAGACTTCCTCTTCGGGGTTTCGACATCCGCCTACCAGATCGAAGGGCACGCCTATGGCGGGGCCGGTTCGACCCATTGGGATAGCTTCGCGGCGACCCCCGGCAATGTCGCGAACGCCGAAGACGGCGCGCGGGCCTGCGACCATTACCACCTGTGGGAGAGCGATCTGGACCTGATCGCGGCAGGCAATTTCGACGTCTACCGCTTCTCGGCCTCCTGGGCGCGGGTGCTGCCCGAGGGGCGTGGGACGCCGAACCCCGAGGGGCTCGATTTTTATGACCGGCTGATCGACGGGATGCTGGATCGCGGGATCAAACCGGCGCTGACGCTTTATCACTGGGAATTGCCCTCGGCGCTCGCCGACCTTGGCGGCTGGCGCAACCCGGATATCGCGAAGTGGTTCTCCGACTATGCCGAGGTCCTGATGGCGCGGGTCGGAGACCGGGTCTGGTCCACCGCCACGATCAACGAGTTCTGGTGCGTGAGCTGGCTAAGCCATTTTCTGGGTCACCACGCGCCGGGGCTGCGCGACATCCGGGCGGCGTCGCGCGCGATCCATCACGTGCTTCTGGCCCATGGCACCGCGACGCAGGCGCTGCGCGCGGCCGGGTTTGGCAACCTTGGCGCGGTTTTCAATCTTGAGCACAGCACCCCCGCCGATGCGACCCCCGCCGCACAGGACGCCGCCGCGCGGTATGATGCGATCTATAACGAGGCCTTTCTGGGCCCGGTGTTTCACCAAAGCTACCCCGAACGGCTTCTGGACGGGATCGCATCGCACCTGCCCGACGGATGGCAGGATGACATGTCAACCATCGCCACCCCGGTCGATTGGTGCGGCATCAATTATTACACCCGCAAACTGATCGCCCCGGCCCCCGGCCCCTATCCATCCTTGCGCGAGGTCGAGGGACCGCTGCCCAAGACCAACATGGGGTGGGAGATCTATCCCGAGGGTCTTGGCCAGTTCCTGCGTCGGGTGGCCGACCGCTTTACCGGTGATCTGCCGCTCTATGTCACCGAGAACGGCATGGCCGCGCCCGACACCCTCGCCGGTGGCACGGTCGCGGATGAAGACCGCATCGCCTATTTCAACGCCCACCTCGCCGAGGTGCGCGCCGCCGCGCGCGACGGGGTGCCGGTAAAGGGCTATTTCGCATGGTCGCTTCTGGACAATTATGAATGGGCCTTTGGCTATGACAAACGCTTCGGGATGGTGCATGTCGATTTCGACAGCCTTGAACGCAGGCCCAAAGCATCCTACCACGGCTTCCAATCTGCCTTGCGCCGCGCGCCCTGACGCCCCGCCGCCGCCTTTATCACGGACAGGATCGCAATGACCCAGCCCAAAGCGCCCGTTTCGCTCGTCGCCGACATCGGGGGAACGAACACGCGCGTTGCGCTCGCCACAGGGGCTCTTTTGCGGCCCGACACCGTGGCGCGGTATAAAAACGCCGCGTTTGGCGATCTGTCCGAGGTTCTGGACGCCTACTTGGGCGATCACGGCACCCCGGATTGTGACGCGGCCTGTGTCGCGCTCGCCGGCCCGGTGCGCGACCACCGGGGCACCATGACCAACCTTGACTGGACCATCGACCCGGCGACCGTGGCGACCGCGACGCGGGCCGAACGTGTCGCGGTGCTGAACGATCTTCAGGCGCAGGGTCACGCGCTTGGCTACGTGACACCCGATCACCTGACCTGTCTCAAACCGGGGGCCGAGGCCGAGGTCGGTGCCGCCCGTCTCATGATCGGGATCGGAACCGGGTTCAACATCGCCCCGGTCCTGACCGAGAACGGTCAACGGATCGTGGCCCCGGCGGAAGCGGGCCATGTCACCCTGCCCACGCGCACCGCCGAAGACCGGGCCTTGGCCGACCATCTTGAGGCGGTCCATGGGTTTCCCTCGGTCGAAGAGGCGTTATCGGGGCGCGGCGTTGCACAAGTCGCGGCGTGGCATGCCCAAACCACCGGGCAGACCCCGAACTGGACCCCGGCCGAGGTTGTTGCGGCGGCCACGTCCGGCGATCCGGTCGCCAAGGCGGCGCTTGCGCAGTTGACCCGGCTTCTGGCCACGGTGATTGGCGATCTGAGCCTCATTCACCTGCCCTTCGGGGGCATCTTCCTTGTCGGCGGCGTGGCGCGCGCACTGTCGCCATGGATCAAATCCGACGCCTTCGTGCGCGCGATGCAGGACAAGGGCCGGTTCTCGTCACTGGTGGCCGATATCCCGGTCTGGCTGGTGGAAGATGATTATGCCGCGCTGACCGGGCAGGCCCATTACCTTGACCAATTGCGCTAATCCCGCAACAGGGATCGGCGGGCAGGAAAAAACGGCCGCAATTTCTTGCGACCGTTCGTTCTTTTGGGTGTCCAGTGACGCTTGGATTTAGCGCTTGGAGAACTGGAAGCTGCGGCGGGCCTTGCGGCGGCCGTATTTCTTGCGTTCCACAACGCGGCTGTCGCGGGTCAGGAAACCGGCGGCTTTCAGCGCCGGGCGCAGCGACGGTTCATAAAGCTGAAGCGCCTTGGAAATACCGTGCTTCACCGCCCCGGCCTGACCGGACAGGCCGCCGCCCGACACGGTCGCGTAGACGTCGAATTCGCCTTCGACACCTGCCACGGTGAAGGGTTGCGCCAAGATCATCTGAAGCACCGGGCGCGCGAAATACTTGTTCATTTCGCGGCCATTCACGGTGACCTTGCCGGAGCCCGGCTTGATCCAGACACGGGCAACCGCGTCTTTGCGCTTGCCGGTGGCATAGGAGCGACCCAGGTTGTCACGCACCGGGTCACGGGAAATGGTTTCTTCGGCAGCGGGCGCATCCGCACCGCCTTCGACAACCGCGTTCAGCTCATCGAGCGATTTCACTTCTTCAGCCATGATCAGCCCTCACGCGTGTTTTTCTTGTTCATGGATTTGACATCCAGCATTTCCGGCGCTTGCGCCTCGTGCGGATGTTCGGCACCGGCATAGACACGCAGGTTCGTCATCTGGCGGCGCGACAGGCGGTTGCCCGGTAGCATGCGCTTGACGGCCTGCGTCACGATACGCTCGGGGAATTCGCCCTCGAGAATCTGACCGGCGGTGCGGGATTTGATCCCGCCCGGATAGCCGGTGTGCCAGTAATGGATCTTGTCGGTGCGCTTCTTGCCGGTCATCTGGATCTTGTCGGCATTGATGACGATGACATTGTCACCGCAATCCATGTTCGGCGTGAAGGTCGGCTTGTGCTTGCCGCGCAGGCGCATGGCGATGATCGAGGCAAGACGGCCCAGCACCACGCCCTCGGCGTCGATGATAATCCATTTCTTGTCGATATCTGCAGGGGTTGCAGAAAAGGTTTTCATGATTGTCGGCCCTTGATGGGTTTCGGATGGCGTGTTTCTAGTGGTTTCCACGCCTTGGTCAAGGGGCGAATGACAGGAAAAACAATTTGAAAACAGTGCGTTATATTTTCGGTATTATTTTACCCCACACTTACGGGCCCCGGAACCGGCCCCGAGGCCCCCAAAAGCTCCTGCGCGGCGGGTGAGGCCACCAATCGGTGATGGAACCGTTCCAACCGCACCCGGTAGGTGAAATCCGTCTGCGCCGTCAGGAGTGATCCGTAATCCTCAGACAGATCAAGGCTCTTGGTCTGCCATGCCCGGATCGCCAACGCATGTTCGGCCCGGCCCCCGCCCTTGTTGGCGTTCGAGCGAAAATGGCTCAAAAGCGCGCGTTCATCGGCGAGATCGAGCACCTCGCGCACCACCTTGCGTTGGGCAAAACGGGCGAAGCGCTCCAGAACGATCCCGTCGATCACCGGCTCCTTGAATTCGAACCGCCCGACCTGTCTGGGGGGCACCACAGGGCGTGACCGGGTGATCGACATGCGGCCCCATGGTGTGAATCGCTTGCCCTTGCCATGCGCCACCAGTTGTTCGATTGGCTCCCACAGGACATGCGCGATCGGGACGACGGTCACGACCCCTGTCCGGGTGGTGATCTGCATGGAAATCCCCCCGAACATTTCGTCGTTCATCGACCACACAGCCAGATTGCGCCGCCACCGGATCATTCCCAGCGCGACCAGATGGCCCGTGCAGGCTTCGAGAACCGCCTTTGTATGCTCTTTCATGGGCTTGTGGATCGTTCCTAACCACGAGCATTCTAACCGCGAAACGCCGGTCGCGGGCAGAAAAACTGTGTTTCGCGCTCATGACCGGCTGGTTTGTCGCCCTTGCGCGAACAATCCCCAAAACAACGGGTTGGGTGGATCGGATTCGCGAACATGGGCCGCGCTACCGAAACCGTTCCGAGGACGAATCCCCCCTTACTCCGGGCGAAAGATTTCATCGGCGGTGATCGCCTTGATCGTGCGCAGGATCAGGCCGAGCACCACGACGACCAGCACCGACAGCACCACCAGACCAATGATCTGGTGCGGCGGGCTGCCTTCGACCCGGGCAAACAGGAACGATGCGATGGTGAGCGCGGCAAGCGGAAAGGACAACGCCCACCAGCTCAGAGCAAAGGGCAACCGGACCAGTCGCGGCACCTGCGCAATGACGAGCACCGCGAAGAAATAGGCGCTGTAGATAAGCACCCGCGCAAACCCGTCCACCACGCCGTTCATGCCAACATAGGCGATAAAGGCGACCGAGGGCGGCGCGATCAGGATCACCATGGTCGGAAACAGCCGCGCCGGGATCGGATCATGAAACACGAGGCGGTTCATCACCAGCGTCAACAACACACCCCAGAACATCATGCCGACCGAGAAGAACAGCCACGAAACCTCGATATACCCCATGCGCGCACCCGCCACCGGCACGATCACGTTGCCCACGGCGGGGATGAACCACGCCGGGGTCAGGTGCCCGACCTCGAACGAGCGGTGGCTGATCCAGCCGGTGACGACCGAAACGGTCAAGATCCCCTGCCCCACGACCCCGATCCACCAGACAACCCGCGTCGCCTCGGGATACTGGCTCTGCATCGCGGTGGCGAGCAGGAGAAGCGAGATCGAGATGGTCGGAAAGAAGGCGAGCTTCACGGGATGATGCCACTCGTCGATCACCGCACCGGGATAGCGCAGGATTTTCGCAAGATAGACCGCCGCGATGGCCGCGAACACCGCCACGGCGACCCAGAACACGACCCCGGACACAGGTTCGGCCCAGACGATCGCCTGACGTCCGGCATGCAGGGCGAGCGTCAGGCCCAAAAGCCCCATGACCACGGCGAAAAACGTGACCGGAAAATGTTCCAGCCGGCTGTGGTTCTCGACGTCGATATCGGTTTCGCTCATGATCGCCCTCCTCCTGCCCGGTTTTTTACCGTGACCCGCGTTTTGGGCCGACCCGCGCGTGGGGTCAACGGGGCTTTAGCGCGCAGGCGGGATGGAATAGGTCATCGAGGCCCGCGCGACCGGTTCATCTTCCCCCTCGGAAAAGATCAAGACATCCCCGACCACCAACATCTTTCCAAGCTTCAAAAGCCGGGTTTCGGCGCGCAGATTGGCCCCGGCGGCAGGTTTGCGCATGAAATCCATCGAGATATTGGTGGTGACCGCCAGCGCCTTGGGCCCGATCATCGCCAGCGTGGCGAGATAGACCGACACATCCGCCAGCGCGAACATGGTCGGCCCCGACACCGTGCCACCCGGTCGCAGGTGCTTATCCCCGATATTGGCCCGAATGGTGGCGCGCATCGGCGCGACATCGAGCACCTCGAAATCATCGGCCACCTGTTCGAACTGCGCATCCAGAAAATCATTGAGCTCATCGAGCGTCATTTTCAACTGCATCTTTCGCCTCCCTCGTTTGCGTCCTATCGTTCCCCGAACAACCGAGGGAGGACAAGATGTCTGAGAAGCTATTGCTGCGCGACGACGTGGCGTCAGTTGCACATCTGACCATGAACAACCCCGGCGCGCTCAATGCGCTGTCGGACGGGATGCTGGCCGCGTTGAAGTCCGAATTTGCGGCCCTGATGGAAGATCAAAGCATCAAGGCGGTCGTCCTGTCCGGGGCGGGCAAGGCGTTTTGCGCTGGTCACGATCTTAAGGAGATGCAGGCCGGGCGGCAGGCCGAGGATGGCGGGGCGGCCTATTTCGCCGACCTGTTCACGCGCTGTGGCGAGGTTATGCAAATGATCCCGCGCCTGCCGATGCCGGTCATCGCCGAGGTGCACGGGATCGCGACCGCCGCCGGATGTCAGCTTGTCGCCTCCTGCGACATGGCGGTGGCCGCCGAGGGCACGCGCTTTGGCGTGAACGGGGTCAACATCGGGCTGTTTTGTTCGACGCCGATGGTGGCGCTGAGCCGGAATGTGCATCGCAAGCAGGCGTTCGAAATGCTGACCACGGGCGAATTCATCGACGCGACCCGTGCCCGCGAGATCGGGTTGGTGAACCGTGTCGTGCCCCCCGAGGCGCTGGTGGGCGAAACCAGGTCGCTGGCCGAAACCGTGGCGGCAAAGCTGTCGTCCGCCGTGCGCATCGGCAAGCAGGCGTTTTATGAACAGGTCCAGATGCCGCTTGATGCTGCCTATGACTACACCGGGCAGGTGATGGCGCAGAACATGATGGACGCCGACACCGCCGAGGGCATTCAGGCCTTCATCGAGAAGCGAAAGCCCGACTGGTCCTGAGCTATCGCCTTCACTACTTGAGATCGCCTAATAAGGTCGCCCCCCGATGCCCTATCTCATCCTGTTCTTCGCCGTGGTGGCCGAAACCATCGGCACCACGGCGCTTCAGGCAAGCCAGCAATTCACCCGGCTCTGGCCAAGCGTGGTTGTCGTCGTGGCCTACGGCATTTCCTTTGCGCTTCTGGGCTGGGCGTTGAAATTCCTCCCGGTCGGGATCGCCTATGCGATCTGGTCGGGGCTGGGGATCGTGCTGATCGCGATCATCGGGCTGGCGGTCTTTGGCCAAAAGCTCGACCTGCCCGCGGTTGTCGGGATGGGCATGATCTTGGGCGGCATTTTGGTTATCCACCTGTTCTCGACAACCGCGCCGCATTGATCGTATCGAACCGATCCCGCGTCCTGACGCAACGACCCAAGGCGCCAATAGACCGCAACGATTGACCCGCCCCCCGCGAACCGGCCCAATGGGGCGACACCCGGCGTGAACGTCGGCAGGGATAGAAAGGCGCGCCATGACGGACTTTCAACGCATCGCAACCAACGGCATTCACCTGAACGTCGCCACGGCGGGCGATCCAGACGCGCCGCTCGTGATCCTGGCCCACGGGTTTCCCGAAAGCTGGTATAGCTGGCGTCACCAGATCGCGGCGCTGGCCGGGGCGGGCTACCGCGTTGCCGCGCCCGACATGCGCGGCTACGGGGCCTCGGATCGTCCGCACGCTGTCGAAGCCTACGCGATGGAGGAAATGACCGCCGACATGGCCGGGCTCGCGCACGCCCTGTCGCCCGATGCCCCCGCCGTGATCATCGGCCATGACTGGGGCGCACCGATCGCGTGGAACAGCGCCCGGCTTTTCCCCGACACCTTCCGCGCCGTTGCCGGGCTGTCGGTGCCCTATACCCCGCCCGGCGATGTCGTGCCGCTCGATCTGTATCGCAAGCTCTTCACCGACAAGGGGCGGTTCTTCTACCAGGTCTATTTCCAGGACGAAGGCGTGGCCGAAGCCGAGCTTGAGGCCGACCCGGAAGACAGCATCGCGAAATTCCTCTGGGCGTGGTCCGGCGACGCTCACCCGGACGGCTGGCCGGTAAACAAGGCGCATGGGGACAAGGTGCTGACCGGGATCACCCGCCCCGATCTGCCACTACCCTGGCTCGATCAAGTCGATCTCGACGTCTACGCGGCGCAATTCGCGGCCTCCGGCTTTCGCGGTCCGCTCAACCGTTACCGAAACTGGCACCGCGATCATGCTTTCCTGAAAGCCCACCCTTCATCCCCGATCATCCAGCAACCCGCCCTGTTCATCGGCGGCGAGCATGACCCGGTGCTGAGCATGTTCGCCCGCCCGCCTTCCGCGCTCTTGCCCGAAGTTCTGGCGGACCCGCGCGGCATCCACACGCTTACCGGTGTCGGCCACTGGACCCAGCAAGAGGCCCCGGCGGCCGTGAACGGCCTCATTCTCGACTGGCTGGAAAAACTGGACTAGCCAATCCCCCCGCCCCCCTGTATGGCCCGCGTCAGGATAACAAGGACGCGCCCACATGGACCTGAGAAATATCGCCATCATCGCGCACGTCGACCACGGTAAAACCACGCTGGTCGACGAGCTGCTCAAGCAATCGGGGGCGTTCCGCGAGAACCAATCCGTGGATGAACGCGCGATGGATTCCAACGATCTCGAACGCGAGCGGGGCATCACGATCCTTGCCAAGGCAACGAGCCTCGAATGGAAAGGCACGCGGATCAACATCGTGGACACGCCCGGTCACGCCGATTTCGGGGGCGAGGTTGAGCGTATCTTGTCGATGGTCGATGGTGTCGTCCTGCTGGTCGATGCCGCCGAAGGTCCGATGCCGCAAACGAAATTCGTGACATCAAAGGCGCTCGCCCTCGGGCTTCGGCCCATCGTGGTTTTGAACAAGGTCGACAAGCCCGCCGCCGAACCCGACCGCGCGCTGGACGAGGTTTTCGACCTCTTCGCCAACCTCGACGCGAGTGACGACCAGCTCGATTTCCCACATCTCTACGCCTCCGGGATCAGCGGCTGGGCCGATACGGAGCTTGATGGCCCGCGCAAGGATTTGCAGGCGCTGTTCCAGCTTGTCGTCAACCACGTGCCCGCGCCGAAACAGATCAAGCATCAGGATGACGATTTCCGCATGCTGGCCACCACCCTCGGCGCCGATCCCTTTGTCGGGCGCCTTCTGACCGGGCGTGTCGAGACGGGCCGGGTCAAGGTCGGCCAGACCGTGCAGGCGATCAGCCGCATTGGCCAGAAGATCGAACAATTCCGGGTGACCCGCGTGCAGGCGTTCCGGGGGCTTGGGCAACAGGACATCGAGCTGGGCGAAGCGGGCGATATCGTCTCGCTCGCCGGGATGTCCAAGGCGACGGTGGCCGATACCATCTGTGCCCTCGCGGTTGACGAACCGCTCGACGCGCAGCCCATCGACCCGCCGACCATCACCGTGACCTTCGGGATCAACGACAGCCCGCTTGCGGGCCGTGACGGCAAGAAGGTGCAAAGCCGCGTCATCCGCGACCGGTTGATGAAAGAGGCCGAGAGCAACGTTGCGATCAAGATCGCCGACACGCCGGGCGGCGAAGCCTTCGAGGTATCGGGGCGCGGCGAGCTTCAGATGGGCGTGCTGATCGAGAACATGCGCCGCGAAGGGTTCGAACTGTCGATCTCGCGCCCGCAGGTCATCATGCGCAACCAGGACAGCGAACGACTTGAACCGATCGAGGAAGCCACCATCGACGTGGACGACGATTACGCCGGTGCGGTGATCGAAAAGCTGACCGGCACGCGCAAGGGCGAGCTGGTTGAAATGCGCCCCGCAGGCGCGGGCAAGACCCGGATCATCGCCCATGTGCCGTCGCGCGGCCTGATCGGTTATCATGGCGAGTTTCTGACGGACACGCGCGGCACGGGCGTCTTGAACCGGGTGTTTCATGGCTGGGCCCCGCATAAAGGCCCGATCCCGGGCCGGCGCGCGGGCGTGCTGATCTCGATGGAGGATGGCGACGCGGTGGCCTATGCGCTGTGGAACCTTGAGGACCGGGGCAAGATGTTCATCGGACCGCAGGAGAAGGTCTACCAAGGCATGATCATCGGCGAACACAGCCGGGAAAACGATCTCGAGGTGAACCCGCTCAAGGGCAAGAAGCTGACCAACGTGCGCGCTTCGGGGACCGATGATGCGGTGCGCCTGACCCCGCCGGTGATCCTGTCGCTGGAAGAAGCCATTGCCTATATCAACGATGACGAGCTGGTCGAAGTGACGCCCAAGGCGATCCGCCTGCGCAAACGTCACCTCGACCCGCATGAGCGCAAGCGCGCGGCGAAAGCAAACGGCTGACGGTCAAGTCGCGAAACAGGCATTGCCCCCGCGCCCAAACGGGCGCGCATGCGGCGCGTCATCACGACTGTCGAAGGATCACTTGCAGGGGATGGGCTTCATAAGCTTGTAGGACGGCTCGACCAGGTATTTGTCCTCGCGGTAAGTCGCGGGGTATTCGACTAGCTGGATGGTGCCATCTGTCCGCTTCACATAGGCTTTGCGCGCGGCTTCGATCAGCACCTTCTCGGTGCGATAGGTCGCAGGCACCGTGACCTCGTTATAGCAACTCAGAAGCCGCACGCGGTCATTGCCCACGTTTACGTAACGCTCGGCCAGCGCGGGGCTGGCGAGGCAGATGAGACAGGCGGTGAAGATGATTTTGCGCATTGCACAATCCCTTTTGCATCCAGCCAAGAGGATTGTTGCGAATTCGGGCACAACTAAGCCGCTTTCGCGACTTTGTTAGGGTTAATGCCGGAATGTACGAAAGCGCGAAGGCCCCCCCGCGCTTTCATGTCGTTTCAGCAGCAAGAACGCCGCGGGTCTTATTTGCACTTCGCCTTCTTGGCGACGTAGTGACCCGGGGTCACAAGGGATTTCATTTCCTTGTAGACGGCCGGGTAATGCATCTTGACCATCTGGCCACGCTTGTTGTGCTCCCACTCGGTGTGTGCTGCCATGATCAGTTTCTTGGACGTCGCATACTTGGCGGGCATCCAGACCTTGTCGTAGCAAGCCACGACCTGACCTTCCCAGGCGAAAGCCGGGGCAGCGAATGTAGAAGCGGCAAGAATGGCGCCGGCAATCAGTTTTTTCATAGATCGATCTCCCAAAATGAATAGTTGGTAGGCCGAGTTTAGCGAGAACTGTCACGATCTCGCGACATTTATTCCCGTTTTAAGGGCGATAAAATGCGGATAAATCGGGTTTATTTAAAAAATATCCCCTGAGAGCCGGGATCAGACACAAATTGGACACAATCGCCCAATTCGGACGTGTCGGTTTCTGTTTCTCTATTGGAAACACCGGCGTTAACCATGATTTTGCGTTTCCGATGCCGAAACAATAGGCGAATTTGGCGCGAATCACCTCGGTGGCAAACCGGTGGCGATTCTACGCCGATGCCCCGTCGCTGAGCGTATTTGGGCCATTTGTTGCCGGTCCCGGCCCGCCCTTAGGCGGTGGTTTCGACGATCACCAGATCACGTTCAGACGCCCCGCGCGCGTGATCCAGCGCGGCTTGGTATTCGGGCGAGTTGTAGCAGGCCTCCGCGTCTTCGAGCGACGGGAACCGGGCCACGACATTGCGCGCCCGGTCATTTCCTTCGAGCTGCACGTAGCGGCCCCCGCGCGCGATGAATTCCCCGCCATGTTTGGCAATGGCCGGGCCCGCAAGCTCGGCGTATTTGCCGTAGGCATCGGCGTCGGTGACGGTTACGTGAGCAATCCAGAGTGCAGGCATTTATCCCTCCAACAGGTTTTGTGCAGCTTGAATGGCGGCGTCGGCCCCGGCGAAATCCTTGCCCCCGCCCTGTGCCATGTCGGGGCGGCCCCCGCCGCCCTTGCCACCGACCGCCGGCACGGCGGCCTTGAGTACATCGACGGCAGAAATCCGGTCGACAAGATCATCGGTCACGCCGCAGGCCACGGCGACCTTGCCATCATCATTGGCGATGAGGAGGACAACGCCGGACCCGATCCGCCCCTTGTGGGCGTCGATCAACCCGCGCAGATCCTTGCCCGACACGCCCTCAAGCGCCTGCCCCAGAAAGCTCACGCCGCCAATGTCCTTCACATCACCGCCCGCGTCGCCGCCGGTGCCCCCCATCGCGATCTGCTGCTTGAGCTGGGCGATCTCGTTTACAAGCTTCTTGCGCTCGTCCAGAAGGCCCTGCACCCGGTCGACAAGCTCGGCGGGCTGGGTTTTCAAAACGCCCGCAAGCTGGGCCACCCGCTTTGCCTCGTCTTCCAGATAGGCCACGGCCTCTTTCCCTGTCAGCGCCTCGATCCGGCGCACCCCGGCAGAGGACGCGCTGTCGGAGAGGATGACGCAAAGCCCGATGTCGCCGGTGCGCGTCACGTGGGTGCCCCCGCAAAGCTCGATGGAATAGGTGTTGCCATCGGTGCCCTTGCCAGTCGCAGCGCGGCCCATGGACACCACGCGCACCTCGTCGCCATACTTTTCGCCAAACAGTGCCTGCGCGCCGATGGCGCGGGCATCATCGGGCGTCATGATCCGGGTTTCGACCGGGGCGTTCTGCCGGATATAGGTGTTTACCTCGCGCGCGACATTGTCGAGCTGCAATTGGCTCAGCGCCTTGGAATGGCTGAAATCGAACCGAAGCCGATCGGGCGCGTTGAGCGAGCCACGCTGGGCGACATGATCACCTAATTCCTCGCGCAGCGCCTCGTGGATCAGGTGGGTGGCGGAATGGTTGGCCCGGATCGCGGTGCGCCGCAGGTGATCCACCACCAGCTCGGCCCCCTGATCCCGCCGGATCTCGCCACGTTCCACCGAGGCGAAATGAATGAAGACGCCCGCGAC
>JAABTN010000024.1 GCA_011389895.1 Maritimibacter sp. | reverse complement strand
AAGCACGGTGAGCGGGGCAGCCAGCCCGGCAACCGCAACGACCGTGTAGCCAAGCGCCGCCCCCTCGAACCGCTCTTTGCCCATGGCGTGCGATCCACGGGCGTGCAGGGGGACGATCGCCTGATCGACCGGGCCGATCACGACCCCGGCCCCGAGCGCGATGGCGGCGAGCAGCAACGAGAATTGGCCATAGTCGACCACCGGAAGAACGCGACCGATCACCACGATGGTCAGAAGATTGAGGACACCCGGCATGATCCGGGAGAACGCGATTTCCACGACCACGAGGGGCGAAACCAGCGTCATCGGCGGCGCTTTCGCGTGGCCGCACCATGGACCACCGTCGGGATGACCGCGCGCACTTGCGTCGCGACCCGGTCAGACCGTTTGCAGGTTGCGATATAGATCGAGAGATCGGTCATGACACCGAATACCCCCGCTCATACGTCCGGGGCAGGAAATGACGCTCAAGAAACGTGGTCCCTGCCAACATCAACGCAACGATGAAGATCTGCCGTATGAACGACAGCAGGTTGTCGAGCCCGTTTCGGTGCGCGTAAAGGCCGATGGTCGCGCCCGAGATGATAAAGGCCACGCGCCAGACGCCATGGCTTTTCATCGCCCAGACCTCGAGCCCGTAAAGCGCCATCACGAACAGCGCCGCGAAAGCGATCACCCCCGCTGGTCCGAACACGACATATCCATGGGCAAAGAAGTTGCCCGCAACACCAAAGCCCAAATGACCGGGCAATTGCGATGTCACGAAGCTGTTGAAGAAATTCGTGTCCACGCCAAAGAGACTGGGCATGATCAGCGCATTCCCCAGAACCGAGACGAGGAACACATCGCGCGGCATGCTCACGCCTTCAACGACGACAAAGTTCAACAGGCTGAAGGTGCCGAGGGGTTCAAAGCTCTGAACCGCCAGCAAAAGCTGGTCACGGTGCAGAAGAATACCTGCCAGCTCCAAGTTCGGGCTTTTCAAAAAGACATAGAGCGGCTTTGCGATCACAAGCAGCGCGAAGACCATCATGCCCATCACCAAGACGCGCAGGGGCGGTAGGAAAGCGCGCCGGTCTCCAGACAGAAAGGCGCCGATGATCACTGCGCCAAAGGTGATCGCGGGGATCGTCCTGTCACCGGCGACCATGTGCATCACGAGAAACAGGGCAAAGACAGCGGTGAACCAGTGGCGTCTTTCTTGAACGGACAAGACCAGACCGAAGACAAAGGTCCAACGCCAAAGGGTGGAGAACAGGCCAAGGGTCGTCTCCGACCGGTCTTGCAGAAAGTAGGTCGGGCCAAGAGTGGCCACGATCACAAGGTAACCGGCAATGGTGAGCAGAAGCGTCGCGCGCAGCAGACCACCGACCTGCCCGCCCGCCAGTGGCACGGGTTTGCCTGCAACCGGCAGGACCGCCACAAGGGGCGCAAAGACCAGCCAGGCGAGCGTGAGGGTCAGGACCGCGTCCGGTGACGGCTGGACAAAAATCCGGCCCGGCCCATGATTGATGTAAATGGGGGAATAAAGGCCGATCACCGCCGGCATGGCATAAAGGAGGGCACCCAGAATCCCCAGGCTCACGAATGAGCTCCATCCGAACCGCGCAAAGGCCATCAACAAGGTGCCGATGGACAGGATGCCCAGAAGTCCGTTTTCCCATCCCATGTCAGCGCGGCCAACGGGCGGGTCCTGCCCGGTCAAAGGCTTGGGCGGCATGGGGGGTGTAGAGGACGGGCATCTGCATCATAGCCTCAGGTCGCTCTCGCCCGCGCCCCAAAGCCCTTTCAAGTCATAAAGAACGTGGTTGTCCCTTCCGAAGTGGCGCATGCCCTTGGCCTTGGCGTCACGAAACCGGGTATGGCCAACGGCGACGACGACAGCGTCATAGCGGCCTTCCTCGGGCTGTGGGATCGGGTTCAGGCCGTATTCGGTCCGCGCGGCTTCGGCATCGACCCATGGGTCATGCACATCCACCGCGACCCCGTAATCGCGCAGACCCTCGATCACGTCGATCACGCGGGTGTTGCGCAGGTCCGGGCAATTTTCCTTGAACGCAAGGCCCATCACCAGCACCCGCGCCCCGTTCACCTGGATGCAGCGCCGCAGCATCGCCTTGATCAGCTGGCTGGCGACATAGGCCCCCATCCCGTCATTGAGCCGCCGCCCGGCGAGGATGATCTGCGGATGGTAGCCGACCGCTTCGGCCTTGTGCGTAAGGTAATAGGGGTCGACCCCGATGCAATGCCCGCCCACCAGCCCGGGGCGAAAGGGGAGAAAATTCCATTTCGTCCCCGCGGCCTCAAGCACGGCGTGGGTGTCGATCCCCATCCGGTTGAAGATGATGGCAAGCTCGTTGACCAGCGCGATATTCAGATCGCGTTGCGTGTTCTCGATGACCTTCGCCGCCTCGGCCACGCGGATCGAGGGGGCCTTGTGGGTGCCCGCCGTCACGATGCGCGCGTAGAGCGCATCGACGAAATCGGCAATCTCCGGCGTCGAGCCCGAGGTGACCTTGGTGATCATCGGCAAACGATGCTGCCTATCGCCGGGGTTGATCCGCTCGGGGCTGTAGCCCACGAAGAAATCCCGGTTGAAGGTCAAGCCCGAGGCGCGTTCAAGCACCGGCACGCAGTCTTCTTCGGTGGCCCCCGGATAAACGGTCGATTCGTAGATCACCACATCGCCGCGTTTGAGCACCTTGCCCACGGTCTCGGAGGCCCGGATCAAGGGTGTCAGGTCCGGGCACCGATGCGCATCGATCGGGGTCGGGACGGTCACCATATAGACGTTGCACTGTGCCAGGTCGCGCGCGTCATGGGTGAAGCGCAGGTGGCGGGCGTCGCAAAATGCACACTCTTCAACCTCAAGCGTCGTGTCATGCCCTGCCCGCAGCGCGTCGATCCGCGCGGCATTGATGTCGTATCCGACCACAGCGGTGTTCTTGCCGAATTCCACCGCGAGCGGCAGACCGACATAGCCAAGCCCGACAATGCCCAAGCGCGTGGTCTCAACTGATGGCCCCGGCATGTCGATCTCACGCTCCAGCATCGGCGCCGGGGACGGCGCGCGGGCCTATGGGCCATGCGAGGACAGGTTTGCTCATCCGCCCGTCCCTTCATAGGCGAGATCCTCTGCACGTGGCCGATCGCGCCGGTTGGCAAAGCGGTCGTCTTCAAGGCGTGCCTCGATCACCGCGCGCACCCGGCCCGGGTTCTGATCCTCGACCGCGCCCGAGATTTCGCGGATCACCGCCTTCATCTCGAACTCGCTCAACCGGCGTTCGCGCGCGCGCAGGATCTTTGGATGCGGCGTGGGGCACCGCCGGTCTGTGTCGATCAGAAGCTCTTCGAAAAGCTTTTCTCCGGGCCGCAGTCCGATGATCTCGATCCGGATATCGCCACGCCCGGTTTCGGGGTCATAGACCTCGCACCCGCTCATCTCGATCATGCGCCGCGCCAGGTCGATGATCTTCATCGGCTTGCCCATGTCGAGCACGAAGACATCACCCCCTTGCGAGAATGAACCAGCCAGAAGCACCAGACGCGCCGCTTCCTGAATGGTCATGAAAAACCGGGTCATGACCGGGTCGGTGACCGTCACCGGACCACCGGCCATGATCTGACACTGAAACAGCGGCAGGACCGATCCGGATGATCCAAGCACGTTGCCGAAGCGGACCATGGAGAATTTGGTGGCGGTGCTGCGGGTTGCAAGATCCTGTATCACAAGCTCGGCCAGACGCTTTGTCGCCCCCATCACGCTCGTCGGGCGCACTGCCTTGTCGGTCGAGATCAAGACGAAGCGCTCGACCTGCGCGGCGATGGCGGCCAGCGCCACCGTCCGCGTGCCCAGCACATTGGCCCGCGCGCCTTCAACCACGTTTTCCTCGACCATCGGCACATGTTTATAGGCCGCCGCGTGCAAGATGGTATCGACCCGCTCCTCTGCCAGCACATGTTCCACGCGCCTCGCGTCGTTCACCGACCCGAGCCGGGCGACCAGCCCGATGCCCAAGGCCGCCGCCAGCGGCTCCATTTCTTGCAGGATCGAATAGAGCGCGAATTCGCTTTGATCGAAGAGAACGACCCGCGCGGGTCCGCAATCGAGAACCTGTCGACAAAGCTCCGACCCGATCGACCCGCCGGCCCCGGTGACCAGCACCGAACGCCCGGCATAAGCCCCGGTGATGTTCGGATCATCAAGATCGACCTGCGCCCGGCCCAAAAGCGCGTCCGGATTGACCGTCCGGTGCCCGAGATGCCCGCCCTTCGCAACGATATCGACGTAGGAGGGCAAGGAGCGAACCTCCACGCCCAGACCGGTGATGCTGTCGGCAACGGTCTTTACCCGGTGCGGCGCGGCAGAGGGCATGGCCAAGAGAACGCGGGTAATGCCGAACCGTCCGATGTTCGCGCGCAAGGCCCGCGGCGGGTAGACCGGCAACCCCGCCACCGCCAGCCCGGTCAAGCGCGGGTCGTCATCGATGAAGAAGACAGGCTGGACCTCGCCCCCCTGGCGCAGCGTCGACACCAAGGCGACCCCGGCAGAACCCGCGCCATAGATCGCGACCCTGTCCACCTTGGGCCGGGGCCCAAAGGCCGGGGTGACGCGCAAGTGCACGCTCACCCGGACAAGGACGGCGGTCGTAAAGAAGAGCGCGACGAAGAAAAACGGCACCGAGCGCGGGATCAGCGCCTGCGCCTGAAAGCTGCCCGCGATCACCACGAGACCGAGGGCACCGGCCCCCAGCGCGACGCGCAGCATCGCCCGCCCGTCGAACGAGGTGATCCTGATCTTCGGGATGCGGCAGAGAACGAGCACGACCGGGGCCGAAACCGCCAGCGTCGCGAAGACGGCGAAAAAGCCGTGGGGCGCGCGGGTGTAAAAGCGGGGATCCTCGAACCGAAGCGCCAACACCGCGTAAAGCGCGAGCAGGGCAAGGGTCATGTCCACGGCGAGGACACCCAAGGTCTTGGCTCGGCGCGGTGCAGCGAACAGGCCGACAAGATTTCGTTTGGGATGGATCATCACCCGAAAAACCTCACTCCATGAGCTTGGACCGTGCCGGGCCGAGACGCCGCGTAACCTGATCTCTCGGTGTCTCTGCCCGATTGCCCTCTCGTTTCGCAGGCGCATCTCATAGAACCGGCTTGCAGCAGGGCCGCCCTCGTCCCGTAGGACATAAAACTACCGAAGGTTGCAAGTGCGACTTGAAGATCACCAGTCGTTTCTCCTCTCCCGCCTATCTCCTATGGATTGTTCTTATCGAACATAATACTCTTAAAGTTGTATATTCCGATCTTGACGTCTGTCCATTCAATTCTTTCGCTAACCACGATTTTCCCTTTGCAATAGGGTCAAAAGTCATTTCTTGAACGAGGACGACAGACGGGGCTTTTTCGACGCCTCCCCCTGGCCCCCGTCATTTTCACGCAGGGGGCCAGGGACGACAGGTCTTGTCCATGTGCCCAAACGGGGCCGAATTCCTGTTAGAGCAAGCAGATGACAACGCTGTGCGTTGCAATCTTGAGTTGAGTGCTTTATGCATGTCCCGTAAAGACGCACAGGACCCCGCGCGCGTGAACAAGCATTCTCCAACCCCGGCCCTCATGCCCCTGCCCCCCGACACCGCAAGCCCGGCGCCAGATGGCGACGACCGTGTCGACATGGTCGAGCTGGGGCGCCGGTTGTGGCATGGCAAACTCTGGATCATGCTGGCAATGCTTCTGTCCGGGGCCACCGCATGGGTCTATGCCACCCAGATCGCGGTGCCGAAATACACGGCCCGCGCCGCGGTCGCGCTCGACAACCGCCAAGGCGCGATGATCGATTTTCAGTCCGTGATGCCGGGGCTGTCGGGCGACCCGTCCACGGTCAATACCGAGGTCGAGGTGCTGCGCTCACGCGACCTGTTCGCCACGCTGGTCGAGGATATGAGCCTGACAGCCGATCCCGAGTTCAACCCGTTTCTGGCTGATGACATTCCAGCCCCGACGACCCAGCACGACATCAATGCCACCGTGGACCGGGTGGCCGAGGCGATCACCGTGTCCAACGTTCGGTCAAGCTATGTCTTCACCATCTCCGCGCTTACCACCGATCCGGACAAATCCGCCGGTATCGCCAACCGGCTGGCCGAGCTCTACATCGCCGACCAGCTCGCCGTGAAATTCGAGGCGATGGAAAACGCCACGCTGTGGTTGTCCGAGCGCGTCGCCACGCTTCGCGGCGAGCTTGAAACATCTGAAGCGCGGCTGAAAAACTTTGCCACCAAGACCGATCTCGTCTCGGTCGCCGCGCTCGAAGGGCTCAACCGGCAGATCAAGGACACCCGCGTGCGGCTAGTAGAATTGGCGGCCACGCGCGACGCGCAGGCCGCGCAGGTCGTCACGCTTGAAGCCCGGCAGGATGCGGTCGCGCCAGACGATCCCGGACCTGCCCGCGGTGCCCCCCCACTCGCCCGCGCCCGCGCCGATCTTGCCCGCACCGGCGCCCAGCATGACGCGCTTCGCCTGTCGCTCGACCGGCTGGAAGCCGATTACGCCCGCCAATCCGACGAGCTTGTCGAGTTGCAACAGCTTGAACGCGAAACCGCGGCGGTGCGGGCAATCTATGAAGATTTCCTCAAACGCATGCAGGAAACCTCGGTTCAGCGCGGCATTCAGCAGGCCGACAGCCGCATTCTCTCGACCGCCGTCGCCCCAATGCACCCGTCCGAACCGCGCCGACCGCTGATCCTCGCCCTCGGCCTCATGCTCGGGCTGATCGCCGGGGTGGGCGGCGTGCTCCTGCGTGAGACGATGCAAACCGGCTTTCGCACGGCGCAAGCGCTGGAACGTGAAACCGGGCTCACCGTGATCGGACAGGTGCCAAAGATCCCCGCCCGCAAACGCAAGGCGCTGGTCAGCTATCTCGTCGACAAGCCGACCTCGGCCGCGGCCGAAGCGGTGCGCGACCTTCGCACATCCCTGATGCTAAGCAACCTCGACCGCCCGCCGCAGGTGATCCTTTCGACCTCCGCGCTCTCACAGGAGGGCAAGACGACCACCGCGATCGCGCTGGCGCAGAATTTTTCTGGTCTCGGCAAGCGGGTCTTGCTGATCGAGGGCGATTTGCGCCGGCGGGTTTTTCCGGACTACTTCGACATCGACCCGACCCGGGGGCTCTTGTCGGTCCTCTCGGGCGCGGCGCGGCTAGGGGACGTGGTCCGCAAGATCGACCCTCTCGGGGTCGATGTGTTACCTGGCGGGCACAGCGCCATCAACGCCGCCGACGTGTTTTCCTCGGATCGTTTCGCCAGCTTCGTGCAGGATCTGCGCCAGAGCTATGACGTGATCCTCATCGACACGCCGCCGGTGCTTCTCGTGCCCGATGCCCGCATCATCGCGCAAGAGGTCGACGCGGTGTTGATCACTGTACGCTGGAACGCCACCTCGCGCGCGCAAATACGCGAAGCGGTCCGGCAATTCGCGCTAAGCGGCATCACCGTTACCGGCGCAGTCCTGAACCAGATCGACCCCAAAGGGATGAAGCGCTACGGCTACGGCGGTCGGAACGGGGCCTATGCGGCCTATGCCCATACGACCTATGACCGTGATTAGACTGGGATCTGCGGGGCGCGCACCGGCGATCCGGTGGGGGCTTGCGAAAAGATCGGGAATGGTCGAAGCTACAACCCATAGGCGAGTTCTTGTCTGACGCACCATCCAGGGGTGAAAAATGGGTAGACTTTGGGTCATCGTGGCGCTGATCGGTCTGACCGGCTGTGGCGGGCTCTATTCCTCGCCGCAGGTCACCAGTGGCGTGGCCGAGGTCGGCAACGTCCGGGTCGTCGCGATAGATGCCAGCAGCCTGAAAACCGCCAATGCCGCCCCCTTTCGTGCCCGCGCCCTGCCGTCGGTCTTCACGCGCAGCGCCGGGCTGGGTGGCGGGGCGATTGGCGCGGGCGACATGCCCGATCCCGCCTTCACGCCGCAGCCACGCCCCGCATCCCTGCCCACCCGCCTGCCGCCGCCCTACGAACCAGAGGGCTACCGGATCGGCACCGGCGACGTGATCTTGCTTGCCACCGCGACCACAGGCTCCCGCGTCGAAACGCTGAGCGGCCTGCTCGCCGCCCAGAACAGCAGGCAGGGCTACACGGTGCAGGACGATGGCGCCATCAGCATCCCCGAGGTCGGTCGCATCCACCTCGCCGGTCGCACGCTTGAAGAGGCCGAGGCAGAGGTTTTCGACGCCTTGGTGGCCAAGCAGATCGACCCGACCTTCTCGATCGAGATCGCCGAATTCAACGCCCAGCGCATCTCGATTGGCGGCGCGGTGCGGGCCGCCAAGACCCTTCCGATCACCCTCAAGACCCTTAGGCTGTCCGAGGCGATCGCGGCGGCGGGGGGCATCACCGTTCGCGACGCGGACTTCGCCTCGATCCGCCTCTACCGCGATGCCAAGCTCTACCGGATCCCGATCCGGCGTTACCTCGAGGACACCGAGATCCAGACCCTCGCGCTGAAAGACGGTGACGCGATCTATGTCGATACCGCCTTCGATCTCGACAAAGCCGAAGGCTATTTCGCCCAGCAGATCGAGCTTGCGACCTTCCGCCAGACCACCCGCGATCTTGCGCTGCGTCAGCTTGAGACCGAAGTGGCCCTGCGCCGGGGCGCATTGAACGAAGAACGCGCAAACTTCCGCGCCCGGGTCGATCTCGATGCCGTGGCGCGCGATTATGTCTACATTGCGGGCGAGGTCGGGTTGCAAAACCGGTTCACCTTGCCGTTCGAGCGCAAGGCAAGCCTTGCCGACGCGCTGTTTGACAAGACCGAGGGCGTGCCGAACCGCACCGGCAATGTCTCGGAACTTTACGTGTTGCGCGCCGGCCCCGATGGGCGCGGCGTCATCGCCTGGCACCTCAACGCGGTGAACGCCGCCAACCTTGTGCTCGCCACCCGGTTTGAACTGCGCCCCAACGACGTTGTCTTCGTCGCCGAACACCCCGTCACCACCCTCGACCGCCTTGTCGGCCAGCTTGTCCCCTCGATCGCACTGGCCGGGGCGTTATAGGGGGCACCTGTCGGGGCCTGCGCGATGCGGGAAGACGGGATGGCCCCGTGTGAACCATGGTGCCCGCGGCCGGACTCGAACCGGCACGGCTAACGCCCGGGGATTTTAAGTCCCCTGTGTCTACCAATTCCACCACGCGGGCAGGCGCGGGCATTGGTAGAGGATTGTCAGGACAAGGGAAATCGAAAAACGCGGCGGGGTTTCGGTTTGCGGGGCGCCGGGCGGGGTTGCGGCGCGGATCACGGCACGTCCAGCGGGGCGATCAGATCGGGCCCCTCGGCCCGGTTCGAATTGACCGCTTTCGACACCCGGTGACAGCGCAGCACCCTGTCATCCGGTGTCTGCATGAGCGTCGCGGCCCCATGGCCTTCTTCACCCAGCCACTTGCCCCAATCCTCGGCCTCGATCAGCACGGGAATGCGGTCGTGAATCGGCTGCATCAGCCCGTTTGCCTCGGTCGTCAGCACCGCGAAACTCGGGACCCCGTCCTCGCCCCAATCGCGCCAGACACCCGCCATGACCAGCGGGGTCTCATCCGCGCGGTCGAAATAAAACGGGAGCTTTTCCCCGCCCTCCCGGTGCCATTCGAAAAACCCCGAGACCGGGACAAGACAGCGCGTTTCGCGCACCGCTCCCCTGAAGGCGGGCTTTTCCGCCACCGTTTCGGACCGCGCGTTGATCAGGAGGGGGCCATCGTTCATCGTCTTGTACCAGACCGGCAAGAACCCCCACCGCATGGGGCGATAGCGGCGCTTCCCATCTTCAAACGTGATCACCGCAACATCCTGTGTCGGGCAGATGTTGTAGTCGGGCAAGGGCGGGAGCGCATTGGCGGGTTCGGCCCCGAACAGGTTCGCCACCGCATCGTGGGGAAGCGTGTTGGCCATGCGGCCACACATCAGCGGCGCCATTCCTTTCGCGCGATGGCGATCTTGGCCTCTGTCATCGACATCTCTTTCATGATGTCACGGCGAGATACCTCGTCGGTGGTGCGCCGCAGCTCATCACGCAGCGCCTCAAGCTCGCGCGACATCGCCACGAAGGGCGGCACCGCCCCGTTTTCGCGCATCACGCGTCTGAGAAGGGCATTTTGCGGGTCGTCATCCTCGGGAAGCGGCTTGCCCGCGCCCGGAAGATTGTCGAATTCGCCGTTCTTCTCGGCCTCGGCGATCTTGGCCGAGATCAGGTCCATGAGAGGATGGTCCATCGCGTGCTCCTTTGCGACAAGGTTAAAGGGTCTCGGCACATTGCGAAAGACCCCGGACAAAGGCCCCGGACACGGGGCCGCGCTTGACGCCGCGCGCGTCGGGGGGCAAACCACGCGCATGCTGATCCTGAAGATATTCCGATCCGACGAATGGGCCGCGTTGCAAACGGCAGGGCGCACCATAGGCGCGCCGATCGACCGCGACGACGGATACATCCACTTCTCCACGCCCGCACAAGTCGGCGTGACGGCAGCCAAGTATTTCGCGGAAGTCGATGGCCTGATGCTCATCGCCTGTGACGCGGACACCATGGGCGCGGCCCTTCGGTGGGAGGTCTCGCGGGGCGGTGACTTGTTTCCCCATCTCTACCGCGCGCTGACGCTTGAGGATGTGCTTTGGGCCAAGCCCCTGCCATGTGGCCCCGATGGTCATGTCTTTCCGCGAGAGGCGCAATGAACGCGGTCGAAAAGCTTGGGATAAAGCTGCTTCACGGCCTGGACCCTGAGCGCGCCCACGGCTTGGCGCTGATGGCGTTGAAAGCGGGGCTGGTGCCCCTGCCTGGCCCCTATACCTCGGACCGGCTGCGGTGCCGCGTCGCGGGGCTTGAGCTTTTGAACCCCGTCGGGCTGGCCGCCGGCTTCGACAAGAACGCCGAGGTGGTGGATGCGCTGACACAGGCCGGGTTCGGCTTCATCGAAACCGGCGCGATCACGCCGCGCGCGCAACCGGGCAACCCGAAGCCCCGGATGTTTCGCTTGCCGGAGGATCAGGCTGTCATCAACCGTTTCGGGTTCAACAAC
Organism: Maritimibacter sp.; assembly: GCA_011389895.1. GTDB lineage: Bacteria > Pseudomonadota > Alphaproteobacteria > Rhodobacterales > Rhodobacteraceae > Maritimibacter. Next base: position 35,358 of record JAABTN010000024.1, on the reverse strand, counting down.
GCCGGGATGGCGGCCGCGGCCGCGCGTCTGACCCGCCGCTCGCGCACCCGCCCGGTGCCTGTCGGGCTGAACCTCGGGGCGAACAAGGACAGCGCCGACAGGGCGGGCGACTTTGTGCAGGTGTTCGAGACCTGCGGGCCGCTTGTCGATTTCGTGACCGTCAACGTCTCGTCCCCCAACACCGAGAAGCTGCGCGACCTTCAGGGGGCGCAGGCGCTGCATGCCCTGTTGTCCCGCGTCATCCGGGTGCGCGACACCGGGGACCGGATCATCCCGGTGTTTGTGAAGATCGCCCCCGATCTGACCGACACCGAGATCGCGGAAATCGTGGATGTGGCGCGCGAGGTGCGGCTTGACGGGATCATCGCGACCAACACCACGCTGGATCGCGAAGGCGTGAAAAGTGCAAGGCGCGGAGAGACAGGCGGGCTGTCCGGCGCGCCATTGTTCGAAAAATCCACCCGTGTGCTGGCAAGGCTGTCCCATGCGACCGGCGGGCACATGCCCCTGATCGGGGTCGGTGGCGTCGGCTCGCCCGAAGATGCCTATACCAAGATCAAGGCCGGGGCCCACGCGGTGCAGCTTTACTCGGCCATGGCCTACCAAGGTCTCAGCCTCGCGGACCGGATCGCCCGGGGTCTTGACGAATTGCTGGCCGCCGATGGTCATGCCAATGTGCATGACGCCACCGGCACGGAAAGGGACGCATGGCTATGAGCGACATCACGATATGGCACAACCCGCGCTGCACCAAATCGCGCGAAACGCTCGCCCTGCTGGAAGGCCGGGGGATCACGCCGGTGGTGCGCCGGTATCTTGACGACAGCCCGGACTCGATCGAGATTCGCGACGCCTTGCGCGCCCTCGGGCTGCGGGCCATCGACATGATGCGCCCCAACGAGGCCGCGTTCAAAGCCGCCGGGCTGAGCCGGACATCGGACGAGGACACGCTCATCGCCGCGATGGTCGAGACCCCGAAGCTTATCGAACGACCCATCGTGTTCAAGGATGGGCGCGCGCGCATCGGTCGCCCGCCCGAGGCCGTGCTCGATCTGCTCTGAGCGTCGCGCTCACGGGGTCGCCGGGTGCGCCTGCCGCTCAAGCGCCGGGTAACGGATGGCCAGCGTCACGCCGCGCGCGGCATATGAAATCAGGTAGGCCAGCCACAGCCCGTGATTGCCCAAGGGGCGCAGCGCTAGCGCGGCCAAGATATAGACGATCATCGACAGCACCATCATGTTGCGCATGTCCGCGGTGCGCGTGGCCCCGATGAAGATCCCGTCAAGCATGAAGGGTGCCAACCCGATCAGCGGGGCCAGCACCAGCCATGGGAGGAAATCACGCGCCGCCAGTCGCACCTCCGGTGCCGTGGCCATGATGTCGATGATCTGCCCGCCTGCGACCCAGAATGCGACGCCGAAGCCAACCGCGACCAGCCCGCCCCAAAAGCTTGTCAGGATCGCCGCACGCCGAAGCCGCGCGGGGTCGCGCCGCCCCATCGCCTGCCCAACAAGGCTCTCGGCGGCAAAGGCGAACCCATCGAGCCCGAAGGCGACGAGATGCAGAAACTGGATCAGCACCTGGTTGGCCGCCAGCGTCACATCGCCGAACCCCGCGCCCCAGAACATGAAGCTGACAAGGATCGCTTCGAGCAGGAGCGAGCGGATCAGGATATCGGAGTTGACCCGCGCCAACCTGATCAGGCGTACCCGGTCAAACACCCGGTCCCAAGCGCGCCAATCCGGCACGCGAAACGCCGCGCGCGACAGCCAGAGGCCAAACCCGAGGCCCAGCCATTCCGACAGGAAGGTCGCCCAGGCCACGCCGCTGACCCCCCAATCGAACCCGAGCACGAACACGAGGTCGAGCCCCACGTTCGCCCCGTTCATCGCAAGCTGGATCAAAAGCACCGCCCCGGTCCGTTCCTGCGCGATGAGCCAGCCCAGAAGCCCGAACAGCGCGATCATCGCGGGGGCGGACCAGACCCGGATCGACATGTAGGTCCAAGCCAGCCCCTCGACCTCGGCGCTGGCCGGGGCCAGCCGGAACGCGAGCGAAAACAGCGGCACCTGTGCCACGATCAGGACCGCACCCCCGACAAAGCCGATCATCAGCGCCCGCGTAAGCAGCGCCGCAAGCTCGCCCCGGTCGCCTGCGCCAAGCGCCTGTGCGGCCAGCCCGGCGGTGCCCATGCGCAAGAACCCGAAAATCCAGTAGATCGCGGTCAGAACCACCGCCCCGATCCCGACGGCCCCGATCGGGGCCGCCTCGCCCAACTGCCCGACGACCCCGGTATCGACCGCGCCAAGGATCGGCACGGTGATATTGGCCGCGACGATCGGCAGGGCGATGGCCAACACCCGGCGATGGGTGATGGCGCGGGGTTCAGCCATCGCGCGCGGGCATCAGGAAATGCCCGGTCGCCTGCGCATAAAGCCGCGTGCGGTTGTCCTGCCATGCCTCGACATGCACGCTGGCATAGCGCCGCCCGGACCGATTGATCCGCGCCCGTGCATAGGCGTCGCGCGGCAGGCCCGAGCGCAGGTAATCCACCGTGAAGTCGATGGTCTTGGGCAGGCGCGGCAGGGAGGCCGGCGTGATGTCGCCCGGCGCGGTGCGCCCGGTTTCGACCTCGGGCCACAGGGACGACCACCCCAGCTCGATGATCGCGGTGATTTCAAGAAAGGCCGCCGTGACACCGCCGTGGATCGCGGGCAGCGCCGGGTTGCCGATGAGCGCGTCCTTGAACGGCAGGACCGCGGTCAGTTCGTCCCCCCGGCGGTCGAACTGCACCCCGAGAAACTGGATATAGGGCACGCGGGCGACAAGCGCGGCAAGCGCGGCTTCCCGGCGTTCCTTGATCACCTGAACCGGTTCGGGGCGTTTCATGACAAGGCCTCGCTCGACCGGCGCGACGCGCTGCCCCGATCCGCCGTGAAGGCCCCGGCAGCGCTGGCGACCGGGTTGTCGCGGTCCGCATCAAAGGCAACGCAGCGCACGAAGGCGACCGAGCGGGTGACGTGGTAACAGGTCGCCTCACAGATGATGTCTTGCCCCGGGGTCGCGGCGCGCATGTAGTCGATGCGCAGGTCGATCGTGGCGGTGACCACAGGCGCGTCCGGGTGGCTCATCACCGCAGCGCCCGCGCAGGTATCCATCAGGGCCGAGACCGCGCCGCCATGGATCACGCCGGTATCGGGATCGCCGATGAAGCGCGGATCATAGCCCATCGAACAGACCGCGAAGCCATCGCTGATTTCGTCCAGCCGCATGCCCAGTTCACGGCTGTGCGGGATCGCCTCGATGAATTGGCGCGCCAGTTTGGTCTTTGCTTGCGGATCCATGTGCCCTCGCTTGCATCGGGATTGGCCCTTGGTATTCACGTTTGCCGTGGCGAATACAAGAGCCGCGCAGGGCCAGAAAAAGCAGAAATGAAATAAGTTTCCGCAATGCGAAACAGCTTGCCCGGACACGAATCCCCCGTTACGCTGCGTCACAAACAGGTTAAGATGGCGGGACGACCAAGATGAAAGACACCATGACCGAAACGAAATCCGATTGCCTGTCCTTCAAAGAGATGTGTGCCAAGTTCGACGTGACCCCGCGCACGCTGCGTTACTATGAATACATCGAGCTTTTGAAGCCCGAGAAAGAGGGGCGGACACGCTGGTATACGCCGCGCGAGGTTGCGCGCATGACCTTGATCATGCGCGGGCGCCGGTTCGGCTTTTCGCTTGAGGATTGCCGACAGTTTCTCATGATCTACGACGAACAGGGGTCCGAGGCGCAAAACCGCACCTGGGTGCGCAACGCGACCGACCAGCTTGCCGTGCTGGACAAGCAGATCGCGGATTTGCAAGAGGCCCGGTCCGATCTCGAAGCGCTGCGCGATCAGGTGGCGAAGACCCTGAAATGACGGCGCTCGCGCAGCTGTGACGCCACGTTACGTTGACGTTAACGTAATCTTTTGCTGAAATCCGGGCGATTCTGGCCTATCTCAGGGTCAGAAACACCAACCGGAGATACGTATGTCAAAAGACCTATTGACGATCCGCGAGATGTGCGACCAGTTTGGCGTCACGGCCCGGACCCTGCGCTTTTACGAGCAGAAAGAGCTGCTTTCCCCCGTGCGCGAAGGGCAGAAACGTCTGTTCACGCGATCCGACCGCGCCCGCCTCAAACTCATCCTGCGGGGCAAGCGTTTCGGCTTTCCGCTTGAGGAAATCCGCCAGCTGCTCGACCTCTACCATGTCGGCGACCAGCAAATGACCCAGTATACGCGCACCCTCGACCTCGCCGGGAAACATCTCGACGAGCTCAAGTCGCAGCGCGAAGAGCTTGATGAAGCGATCCGTGATTTGTCCGAGCAGCTCGAATGGGGCCGCCGGATGCTTCGCTCGATGGAACAGGACGAAGCCGCCGAGTGATCGGCTGGCCCGTCACAGACCCTACACAACCATATGGCATCGTTGAAAAACGGCCAGGGAGAGACCATGCCCAGATTTACCGCTGACACCCGCGACACCGCGTTCCTGCTGCACGACGTTCTGAAGATCGACCAGAGCGATGTGCCGGGCTACGACGAGCTTGACCCATCCTTCACCGCCGCCATTCTCGAAGAAGCGGGCAAGATCGCGTCCGAAGTGATCGCGCCGCTCAATGTCGTGGGCGACAAGCAGGGCTGCACGTTGGAAAACGGCGTCGTGCGCACACCCGAGGGCTTCAAGGGCGCGTTCGAAGAGCTCAAGGCAGGCGGCTGGCCCGGTCTCGACTGCGACCCCGAATATGGCGGTCAGGGCATGCCGGCTGTCATGGGGTCCGCCGTGGGTGAATACTTCTCATCCGCCGGGATGGCCTTCATGATGTACCAGGGTCTGACCCACGGTGCCTATTCGGCGATCCACGCGCATGGGTCGGACGATCAGAAGGCCAAGTATCTGCCCAAGATGGTGTCGTGCGACTGGACCGGCACGATGAACCTGACCGAACCGCACTGCGGCACCGATCTTGGTCTCATGCGGACGAAGGCCGAGCCACAGGATGATGGCACCTACAAGATTTCCGGTCAGAAGATCTTCATCTCCGCCGGGGACCACGACCTGTCCGAGAACGTCATTCACCTTGTCCTTGCCAAGATCCCCGGTGGCCCTGAGGGGGTGAAGGGGATTTCGCTGTTCATCGTGCCGAAATTCATCGTCGATGACGAAGGGGCCATCGGGGCGCGCAACGACGTCTCGGTCGGCGCGCTGGAAGAAAAGATGGGCATCCACGGCAACGCCACCTGCGTGATGAACTATGACGGGGCGACCGGGTATCTTCTGGGCGAAGAACACAAAGGCATGCGCGCCATGTTCACCATGATGAACGAGGCGCGTCTTGGCGTGGGCATCCAGGGGTTGTCGCAGGCCACCGTGGCCTACCAGAACGCGCTGGATTACGCCAAGGACCGGCTTCAGGGGCGCGCGGTCACCGGCGCGGAATTTCCCGACAAACCCGCCGATCCGCTTATCGTTCACCCCGACATCCGTCGCGCATTGATGGATCAGAAGAGCTTCGTGGAAGGCGGGCGGGCGCTGGTCCTGTGGTCGGCGGAATTGCTCGACCGCACCCATCGCCAGGACGACGCCGAGGCCGATGGGCTCGTGTCGCTTCTGATTCCGGTGGTTAAGGGTTTTCTTACCGACAAGGGATTTGAAAACGCGGTCCTTGCCCAGCAGGTCTTCGGCGGTCACGGCTATATCGAAGAATGGGGCATGTCGCAGTTCACCCGCGATGCCCGCATCGCGATGATCTACGAAGGGGCCAACGGTATTCAGGCGCTCGATCTCGTGGGGCGCAAACTGGCGACCGACAGCGGCAAGCATGTCATGGCCTTCTTCGACCTGATGAAAAGCTTCATCAAGGAGCATGAAGATAACGAAATGCTGAAGGCCGATTTCCTCGAACCGCTCAAGCAGGGGTCGAAAGATTTGCAGGAAGCCGCCATGTATTTCATGCAGAACGGTATGAAGAACCCGAACCACGCGTTGGCTGGCTCCTATGACTTCATGACCATGTTCGGCCACGTGGCGCTTGGTTACATGTGGGCGCGCATGGCCGTCGCTGCGCAGGATGCCCTTGACGCGGACACCGGGGACAAGGCGTTCTATGAAACGAAGCTCGCCACGGGCCGCTACTACATGAAGCGGCAGTTGCCGGCGACCGGGATGCATCTCGCCCGTATCACATCGGGCGCGGACCCGGTCATGGCGCTTGAAGCCGAGGCGTTCTGATCGACACAGGGAAGGACAGAGCACATGCCGAAACGTTTCCGCCTGACCCGCCGTTTTCCGGTCGCCATGACCGAGGACGGGTATCGGAAACTGAAAAGCTTCGCCCGCGAGGCGGGCCTGGACGAAGGCGAGGCGCTGTCTTTCCTGTTTGAACATTTCGACAGCATCACCGACGAGGAGGCGCTGTCGCATCGGCTGCGCCTGTTCAACGACGAGCTTGACGCCAGAAAACGCTGAGGAGGAGATATGAGACACCTGATTGCCACCGCCCTGATCGCGATGCTGCCCGCGTCCGCCATGGCCTTTGACAACAATGATCGTGCGGCGGTCGAGGCGACTGCGACACAATTCCAAAGCGCCTATACGTCCGGCGACTACGGGCGTGTTCTCGACACGCTGCCCCCCAAGCTGCTGGACTACATGTCCGAACAGATGGGCGGAATGTCGGCGGCGGAATTGAAAGAGACCATGACGAAACAGATGGACGTCTTCATGTCCGACATCTCGATCGACGCGTTCACCATGCAGATGAACCGGATGAAAACCGGCGACACGCGCGAAGGCACCGCCTATGCTTTCATCCCCACGGTGACCAAGATGACGCCTCCGGACCAGCGGCAGAAAACCCTGCGTAGCCAAACGCTTGTCTTCGAGGATGGGGGGAGCTGGTATCTCGTGCGGATCGAGGCCGACCAGCAATACGATATGGTCAAGGCCGTCTACCCGGAATTCGAAAACGTCCGCCTGCCCTGACGTGACGCGATAAAACACGCTTTGCTCCGGGGTCGGGTCCGGGGCGTGGCGGATCAACAAGACACCGGGGGCAAAGACCCCCGCCATAGCGACCGGGAGAACGCGATGACCATCAAGCTGTATTGTTTCGGCGAGAGCGGAAATTCCTACAAGGCGGCGCTGCCGCTTGAACTGACCGGCATGGATTGGGAGCCCGTCTTTGTCGATTTCTTCAACGGCGAGGCGCGAAGCCCCGAATATCGCGAGATCAACCCGATGGGCGAAGCCCCGGTGTTCATCGACGGCGATCTGAAGATGTCCCAATCGGGCGTCATCCAGCATTGGATCGTCGAGCAGACCGGCAAATTCGGCGGCACGACGCCCGAAGAAGAACGCGAGGTTCTGCGCTGGCAATTCTGGGACAATCACAAGGGGTCGAGCCAGATTGGCGTGACCCGGTTCCTCATGAACTTCCTGCCTGAAAAACACCGAAACCCGGATGTCATCGGCTTCATGACAGGCCGCGTGAAAAGTGCGCTCGATGTGCTTGAAGGCGAATTGACGCAACGAGACTGGCTGGTCGGCAGCGACGTCACCATGGCCGACCTGTCGTGCTGCGCCTACCTCTATTACCCGGAGCCCTTCGGCTTCGACCGCGACGATTTTCCCGCCATCTCAAAGTGGCTGGACCGCATATCCGACCTTCCGGGGTGGAAACACCCCTATGACCTGATGCCCGGTTCCCCCGCCGATCGCGCGTGACGGGAGCCTGAGACAAACCAAGGGAGAGACTGATGTCTGACGCCTATATTTATGACGCCGTGCGTTCCCCGCGCGGCAAGGGTCGCAAGGACGGCGCGCTTCACGAAGTGACTGCCGTGTCGCTCGGCAAGCAAATGCTGAACGCGATCAAGGAGCGCTCGGGGCTCGAAGGCCACGCGGTCGAAGACGTGATCTGGGGCAATGCCACCCAGGCGTTCGAACAAGGCGGCTGTCTTGCCCGCACCACCGTGCTCGCCTCAGACCTTGATGAGCGCATCCCGGGCCTGTCGATCAACCGGTTCTGCGCCTCGGGCATGGAGGCGGTGAACCTTGCCGCCAACCAGGTCGCCGGCGGAGGAGGCGACGCCTATATCGCCGGCGGGATCGAGATGATGAGCCGCGTGACCATGGGGTCCGACGGGGCCGCCGTTGCGGTCGATCCGACCGTGGCGATGGAGCAGTATTTCGTGCCGCAGGGCATTTCGGCAGACATCATCGCGACCGAATACGGGTTCTCGCGCGATGACGTGGACGCGCTCGCCGTGGAAAGCCAACGCCGCGCTGCTGCCGCTGTGGACGACCACCGGTTCGACAAATCGCTCGTCACTATCCGCGACGTGAACGGTCTGCCCATTCTCGACCACGACGAATACATCCGGCGCGGCACCGATATGCAGGCGCTCGGATCGCTGAAACCGGCGTTCAAGGACCTCGGCGAGGTGATGCCGGGCTTCGACAAGGTCGCAAAGCTCAAATACCCGCATCTTGAAACCATCAACCACGTCCACCACGCGGGCAATTCGTCCGGCATCGTCGACGGCTCCGCTGCCGTGCTCGTCGGGTCGAAGGAATTCGGTGAAAAGCACGGGCTGAAACCCCGCGCCCGCATCCGCGCCACCGCCAAGATCGGCACCGATCCGACCATCATGCTCACCGGCCCCGTGCCCGCGACGCAGCGCATCCTCGAAACCTCCGGCATGAACATCTCGGACATTGACCTGTTCGAAGTGAACGAAGCCTTCTCGGCGGTGGTCCTGCGCTTCATGCAGGCCTTCGACGTGGACCATTCCAAGGTCAACGTGAACGGCGGTGCAATCGCCATGGGCCACCCGCTTGGCGCGTCCGGCGCGATCATCATCGGCACGCTTCTCGACGAGATGGAGCGCGCCGACAAGGAAATCGGCCTTGCGACGCTTTGTGTCGCCTCCGGCATGGGTGCCGCAACCATCATCGAGCGCGTGTAAGGGAGTATTTACCAATGGCTGAATTCACCATGGAAAAAGACGCCGATGGCGTCGCAGTGATCACCTGGGACATGCCCGGCAAGTCGATGAACGTGCTGACCCTGCAAGGCATCGAAGAGCTTGAAAAGCTGTCTGAAGAGGCGCTGTCGGACGACAGCGTCAACGGCATCGTCATCACCTCGGGGAAAGAGACCTTTGCAGGCGGCATGGACCTCAACATCTTGGCTGCCTTCAAGGAAAACGGCGCCGAAGGGGTGTTCGAGGGCACCATGCGCGGCCACCAGATGTTGCGCAAGCTGGAGCTTGCGGGTATGGACCCCAAGACCCAGAAGGGCGGCAAGCCGGTGGCCGCCGCCCTGCCCGGCACCGCGATGGGCATCGGGCTTGAACTGCCCTTGGCCTGTCACCGCGTCTTCGCGGCGAACAACCCCAAGGCCAAGATCGGCCTGCCGGAAATTCAGGTCGGCATCTTCCCCGGCATGGGCGGCACCACGCGGCTCGTGCGCAAGCTGGGCGTGATGGGGGCGTCGCCCTTTCTGCTGCAAGCCAAGATGTCCTCGCCGGAGGCGGCCGTGAAAGCCGGGATCATCGACGAAGTGGCCGACGATCCGGTCGCCGCCGCAAAAGCCTGGGTTCTCGAGGCCACCGACAAGGATCTGGTCAAGCCGTGGGATGCCAAGGGCTACAAAATCCCCGGTGGCGCGCCCTACCACCCGGCAGGATTTCAGACCATGGTCGGGGCCAACGCCATGATCATGGGCAACACATGGGGCGCCTTCCCGGCACCGAAGGCCATGCTTTCGGCGGTCTACGAAGGTCTGCAGGTGCCGTTCGACACCGCATTGAAGATCGAGGCGCGGTGGTTCACCTCCGTCATCATGAACCCGTCTTCGGGCAACATGATCCGCTCGCTCTTTCTCAACAAGGAAGCGCTTGAAAAGGGGGCCGTGCGGCCCGAGGGCATCGATGACCAGCGCGTGAAGAAGATCGGCGTGCTTGGCGCGGGCATGATGGGGGCCGGCATCGCGCTCGTTTCAGCACAGGCCGGGATCGAGGTTGTGCTGATCGACCAGAAACAGGAGGCCGCGGACAAGGGCAAAGCCTATTCCGAGGACTTCCTGGACAAGGGCATCGCGAAGAAGAAGACCACGCCCGAGAAAAAGGACGAGGTGCTGGGGCTGATCACCGCGACCACGGATTACGACGCGCTCAAGGGGGCCGACCTGATCATCGAGGCGGTGTTCGAAGACCCGGGCATCAAGGCCGAGGTGACCCAAAACGTCGAAGCCGTGATCCCCGAGGATTGCATCTTCGCCACCAACACCTCGACCCTGCCGATCACGGATCTGGCCAAGGCCTCATCCCGGCCCGAGCAGTTCATCGGCATCCACTTTTTTTCCCCCGTGGAGAAGATGCTGCTGGTCGAGATCATCCGGGGCAAGGAAACCGGGGATCGCGCCACCGCCAAGGCGCTCGACTACGTGCGCCAGATCAGAAAGACGCCGATCGTCGTCAACGACGCGCGCTTCTTCTATGCCAACCGCTGTATCATCCCCTATATCAACGAAGGGGTGCGGATGGTCACCGAAGGTGTGGAATTGCCGCTGATCGACAATGCCGCACGGCTTCTGGGCTTCCCGGTCGGGCCCCTGCAACTGGTGGACGAAACCTCGATCGACCTTGGCGTGAAAATCGCCAAGGCGACCAAGGAAGCCATGGGGGCTGACTACGACGACACCACGGACGAGATCATGTTCTGGATGTATGACGAAGGGCGTCTGGGCCGCAAATCCAACGCGGGCTTTTACGACTACGACGAGAAAGGCAAACGCCTTGGCTATGCCGACGTGGTCAAGGACAAATACCCCGCCACCGACGCGCAACCCGAGCTGGACGACGTGCAACATCGCCTGATGATGGCACAGGTGCTGGAAGCGGTGCGTGCGCTGGAAGACGGCGTGCTCATGGACATCCGCGAAGGGGACGTGGGCGCGATCCTTGGCTGGGGCTTTGCGCCGTGGACCGGTGGCCCGCTCAGCTGGCTCGACATGATCGGCGCGGCGCGGGCGGTTGAGATCTGCGATCACCTCACGACAACCTGCGGCGACCGCTTCACCGCCCCCGCGCTCCTGCGTGACATGGCCGCAAAAGGCGACACCTTCTATGGCCGCTTCGGCGAGTCCGCGAAAGCCGCCTGACGCACCATTGCAAGACCGTTTGATCAAGGCCCGGTTCGCGCAACCGGGCCTTTTTCATGCGTTGGTCGTGCGGCCCCGGGCCTCAGCGCGCTTGGGAAGCCGCGGGGGGCGGGCCCAGCACGCACCCCTGCGCGGTGATCGCGACCCGCCAATCGCGCGGCGGGGCCTGCCGGTCGCGCAGACGCGACAGGTGCCAAGCCTCGCTCTCGCCATGTGCGCCCGTCAAAGACCATCGGCTTTCGACCCCCGCCGAGCGGCCTTCGGGGGTCAAGACCACGCCCAGCGCCCGGCCCCCGCCCGTTTCAGCCGCCAAATGCATCCGGCGTATCGGCGTCAACCCCACGGGGTCGGGCACATCCGCGATGACCAGCGGCACCGCACCTGACCGCAACGCCTCTTCCATGGTCCAAAGCACATCCAGCGCGCGGTTCGCGGTGACGAAAGTCACCCGCCCCGGATCAATGAACCGCGCCATTCCGGGCCCATGCACCCCCCCGCCTGCCCATCCCGTGCCCAGCCAGAACACCGGCCCCGCGCAGGCCTGCGCGATCATCAGCGCAAGCGTATGACGCGCCGGGCCACAAACCTCGTGCACCCGCCCACGGGCAAGGCTCAGCCGACCCAGAAACGGTTGGCCCCGGTCCGGGCGATAGGCGCTACGGTCAATCAGGCTCTGGTGCATGACCCCATCCTAAATGTTCTTATTTTGTTCTTAAAGCCCCTCTCTCACCCTCTCGCGTCGCGCGCGCGCCTTTCACACGCACCGTGCACCCCGGCAGCCGCCGGGGGTTTCCTTTTCCGCACCCGCGCGGCAGGTTGCGCGCAACGTTTCGACAGGAGAACAAGATGCGAATGAACACGCTCGCGAACGGGGCCTTGACCGTTTCCGAACTCTGCCTCGGGTCCATGACTTGGGGCACCCAGAACACCGAGGCCGAGGGCCATGCACAGATGGACATGGCGCTCGATCACGGGGTCAATTTCATCGACACCGCCGAGATGTATCCCACCAACCCGCTCACCTCCGAGCGCGTGGGCAACACCGAGAAGATCATAGGCACATGGTTTGCAAACCGGGGGCGCCGCGACCATGTCGTGCTGGCGACCAAGGTCACCGGCCCCTCGCCGACCGTGCGCGAAGAGGGCTATTCGGGGGCCATCATTCGCCAGACCGTTGAAGCCAGCCTGACGCGGCTTCAAACCGATTACATCGACATCTACCAGCTGCATTGGCCGCAGCGCGGATCGTATCATTTCCGCCAGAACTGGCGATACGATCCTTCCAGCCAAGACCCCGAACGCACCCTTGACGAGATGCGCGACGTGATGGCGACGATGAAAGACCTCGTGGCCGAAGGCAAACTGCGCCACTTCGGGTTGTCCAATGACACCGCTTGGGGGACGGCCAAGTACCTCGACCTCGCGCGCGAAATCGACGGGCCGCCGGTCGTGTCGATCCAGAACGAGTATTCGCTTCTCTGCCGGACCTTCGATCTCGACCTCGCCGAGCTTTCGGCCCATGAAGGTGTGAAACTGCTGGCCTATTCGCCGCTGGCGGCCGGCATTCTCACGGGTAAGTATCACGGCGGAGCGGAGGTGCCCCAAGGCTCCCGCATGTCGATTGTGCGCAACCTGGGCGGGCGCGTCACGGATCGCCTCTGGCCCGCCACGCAGGCCTATCTCGACATCGCCGAACGCCATGGCATCGACCCGGTTCACATGGCGCTGGCGTTTTGCACCTCGCGCCCCTTCATGGGGTCCGCGATCTTCGGGGCCACGTCGCAGGCGCAGTTGAAACAGGCGCTCGGGGCGCAGGACATAACCCTGTCGCCCGATGTGCTGGGTGAGATCAACGCTGTCCACAAGGCGCATCCGATGCCATTCTGACCGGGGCTGACCGGGGGCTGATCGGGCGCGAGTCATCCGTTCCGGGGCTTCTTTCGTAGATATTCCAAACGAAAGGAGACACCATGCGTTCGATGAACATGATCCTCGCGCTTGGGGCGGCCCTCACCCTTGCCGCACCGGGCGCATCCGCGTCGCCCTACCGCGACACCTCGGTCCCGATGAAAACGCAGGAGATAGACCTGCAAAGCTATCTCGGCAAATGGTACGAGATCGCGCGTTACCCGAACAACTTTGAGCGGGGCTGCACCAACGTGACCGCCCAATACGGGTTGCAAGACGATGGGGCGGTCAGCGTCGTCAACTCCTGCAACGGCAAGACCCGCAAGGCCGAGGCGGTTCCGGTCGGGCCGGGCAAGTTCGAAGTGGACTTCGTGTCGTGGCTCCCCGGTATCGGCAAGGGCGACTACTGGGTGCTCTACGTCGATCCCGGTTATGACCTTGCGGTCGTTGGCGAGCCGACCGGGCGCTACGGCTGGATCCTGTCGCGCACGCCGCAGATCCGCCAGAGCGCGCTGGATCAGGCCAAATCCGTGCTCGAAACCAACGGATACGACACCTCCGAGATCATGTTGGTGCCGCAGGGCTGACGCCAAATGAAAGACCCGGTGCGGCGCTTGGAGCGGGCGACATCACCCGCTCTGGCGCACCTGCGCATCTCGGATTAGAAGGGCGGCATGCGTGCCGTCCTTTTCCTGTCCCTGACCCTCCTGTCGCTCGCGGCCTGTGGCGGGCCCGCGTCCGGCCCCCGTGACACCTCCGTTCAGATGAAAGCGATGGTCGGGATCGACCCCGCCCGGCTGGATGGCCAGTGGCGAGAGGTCGCAGGCATCGGGCGCACATCGCAAGGCGCGCCATGGCGCATTGGCACGAAGCCCAACGCGGGGTTGATCGTGGAGGGCCCGGACGGGGTGGGCGAGGGCAGCCTTTCGGCAACCGGCAAAGTCACGCTGTCAACCTTTCCCGCGCCCCTCTACCTGATCTGGATCGACGTCGACAATCGCACCGTGATTCTGGGATCAACGGCGGGGGCCCCGGCCATCGTTCTCGACCGGGCCGATCGCCTGCCCGCCGATCGCGCAACGGCGGTGCGCGATATACTCGCCTGGAACGGCTACGACACCGACCGCCTGCGCTGATACAAGGTTCTGCGCCGGGGCACTGGAAGAGCGCCGAACCTTGGGCTACACGGGGGGCCAGAACAGTCTAGGGAAGTCCCATGTCGCGCGTCCTGATCACCTCGGCCCTGCCATATATCAACGGCATCAAGCACCTCGGAAACCTTGTGGGAAGCCAGCTTCCCGCCGATCTTTATGCCCGCTACCAGCGCGGGCGCGGCAACGAGGTCATGTTCATCTGCGCGACCGACGAACACGGCACGCCCGCCGAACTGGCCGCCGCCAAGACCGGCGAGAACGTGGCCGATTACTGTGCCCGGATGCATGACGTGCAGGCCAAGCTTGCTGCGGGCTTTGGCCTTTCCTTCGATCATTTCGGGCGCTCCTCCTCGCACCGGAACGAAAAGCTGACACAGCATTTCGCGGCCAAGCTCTTTGACGCCGGGTTGATCGAGGAAGTCTCGGAGAAACAGGTGTTCTCGATCGCGGACGGGCGGTTTCTGCCCGACCGGTATATCGAGGGCACCTGCCCCAACTGCGGCTATGACAAGGCGCGCGGGGACCAATGCGAGAATTGTACCAAGCAGCTTGACCCAACCGACCTGATCGACCCGCGCTCGGCCATCTCCGGGTCCACCGATCTGGAGGTGCGCGAAACCAAGCACCTGTTTCTCAAGCAATCGGCCATGCGCGCCAAGCTCGATGATTGGATTTCGCAAAAAGCCGACTGGCCGGTGCTGACCACATCGATTGCCAAGAAGTGGCTGCATGACGGTGACGGGCTTCAGGATCGCGGCATCACCCGCGATCTCGACTGGGGTATTCCGGTCAAGCGCGGCGACACCGATTGGCCGGGCATGGAGGGCAAGGTTTTCTATGTCTGGTTCGACGCCCCGATCGAATACATCGCCGCAACCGCCGAATGGGCCGATGAGACCAAAGGTGGGGAAGCTGCATGGGAACGCTGGTGGCGGACCGACAAAGGGGCGGATGATGTTCGATACGTGCAATTCATGGGCAAGGACAACGTGCCCTTCCACACCCTGTCCTTCCCCGCCACCATCATGGGGTCGGGGGAGCCATGGAAGCTTGTCGATTACATCAAGTCGTTCAACTACCTGAATTACGATGGCGGCCAATTCTCGACGTCGCAGGGTCGTGGGGTCTTCATGGACCAGGCGCTTGAAATCCTGCCGTCCGACTACTGGCGTTGGTGGCTTTTGCGCCACGCCCCCGAAAGCTCGGACAGCGAGTTTACGTGGGAGGCGTTCCAATCCTCGGTGAACAAGGATCTGGCAGATGTGCTGGGCAACTTCGTCTCCCGCGTCACGAAATTCTGTCGCTCGAAGTTTGGCGAAGCCGTGCCTTCGGGCGGCACGCTTGGCGCGGCGGAAACGGCGCTGATCGCCGATCTGACCACGCGCATCCGGGCCTACGAGGCGCACATGGACGCCATCGACGTGCGCAAGGCCGCGACCGAGCTTCGCGCGATCTGGGCGGTAGGCAATGAATACCTGCAAGAGGCCGCACCCTGGACAGTGGTGAAGGAAGACCCCGAACGCGCCGGGGCGATCATCCGCCTGATGCTGAACCTCATCCGCGTCTACGCCGTGCTTTCCGCCCCGTTCATCCCCGAGGCGGCCGCCAGGATGCTCGCCGGTATGAACACGTTGGACACCGATTGGCCCGAAGATGTCGAAGCCGCCTTGTCCGGCCTGCCCGAAGGCCATGCCTTCACCGTGCCGGAGGTGCTGTTTGCCAAGATTTCCGACGACGAGCGCGCCGGGTGGCAAGAGACATTCGCGGGCACGCGGGCCTGACGAAACCGGGCGCAGCAGGCTGGCGGGTTTGAGACGCGCCGACCACGGCCCGCGCGCATCTTCGGTCGTTTCAATTTGCTTTACGCGGTGTCGCGGTTAGACTGAAACAAACGGGCAGGCTCCGGTCAGGATGAAAACCGTGACGATCAGGCAACCAGCTTTCCGGCTCAAGAACGTGGGCAAACGCGATGTGCGCACGCAATTCTGCGCGCTTCCCTACCGGATCAAGGGGGGCAAGGTGCAGGTGTTGATCATCACCTCGCGCGGCACCGGGCGATGGATCTTGCCAAAGGGTTGGCCCATGCACCTGTCCACGCCCGCCGAAGCGGCGGCGACCGAAGCCTTCGAGGAAGCCGGGGCAAAGGGCCGCGCGGTCGATCACGTTCTGGGCTTTTACACCTATATCAAGAACCACGACGGCAGCCGGTATCCGGTGGTGGCGGCGGTGTTTCCCGTCAAGGTCGACAAACTGGTTCCCAACTGGCCCGAGAAGAGCCAGCGCAAGCGCAAATGGGTGTCGCAGAAAAAGGCGGCCAAGCTGCTGTCGGACCGCGAATTGCGCCAGATCGTGAAGCAGTTCGACCCCCACAAGCTTGCCTGAGGGGTCTTGCCAACGCCCGGGGCATGGTTACATGGGTCCCAACTTCCATGGGATAGAACGGGCCATGATCCGCTACGCTTTGAAATGTTCAAACGGCCATGACTTCGAAAGCTGGTTCAAATCGGCAGACGCCTTCGATGCGCTCGCCGCGTCGGGCCATGTGTCTTGCCCGACCTGTGGCGCAACCTCGGTCGAGAAATCGCTGATGGCGCCGCCGCTGACCAAGAGCGATGGCAAGACGCCCCGCGCGCTCGCCCCCACGAGCGACGGGGAACGCGAAATCGCGGCATTGCGGGCCAAGGTCGAGGCCGAAAGCGAATATGTCGGCATGCAGTTTGTCGATGAGGCGCGCGCCATGCACGCGGGCACCTCGCCCGAACGTGCGATCTATGGCGAAGCGAAGGCGAAGGACGCGATCTCTTTGATCGAAGACGGAATACCGGTCGCCCCCCTGCCCTTCACCCCGAGCCGAAAGGCCAATTAGCGCCCGTCAAAACGGTTCCCTCGCGCCCAGAAGCTGATACTCTGGCGCCATGAGTATCGTTTTCGAAACCCGGTTTTCGTTCTTCGGCCAATCGGGCTGGAAATCCGACCATGCGGCGGACCCGAAGCTGTTGTTCGACACCGACCGGCTCGCCCAGCGCATGACCTATTTCGAGCAGATCACGCTGACCAGTCTCATGGGGCAGACCGATCCGGAGTTTCGTCACGTGGTCCTGTCGTCGACCCTGATGCCCGAGGACTGGCAAACCCGCCTGCGTGAGCTTGTGCTCGATACGTTGGGCGAAGATCGCGCCCGCGTGTTGTTCCGCCCCGAAGGCTCGGCGGGCCACATATTCAAGGGCACCATCGCCAAGAGCTTTGGTGACAAGACGGTGACGCAGGTGGTGCTGGACGACGACGACGCGGTGTCTGTCGATTTCGTCGCCGCGCTGAAAGGGTATGCCAACATCGCCCTTCGCGACCCGTTGAACCCCAAGCCCTATACCTTCGTGTCGTTCCCGCGGGGCTATACGCTTGGGATCGAAGACGGGACGATCCGCTGGTTGTCACCACGCTACGTGCCCTACACTAACCTCGGGCTGGCGCTCGTGGCGCCCGGCACCACCCGGCGCAACCCTTTCCTGACAAGCCACAAGAAAATCGGGGAACGCCACCCGTCTTTCATGGTCACACATCTGCGCCCGTTCTATTTGCGCGCGGTGCATGGTCTGAACGACAGCCGCGCGCTCAAAAATGATGCGGTCCTGTCGGACGACCAGATCGTCGAGACATTCAAATATTTCCCGTGGCTCGCCAAGCATTTCCCGGACCTCTCCGAAGGCAAGGATTTGGCGGCACAGTAACGCGCCGCCTCTTGCCCTTTGCGCGCCCGCGTCCTAAGACGCGCGGCAGGTGAAAAGACCCAAGGGACAAGGCGCTTATGCCGCTTCTGGTGATGAAATTTGGCGGCACATCCGTCGCCACGCTGGACCGGATCGCCCGCGCCGCCAAGCGCGTCGCGCGCGAGGTCGCCAATGGCTATGACGTGATCGTCATCGTGTCGGCCATGTCCGGCAAAACCAACGAACTGGTGGGTTGGGTCGAAGAAACCTCGCCGCTCTACGATGCCCGCGAATACGACGCCGTCGTCGCCTCCGGCGAGATCGTGACCGCCGGCCTGATGGCGCTTCGGTTGCAGGAGATGGAAATCCCTGCCCGCTCGTGGCAGGGCTGGCAAGTGCCGGTCAAGACCACCTCCGCCCACGGCGCAGGCCGGATCGAGGATATCCCGACCGAAAACATCACCGCCAAATTCGGCGAAGGCTTCAAGGTCGCGGTGGTCGCGGGCTTTCAGGGTGTCAGCCCCGAGGGCCGCGTCACCACGCTGGGCCGGGGCGGGTCCGACACCACCGCCGTTGCCTTTGCCGCCGCCTTCGGCGCGGAACGGTGCGATATCTACACGGACGTGGACGGGGTCTATACCACCGACCCCCGGATCGAGGACAAGGCGCGCAAGCTTGACAAGATCGCCTTCGAGGAGATGCTTGAGCTCGCCTCGCTCGGGGCCAAGGTGCTTCAAACCCGGTCGGTCGAGCTTGCCATGCGCTACAAGGTGAAGCTGCGCGTGTTGTCGTCTTTCGAAGAATATGACCCCAATGCAGGCACGCTTGTCTGCGACGAGGAGGAAATCGTGGAACAGAATGCCGTCTCCGGCGTGGCCTATAGCCGCGATGAAGCCAAGATGACCCTGATCTCGGTGGCGGACCGCCCCGGCATCGCATCCGCCATCTTCACGCCGCTGTCGGACGCGGGCGTGAACGTGGACATGATCGTGCAGAACATCTCGGAAGAGGGGCGCACCGACATGACCTTCTCCTGCCCCACCAACCAGGTGGCGCGGGCGGAAAAGGCGCTCACCGCTTCAAAGGAACGCGGTGACATCAATTACCGCGAAGTGGTCGCGGACACCGACGTCGCCAAGATTTCGATTGTCGGGATCGGCATGCGGTCACAGGCCGGGATCGCGGCCAAGATGTTCGACGTGCTGGCGCGCGAAGGCATCAACATCAAGGTCATCACGACCTCCGAGATCAAGATCTCGGTGCTCGTGGACCGCAAATACATGGAATTGGGCGTGCAGGCGCTGCACGAAGCCTTCGAGCTGGACAAGGGCTGAGCCTACCGTCCGCGTCTCGCCGCCCATTGGCGCGCCCCACCACGCGGATTTTCGCCGCTAACCATGGCGGCGGGACGGGTCTCGAACCGCCGAAAGGATAAGCATCCCTCGTTTCGCGGCACTGCGGCGACGAAAACGCTTTCACACCGGGAGGACGCTGTGGTTTAACCCAGTCGAATGACCGGAAAGCCTTTGTCTTGGAACAAAAAACGCCCCGAACCGAAGAACCGACCGAGAGCCGAAAGCTCCTCGGGCGGCTTCGCGAGGCCTTGGCCGCGGATTCGGCAGGCCAGGAGCGCCTCGACAAGGTGACCGAGATCATCGCCACCTCTATCGGGGTCGAGGTCTGTTCGATCTACCTGTTTCGCGATTCCGACACGCTAGAGCTGTGCGCGACCGAGGGTCTGAACCCGACCGCCGTGCACCAGACCCGCATGCGGGTGGGCGAAGGGCTCGTGGGGCGCGTGGCGCGCACCAACCGGATCATCAATGCCCCCGATGCGCCGTCCGAGCGCGGGTTTCGCTACATGCCGGAAACCGGGGAAGAGGTGTTCTCGTCCTTCCTCGGCATCCCGGTGCAGCGGCTTGGCGAAACGCTGGGCGTGCTGGTCGTGCAATCGAAAGAGGCGCGCGCTTTCTCGGACGACGAGGTTTACGGCATGGAAGTCGTGGCCATGGTGTTGGCCGAGATGACCGAATTGGGCGCCTTTATCGGTGAAGGCGCAGCACTTGCCGCCCTGCACCAGCGCCCGGCGATGTTCCGGGGGTCGGTGGGGCAAGAGGGCATCGCCGAAGGCAACGTCTGGCTCCATGAACCGCGCGTGGTCGTGACCAACCCCATCGCCGACGATCCCCACGAAGAGGCGCGCCGCCTGCACGCGGCGGTCGATGAATTGCGGGTTTCGGTGGATGAATTGCTCGCCACATCGCTCACCGCGGACAAGGACCAGGTGCAGGTGCTTCAGGCCTACCGCATGTTCGCCAATTCCAAGGGCTGGATGCGGCGGATGGAAGAAGACATCTTTCGCGGTCTCTCCGCCGAAGCCGCCGTGGAGAAAGAGCAATCCCTCGCCCGTGCGCGCATGGCGCAGGTGCCCGACGCCTACCTGCGCGAACGTCTGCATGATCTGGATGACCTGTCCAACCGGCTGCTCCGCATCCTGACGGGTCAAGGTGACGACACCGGCGCGGACATGCCGGAAAACCCGATCCTCGTCGCCCAGAACATCGGCCCGGGCGAGCTATTGGAATACGGTCGCACGCTTCGGGGGATCGTGCTCGCGGGTGGCTCGGTCGCCTCGCATGCCGCCGTGGTGGCGCGCGCTTGGGCGATCCCGCTTGTGGTCAATGCCGGGAACATCACCACCGAGGCGCTGAACGGCGATGCGATCATCGTGGACGGTGAACAGGGCGTGGTCCACCTGCGCCCCGAAGACAGCGTGCGCGCGGCCTTCAAGGACAAGATCGCGATGCAGGCCGAACAGCAGGAACGCTATGTCGGCCTGCGCGACAAACCCGCCACCTCGCTCGACGGGGAAACCGTGACCTTGACGATGAACGCGGGCCTGATGGCCGATTTGCCGTCGCTCGAAGGCTCGGGGGCCGAAGGCGTCGGGCTGTTTCGCACCGAGTTGCAGTTTCTCGTGCGCTCCAACGTGCCGCGCCGGGGCGAATTGGCAAAGCTCTATTCCCGCGTGCTCGACGCGGCCGACGGCAAGCGCGTGGTGTTTCGCACGCTCGACATCGGGTCGGACAAGGTGCTGCCCTACATGAAGCCGACCGAGGAGCCGAACCCGGCGCTCGGCTGGCGCGCGATCCGGGTCGGTCTCGACAAACCCGGCGTCATGCGGATGCAGTTGCAGGCGCTGATCCGTGCGGCAGCGGGCCGGGAGCTGTCGGTCATGTTCCCCTTCATCGCGCAATTCGACGAATTTTCGGAGGCGCGCGAGATCTTCTTGCGGGAACTTGAGCGTGAGCGGCGCATGGGACATGTCCTGCCCACTGAAACGCGCGTCGGGGCCATGCTTGAGACCCCCTCGCTCGCCTTCGCGCCGCGCCAGTTTTTCGAGGAAGCCGATTTCATCTCGATCGGCGGTAACGATCTCAAGCAATTCTTTTTCGCCGCCGACCGCGAGAACGAGCGGGTGCGCCGCCGCTATGACACGCTCAACACCTCGTTTCTCAACATGATCGAAATGATCGTTCAACGCTGTGAAGAAGCCGATACGCCGCTGTCGTTCTGTGGCGAGGACGCGGGACGCCCGGTGGAAGCGGTCTGTTTCGCAGCCCTCGGGATGCGGTACCTGTCGATGCGCGCGGCCTCGATCGGGCCGGTCAAACACCTGATCCGGCGCACGGATCTGGGCGAATTGCGCGACGTGATCGACCACGCGCGTAAATCCAGCCTGCAATCGGTGCGCGGGCCGGTCATGGATTACCTGTTTCGCCGGTGAAAGCCCTCAGACCCAACGCGTGACGCGCCCGGCAACCCCGTTCCAGGCCCCGGGGGTCAGGGCATTGCCCAGAACACGGGCCGGGTTGGTGGGCGGCGGCATTTCCACGTCCGCGAGCTTGTCGAACCCGAAGCGCGCGTAATAGGGCGCGTCACCGACCAGCAGGACACGGTCCCACCCCATGCGCGCCGCGCGGTTCAGGCTCCCCCGGATCAAGAGCCCGCCCAGCCCTTCGCCTTGTCGCGTCGGGTGCACCGCCACCGGACCAAGCAAAAGCGCATCATGCGCCCCGACATGCACCGGCCAGAACCGGATCGCACCGCCAAGGATGCCGTCAGGGTCGCGCGCGGTCAGCGACAGTTCGGACACCGGATCGACATCATCGCGCAGACGATAGGACGACAAGGCCTCGCGACCCGGTGCGAAACACAGGTCATAGAGCGCCTCGATCTCCCACCAGTCGTCCGGTGTTTCTGTGGCGAGCGTATACAGCGGATCCCCCGTCTCAGGTTTTTTCCCGCATACCCCGCGCCGCCTGCCGTTTCAAAGACTTCAACCGAATTCTTCGAAAGATTCCCGCAGCGTCCGGTTTCCCTTCTCGGCGAAACCGGGGTAGCTAGGGTCAAGTGCGAAGAGGTTTCCCATGTTCTACCGCCCCGAAGACGGCCACGGCCTGCCCCACAACCCGTTCAACGCGATCATTTCCCCCCGCCCCATCGGCTGGATTTCGACACGCTCCACGCGCGGCTACGACAATCTTGCCCCGTATTCCTTCTTCAACGGCGTGGCCTATACCCCGCCACAAGTCATGTTCGCCTCGACCGGGGCCAAGACCGACCGCGCACGCGGCAAGGATACGCTGGGCAACATCGACCAGACCGGGGTCTTTTGCGTCAACGTGGTCGAAGAAGAGGCGCTGCACGAGATGAACGCCTCGTCCCAATCCCTCGCCGCCTCGGACGACGAATTCCCCCATTCCAAGGTGACCAAGACCTCCTGTAGCGAAATTGCCTGTTCACGCGTGGCGCTGTCGCCTGCGTCGCTCGAATGCCGGTTGAGCCAACTGGTGCCTTTGGAGGGTGAGAACAATTATCTCGTGATCGGGCGCGTGGTCGGCGTGCACATCCGTGACGATTGCCTTGTCGATGGTAAATTCGATGTGACCAAGTTCGGGATGGTAAGCCGGCTGGGATACCGCGACTACACGATCATCCGGGATACCTTCGAGCTGACCCGACCGGACGATGGCTGACCGGGGTCAAGGCCCGGCCAACCTGCCGTGTCACGGGCGGGACGGACGATACAGCAGGGCCACAACGGCCAGTTCGAACAGGAAAAAGCTCACCACCCGGCCGAAGGTGACGGTCAGCACCCAAAGCTCGACCGACAGGTAACGAAAAGCCAAGGCCGCGGCGAAGGCATCCCATGCAAGGCGAAGGCTGGCGATGGCCATGATCCCGCGCTTGTCCGGCGTCTCTTTCGGGGACCAGCGACATGACATTGCCTGAAGGTCCGCATCGCTGCCAAAGAACGTGAACCCCGCGAAGACCACCGCGAAGAGCGACGCGATCGACACCCATGCCTTTTGCACAAGCACCGGTTCGACCGGCATGATCGACAGGATGACAAACACGCTGCCAAGCGTGACACAACACAGACCCAGACGAATGAAAAAGGTGCGCGCCTGCGCGCGGGTGGTCGTATCGAGCCCCAAGAGCAGGCCGAAAGCCAACGCCCCCAGCGGCAGCGGGTGAATATCGCGCCCCGATATGGTGAAACCGGTCTCGTGAACCAACACGTAGACCGCAAGGAAACCGAGGGTCGGCATGAGCGCGGCGTTCGCGGGGCGGGGCACATGGTCAAGCAAATTTCTGAACATGCTGACCTTGTGAAGGCGAAGTTTGGCCTCAATTGGACCAAGTCGAGAAATAATCATGGGGTCCGCTCGCCCCATGGGTGAAAAGTGGTTGAAATCGGGCCAGTGGTCAGCATCCTTTGGGGAAGATGGCAAAGGGTATCGCATGAAGACTATGATCGGGGTCATCGGGGGATCGGGCCTTTACGACATCGACGGGCTCGAGGGGGCCGGATGGCAGGCCGTCGAGACGCCTTGGGGCGCGCCGTCGGACGATATCCTGACCGGGGTGCTCGATACTGTTCCGATGGCCTTTCTGCCGCGCCACGGTCGCGGGCACGTGCACAGCCCCGCCACCGTCCCCTACCGCGCCAATATCGATGCGCTGAAGCAATTGGGCGTGACCGACATCATCTCGGTCTCGGCCTGCGGGTCGTTTCGCGACAACATGGCACCAGGCGATTTCGTGATCGTCGATCAATTCATCGACCGCACCATCGCGCGGGAGAAAAGCTTTTTCGGAACCGGTTGCGTCGCCCATGTGAGCCTCGCCCACCCGGTCTGCCCCCGGCTGGCCGACGCTTGTTTCACCGCTGCCAAAGGCGCAGGCGTGCGCGTGCACATGGGCGGCACCTATCTTGCCATGGAAGGCCCGCAATTCTCGACGTTGGCCGAAAGCCGGTTGTACCGCGAGGTCTGGGGGTGCGACGTGATCGGCATGACCAATATGCCGGAGGCAAAGCTCGCCCGCGAAGCCGAAATCGACTATGCTTCGGTGGCGATGATCACCGATTACGATAGCTGGCACCCGCACCATGGCGAGGTCGACATCAACACCATTCTCGACACCCTCGGGGCAAATTCCGCCCATGCGCGCGACCTGATCGCCCGTCTGCCCGGGCTGATCGGCGCCGCGCGCGCGCCCTGCCCGCATGGCTGCGACCGGGCGCTGGAACATGCGATCATGACCGCTCCGGACAAACGTGACCCCGCGCTGGTCGCCAAGCTGTCAAGCGTGGCGGGCCGGGTGCTCGGCCCATGATCCACTCCGCGCTCCCCGCCCTCGCCTTACTCGTCGCGACATGGGCCGGGACCGCCCCGGCGCAGGAATATGTCGAAACCTCGGGGCCCCTGACCGATGACGTCTTCTACAACGCCGTCGCCTGTGGCGCGCCGCCCGGCGGCACCTGCGCCAAGCCAATGGTCCGCTGGGACCGCAAGGCTCCGATCCGGGTCTCGATCCGCCGCATGGACCCCGCCTACCTCGGCGGAAAACGCCTGCGCGCCATGGCCGCCGTGGAACGCGCGATACAGGAGATCAACCGAGCCGCCGCCGGTGTCCGGCTTGTCGAAGTCGCACGGGACGCCACGGCAGAGATCGACATCTATTTTCCGGACATCGCCATGGGCGAGCCGATCGAGGGCACCGGGATCGACGGGGTCGATGGCACGCCGCTTGGCGGGGCCTCGGTGCGCATGTTGTCTCACCCCGAAACCGGGGCCATCCTGCGGGTCGTCATCATTTTCTCGACCACCATGGAAATCCGCGCCTACGAGAGCGCGATGTTGGAAGAGATCACCCAGGGCCTTGGCCTGATGACCGACATCAAGAACCCCTATTACGACGACAAATCCATCTTTTCGCAAGATTCCAACGCGAGGACGACGCTCGGCACGCAAGACATCATGGCGCTGACCCGCCACTACCAAAGGGACACCATAAGATGACCAGCCGGAAAACCGTCAAGGATTACATCCGCACCATCGCCGACTTCCCCGTCGAGGGCATCATGTTTCGCGATGTGACCACGCTGTTTGCCGATCCGCGCGGGTTTCGCATGTGTATCGACCAGCTTTTGCACCCCTTTGCCGGCGAAGAGATCGACAAGGTCGTGGGGCTGGAGGCGCGCGGGTTCATCATCGGCGGGGCCATCGCCCACCAGCTTTCGGTCGGGTTCACACCGATCCGCAAGAAGGGCAAGCTGCCCGGTGCGACGCTGAGCCAGGCCTATGCGCTGGAATATGCTGAAGCGGTGATGGAGGTGCACAGCGACGCCATCGAGCCGGGCGAGAAGGTGCTCATGGTCGATGATCTTCTGGCGACCGGCGGCACGGCGGCGGCGGGCATCCAGCTGGTCGAACAGCTCGGGGGCGAGATCATCGGCTGCGCTTTCATCATCGACCTGCCCGACCTTGGCGGGCGCGCGAAACTGGAAGACATGGGTATGGATGTCCACGTTCTGTGCGAATTCGAAGGTGATTGAGACGCAGGGGGTCTGAGGACCGGAAAAATTTCTCGCGCCTATGAACCTTTTGTTCATAAACCCCGGCTATTCAGAGGGTGGTCAGTCAAATGACCGCTGCTTGCATCAGCACGTAAAAGTGCAACGCCCCGCCACTCCCCCCGGCGGGGCGTTCCTGTATCCGCCCGCCCCGCAATGCGCACGCAAACCTGCTCACGCGGAAAACAGCACGCCGGGGTTCATGATCCCTTCTGGGTCCAGCGCGCTCTTGATCGCCCGCATCGCGGCCAGCCCGACCGGGTCGCCATACTGCGACAGGTCCGCGACCTTGAGCCGCCCGACCCCGTGTTCGGCGGAAAACGATCCGCCCCGCGCGGCCACGAGATCATAGATCACGCGGGCCACCTCGGCACGCCGATCCGCGAATTCGGCCTTCTCCCGACCCTCGGGGGGAAAAATGTTGTAATGCAGGTTGCCGTCACCCAGATGCCCGAAAGCATTAATCCGGAACGGCCCCAGCGCGGCCACCGCCTGCCCCGCCGTGTCGAGAAACGCGGCAATCTCAGACAGCGGCAGGGATATGTCGTGCGACGAGATCGCGCCAATGCGCCGGTTAGCCAGCGGAATCTCTTCGCGCATCGCCCAGATCGCGTCGCGCTGCGCCTCGGATTGCGCGATGACCCCGTCGGTGACGAGCCCCTCGGACAACGCGCGCTCAAACAGGCTGGTCAACAGCCCCTCTGGGTCATCCGCCGGGCCCACGCCCAGCTCGATCAGCACCGACCAGTCCGGCGCCGGGTCGATCGGGCAGCGTGCGGGCAACGCGGCCTCGACAAGAAACCGCGCGCCCACCCCGGACACCAGTTCGAACGCAGAGATCGCCCCGCCCGCCATGTCGCCCGCCATTGCCAAAAGCGCCAGCGCCGCCTCCGGATCGCGCACCGACACCAGCGCGGTGCCGCGTTGCGCCGGACGCGCGAACAGCCGAAGGCTGGCGGCGGTGATGATGCCAAGCGTGCCTTCGGCCCCGATCATCAAGCCGCGCAGATCATAACCGGTGTTGTCCTTCCTGAGCCGCTTCAACCCGTGCCATACCTGCCCATCCGGCAGCACCGCCTCAAGCCCCAGGCACAGCTCGCGCGCGTTGCCATAGCGCAGCACATTGACCCCGCCCGCGTTGGTCGCCAGCACGCCACCGATGCGCGCCGACCCTTCCGAGGCAAGAGACAGCGGAAACAACCGATCCGCCGCCTTCGCCGCCGCCTGCACCTCGGCAAGGATCGCCCCGGCTTCGGCCACGAGCACGTTTTCTTGGGGATGGATCGCCCGGATCCGGGTCATGCGCTCCAGCGACAAGATCACCGGGCGCGGCCCCTCGGCCATGATCTGCCCCCCGACCAACCCGGTGCCGCCGCCATAGGGCACGATACCAACGCGCGCATCGTGGCAGGTGCGCACCAGCGTGGCGACCTCATCGGTCGATCCGGGCGCGACCACCAACCCGGCAACCCCGCGATAGAGCCCCCGAGGCTCTTCCAGATAGGCCGGGTCGGTCGCGCGGAAACACGCACCCGGCAGGACACGTTTCAAACGGGCTTCAAAGGCGCCATCGACCGGGTTCACATGGGTGGCTGGCTTGGTTGTCATGGCACCGAGATTGCACCCCCCGCCCGGCTTGGCAAGCCCCGCAGGCGGTCAGCGAAGCGGGCCGGGGTCCAGCACCATGACGGTCGGTCGGCTTGGCAGGCTGTCCATCGACACGGTAATCTCGCGGATCCCCGCCTCGACCACGTCAAAGCCCCCTTCGCGCATCCCGGTCAGGAACCGGTCCAGCGTGAAACGCCCGAACCAATGCATCGGGATCACCATGCGCGCGCGAAATCGTTGCATCACCTCGATCATTCGGTCGGTATCAAGCGTGATGCCCCCGTCCACCGCCGCCATGACCACGTCAAGCCGCCCGATCTCGGCATATTGGCCCGCGTCGGGGATATGGTGAAGGTGTCCAAGATGCCCGATGCAAAGCCCGGCAACTTCGAACACGAAGACGGAATTCCCGTTCTCGAACACGCTATCGCCGCCGTTCGAGCGCAGGTCGGTATGCACGTTGCGCACCAGCATTTCACCCAGATCAAGGCTGTGCGCGCGCTCTTCGCGCCCGTCCGGCCAGCCTTCGAGCACATGGGGAATGGCCGGGTCCGGCGACAGCGTATAATGCGAGATATGCGCGTTGTTCATGGTAACGACATCCGGCACGATCTCGGCCCCGCCCATCGCGCCGGTGTAGTCGGTCACCGCCGACAGGCCCCCGGCGGTCTGGATCAGAAACGACGCATGCCCGATGAATGACAGGCGCACCGTCTCGGCGGGCAAGGGGTCGCGGTAGCCCGCAAGGTGCACGAACGGCACCTCCATGTCACGCGCGAGGGCAAGACAATGGGACGGGGTTCGCTCCTGCCCAACGGCGGGCGGGGTGATCAGGACGAGTGCTGCGAGAACGGTCAGGAATCTGGTCATGCGGGAACCATGCCATGGGTCGGCGATTTCGCGCCTCAACTCACCGTGAGCGGGCATTGGCACGCGTCGGGCGGCGCTTCGGTCTGGAAATACATATTCGAACATGTTTATTCTTCGCGGGATCATATGGGAGGACAGACATGATCCGCGCACTTCTTTTTTCTTTCATGGCACTCGCAACACCGGCCATCGCCAGCGAAGACATCGCCGACAAGTATCCGCAATCGACGCTTTATGACAAACCGATGCAGGTGACCAAATCGGTCTGGTCCGCGATCGGGGCGACCGCGCCGCCAACCTATGAAAACGCCGGACACAATAACAACCTGTCCTTCATCGTCACCGGGGATGGGGTGATCGTGGTCAATGGCGGGGCCAACGCGAAGCTGGCCGAAGCGCTGCATGCAGAAATCAGGACGATCACGGATCAACCCGTGAAGCTGGTCATCAACGAGAACGGTCAGGGTCACGCCATGCTTGGCAATTCCTACTGGGCGGCGCAGGGCGTCGATATTCTGGCCCATGCCGATGCCGCGCATGAATTCGAAGACCGGGGGTTCCAGATCCTCGAAGGCATGAAACGCTATGCGCGCGAAAACGCCGAGGGCACCGAGCTTGTCGCCCCGACCCTGACGTTCGAGGACCGCCATGACATCGAAATGGGCGGGCTGTCGGTCGCGGTCCTGCGGCTTGGTCCGGCCCATGGTGCAGGCGATATCTCGGTCTGGGTGCCTGACGAGGGCGTCGTGATCGCCGGTGACATCGCCTTTCACACCCGGATGCCGCCGATCTTTTCGGACACCTGCACAAGCTGCTGGATCGAGACATGGGACACCGCCTTTGAGCCCCTTGGCGCGACCTATGTGATCCCCGGCCACGGCACACCGACCACGATGGACGTGGTGCGCCACGGCACCATCGACTACTTGGAAGACCTGCGCCGGACAATCGGCGCGCACCTCGACACCGGCGGCACGTTAGACGATGCTTACTACGTGGACCAATCCGCCTGGGCGCATCTCGATACCTTCGAGGAGCTCGCGACCAAGAACGCGGGCGTGGTCTACACGGAAATGGAGTTCGAGTGATGGCAGCCACCCCGCCCCTTCGTAGTGTCGCGTGCAAGGCCTCGGGTCAGCCATGTTCGCGACCGAAGGGCGGGGGCTGTTCGATCAAATGGCAAGCGGCGTGACATCCCGCGTGCCTGACTCTGGGCCTGACCCTGTGCCTGAACCTGGGCCTGACCCCGCCCGTCACCCTGCCCCGTGCCCCGTAGTGTTCGATCTCGACGGCACGCTGGTGCATTCGGCTCCGGATATCCGGCTGGGAGTGAACCGGGTGATGGCTGCACGCGGGCTTGCCGCCTTTTCGCTGCCCGAAATCGTGTCCTACATCGGGGACGGTCTGCCGAAACTGACCGAACGGGTGATGGCCGCCCGCGGGCTGACGCCTGCCCGGTTTGACGAGATCTACCCCGAGATCGCGGCGGCCTATGGGGCCGTGAACGGGGAGGAAACGCGGCTTTATCCCGGGGTCGCGGATGCCTTGGCGCGGCTCGCGGCGCGTGGTCACCGATTGGGCGTCTGCACCAACAAACCGCTCGACCCGGCACGCGATGTCTTGGCCCGTGTCGGGGTGGCCGATCTTTTCGACGTGGTGATCGGGGGCGACAGCCTTTCGACCAAGAAACCTGCGCCAGAGCCGCTCATCGCCGCGTTCGATGCGCTTGGGGGGCGGGGTCTTTTCGTCGGCGACAGCGATGTCGATGCCGAAACCGCCCGGGTCTGCGGCGTGCCTTTCCTTCTGTTCACCGAAGGATACCGCAAAAGCCCGGCGGCCACCCTGCCCCACATCGCGCGTTTCGCCGCCTTCGCGTCCCTCGGCGCGCTCGTGGCAGAGGTGGCGCGCACCCCGGTGTAACGCGTCCGCGCCCCATCACCAGCCACTGTCAGGGTGATTTGTGCATCCTTTGCCCCGTTGCATACACAACCTTAGCGTGTTTAATGTCGGGAAATGCTCGGTTAGCGCGACGCTCGGTTCATGGGAAACAGGCCTGACCACGGGCAGAAACACAGGCAGAAACCCCGGGGGGACAAGACGGTGACACGGCAGGATTTCCAAGGCGACCCCGGGCGCGACGCCCGCGCCACCGCGATCCTGCCCCGCTTTGCCGCGGCGCTGCGCAATGGTGAGCTTGAGGCCCATTTTCAGCCGATCATCGCGCTCGCCACCGGGCAACGCCACGGGTTCGAAGTGCTGGCGCGGTGGCGTGACCCGGAGCGCGGGCTATTGCATCCGGGCAGCTTTTCCTCGGTGTTCACCACCCCGGGTCTGGCCGCCGAATTGACCCATGCCATCGTGTCACAATCCTTTTCCCGCTTTCAGAGGCGACGCGATGTGATGGGCGCGCGGCGGGAATACCTCGGGATCAACCTTGGCACACCCGACCTTGTCCGGCTCGACTTTATCGACGAGATGCACGGGTTGATCGACGCAGCCGGGCTAAGCTGGAACGACATCGCCTTCGAGATCACCGAGACGACGATCTTGGGCACACGCGACGGGCCGGTGTTTCGCAACCTGTCCGAGATACGCGCGCGCGGGGCGACCGTGGCGCTGGACGATTTCGGCACCGGGTTCGGCGGGCTTTTGCACCTGCGCAACTGGCCCATCGACACGATCAAGATCGACCGGCGTTTCGTCACCGGGCTTGAGCTGAGCGCAAAGAACCGCGCCATTCCCCATGCGCTGATCACCATGGCCCGTGACCTTGGTCTCGGGGTCGTGGCCGAAGGGATCGAAACCCGCGCAAGCTTTGAAATCCTGCGCGCCATGGGGTGCGAGTACGGGCAAGGTTATTTTTTCAATCGCCCCGCACCGATCGACGTGTTTTACGCCGACTGACCCCCGCGCTCAGGCCCGCATACGTGGCACATCCTCGGGGTCGAGGCTGAGTTCGATCAAAAGCGGCCCCTTGCGGTTCTCGATCGCGGCCACCGCGTGGTCGAGATCGGCCTCACAGGTGACCTTGATCCCCTGCCCGCCCAGCGCCGTTCCAAGATCGGCGAACGAAGGCCATTCGAACATCGACAGGCCGGGGTCCATCTTCTTGTCGATGAACTGGATATGCTCGGCCCCATAGGCGCTGTCATTGCACACGATGACGATCAAGTCGCGGTTCAGGCGCACCGCCGTGTTAAACTCGTTCACCCCGCCCATCATGAAGCCACCGTCGCCGGTGAAATGCACCACCGGCTTGTCCGGTTCGGCAAAGCCCGCCCCGATCGCCTCTTGCAGCCCCAGCCCGATCGAGCCGAAGTTGACGTTGACCAGAAAGCGGCGCGGGTGCGGCACGGAGATGCGGCACCAGACCTCGGTCATGAACCGCCCGCCATCGGTCGACAGCACGCGTTCGGTCGGCAGCACGTCCTCAAGCCGATCGAGCGCGCGCACGAAGGGCACGCAGCCCTCCGCCACGTCGCCCTTGCGCCCCAGCGGATGCTCGGTCAGCCGGGGACCGTCAAGCTCTCCGGTGAAGCCCGAGGGCGGGATTTCCGCTTCGTCCAGCCAATAGACGATGTTGTCCGCCGTCAGCCCGGCGTCGGCGATCAGGGCCGCGTCGGGGTGAAAATTACGCCCGATTTCCGAGGGCGCGTCGTTCACCAGCACCACGCGCTTGCCCTTGAGAAGCTTACCCTGATCGGTGGTGAAATGATGCAGCGAGGTGCCGAACCCGATGATGCAGTCGGCCTTGTCGATGGTCTCGTAGGCGGCAGGGGTCGAGAGCGTGCCGAAGATATCCATGTTGAACGGCTGATCGTTGAAAAGACCCTTGGCCTTGAGCGTGGTGGCAAGCGGCGCCTCCATCCGGTCGGCCAGCTTGATCAATGCGTCGCGCGCATGGGTTGCGCCGCCACCGGCAAGCACCACGGGACGCTTGGCCGATGCGATCATGCCCAGCGCGTTGTCGAACGCCTCACCCTCGGGCACGATTGACGGGGTGCGAAAGACGTGGTGCAGAACCTTCTCGTAAGGTGCGGCCTCTTCCCACATGAAGTCCGCCGGCATGTTGAGCACGATAGGCCGGCGTTCGACCCGGGCGCGGTAGAACGCGCGGGCCACGTCGCGGGTCGTGGTCTCGGCGGTGCGCATTTGCTCGAACCCGGCCCCCGTGACTTTCACCACCTCGCGCTGGTCGATGTTCTGAAGGTTCTGGGGGTCGGACACTGCGGTGTCGCCCGCGAGCAGGACCATCGGCACCTGCGCACGCGCCCCTTCGGCCAGCGCGGTCACGCAATTGGTGAGCGCGGGGCCATGGGTGATCGTGGCCACGCCCATGCGACCTTTCACATGGGAATAGGCCAGCGCCATGAGCACGGAACTGCCCTCGTGCGCCGCCGGAACGAATTCGCCGCCGCATCCGCGCACGTAGTGGTCGACCATGAAGAGGTTCGCATCGCCCATGAGCCCAAAGACGACCTCGACCTCGTGGTCGCGCACGGCACGGGCGATGGATTGATGGACATAGGTTTTTTCGTCGGACATTGCGGACTCCCGTTCAGGCTCCTGTTGGCTCGACACAAGTGTGCCGGAAATGCAATGCGAAAGGGTTGCATTGTCACGCTTCCACGGGGCAGAATTGGCACGTAATACGCACAATATGATGGTGAGGCGCACGATATGCGCATAGATGCTTTTGACCGCGCCATTCTTGACGCATTGCAGCGCGATGGCGCAATGACCAACGCGGCCTTGGCCGAGGTGGTGAACCTGTCGGCCTCGCAATGTTCGCGGCGACGATCCGCGCTGGAAACCGCGGGGCTGATCACCGGCTACACCGCGCGGCTCGACGCGGGCAAGCTGGGGCTTGGATTGCGGGCCATGGTGCGGGTCAACCTGAAGGATCACGCACAGGGGCCAAACAACGACTTCGCCGGGTTCCTGGAACGCGCGCCCGAGGTCGCATCGGCCTTTTCCGTCTCGGGAGACGCGGATTATATCCTTGATATCCGGGTGCGTGACCTCGACGCCTTCGCCGATTTCATCCACGCACGGCTCCTGCCCGATCCACGGGTGAGCCAGGTGCGCTCGGAAATCGTCCTGAAGACAATGAAAGATCGCGGTGCGCTTGACTTGTCAGGGCTTTAACGGCTTCGCGCTAGGGGGCGGGGCAAACGGGATTTCGCGGTTGCAGCACAGGGGCCAATATGGCCTATTGCGGCGAATTGAGCGCGGGGGAAAATCGTCACCCGCGCGCGATATGACACGTAGAAAATGGGGTTTCCTACATGCGCATTGCGATGATCGGCACCGGATACGTTGGGCTTGTATCCGGTGTTTGTTTTTCGGACTTCGGACATGACGTGGTCTGTGTCGACACCTCGCCCGAAAAGGTCGATATGCTCAACCGGGGGGAGGTTCCGATTTTCGAACCGGGCCTCGACATCATGATGGAAAAAAACGTCGCGGCGGGGCGTTTGAGGTTCACCACCGAAATCGAGCCCGCGCTTGACGGTGTCGATGCGGTGTTCATCGCCGTTGGCACGCCAACGCGCCGGGGCGATGGACATGCCGATTTGACCTACGTGATGGCAGCGGCCGAGGATGTTGCACGAAATCTCAAGGGATATGCGGTCATCGTCGTCAAATCCACGGTTCCCGTCGGCACCAACAAAAAGGTGCGCGAACGGGTTGCCCTGACCAATCCCGAGGCCGAATTCGACGTTGCCTCGAACCCGGAGTTCCTGCGCGAAGGGGCGGCGCTGGACGATTTCATGCGACCTGACCGGGTCGTCGTCGGTGTCGAGACCGACCGCGCCGCCGAGGTCATGGCCGAGATTTATCGGCCTCTCTTCCTGCGCGATTTCCCGATCGTCACCACCGATCTGGAATCCGCTGAGATGATCAAATACGCCGCCAACGCGTTTCTCGCCACGAAGATCACCTTCATCAATGAAATCGCGCGGTTGTGCGAAAGGGTCGGCGCGGACGTGAAAGAGGTC
Organism: Maritimibacter sp.; assembly: GCA_011389895.1. Classification (GTDB taxonomy): domain Bacteria; phylum Pseudomonadota; class Alphaproteobacteria; order Rhodobacterales; family Rhodobacteraceae; genus Maritimibacter. The sequence continues at coordinate 977 of JAABTN010000024.1, read as the reverse complement.
GCCAAGGGCATCGGGCTGGATGGGCGGATCGGGAACAAGTTCCTGCATGCCGGGCCCGGCTATGGCGGGTCCTGTTTTCCGAAGGACACCATGGCGCTCGCGCGCACCGGACAGGAATACGCCGCCCCCGTGCAGATCATCGAGACCGTCATCAAGGTCAACGACGAGATCAAGCGCCGCATGATCGACAAGATCCTCGAAGCCTGCGACTGGAGCGTCGCGGGCAAGAAGATCGCGGTGCTTGGCGTCACCTTCAAGCCCAATACCGACGACATGCGCGATGCGCCGTCGCTGACCATCGTGCCCGCGCTTGTGGGCGCCGGGGCCAAGGTCGTGGTGGTCGATCCGAAAGGTCGGCGGGAAGGCGAAGCGCTCTTGCCCGGCGTGACCTGGGACGCCGACCCCTATGCGGCGGCCGAAGAGGCGGACGCGCTGGTGATCCTCACCGAGTGGAACGAATTCCGCGCGCTCGACCTGAAACGCTTTGCCGAAACCATGGCAACCCCCCGGCTGGTCGATCTGCGCAACATCTACAGCGAAGAGGATGCCCAACGCGCCGGGTTCGACACCTATGTCGCCGTGGGCCGGGGGCAAGGCCCGGGGCAAACCCGGGGGCACGATTAAGGCCCGCGCATCCCCGAAGGACGGAGAGCTCACATATGAAAACCGCGATCGTCACAGGGGCTGCCGGCTTCATCGGGTTTCACCTTTGCACAAGGCTTTTGAGGGATGGATACAGGGTTGTCGGCCTCGATGACCTCAACGATTACTACGATGTCACTTTGAAACAGGCCCGTCTCGACCGGCTTTCACACGAAAACTTCCTCGCGCTGATCGGGAAGGTTGAGACGCCGGGGCTTTTGAATGACCTGTTCGCAACCCACCGCCCCGATGTCGTCGTGCATCTCGCCGCACAGGCCGGGGTGCGGTATTCGATCGAGAACCCGCGCGCCTATCTTGAAAGCAACCTCATCGGG
>JAABTN010000023.1 GCA_011389895.1 Maritimibacter sp. | reverse complement strand
CTTGCCATGGACCACCGCGACGGGTTTGCCCGCCAGCGCGTCGAACAATGGCCAAAGGTCGGTGTCCCCGGCGGCCATGGCGGCGAGATAGCTTTCGCGCAACGCAGGGTCGTAATTGATCCGAAGGCCGTCCGGCGTCACCTCGTAATTCCGCTCGGCCTCCTCGATCCATCGTGCGATCGGCACGTCAGCAAAGCCCACGGCGGTGCGCGCCCGGTCGTCTGCCACCTCTTCAAGCGTCTTGGCCGCCGGGTTGCGCCCGATATAGGCGTCGATGGCGTCCAGCCCCGCGCGCGCGATCTCTGGCCCGACATCGTTGAGCGCGACGCCGATCACCCGGTCAGGCTGGGTGGCGGCGATGAACATCGCGTTCATGCCGCCACGCGAGGTGCCGATGAACGCGGCCTTGTCGATCCCGAGGTGATCCATCAGGGCGACGACATCCCCGGCTTCCTTGGGCACGGTATAGGTCGACCAATCGGCCCAGTCCGATCCGCCGCGACCACGATAATCGGGGCGGACAAGGCGCACATCATCGAGGTAGGGCGCGAGAAAGTCGAAATCCCGGTGGGTCCGGGTCAGACCGGCGAGCGCGATCACCGGCAAACCCCGGCCTTCGTCGCGGTAGGCGATGTTCACCCCGTCGGGGGTGGTGAAAGTCTGAATACCGCTCATCAAATCGCCTTTGCTATGTCGGGAATGGGGGTCAGGTCGGTCAGCATTTCGTGGGGCGGATGGCCGAGACGATCCATCGGGTCGCCCGCCCGGTTCACCCAGAGGGTGATGAACCCGTAACCTGCCGCCGCCGAGGCATCCCACCCGTTGGACGACACGAACAGCACCTCGTCCGGCGTGCAGGCAAAGCGTTCGGTGACAAGCGAATAGACCGCGTCGGCGGGTTTGAAGACGCCCACGCTCTCGACCGACAGCACGTCGTCGAGCATGTCGCCAAGACCGGCCGACACCACGGCCGCGTCGAGCATGTCGGGCGACCCGTTCGACAAGATCGCGGTGCTGAACCCAGCGGCTTTCAGGTCGGCGAGAACCCCCGGCACTTCGGCATAGGCGGGCAGGGTCCAGTAGAGGTTCAGCAGGCGCTCGCGCAATGCCGCATCGCCCAGAAGCCCCTGTGCATCGAGCGCCCAGTCAAGTCCGTCCTGGGTGACGGACCAGAAATCCGTGTGCTCCCCGGTGATCGCGCGCAGCCATGTGTATTCAAGCTGCTTGCGACGCCAGTCGGCGGCAAGCGTTGGCCAGGCTTTTGCAAGGCGCTCTGCGCCGGGTTCGCGGGCCGCGTCGCGCGCGGCGGCGGCCACGTCAAACAGCGTGCCATAGGCATCGAAAACACAGGTCTTGATCGTCATCACGCGCCTCCCTGACCGCGACACTGGCACGGGTCCGGCGCGAGGGGAAGAGGGAGCCGGGTGAAGGGTTCCGGGAAGGTTACTGGGGAAGGTGGCGGGGGAAGGTTACTGGGGAAGTGTGCCGTTCCCTGCGATCAGCAGGATGACCCACCAGCCCCCGAGAAAGAACGCCCCGAGCGTTGCGAGATAGGCCGCAACTCCCAGCGCGATCTGGCGCAGCGAAAGCGGTGCACGCCCCTCGTCCAGCGGGGGTTGAAGCGCATAGGCCAGCGCGCCGACAAGGGCGAGCACAAACAGAAGCGGCGCTTCGAAGGCCCATGACAGGCTCATCAATCCCGCGAGAAAAGCTGCGGCTGGAAGCGGGCTGACCCGTTGCACCTGAGGCCGCAGCAAGAGGCGCACGAGATGCCCGCCGGGCAGCGGCCAGATCGGCAGGAGAGCGACGAAATTATAGGCCCCGATGAACAGCGCCAAGGCCCCGAACAAGGGTTGGAGCGCCGTGCCCACGGTCAGGTCGGCAAGCGCAAAGGCCGCAACCATCGGGGCAAGGGCAAAGGCCGGGGCGAAGAGGCCCACGAAAAAGGCGCCAAGATCGCTGTCGTGGGGCTCCGGGCTGACCGGGCCCGCGCGGGGCGTCGGCAGAAGCCGGAAGCGCACAGAACGGTGGCCCGCCAGCCGATACCCGATGACAAGCCCAAGCTCATGCATATTGTGCGCGATCAGAAGCGCAAGGCTCGACGCCGGCCCAAACGCGAGGGCGACGAATGTCATGACAGCCAGAAGAACGATGACATGCGACCCGGTCACACCCGCCACCGGAATGCGTTTCTGCCCCGCCATGGCTGGTCGCGCTACCGAAATCGTAGCGGCGACCAAGACCATGGAGAGCAGAAAAAAGGTCATAAGACCTCGAGAATTCACAGGCGACCGCCCGGAGAGATGAACAAAAGGATCACGAGCGGTCTTGCCACTAAATGGTCAGATTTGCCCTATTTTGGCAATGATTAAGGCGGAAACGAATTGTTTCCATTCGAAAACGAAAACAATTCGGTCACTATGGCCGTGATCGTTGTTCTGGCTTGCATGGAGACACACATGGCCGTCACATTGGAAACCCTGCGCGAAAGCGCACGCGAAACCCGCGAGGCGCTGGAGGCGGAATACAGCCGCAGGCGCGCAGCCCTTGGTGGTCGGTTCGAAGCCGGGCGCCTTGTCTTTGACCACGAGGTCCGGCGCAGGCAACGTGCGGCGCGCCAGCGATTCGTTGACTATGCCCGGTCGATCCGCCCGATGAACGTGATCACCGCCCCGGTGATCTACTCGGTGATCATCGCCTTCGTCACGCTCGATGTTTTTGTCACCGTTTTCATGTGGATCTGCTTTCCCGTCTACGGCATTTCACGGGTCAAACGGTCCGATTACGTGGTGATCGACCGCCACAGGTTGCCCTATCTGAACTGGGTCCAGAAATTCAATTGTCTCTACTGTGGCTACGGCAACGGCGTGATCGCCTATGCGCGCGAGGTTGCGGCGCGGACCGAGGCGTATTGGTGCCCGATCAAGCATTCGCGCCGCTGGGAAGGTTCGCATGATCACTATGCCGGGTTCATGGATTATGGCGACGAATGCGATTTCGTCAGCAAATGGGCCGCACACCGCGGGCAGATCACCGAGGGCCGCAATGCCATGCCGCCCCTGTCATCACGGTCATCCCCGTCATCGCGCAAGGAGGACGGGGACTGATCCCCGCCGGGTGTCTGCGCTCAGAGGTTCTCGGGTTGGGGCATGCCCAGAACGTGATAGCCCGAATCTACCGTGATGATATCGCCCGTCGTGCAGGCCCCGTAATCCGAGGCAAGGTAGACGGCGGTGCCCCCGATGGCCTCAAGCGTCGCGTTCTTGCGCATCGGGCTGTTGGTCTCGGTGTGGCGAAACGTCTTGCGCGCCCCGCCAATGGCGGCCCCTGCGAGCGTTTTCATAGGGCCGGGGCTGATCGCGTTTACGCGAATGCCCTGCGGCCCAAGGTCATTGGCAAGATAGCGCACGGTCGCCTCAAGCGCCGCTTTCGCAATGCCCATCACGTTGTAGAACGGCGTCACGCGGTTCGAACCATAGGTGAGCGTCAGGATCGTCCCGCCCTCGGTCATCTTCGGTTCGCAGCGCCGCGCAATCTCGATCAGCGAGTAGCAGGAGATATCCAGCGAGGTTTTGAAATTGTCGCGGGAGGTGTTGAGGAACCGTCCGGAAAGCTCCGACTTGTCGGAATAGGCGACGGCGTGGACGACGAAATCGAGCCGATCCCACCGCTCCCAAAGTGCCGCGAACCCGGCGTCGAGTGCGGCATCATCGGTGACGTCCATATCCACGAGGATATCGGAGCCAAGGCTTTCGGCCAGCGGCTGCACCCGTTTGCCAAAAGCATCGCCTTGGTAGGAAAAGGCCAGCTCCGCGCCTTCTGCGGCCATGGCTTGCGCGATGCCCCATGCAATCGAGCGTTCATTGGCGACACCCATGATGAGGCCGCGCTTTCCGTTCATAAGTTCCGCCATGTCCCGTCCGTCCCTGAAGAAATCAGCCCTGATATTTCGACAACAGCATCGACCCGTTGGTGCCGCCGAAGCCGAAGGAATTGGTCATCACCGTGTCGAGGCCCGCGTTTTCCACGAGCGCGGTCGCAATCTCGCCCTCGGTGATCTCGGGGTCGAGGGTGTCGATGTTGATCGAGGGGGTGATGAAATCCTGGTCCAGCATGAGAAGCGAAAAGATCGCCTCCAGCGCGCCGGCGGCGCCCTGCGCATGGCCCGTCATCGACTTTGTCGACGAGATGAGCGGCGTGGTGCCGGTGCCAAAGGTGCGCCGCACCGCTTCGACCTCGCCCACATCGCCGACGGGTGTCGAGGTGCCATGGGCGTTGATATACCCAACGGTGCGATCCGCAGGCAGGGTCGACAGGGCAAGCTTCATCGCCCTTTCGCCGCCTTCGCCCGAGGGCGCGACCATGTCGTGCCCGTCCGACGTGGCGCCGAAACCGGTGACCTCGGCGTAGATTTTCGCCCCCCGCGCCAGCGCGTGATCAAGGCTTTCCAAGACGAGCATCCCGCCGCCGCCGGCGATGACGAAGCCATCGCGGTCGGCATCGAAGGCGCGCGAGGCGCGTTCGGGGGTGTCGTTGAACTTCGAACTCATCGCGCCCATCGCGTCGAAGAGACAAGACAGGGTCCAATCGAGCTCTTCCGCGCCGCCCGCGAACATCACGTCCTGTTTGCCCATCATGATCTGCTCGGTCGCGTTGCCGATGCAGTGCAGCGATGTCGAGCAGGCCGAGGTGATCGAGTAATTGATGCCCTTGATCCTGTAGGCCGTTGCGAGATTGGCCGAGATCGTAGAGGACATGCATTTGGGCACCGCGAAGGGCCCGATCCGCTTGGGCGAGCCCGAGTTGAGCACGGTTTGATGCGCCTGGAACATTGCGGAGGTCGAGGGGCCGCCGGACCCGGCGATCAACCCGGTGCGTTCGTTCACGATATCGCTTTCGTCCAGCCCCGCATCCGCGATCGCCTGTGACATCGCGATATGGGCATAGGCCGCACCCGGCCCCATGAAGCGCAGCGTGCGCTTTTCAACGTGGTCTTTCAGGTCGATGTCGACCGCCCCTGCGATCTGGCTGCGAAAGCCATGTTCGACCATGTCTTCATTGCCCGAGATACCGGAGCGCCCGGCCTTGAGCGATGCGGTGACCTCATCGCTGTTGATCCCGATGGGCGAGACGATCCCGAGCCCCGTTACGACGACGCGTTGCATGATTGGCTCCTTGTTTCCGGTTGGACTGCTCCCGGGCCTCAGGCCTCGGACAGCGCCACCTTCATATCCTTGACTTCATAGATCACGTCCCCGTCGGCTTCCACGATCCCGTCGGCGACGCCCATGGTGAGGCGGCGTGTCTGGACCGCCTTGGTGAAGTCGATGTGGTAGGTGAGCTTTTCGCGATCCGGGCGCACCATGCCCTTGAGCTTCACCTCACCGACACCCAGCGCGTATCCGCGCCCCTGCCAGCCGCGCCAGCCAAGGTTGAAGCCGGTCAATTGCCACAGGCCGTCCAACCCGAGACAGCCGGGCATGATCGGGTTGCCGGGGAAATGGCATTCGAAAAACCAGAGATCGGGCGTGATGTCGAATTCTGCCACGAGGTGGCCCTTGCCATGCTCCCCGCCATCGCCGGAGATATCGGTGATCCGGTCGACCATCAGCATCGGGGGGGCCGGAAGCTGCGCGTTGCCGGGCCCGAAAAGCTCGCCCGCAGCGCATTTCAGGAGGTCGTCCTTGTCAAAGCTTGTCGGAAAATCAGCCATCAGGCCCCCGTTCTGGATCAGAATTGTCGCACTCCACTATCACCCTGCCTGCGCGGGGTGCAAGTGTGGGGCTGGGTCGCGCCCGATCGGTGCCCGACCGGGCCTGTTGCGATTTCGTGAAACGGATTGAAAAACGCCCCTGTATGGCTTTATGATCGGCGAGCCCGGGGCAAACCACGCTCTGGTGCAACCGCCCAGCTCAACCGCAAGGAAACCCAATGACCGAGTGTCAGGCAACGCAAAACTCGAAAGACTGGCTTGGCCATGCCGGATTGCGCCCGACGCGGCAACGTGTCGCCTTGGCGAAACTCCTGATCGGGGATGGCGAGCATCGGCATGTCACCGCCGAAAGTCTGCATGAAGCGAGCAAGGCGGCGGGTGAGAAGGTGTCGCTTGCAACCGTCTATAACACGTTGCGGAGTTTTTCCGACGCCGGTCTGCTGCGCGAAATCCTGGTGAACGGCACGAAGGGGTATTTCGATACCAACACCACGAACCATCCGCATTTCTTCTGGGAAGACAGCGGTCATCTGCAAGACGCGCCGGAGGCCGGGCTTGAGATTTCGTCGCTTCCCAACGCGCCCGAAGGGGCAGAGATTTCAAAGGTCGACGTGGTGATCCGGCTTCGCTCAAGAAGCTGAGCGGACGCTGATATGTCGCGGCAGTTTCGCGACCGGTTTTTTTTATGACAGCGCGTAGGTGACAAGCGGGGGCATACCCCCGCTTATCCATGTCTTCGGTCCCGTGGGATCAGTCGATTTCGACCAGCTCGATATCGAAATTAAGATCCTGACCGGCAAGCTGGTGGTTGGCGTCGATCGTCACTTCGGCCTCGCCCACGTCCGTTACGGTGACCGGAATCTGGCGCCCGTCCGGCGTGGACATCTGAAGCATCACACCGTTTTCCAGCGGAATGTCTTCCGGGATGTCGGTGCGCGGGATCTGGGTCACGCCTTCGGGGTGGTGCTGCCCATAGGCATCATCGGCGGGGACCGGCACGGATTTCTTGTCGCCGACCGCCATACCCGGAATGGCTTTCTCAAGCCCGGGAATGATCTGGCCGGAGCCGACCGTGAATTCAAGCGGATCGCGCCCATCGGAACTGTCGAACACGGTGCCGTCGTTCAGGGTGCCGGTGTAATGAATGCGGACGGTATCGCCCGATTTCGCTTCGGTCATGGGACCTCTCAATGTGTGGGGAATGAATTTGACAAGGCCGCGACGCGCGCGCGGGTTCTTGCGGGGTTCTCGATAAGCATAAAAGGATGTGATCAGATGTAAACCGGGGCGGCCGGTGAAATCGGGCCGCCTCGGGCGGGCCCGATCAGAACCATTGACCCGGTTCCATCAGCCCGAGATCGAGAAGCTGTTGCGAGGTCCATTCGAAGGGCACCGAGTTGTGCCATTTGAACGTTGGAATGTCGAAGGTCGATCCGGCATTCGATTTCAACGCCTTGGCGGTGCGAAAGCTGACGATGGCGGCTGTCAGGTTGTTGTGCCACGGGCAGGCATAGGTGTTGTATTCCTCGTCGTTGAACGTATGGTCGCGGCGCAGTTCGAGATCGGGTTTGGCGCGAAACAACGCGATTCGGTCGATCTTGCGCTTGTCGCGCGCGATGTGCTCTTCGTAGCGCCAGCGCAAGCCGCCGTAGAAATCAAGCTGCCGTTCTTTCGGGTAGTTGTGGTTCAGCGGATCGGCCCGGCCAAGCGCGTAATACCCGGATTTGTCGAGCCACGCGTGATCGAGCGACACGGCGTTCTTGTGGCGGCTCAGGTTGTCGGCATAAAGGTCGATCACGTAGGTCAGCATCGCGTCGCGCCGTTCCTCGGCATGGAAGGTCAAAAGCTCGTTGACCGCGCGCGTTTCACAAAACGGGAAGAACAGGTATTCGGCGTTGTAACAGTAATAAAACCACGTTCCGGGCGCGGCGTTGATGCAGGCATTGACGGCCCTTTGAACATCGGCGACGTCGATCACCGGGAAATCGACGCGCGCGATATCGCGTTCGAGCGACAGGGGCAGCTCAAGCTCCTTCGGCCCGAAGACGACGATGGATTGAAACCCGGTCAACTGGTGGTAGCGAATGGTGCTTTCCACTTCGATCAGGTCTTCGACGAAGATCAGCGCGACAGGCCCCCGGACCAGCGCGTCTTTGCCCGTGTCGAGAAACTCGTGAAGTGACGAAAACCGCATTCTTCTGCCTTCTAGCCGGGTATCGTTCCCGTTTGGTAAACAATCCTTGAAAGGTCGGCGACATGCAACCGTTGCGGGGACACCCCGCTTGGCGTATGACCCCGCCCTGATCAAGCCCCGGAGCGCGCGAAATGGCCGAGACCAAGACCGACCCGAAAAAGCTCTTCATCCGCACCTACGGGTGCCAGATGAACGTCTACGACAGCGAACGCATGGCCGAGGCCATGGGCGGGCAGGGCTATGTCGAGACGGACAGCCCGGACGATGCCGACATGATCCTGCTCAACACCTGCCACATCCGCGAAAAGGCGGCGGAAAAGGTCTATTCCGAATTGGGGCGGTTCAAGGATCTGAAGGCCGCGAAACCCGATCTGAAGATCGGGGTCGCGGGCTGTGTCGCGCAGGCCGAGGGAGAAGAGATCATGCGGCGTCAGCCGATGGTCGATCTCGTGGTCGGCCCGCAGACCTATCACCGGCTGCCCGAAATGGTGACCCGTGTCGACAATGGCGCAAAGGCCATCGACACCGATTTTCCGTCCGAGGACAAGTTCGAGGTTCTGAAAAACCGGCCCAAGGCGCGCCGGCCCCCGACCGCGTTTCTCACGGTGCAGGAAGGCTGCGACAAATTCTGCGCCTTCTGCGTGGTGCCCTATACCCGGGGGGCCGAGGTCAGCCGCCCGGCGGACCGCATCCTGCGCGAGGCGCGCGATCTGGTCGAACGGGGCGTGAAAGAGATCACGCTGCTGGGCCAGAACGTGAATGCCTACCACGGCGATGGTCCCGACGGGACATGGTCGCTTGCCCGCCTTATCTGGGCGCTGGACGAGATCGACGGGCTGGAGCGCATTCGTTTCACCACCTCGCATCCAAACGACATGACCGATGATCTGATCGAGGCGCATGGCACCTGCGACAAGCTGATGCCTTACCTCCACCTGCCGGTTCAGTCCGGGTCTGACAAGATCCTCAAACGGATGAACCGGTCGCATACCGCGGCCTCTTACATCGCGTTGATCGAGCGCATTCGCGCGGCGCGCCCCGATATCCTGATTTCCGGGGATTTCATCGTCGGCTTTCCAGAGGAAACCGACGCGGATTTCGAAGATACGATGTCGCTCATCCGCGCGGTCGGCTACGGGCAGGCGTTTTCGTTCAAGTATTCGACCCGCCCGGGCACGCCCGCCGCGGAACGCCCGCTGGTGGATAGCGCCGTGGCCTCGGACCGGCTGCAACGGCTTCAGGCGCTGATCAACGATCAGGCGCGCGATGTGATGGAGCGTATGGTGGGGCGCGAAGTCGACGTGTTGTTCGAGAAACCCGGACGTCTCGCGGGGCAGATGGTCGGCAAATCCGAGTATCTCCATGCCGTGCATGTGCAGGCCGAGGGAATCATGCCCGGCGATCTGCGCCGGGTGAGAATCACCGAAGCTGGCCCCAATTCGCTCGCCGGTGCATTGGTGTGAGCCCGGAAACCAAGCCCGCGAAATCGCCGGATATTTTCTGAAAATCGGGGGAATCCGCCGCAACCGGTGGGGAATGTCGCATGCGCAGCCACGAAATCCGGGGGCTTGCCATTTACATGTGAAAACTCATCGGGTTAACTGAACTCCATAAACTTGCGCCGTATGCCACGCGGCCATAATGGGGGATTAGGTGTGAAGGACCGGGTATTTTCGACGCTCAGGACAGCTGCCGTAGCTGCGGTGTTGGGTCTTGGCGCCGCCGGTGGGGTAACGACACCCGCCGAAGCGCAATCACAGGTTACCGTAACCGGAAAGATCAACTGGGGGCTTTGGGTCGATCCCGATGGCTGCATGCACTGGTGGGCTGACGGGGGTCTCGAAGGCTACATGGTCGCGCGCCGTGATCCGAATTCGGGGCGTCACATGTGTTTGGAAAAGAACACCTGCGCCGTGCAGAATTCCGACGTGCTGTTCGCAACGGACAGCTACCAGCTGACCCAGCGGGGCAAGGCCTGGTTGCAACAATTCTTCGCCTCCGCCGGGGCTTTTGCCTACGCGGTCTATGGCCACACGGACAGCCGCGCCTCGGATGAATACAACATGCGCCTGTCGCAAAACCGGGCCAATTCGGTGGCGCAGGTCGCCCGCGCCTCTGGTGCCGTGGTCGACCGGGTCGTGGGTTTCGGTGAACGTCAGCCTGTCGCGCCGAACAATTCGGCTGCCAACATGCAGAAAAACCGCCGCGTCGAAATCGTTTGCTACAGGTACCCGAACCCATGATGAAAAAGACCGCACTTATCGCGCTGCTGGCGCCCTTCGTCGTCGCCGGTTGCCAATCGACCGCTTATGATGGGGGTGCGCCCAAGCTGATCGCCACCAACACCGACCGGACCTTCGGGGACAATCCCGGCCCGCGAGACGGGGTTGCCGCCGTTGCGGTCCTCCCCGACGGGTGCGAGGCCTGGATCGTCGACGAGGGCGTCGAGGGATATGGCAGCAACCGCTCCGATCCGCGTTCGGGCCTGCCGCGCTGCACCCGCGAAATTCCGCCCGGCTCGGTGATCGGGGATCACAGGGTGAGCAACGACTTCCCCGACTATCTTCCATAGATCGCACCGGGAAAGCACCAAGACAGCACAAAAGATGGCCGCGCGGCGCGTTCCGCGCGGTCTTTTTGTATCTTTTACGTGAAAAATCTTCACCAAGGCTTGCGTGAACCTGCGGGTGGGCGCACCATCCATGGTATCGCAGCCGTGAAACGGAGACATACTTGGGACTAGATGCGCTGAACCCGCCGAAACCCGATGATATTCACGAAACTCTCCTTGAGTTCCCCGACAACCGATTGCTGATCGACCTTTGCGGGGAATTCGACCGAAACCTCGCCCAGATCGAACACCAGATGAACGTGCATATCCTGCGGCGCGGCAACCAGTTGGCGGTGGTCGGCGATGGGGACGCGCGCGGACAGGCGGCGGCAGTGCTTCAGGCGCTCTACCAGAGGCTTGAGCACGGCAAGCAGATCGAGGCGGGTGACATCGACGGGGAAATTCGGATGGAGCATACCACGGTCCGCGCCGAACACGGCGACCAGATGGAGCTGTTCAAGGGCGGTCGCGTCGAGATCAAGACACGCAAGAAGCTCGTCGAACCGCGCACGGATGCGCAGAAGGCCTATGTCAAAAGCCTGTTCAACCACGAGCTTGCCTTTGGGATCGGACCTGCGGGCACCGGCAAGACCTATCTCGCCGTGGCCGTTGGGGTGAACATGTTCATCTCCGGCCATGTCGACAGGATCATCCTGTCCCGTCCCGCCGTCGAAGCGGGCGAGAAGCTGGGTTACCTCCCCGGCGACATGAAGGACAAGGTCGACCCCTACATGCAGCCGCTTTATGATGCGCTCAACGATTTCCTGCCCGGCAAGCAGGTCGAAAAGCTGATTGCCGAGAAGCGGATCGAGATCGCGCCGCTGGCCTTCATGCGGGGGCGGACCTTGGCGAATGCCTTCGTCGTGCTCGACGAGGCGCAGAACGCCACGACCATGCAGATGAAAATGTTTCTCACCCGTCTGGGCGAGGGGTCGCGCATGGTCATCACCGGCGACCGGTCGCAGGTCGACCTGCCGCGTGGGGTAAATTCTGGCCTGCGGGATGCCGAGAGCCTTTTGAAGGACATCGATGAGATCGCGTTCAATTACTTCACCGCGCGCGACGTGGTGCGTCACCCGCTCGTGGGCAAGATCATCGACGCCTATGACGCGGCTGATCCGGCGGCCGGCTGATAAATCCAGACGGCGCCGGGGACATCGGTCCCCGGCGCAGATTCATTTGCGTTCAGGCCACGCAGGCCGTGAGGGGCGTTGCCCCTCACACACCCCAAGGTATTTTTGAAACGATGAAGGCTGGAACGTGGTCCGGGTTTCGCGATAGGGCAGGCCATGGATGTGGATGTGATCATCGAGGATGACCGCTGGATAGCGGTCGGGCTGGAGCCCCTCGCCGTGCAAGCCGCCGGGGCCGTGGCCCGAAAGTTTGAGCTGCCGGCGGGCTGTGAGGCGGTCGTCATGGGCTGCGATGATCGCCGGATCGCGGCGTTGAACGGGACGTTTCGTGACAAGCAGGCCGCGACCAACGTCTTGTCATGGCCAAGCGCGGAGCGCGGGGCGGACCGGCCCGGCGGTGTGCCGTTGCCACCCGGTGATGTCGAGCTTGGCGATATCGCTATCGCCTATGACACCTGTGCCCACGAAGCGCGCGACCAAGGCAAGGCTTTGAGCGATCATGTGACCCATTTGCTGGTGCACGGATTGCTGCATCTGTTGGGTTACGATCACACTGACGACAAGGATGCGACCCTCATGGAGGCGTTGGAGACGGAAATACTTGGCAATCTGGGTCTTTCGGACCCATATGGGGTGTCGGGCGCGTGAGCGTCACAGAGAATTCGGAAAGGACAAATGGGCGATACGGACGGGTCTTCTAGCGCGGCGCAGAGCGCGCAGTCAGAAGACGAACAACAGCGGTCGGAAGGATTTTTCGGCCGGATCATGGGGGCCTTGAGCCCTTCGGAAACGGATGGGTCCGACACCGACGGGCCGAGTGAAGAGGAACGCGCGATGCGCGCCCTCATGCCGGGGATCGGCAACCTTCGCAAAATGCGGGTCGAGGACGTGATGATCCCGAAAGCCGAGATCGTGGCGGTCGCGGAAGATATCGCGCTTGGCGACCTGATCGAGGTGTTTCGCGACAGTGGCAACACGCGGTTGCCGGTGTTTCGCGGCACGTTGGACACCCCCGTGGGGCTTGTTCATCTGAAAGACGTGGCGCTGACCCATGGGTTCAACGGCAAGGCACCGAATTTCACGCTGACCGAGCTTTTGCGCCCCTTGATCTATGCGCCGCCCTCGATGCCGATCGGTGTCCTGCTGCAGAAAATGCAGACCGAGCGGATGCATATGGCGCTGGTGATCGACGAATATGGCGGGGTTGACGGGCTTTTGACGCTCGAGGATCTGGTTGAGCAGGTGATCGGTGAGATCGAGGATGAACACGACCTTGAAGAAGGCGTGCTTTGGCTTGAGGAACCGGCGGGATCCTGGCTGGTCGAGGCGCGTGCGCCGCTGGACGAGTTCGAGGACGCGACCGGGATCGCGCTTCGAGGACCGGAAGAGGATGAAGAGGAAATCGATACGCTGGGGGGTGTCGTCTTTCTCGCCGCCGGGCGGGTGCCTGCGCGCGGCGAGGTGATCATCCACCACACCGGGGCCGAATTCGAGGTGGTGGATGCCGATCCCCGGCGGATCAAGCGGCTTCGGCTGCGACGGCGGGGCGAGGGTCAGGCGGCGGATGGCGGCTGACACCGGCCTGTATCGCGGTGTGGCGGGCTGGATCGACTGGCAGCATCAGGATCGCTGGCGGGTCATGGCGCTCAGCGCCCTTGCGGGCATGATCGCGGCGTTGGGCCAGGCACCTGTGGGTCTCTTTCCCCTGACGCTTCTCGGCCTTGGCTGCGGTGCCGCGGTGATCGCGCGCGCGCGGGGCATGGCCCGCGCGGCCCTTGTCGGATGGGCGTTGGGGCTTGGGTATTTCGGCCTGACGCTCATCTGGATCGTGCAGCCCTTTCTTGTCGATCTGCCGCGCCATGGCTGGATGGCCCCCTTTGCGCTTTTTTTCATGGCCGGGGGCATGGCGCTTTTTTGGGGATTGGCGGGCGCTGGTGCCCGTTGGATCGCGAAAGATCGCGCGCTTTGGCTGGCGCTCGGGGCGACGTTCGGGTTGGCCGAGCTTCTCAGGGGGTGGATTTTCGGGGGGTTTCCGTGGGGTGGCCCCGGGCTTGTCTGGATCGACACGCCGGTCGCGCAATTGGCGCGGGTCATCGGGGTGTATGGGATGTCGGCGCTGACCGTTGCCTTCGGCGCGGCGCTCTGGCCGGTGGTCGCCCGGCCCTGGCCGCGCGGCCTGTGGGCGTTGGGCGGCGGGGCTCTTGCCCTATCGGCCCCGCTTGCGGCGCCCAGCGTGCCCGCGACCACCGATGTCACCCTGCGCCTCGTGCAACCCAATGCGCCCCAGCATCTCAAGTGGGACCAGGACTGGGTGATGACTTTTTTCGAGCGTGCGGTGGCACTGAGTGGCCATGATGGCAGCGCTGATCTCGTGATCTGGCCCGAAACGAGCATTCCCGCACCGCTCGGGCGTGCCCCCGGGCTGGAACAGGCGGCGGCCCGCGCGGCGGCGCCCGCGCCGCTGGTCGCCGGTATCCAGCGCATCGAAGGGCGGACGTGGCGCAATGCGCTTGTCATGTTCGAAGGGTCGGGGGCGCCGGTCTGGGTCTATGACAAGCATCACCTTGTCCCCTTTGGCGAATATGTCCCGCTCGGAAATCTTGCCGCGCGGTTCGGCATTCAGGGGCTCGCGCAGCGCGACGGGAATGGATACGCGGGCGGGCCCGGCCCGGTGCTGCGCGACAGCGTGGCGGGCCCCGTGCTGCCGCTGATCTGTTACGAGATGATCTTTCCACGCGACATTCGCGGGGCCGACGGGCGGGCCAACTGGATCCTGCAGGCCACCAATGATGCGTGGTTCGGCACGTTTTCGGGACCGCAACAGCACCTTGTCCAAGCGCGGTTTCGCGCCATCGAGTTCGGTCTGCCCATCGCGCGTGCGGCCAACACCGGCATCAGCGCGGTGATTGACGCCGCGGGCACCGTGACCGCGCACATCCCGCTGGGCGAAGCGGGTGCGATCGAGGCCCCGTTGCCGGGCCCCTTGCCGCCCACGCCTTATGCAAAGGTCGGTGACCTTCCGGTGATTGTCATTCTTCTGTCACTCGGGCTGGCGCTCTTTGTCGCCAATCGGCGCAAAGCCGTTGACCCTGCCGGGGCGGGGCGCTAACTCCACCGGATAAACTGCCACAACGGCTTCCTGGCGTGGCAGGTGTAACCAATGGAGCACTTTTCATGGCAAGACCGAATTATGTTTTCACCTCGGAATCCGTTTCCGAGGGCCACCCGGACAAGGTCTGTGACCGGATTTCCGACGCGGTCCTAGATGCGTTCCTGGCAGCGGACCCATTTTCCCGCGTGGCCTGCGAAACCTTCGCCACCACCGACCGGGTGGTGATCGGGGGTGAGGTTCGCGGTCCGGGCAGCGTGCTCAACCGGATCGAAGAGATCGCCCGCGATTGTGTGCAGGATATCGGTTATGAGCAGAAAGGGTTCCATTGGGCGAACCTGAAGGTGGACAACTACCTGCATGCCCAGTCTGCAGATATCGCGCAGGGCGTCGATGGTGGGGACGACAAGGATGAAGGCGCCGGGGACCAAGGGATCATGTTCGGTTTCGCGACCAATGAAACCGAGGCGCTCATGCCCGCGCCGATCCTTTATGCCCACAAGATCCTGAAGCGTCTTGCCGAGGCCCGCAAATCCGGCGAAGCCCCGCAGCTTGGCCCGGATGCCAAGAGCCAGCTTTCGATGCGCTACGAGAACGGGCAACCTGTCGAGATCACCTCGCTTGTCCTGTCTACCCAGCATCTGGATGCGAGCCTGACATCTTCGGATGTGCGTGACCTCGTGACGCCTTATATCAACGAGGTGCTGCCCGACGAATGGATCACGGCGAACACCGAATGGCACGTGAACCCGACCGGGAAATTCGTCATCGGCGGGCCCGATGGCGATGCGGGCCTCACGGGGCGCAAGATCATCGTGGACACCTATGGGGGCGCGGCCCCGCATGGGGGCGGCGCCTTCTCGGGCAAGGATCCGACGAAGGTGGACCGGTCGGCGGCCTATGCCGCGCGCTATCTCGCAAAGAACGTCGTTGCCGCCGGGCTAGCTGATAAATGCACGTTGCAATTGTCCTACGCGATCGGCGTGGCAAAGCCCCTGTCGATCTATGTCGATACGCAGGGCACCGCCAAGGTCGACGAAATGGCGATCGAGGCGGCGGTGGACAAGGTGGTCGATCTGACCCCGCGCGGGATCCGAGAACATCTTGGCCTGAACCGACCAATTTTCCAACGCACCGCGGCCTATGGCCATTTCGGGCGGGTGCCCGAGCCGGATGGCGGGTTCAGCTGGGAAAAAACCGATCTCATCGACGCGCTGAAAGCCGCAGTTTGATAGATCATACCGCCGGGTTCATCCGGAGATGACATGAACCGCCCGGTCCCGATCACAGACGGGGCCGGGCGTTTTTTTGGGTCACGCCGTGGGGGCGAGAAGCGGCTCACGCTTTGACACCGACCATGCGCCGGGGCCGAAGGCGACGATCAGAAGCATGCCGCCCGCGATGGTCATGTTCTTCATGAAGCTGATCATTTCGCCCTGTGCCGCCATCGCATCTTCCATTCCGAAGGAGGGGACGAGGTGGAACAGAAGGCCTGAGATCACCGCGAATCCGGCGAGCGCGAGCGCGGCCCACCGGGCCTGCCACCCGATGAGAAGTGCGATGCCACCGACGATTTCGACGAAGATGACAACGGGAAGCAGCGCACCGGGCACGCCCATCATTTCCATGTATCCCTGTGTGCCGGCATAGCCGGTGATTTTCTGGATACCGGACATGATGAACATGAAGGAAAGAAGCAGACGGCCAAGCGGGGCCGCGTAGGGGGCGAGGTTTTGCATTTGTGTGGTCCTTTGTCAGGAAGCTGTGTTTCAACGATGACGGACCGATACAACCGTGCGAAAAATCAGGAAACTCCCAAAATTCACAGGATCACTGTGCGTTTGTGAACAGAATGATGGGCGCGCTTGATCGTCCCTCCCCCTGCAGCTAGGAGGCGGTCATGAATGACAGCACACATCAATCCGGCGCGCCGTGGCGCAATTTTTACGGACGGTTCAAGACCAAGGGTCTGCGTCCGGCGCAACAGGCCTATCTTGACGAAGACCTGCCCCGCGTCGGGCTGTCTGGTGTGGATTGGGACGACAACCCGAAGCGCACCAAGCTCGATCTAGGCGCGGTTTTCGGCGACCGGGATGTCTGGCTCGAAGTGGGGTTCGGGGCGGGCGAGCACCTGGTGCATCAGGGCGAAACCTATCCCGACGTTGGCATCATCGGGTGCGAGCCTTTCGTGAATGGCGTGGCGGCGATGCTGGGCAAGCTGCGCAAATCCGGGGCACAGAACATCCGGGTGCATCCGGGCGACGCGCGTGATTTGTTCGATGTCCTGCCCGCGCAATCGATTTCCAAGGCCTTCCTGCTGTATCCCGATCCTTGGCCGAAAAAGCGCCACCATCGCCGCCGGTTCGTGACGCCAGAGCATCTTGAACCGCTGCACCGCGTGCTTCGGCCCGGGGCCGAGTTTCGGGTGGCGACCGATATTCCCGATTATGTCCGCCAGACGATGGAACAGGTGCCGGGGGCGGGGTTTGACTGGCTGGCCGAACGTCCGGGCGATTGGCGGATGCCGTGGGGCGACTGGCATTCGACCCGGTATGAGCAAAAGGCACTTCGCGAGGGGCGGGTGCCGCATTACATGACCTTCCGCCGCGTTTGACGCCGCACGGACAGGACGCGCTGAAAGAGCGTGGACCAGCCTGCCGCCCTGCGGTATCAGCGCTTGATCAAAACGAGGAGAAGCCCATGTCCGGCCACGGTGACCCGATCCCCATGACAGCGCGCAAATCCGGGCCGCTTGCGGGCGACGCGCATGTGCCGGGGGACAAGTCGATAAGCCACCGCGCCCTGATCCTCGGGGCGCTTGCGGTGGGGGAAACGCGGGTGACCGGGCTGCTTGAGGGCGACGACGTGTTGGGCACGGCGGCGGCTATGCGCGCCTTCGGGTCCGAAGTGGTGCGCCACGGTGAGGGTGATTGGTCGATCCACGGCGTTGGCGTCGGCGGGTTCGCCGAACCGGAGCAGGTCATCGACTGCGGCAATGCCGGCACCGGCGTGCGGCTGATCATGGGGTGCATGGCGACCTCGCCGATCACCGCGACCTTCACCGGCGATGCCTCTCTGCGCTCGCGCCCGATGGGGCGGATCACCGACCCCATGGGTCTGTTCGGGGCGTCCGCCCATGGGCGCAGCGGCGGTCGCCTTCCCATGACCATCGTGGGGGCGCGCGACCCGATGCCCGTGCGCTACGTGGTGCCGATGCCGTCGGCGCAGGTGAAATCTGCTGTCTTGCTCGCCGGTCTCAACGTGCCCGGCGAAACCGTCGTGGTCGAAGCCGAGGCCACCCGTGACCACACCGAGCGGATGCTGGCGGGGTTTGGCGCGGATCTGACAGTGGAGCAGACCGACGAGGGGCGGGTCATAACGCTCACGGGCCAGCCGGAGTTGAAACCGCAGGTGATCGCGGTGCCGCGCGATCCCTCATCTGCCGCGTTTCCCGTTTGTGCCGCCCTCATCACGCCGGGGTCCGAAGTCGTCGTGCCCAACATCGGGTTGAACCCGACGCGCGCGGGTCTCTTCACCACGCTCCGTGAAATGGGCGCGGACCTTGTCTTCGAGAACCAGCGCGAAGAAGGGGGGGAGCCGGTGGCGGACCTGCGCGCGCGCTTCTCGCCCGAGATGCGGGGCATTCGCGTGCCCGCCGAACGCGCGGCGTCGATGATCGACGAATACCCGGTTCTGTCCGTGGTCGCGGCCTTTGCGACCGGCAAGACCGAGATGGTCGGGGTGAAAGAGCTTCGGGTGAAGGAAAGCGACCGGATCGACGCCATGGCGCGCGGGCTTGAGGCCAACGGGGTCACGGTGGACGAGGGCGAAGACTTCATGACGGTGCACGGGATGGGCGCGGACGGCGTGCCCGGTGGCGGCACGGCGAAGGCGCATCTCGATCACCGGATCGCGATGTCTTTCATGGTCATGGGCATGGCCAGCCAAAACCCCGTGTCGATTGACGACGGGGCGCCCATTGCCACCTCTTTCCCGGTGTTCGAGCCGCTCATGGCGGGTCTCGGGGCGGTGATCGAGCGTCGGGACGCCTGAGAAAAAGGCTTTCCACACCCGGTGCACTCTGCCTTACTGAACGCCGAATTCAGGGGGGAATGGTATGGGAAAAATGGTGGTTTTCGGCGCGCTCTTGGTGCTGACACTGGTCGTCTACGGTGTCCTGGTCACGGTCGTGGGGCCACCGATGCAGGCGATGGCGAACGGGGTGATCCCGGATCTGCGCCTCACCGGCTACACGGTCGCCGATATCCGGGCGCTGATCGCTGATGCAGAGCCGGGGTTTGCGGAGGCCTATGCGCGCGTGGCGACCACTTGGGACCGCGCCTTTCCCATCCTGATCACCCTGACATTGGGCTACGGTATCTGGATCGGGGGTTTGCCGAGGATTTTCATCCTTGCCCCGATCCTGATGGGGCTGGCGGATCTAGGTGAAAACACGCTGGTCGCGGCGCTGTTTCTTGGCGGTGACGCGGCGCTTGACGCGCAGACCGTTCGGACCGCAAGCGTTCTGACGATGGCGAAATGGCTTTTGTTCCCGATCTCGGTCTTGCTCCTGATCATCGGGTTCGTCAAAAAGCGTCGCGAGCAACAGACGAGGTCAGCGTGAGTTTCACCATCGCCATCGACGGACCGGCAGCCGCCGGCAAGGGCACGATTTCAAAGGCGGTCGTGGCCCATTTCGGCTTCGCCCATCTCGACACCGGGCTTTTGTACCGGGCCGTTGGAAAACGGGTGATCGACGGCGAAGACGCGCTTGCGGCGGCGCAGGGGCTGATGGCCGAGGATCTTGAGGTTGACGGGCTGCGCACCCCCGCGGTCGCGCAGGCGGCGAGCCGCGTGGCGGTCGAAACCGACGTGCGCACGGCATTGGTCGATTTTCAACGCGCCTTCGCGGCCCGTGCGGGCGGTGCGGTGCTTGACGGTCGCGACATCGGGACGGTGATCTGCCCGGAGGCCGATGTGAAGCTTTTCGTCACCGCAAGCCCCGAGGTCCGGGCGGAACGCCGGTATCGGGAGCTTTCCGAGGCCGGGCATAACACCGATTTCGCCACCGTGCTCGCCGATGTAAAAGCCCGTGATGAGCGTGATCAGGGCCGCGCCGTGGCACCCTTGATCCCGGCCGAGGACGCGGTGGTCATCGACACCTCCCATATGTCGATCGCGGATGCGGTCGCCGCCGCGATCGGCGCGGTGCAGGCCCGACGATAGGCGTGGGTCTGATCGGGGGTGTGATCGGGGGCCTCAGCCACCTTCCAGACGGGCCATGATCAGGGGCAGATAGGCGCGCCACCGGTCCGATATCTTCGGGTCGATCCCCTGCCGCACCTGCCATTTCGACAATGTCGGCATGCTCCCGCCCGCCTGTTCCGGTCGGGCCACGGCATCGGTCCAGTCCAACCCCAAAAGATCCAGCACCGGGGCGAGCGTGTCACGGGGCCGGGCGGTCAGCTCATCGAGCCGCAGGGGCACCCAGCCGCGCCCGGCCCGCCCGCGCCCGAGATCGCAAAGCCGGAGATGGCGGTCGTATTGCCGGGTGGTCGAGGTCCACTTGTAGCTATACTGGTGCCCGGCCCGGAAATCATTGCGGAAACAGGACCAGCAGGTTGCCAGCCGGTCCCGCGTCAAATGGAGGATGATCGCGTCGGGAAACAGCATCGGGATCGCCCAAGCAAACCAATAGTTCTCGGGCATCTTGTCGATGATGATCCCCGCCTTGGGCAGCGCGTCGAGATATTGCGCCCGGGCGGCTTGAAGCCGCGTGGCGCTGAGCCCGTCGAGAAAGGCGAGATGCGGATTGCCGGTAGCCCCGGCCTTTGCCAGCGCGGGGCCAAGCGCGACGCGTTCGCCCATGTTGGTGATCTCCGGATGCGCGCCCAGCATTTGCGCGGTGAGCGAGGTGCCCGAACGCGGCATCCCCAGCACGAAGATCATGCGCGGCCCTGTGCGCTCCAACGCGATGCGCGGCGCGGCCTCGACCGCCGCCACCAGTTGATCGGTAAGCTTGTCCAACGCGTCGTCATCCACGCCGACACCCTTGATCGCATTGGCCTCGACTATAGCATCAAAGGCGCGTTCGACGCGGCCCATGTCGTCATACGCCTTGCCGATCATGAAAAAGAGCTGGGATCGCAACGGGTCTGACAGCCCGGGTTGTTGTGTGTAGCGTTCGATCCGGGCGAGAACCGGGTCATCGGGCGCATACCGGGTGGCATAAGTGTAAAGCCAGAGCCCCGAAAGATTGCCGGGATCACGCGCAAAAATCCGGGCGCATAGATCACGGGCCGCGTCGAAACGCCCCTCGTTCACTGCCCTGTTCGCGGCTGTCGACAGGTCTTGTAGCGTGTCGTCGTGGGGTTTCTGGTTCATGTCCTTGCCCGTCTCATCCGCCATGAGGGCACAGGCCCGTGGCGAAGTCAAAACCCCCGGCGTTGTGGTCGACGCCCCAACCAAAACGCGCGAATCCCCCGATTCGGGGGCGAAAAGCAGGTCATTTCACGCCCGCAACGCGTGAAACCCCTTGCCAAACAGGGGTTCGGGGCGTATTCCCGCCCCGTCAACACGGCGGAAAGTCGGAGATCAAAGAGCGAGCAGGGTCGGGCAACCGGCCCTCTTTGTTTTCGAAACGGCCCTGCCGGACCAACGAAACCCCAAGACCCGCGGAGACAACCGTGTGGCCCGAATACGATCTGTAAAGGAACCTTAACGCTTATGAGCGCCAATGCATCTATGGAGGAATTCGAGGCCCTCCTTAACGAAAGTCTCGAAATGGACACGCCCGACGAGGGCTCTGTTGTCAAAGGCAAGGTCATCGCGATTGAAGCGGGACAAGCCATCATCGACGTCGGCTACAAGATGGAAGGCCGTGTCGAGCTCAAGGAATTCGCAAACCCCGGTGAAGCGCCTGACATTTCGGTCGGCGACGAAGTCGAGGTGTATCTGCGTGCCGCCGAGAACGCCCGTGGCGAAGCTGTCATCTCGCGCGAGATGGCCCGCCGCGAAGAAGCCTGGGACCGTCTGGAAAAGGCCTACGCCGACGAGCTTCGCGTCGAAGGCGCGATCTTCGGTCGGGTCAAGGGCGGCTTCACCGTCGATCTCGGCGGTGCCGTGGCCTTCCTGCCCGGTAGCCAGGTCGATGTGCGCCCGGTGCGTGACGCGGGCCCGCTCATGGGTCTCAAGCAGCCGTTCCAGATTCTCAAGATGGATCGCCGCCGTGGCAACATTGTCGTGTCGCGCCGCGCCATTCTGGAAGAAAGCCGTGCCGAGCAGCGCGCCGAGGTGATCGGCAAGCTGTCGGAAGGCGACGCCGTGGACGGTGTGGTCAAGAACATCACCGAATACGGGGCCTTCGTGGACCTTGGCGGTGTCGACGGCCTTCTGCACGTCACCGACATGGCCTGGCGCCGTGTGAACCACCCGTCCGAGATCCTTGCCATCGGCGAGACGATCAAGGTGCAGGTGATCAAGATCAACAAGGAAACGCACCGCATCTCGCTCGGCCTGAAGCAGCTTCAGGAAGATCCGTGGGATCTGGTCGCGACCAAGTATCCGCTTGAGACGGTCCACAAGGGCCGCGTCACGAACATCACCGACTACGGTGCGTTCGTCGAGCTTGAAGCGGGTGTCGAAGGTCTCGTCCACGTGTCCGAGATGTCGTGGACCAAGAAGAACGTCCATCCCGGCAAGATCGTGTCCACCTCGCAAGAGGTTGAGGTCATGGTGCTTGAAATCGACCCGGCGAAACGTCGCGTTTCCCTTGGTCTCAAGCAGACCATGCGCAACCCGTGGGAGGTCTTCTCCGAGACCCACCCCGAGGGCACGCAGGTCGAAGGCGAGGTCAAGAACATCACCGAGTTTGGTCTGTTCATCGGTCTCGACGACGACATCGACGGCATGGTTCACCTCTCCGACATCAGCTGGGACCAGCGCGGCGAAGAGGCCATCCAGTCCTTCCAGAAGGGCGACGTGGTCAAAGCCGTCGTCACCGAGGTGGACACCGATAAGGAGCGTATCTCGCTCTCGATCAAGGCGCTCGATGGCGATCCCTTTGCCGAAGCGGTGGGTGGCGTGAAGCGCGGCCAGATCATCACCGTGAACGTGACCGCGATCGAAGACGGTGGCATCGAGGTGGAATACGAAGGCATGAAATCCTTCATCCGCCGCTCCGACCTGTCGCGTGATCGTGCCGAGCAGCGCCCCGAGCGTTTCCAGATCGGGGACCATATCGACGTGCGCGTGACCAACGTGGATGCGAAATCGCGCCGCCTTGGCCTGTCGATCAAGGCCCGCGAGATCGCGGAAGAAAAAGAGGCCGTGGAACAGTTCGGCTCGTCCGATTCCGGTGCGTCGCTGGGCGATATCCTTGGCGCTGCCCTGAAGAAAGACGACGAATAAGACGTCTTGCCTCACGGTTAGAAACACGAACGGCCCCGGAGCGCTCCGGGGCCGTTTTTTCATGGCTTGGGGCTGTCTGGAAAACTCCACCCCCATAACGCGAATCATGTCGCGGCGCTGGTGTTCGGCTGATCCCCGCCGCATTTGATCGGGAAAGATCCCACCTAAAGGTGTGGATTTACATGAAAAAACCGGCGGAATGCGCGCAAATTGCGCGGTGCTCGCTTGTAAGAACGGTTTCCCGGTGGCACCTTTGCCCGTATAGTCGTGGTTGTAACGGCGCGCTGCCAAAGGTGCCGACATGTCCTTCGGGGGGATACTGGATGATCCGGTCTGAGCTTATTCAGAAAATCGCCGACGAGAATCCGCACCTGTATCAGCGGGATGTCGAGCGGATCGTGAACACTATTTTCGAGGAAGTCATCGAAGCCATGGCGCGCGGCGACCGTGTGGAACTGCGCGGTTTCGGCGCGTTTTCCGTGAAGCAGCGCGATGCCAGGGTGGGGCGAAACCCGCGCACCGGGGAATCGGTTCAGGTCGAAGAGAAACATGTGCCCTTCTTCAAGACCGGCAAACTGCTGCGCGACCGTTTGAACGGGAACTGAAAGGTCCTCCTCCATGCGTTACATCCGCTACGCGTTTCTTGCCGCGTTGGCCGTTGTGTTGATCACCGTGGCGCTTGCCAATCGCGACCAGGTTCTCTTGCGGCTCTTGCCGGAAGAGCTGGCCGGGTTCCTTGGCTGGAGCTGGTCGGTCAACCTGCCGCTGTTCGTCGTGATCTTTGCCGCAATCATCGCCGGGGTGATGATCGGCTTTGTCTGGGAATGGCTGCGTGAGCACAAGCTGCGCGCGGAAGGGGCCCGGGCCCGCAAGGCGGCGGTGAAGCTCGCCCACGAAGTGCAGGATCTCAAGCGGGACAGGGCCAAGCCGGGCGACGATGTTCTGGCGCTTCTGGAGGATGGGCGCTAAGACGCGCGCATGGCTCAGGTATCGGTCAAAATCTGTGGGCTGACGCAGCCCGATCACGTTGCCGCCGCCGTCGCGGCGGGCGCGCGGTATCTTGGCTTCAATTTCTTCCCCAAATCGCCACGCTACGTCGATCCGGAAACCTGCGCCCGGCTTGGCGCCGAGGTGGCGCCGGGGGTGGCCAAGGTCGCGCTCGTGGTCAACCCGGACGATGCGCTTCTGGATGAGATCACCGGCAAGGCCCCGATCGACATGATCCAGCTTCATGGGCAGGAAAGCCCGGACCGCGTGGCCGAAATACGCGCTCGCTACGGTCTTCCGGTGATGAAGGTCGTGGGCGTCGCCGGGCCTGAAGATATCGCGAAGCTTGATGATTACGCGGATGTGGCCGACCAGCTTCTGGTCGATGCCAAGGCGCCCAAGGGGGCCGCGCTTCCGGGGGGTAACGGGGTGCCGTTTGACTGGACGCTCTTGCAAGGACGTCATTGGACCGTGCCATGGATGCTGGCCGGGGGGCTGACCCCCGCGAATGTCGCGCTCGCGGTTCGGTTGACCGGCGCGCGGCAGGTCGACACCGCGTCGGGCGTGGAAAGCGCACCGGGGGTCAAGGACGCGGGGCTTATGCAGGCCTTCATCGACGCAGCCGGCTAAGCCGGGGTCGTGGCGCGCAGGCGCGCCGTCCTTAACCGCGTGTTCACCAGAATCGCTCCAGGGTTCCCAGATGGACCACAAGATTGCATATTGCTCCGCCTTCGCCCCGGACCCGGAATTCGCCCCTGATCCGGCCCTTTACCCAATCCTGTATCCGGGTTCCAACCCTGTGCTGGCTTCTGTGCCGACCCCTGTGACCGAGACGGACAACAGGCAAGATGCGCCTGAGCTCTGGATGGAACAGGCGTTTTCTTGCCCCACCGCGCGCAAGGGCGGCGTGATCAAGCGGCGCGTGTCGGATGTTGAGCGGATCGTCGGGCGCGACCTTTTTCTGACCGAAGTGCGCCGACGCGGATTTCAGGCCATTGAGAACGGCGATACACTCGTGATCTTCTGCAACGATGCGCCGGTCCGGCTCGCTGCCCCTCGGGCCCCGTTGACGGTGCGGTGAAAACGCGCCCGCCGGTGCCGGCGGACGCGCGCTGTTGTCTCGCCTACTGGCAGGAAATGCTTTCGCCTTCTGCCATTGCGATCTGTGGATAGAGACAGAGCGGGCGCATTTGGCCGCGAACGGTCTCGTCCGCTTCCTCATTGTCGTCGCGCACCTTGGCCTTCACCGGCGCAGGGGCTTCCCCCGTCTCGACCCACTCGGTCAATACGGTCAGCAGGTCAAAGCTGTCTGCCGCCGGGCCGCCCTGACCATGCTGCATCCCCGGAACCGGGTAGAGCACGACATGATCACGGGTTGCGTCGCCAAGGTTTTGCGACAAGCGGTCATACCAATTGACCGTGTCGAGGAACGAGAAGACCGGGTCCGCCGTGCCATGAAAGATCACCATCTTGCCGCCGGATTCAACGAACTCGGTCAGCATGGGATCGTCCATGTCCGGGGGTGTCATGATCTCGACCGCGCTTTCGGGGAAGGCGTCGGAGGTCGCGGTGACGCGAGGCCCTTGGGCATCGAAATCATAATCCACGAGGAACTCCTGTAGCTCAGCAGGTGTGCCGCCCACCTCGGTCGGGGGGGTCGAGAACACCTGCGCCAACGACCCGGCCCCCATGACCGCGATCAACGGCTGCTGCTCCCACGGCGGAATGGGGCTTTCGAGCTTCCAGAAACGCCAGCCGCCCGAGGCAATGCCCGGATCCCAGGGCCAGTCGCTATACAAAGCCTCGCCGGCGCTGTTGGTCGGCCCGTCATGGATCGCAATGAGCGCCTCGACCTTGTCGCGCGGAAGGCATTCGCTGTTTTGCCCGTCCGAACAGACCATGTTCATCGGGTCAAAGGCGTCCTGACAGCCGAGCGGGTCCAAGACAAGCGTGTCCTCGGCCCCATCGAGCGCGTCGCAGGCCGCGCGGACCTGTGATCCGACGAACTGCATCTCTTCGCGCGAAAACGCGGTGGGGAGCGTGTCGCCGACACTCAGGAAATTCTGCACGTCCCAGGCGTGTTGAATAGCCGCGCGAGGCAAGTTGAAGCCGGGATAGCCCGCGAGCAATCCGTCAAAGGTATCGCCCATCCGGCTGGCCGCGACCATCGCGTGACGTCCGCCATTGGACGTGCCCATCCCGTAGCGATGAGTGATGTCGGTGCCGTAGTGGGCGGTGGTCAAGGCCTCAGCCACCGCCTGCACCTGCGGCACGGCGGCATAGCCATAATCGCGCCGCGCTTCGAACTCCAAGCCAAAGACATTCCCACCCGCGAGGCCCGCATCGGGGTTTGCCTTGCCATCGTGGCCCGCGTCGGAAGACACGACCGCCATGCCGCGTGCAAGTGCCCCGTCGCCAGGGACAAGCCCGGTGATCTGACCCAATGCGGGCACGACTTCGCCGTCGTTGCCGCCGTTGAATTGATGGGCAAGCGCGCCGGACCATTCGTCGGGCAGGCGCAGCTCGAACCGGATGGCATATTCGCGACCGTCCGTGCCGGTGCGTTCGGCCATGCGGGCCTGGACAATGCAATGATCCAGCGGGCTGCCTTCGCCCGCAGGCGCATAGCTTGCCTGCGTGATCGTGACACCGTCAATAGCGATATCCTTCGTGGCGTTGCAGGCGTCAGGCGATGCCAGCGCGCCCATTGGAACAAGGGTCATCGCAGCGGCGCTGGTGAACAAATGTTTCATGATTTCCTCCCTTTGGTGGCCCGGTCGGACCGGGTAAAAACTATGTTCCATGGAAACTACCTGTTTGGCCAGCGATTTCTTGATCGTCCCGGACCGCCGCGCTTCTTGCGCCCTGTAGATGCAGCGTCTAGGAACACGTAACTTTTCGGAGGCTCCACCAATGGCAGACGATCTTTTCAATTCTTTCATGAACGGCCCGGATGAGAAGGGGCGGTTCGGCGATTTCGGCGGGCGCTTCGTGTCCGAGACCTTGATGCCGCTGATCCTTGAGCTTGAAGCCGAGTATGAGAAGGCCAAGACCGATCAGAGTTTCTGGGACGAGATGAATGATCTCTGGACCAATTATGTCGGGCGCCCATCGCCGCTTTATTATGCCGCGCGGCTGACCGAGGAGCTTGGGGGGGCCAAGGTTTATCTCAAGCGTGATGAGCTCAACCATACCGGCGCGCATAAGATCAACAACGTGCTGGGTCAGATCATCCTTGCCCGGCGGATGGGCAAGAGCCGCATCATTGCCGAAACCGGGGCCGGGCAGCATGGCGTCGCGACCGCGACGGTCTGTGCCAAGTTCGGGTTGAAATGCATCGTCTACATGGGCGCGCATGATGTCGAGCGGCAGGCCCCGAACGTGTTCAGGATGAAGCTTCTGGGGGCCGAGGTCGTGCCGGTGACTTCCGGGCGCGGCACCTTGAAGGACGCGATGAACGATGCGCTGCGCGATTGGGTAACGAATGTGCGCGACACTTTCTATTGCATCGGCACGGTGGCGGGTCCGCATCCCTATCCGGCCATGGTGCGCGATTTCCAATCCATCATCGGCAAGGAGGCCAAGGAACAGATCCTGGCCGCCGAAGGCCGGTTGCCCGACAGCGTGATCGCCGCCATCGGCGGCGGGTCAAACGCCATGGGCCTGTTCTACCCGTTCCTCGACGACAAGGACGTGCGCATCATCGGGGTCGAAGCGGGCGGCAAGGGCGTGAACGATGACATGGAACATTGCGCCTCGCTCACCGGCGGGCGGCCTGGCGTGCTGCATGGCAACCGCACCTACCTGTTGCAAGACGACGATGGCCAGATCCTTGAAGGGCACTCGATCTCGGCCGGGCTGGATTACCCCGGCATCGGGCCCGAGCACAGTTGGCTTCATGACACGGGTCGGGCGGAATATGTTTCGATCACCGACACCGAGGCGCTTGAGGCGTTTCAGCTTATCTGCCAGACCGAGGGGATCATCCCCGCGCTCGAACCCTCTCATGCGCTTGCACATGTGACGAAGATCGCGCCGACCCTGCCCAAGGATCACATCATGATCATGAACCTGTGCGGTCGGGGGGATAAGGACATCTTCACGGTGGCAAAGGCTCTGGGCACCGATATGGCCGGTCTTGCCGACTAAGTCTGTCTGGCTGGCCTACAAGGCGTAGAGCTCAAGGATACGCAGCGGCACGATTTCAAGCGCGCGGCCATGCGTCGCCTCAAGCCGGATATTGGGCGCGCAGCCTTCGTCATGGCATTGCAGGAACCGGGCCGCGCACAGGCACCATTGGTCGCCGGGTTTGAGACCGGGGAAATTGAACTCCGGCCTTGGCGTCGACAAGTCGTTTCCGACGTATTTCGAGTAGGCCAGAAATTCGTTGGTCATCACCGCGCAGACGGTGTGATTGCCCTGATCGGCGTCGCAGGTGTTGCAATAGCCATCGCGGAAATAGCCCGTCCTCGGTTCGTCTGAACAGGATAAAAGCGTGCCGCCAAGCACGTTGATCGGGCGATCGGGTTCTGGTTTCATTCGGCCGCTACCCCGGTGATCATGCGAAGTCTCTCGATATTCTGTTCCCAAACCCCCGGTTCGGTAAAGAGCCGATCGGCGGAATTCATCGCGATGACCACGCCCGACGCGCGGTCGATCCAGATATACTGTCCATAGACCCCGATGGCAAAGACCTCGCCCACGCGCGCGTCGGCGGGAAGCCACCATTGCAGCCCGTATTGCCGCGCCCCCGGGGCGGTCGGTGCAGAGGCGATGGTCGAGGCAGCAACCCAATCGGCGGGCACGATCTGTTGCCCCTGCCATTGCCCGTTTTGCAAGATCATCTGCCCGAAGCGCGCGTAATCGCGGGTGGTCAGGTTCAGACCGCCCAGCACGAACGCGTTGCCGTCGCTGTCGGTCACGTAATGGGGATCGGCCCGCAGCCCGAGGGGTTGCAGGATCTTCTCTTCCATCAGGTCGGGAATGCTGCGCCCGGTCGCCCCCCGCATCACCATTGCAAGCGCGTGGGTGTCCATCGACACGTAGTGCCATTCCTGACCTGCGTCGGCCCGTGTCTCTTCCAGACCGGCGGTGAATTCATCCAGCGATCCGCCGAGCGCGAGCACCCGCCCCATGCGATTGATGTCGGACCAGAAGTCGAGGTAATCCTCGTCAAAGGCCACGCCCGAGGCCATGTGCGCCACGTTCCGGATCGTGGCCCCGTCATAGGCGGACCCGGCCAGCGCCGGGGCATATGTCGTCACCGGGTCATCCAGCGATACAATCTGCCCTTCGTCGATCAGGATGCCCATGAGCGCGGAGAGAAAGCTTTTGGCGACCGACCAACTGATCCGGGTGTCGTCGATCCCGGTGCCCTTGAGGTAAGTTTCATAGACGATGTCGCCGCCCGACAGAACCACCATCGCCGTGACCTGTCGCGTCTCCATCCATGCCTCGGTGTCCTCAGGCAGGGTGATCTCGTCGCCCGCGGGCAGGGGCGAGACCGGGCCATCGCCCCGGTTCATGGGCGCGGTATGAAACATCTCGTCCATGTTCGAGAAGTTCTCGACGATCCGGCCCTCGTCAAACAGGGTCTGCACGGCCATGAGCCGGGTCAGGTTCTCGCGTTTCCAGACGCCCAAGGCGACCGCCACGACAATGATCAGGCCGAGGCCCCACAAGACTTTGCGCATGATGTTCTCCCGTCTTCCCGGGGCGATCATGGCGGCACGCGGCGCGTCCGTCCAGCCCGGGGCTGATGTGGCCCCGCCGCCCAGCGCTGCGCCCCGGCGCGTTACTTGAACTTGTCGACGAGTTTCTGAAGCTTGCTTCGGCTATCCTCCGGCGCGCCCGCGCTTGGCGGCGTGGGCGGGTCGGGCGGTTGTTCCACCGGTTTCTCGGACGTCTTCTGGGGGGCTTTCTGCGCACCCTTCACGGCGGGCTTGCCCGAATTCGGGGACATGCGAAGCGCGACGGCGTTGGTGAATTTCGCGTTGTCGTCGGTGAGAAGATGGGGCGCCCCGTCCGAGATGCCGCGCATCATGTCGTCCAGCCATGCCTGATCCGCCTTGGCGAAATCGCTTAGCACGTAAGGCGAGACCTTGTCCTTGTGGCCGGGGTGGCCGATCCCAAGGCGCACGCGCGCGTAATGCGGGCCGATATGCTGATGCACCGACCGCAGGCCGTTGTGGCCCGCGTGGCCCCCGCCAAGTTTCAGCTTCAGCTTGCCCGGGGGTAGGTCAAGCTCATCGTGAAACACGGTGACGTCGATCGAGTCGAGCTTGTAGAACCGCACAGCCTCGCCCACCGATTGACCGGACAGGTTCATGAAGGTCTCGGGCTTCAGAAGCAAAACCTTTTCCGACCCGATCGTGCCTTCGGCCAAGCGCCCCTGAAATTTCGAGCGCCAAGGGCCAAAGCCATGGCCATCGGCAATGGCATCGACCGCCATGAAGCCGATGTTGTGACGATTGCCCGCGTATTTCGGGCCGGGGTTTCCAAGACCGACGAAAAGTTTCATGCGCAGACCATACCCACCTGCCGCACCCGGCACAATCAATCGGGGCGCGCCGGTCGCGCCGTTCGATTGGCTGGACTTTGCTTTCCTGCCCACTAGAATCGCGTGAAGCCGTTGACGGAACAATAGGCGGCAAGGGGCAGGGTGATGGCAAGTTTCACGATCAAGGATATCAAGCTCAGGGTGCCGGGCCACGCGCTGTCGGCGTCGCTTCGAAAGCAGCTTGAGACAGGCCGGTATGAATGGAACGAGGCGCTTGCGGTCGAGCGCCACGTGACGGCGGATGACGTGGTGCTTGATATCGGGGCAGGGGCCGGGTTCGTGTCGGTGCTGGCCGGTCGGCAGGCGGGGCCAGAGAACGTCGTGTCGGTCGAGGCGAATACCTCGATGATGGCGGCGCTGCGCCATAACCTCGATACCAACGGGTCCGAGAAGACGCGGCTTTTGCACGGGGCCGTGGTGGCGGACAATTTCGACGAGGACACCGTTCTTTTCGCCGCACGTGCGGCGTTCTGGGCGTCGAGCATCGCCGATGAGAACACCAATCCCGACCGGATCGTCGAGGTGCCCGCGCTGCGCCTGTCCGAACTTCTGGAAGAATACCGGCCCACCGTGGTGTCGATGGATGTCGAAGGCGGAGAGTTGGAATTATGCCAGCAACCCTGGCCCGATTGCGTGCGGCTCGTGGTGATGGAAATCCATTCCAAGGTCTACGGGGCCTCCGGGATCAAGGCGATCATGGATGGCATGAGCGCAAGCAACATGACGTTGATGCCATGGGGAACGCGGGGCGAGGTCGTGGTGCTTCAACGTGTCGATGATTGATACGAAAAACGGGGCCGCAGGGGCCCCGTTTCAAGATCAATGGGTGGTGGAGGCGACTTATGCCTCTTCGTCCGCCGTGGCGTCTTCGCCTTCGGTGGCTTCGTCCTCACCCTCGTCATCGCTATCGGCCGAACGCAGGCTCGACGGGGCCGAGATGTTCGCGATCACGAAATCACGCTCGACGGTGACTTTCGAGCCGGCCGGAAGATCGACGTCCGAAATGTGGATCACGTCGCCGATGTCGTAACCGGCGAGGTCCACCACGATCTTTTCCGGGATGTCACCGGCCAGAACGTCAAGCTCGACTTCAGGGCGCACGTGGACGACGACACCGCCCTTTTTGACACCGGGTGCTTCTTCCTCGTTGATGAACTCGACGGGGATGAAAAGCTTGATGCGCGAGGTGCGCTTCAGACGCAGAAGGTCAACATGGGTCGGAAGGTCTTTCACCACGTCGCGCTGCACGTTCCGGCAGATCACGCGCACGTCGTCATGACCCTCGACCTTGAGGTTGAGAAGCGTCGACAGGAAGCGACCGTCCTTGAGCTTTTTTAAAAGCATGTTGAAAGGGATATTGATGGGAAGCGGATCGGCTTCGCCACCATACACGATACCAGGTACGAGTCCGTCTCGGCGGGCTTGACGAGCGGCCCCCTTGCCTGTCCCCGTCCGTACCGTGGCGTGAAAGTCAGGAATTTCACCAGCCATGGGTTTCTCCAAATTTTAAAGGTCCGCGGGGTTCCTCCAAGGGTGCAACGCCCGCATGAAGACGCGCGTATAGACGGGAATCAGGGGTTTGGGAAGGGAAAAGTGCCCGCGCGCGGCGCACCCGGCCCCGGTGTCAGCTTTCTTGCCAATTGCCCGAGAAATCCGCCGGGATTCTCAGGATCTCGCGCCCCACGTTGTTGATGTCGCGATGGCCGCAAAAGGCCATGTTCACATCAAGCTCCTTGTGGATGATCTCAAGCGCGCGGGTCACCCCCGCCTCGCCCATCGCGCCGAGACCATAGGTATAGGCCCGCCCGATCATGGTGCCCTTGGCCCCCATTGCAAGCGCCTTGAGCACATCTTGGCCCGACCGGATACCGCTGTCGAGGTGCACCTCGACCCGGTCCCCCACGGCCTGAAGGATCGGGTCGAGCGCGCGGATCGAGGACAGGGCCCCGTCCAATTGCCGCCCGCCATGGTTGGACACCACGATGGCATCCGCGCCGACATTGGCCGCCATGACCGCGTCTTCGGGCTCCATCACGCCTTTCAGGATCAGGGGGCCATCCCATTGTTCCTTGATCCGCTCGATGGCCGCCCAATCGAGCGCCGGGTCGAATTGATCGGCGGTCCAGTGCATAATCGAGCTTAGCGCATTCACGCCTTCGACGTGACCCACGATATTGCGCAGGGTGCGCCGTTTCGTGCCCATCATGCCAAGGTTCCAGCGCCACTTGGTGGCGAGATCGGCGAGCGTCGCGGGGGTTGGCTTCGGCGGGACCGAGAGGCCATTTTTCAAATCCTTGTGCCGTTGTCCCAGCATCTGGAGATCAAGCGTCAGGACAAGGGCCGAGCACCCGGCATCCTTGGCGCGCTGGATCAGCCGGGCGAGGTAATCAAGATCGCGCATCACGTAGAGCTGGAACCAGAAAGGTTTGGTCGTGTGTTCTGCAACATCCTCGATCGAACAGATCGACATGGTCGACAGGGTGAAGGGCACGCCGAATTTCTCTGCCGCGCGGGCCGCCTTGATCTCGCCATCCGCCGATTGCATCCCGGTCAGCCCGATCGGGGCGAGCGCGACGGGCATGGCCACATCCTGTCCGACCATTTGGGTCGCGGTGGTCCGGTTGGTCATGTCCACCGCCACGCGTTGGCGCAAATGAAGGTCGGTGAAATCCGAGGTGTTCGCGCGAAACGTCTGTTCGGTCCAAGAGCCGCTTTCACAATAGTCGTAGAACATCTTCGGCACCCGCCGCCGGTAGATGCGTTTCAGATCCTCGATATTGGTGATGACCGCCATTGTCCCGCTCCCTTACACCCTGTCCCGGATAGAACCTGTGGCCCCCGGTGGCAATGCGGCGCATGGGCCCCGGGGCGGCGGACAACGCAGGGTTTCCCTGCCCTCGGGCAGATTTTTCGTTGCGCCCGCGTCTTGGTCGGGCAAAGGTTTGGCATGTCCTCCTATACCTCCCTTCGTATTGGTCTGTTTCTCTGGACCGTCGCCTTTGTCATCGCGTTCGTCGATCTCGACCTCGGGGCGCCGGACTGGCTCATGCTTGGCGTGCCCTCGGTGTGGTCGTTCTTGATCTGGCAGGGGATCGCGGTGGTTTTCGCGGTCTACGTCTGGATTACGGGCCGCCGGTTCGAGGCGGGGAGCCGCGAACGCTTGGCCAGCCGTCTTCCAGGGGTGATCCAGATCGCGCTCGCCATCGCGCTCGCCCTGTTCGCGTTGACCGCGCAATTTCTGTCGCCCGACATCATATCCGGTGTCGCGCCCCTGATAGAGGTCGTTGCGTGAGCCATTATTTCGAGGATTTGCCGGTCGGTTTCACGTTCCGGACCGATGAGGCGGAATTGACCCGTGACGCCATCGTCGGCTTTGCGCGGGAGTGGGATCCACAGCCATTCCACCTTGATGAAGCTGCCGCTGCTGAGAGCCATTTTGGCACCCTCATCGCCTCGGGGTGGCACACGCTGCTCATCGCCTTCAATCTCGCCATGGCGGCGGGCATTTGGGACACGTCTTCGATGGGGGCATCGGGGATGGACGAGGTGCGCTGGCTTCGCCCCGCAAAGCCGGGGGACCGTATCCACGTGCGCGCCGAGGTGATCGAGGCGGTGCTGTCGCGCTCACGCCCCGACTTCGGTCGCGTTCGGTTTCGCTATGACGTCCATCGCCAGGATGGCGAACGCATTGCGAACTATATTGGAAATCACCTGATCAAGACGCGGGGCTGACGTTCGCCCCGTTCGTTCGGTCAAAAGCGTGGATCAGGCCGAGACCTGAGCGCGGCCCCCGGTGTCCTGAACCCCGCCATTGGCGACGCGCCAGATCGTGCGCTGCGCTGCCGTGTTCCCGCCGCCCTCGGTCAGGGCGAGACCACCGGCCTGCGCCAGTGACAGGATATCTTGCACAAGGTCTTCGGCCTTTCCATCCGCGCGGCCAACCGGGATCGGGCGGCGGATCATGTGGCGGTGCGCCGGATAGAGGATGAGCGTGTCAAAAGCGCCGCTGCCTCGCCGCTCGATCCGCGCGACCTGATCCCAGGCCAGGTGGGCGTGCACCCCGACCTGTGCACCGCTTCGGTCGATCACCGCGAGGCGGCGGCGCATCCGGTTGCCGGTGAAGCCGACGTAGATCAGCATCAGGCCGACCACCAAGGGGATCGCTGTGAGGATCACCTGCGGTGTCGTCACCGTCTCGGCCCCTCGAAGCAGGAGCATGAGCGCCCCGAGCGCAAAAAGGGCGAGGAAAACGGCACCTGCAAGGCGCATGCCCGACATGTTCGGGGGGCGTGAATGCAGGGTGAGCTTCTCCATCAGGTCTTGTCCCGCCATCGGTTCACGATCGGATAGCGGCGGTCGAGCCAGAAACTCCGCATTGTCAGCCGGGGGCCCGGCGCGGATTGGAAGCGTTTGTATTCGCTTATGAAGATCAGGTGTTCCACTTTCTTCACCGCGTCCCGGTCGAACCCTTGGGCGACCAGCTCGGCCACCGATACCTCTTTGTCTACCAAACCTTCGAGGATCGAATCGAGCACCTCGTAAGGCGGCAAAGAGTCGCTGTCTTGCTGATCCGGGCGCAGCTCCGCCGAGGGCGGCTTGTCGATGATCGTCTCTGGAATAACCGTGCCCGCCGGACCCTTCATCCAGGCGCGATGGTTGGTGTTGCGCCAGCGGCAGGTTTCAAACACCCGCATCTTGTAGAGATCCTTGATCGGGTTATAGCCGCCCGCCATGTCGCCATAGATCGTGGCATATCCCACCGCCACCTCGGACTTGTTCCCGGTGGTCAGAAGCATTTCTCCGAACTTGTTCGACATCGCCATGAGAAGCAGGCCGCGCAGGCGGCTTTGGATGTTCTCTTCGGTCAGGTCCGGGGCGTGGCCTTCGAAATGCGGGGCGAGCGTTTCGGTCACCGCGTCGCGCGGCCCCTTGATTGGCACGAAATCATAGTGACAGCCCAAGGCTTTCGCCACCGCCTTGGCATCGTCCAGCGAGGCTTGGCTGGTGTATTCCGAGGGCAGCATCACACAGCGCAGGTTCTCGGGCCCGACCGCATCGGCGGCAATCGTCGCAACAATGGCGCTGTCGATCCCCCCCGAAAGGCCAAGCAAAACCTTGGTAAATCCGGTCTTGCGCATGTAGTCGCGCAGGCCCTGCACCATGACCCGGTAATCGGCTTCATAATCGGGCAGGGCGGGGTAGATGCGACCCTCTCGCACCGCCCATCCATCGGCGCCTTTCACCAGATCGACATGCCGGATCACCGCGTCGAACTGCGGCAACTGGAAACTCAGATCACCGTTGGTGTCGAGACCAAAGGTGGCCCCGTCGAACACCTGGTCATCCTGTCCGCCGACCATGTTGAGGTAGATAAGCGGCAGCCCTGTTTCCTCGACCCGGGCGCGCATGACGCTGTGGCGCGTCTCGATCTTGCCCCGGTAATAAGGCGAGCCGTTGGGCACGGCGAGGATGTCGGCCCCCTTCTTGGCCAGATCTTCGCAGACCGCCTGCGGCCACCACGCGTCCTCGCAGATGGGAATGCCGATGGTGATCGGCCCGATGCGCAGGGGGTTTTGGGCCGGGGCCGGGGTAAACAGGCGCTTTTCATCGAACACCGTTTCGTTTGGCAACATCTGTTTCAGAATGCGGGTCAGCCCCTGTCCATCGCCCAAAATCCAGTAGGCGTTATAAAGATCCTTGCCATCGTGATATGGCCCCCCGATCCCGAGCACGGGGCCGTCTGCGCACTCCTTCGCCAGTCCTTCGACCACCTCCATCGCCTCGGCCCAGAAGGGCGGGCGCATGACAAGGTCCTGGGGTTGATAGCCGGTCAGGAACGCCTCGGGCAGCATCACGAAATCCGACCCGGCCGCGCGCCCCTCGGCCCATGCGGCGCGGGCTTTCTCGGCATTGCCGGTCAGGTCACCCACGATCGGGTCAAGTTGCGCCAGCGTCAGGCGAAAGGTGTCGCTCATCGTATCCTCACCATTTCACCGCAGGTTTAGCAGGTTTATGGGCAAGGAAAAGCGTGTGGCGGGAATGTCATCGGAAAACAATTGTCTCTCCTTGGCCAGAGCATTACGTTTCCGCCACCTGCACAGTCTGGCCCAAGGGGACCGAATGACCCGCCTGCTACTCTCGACCGCACTGATCACCGCCTTGACGATCGCGGGCCCGACGCTCGCCCAGTCCGACCGTGACACGATGCAATATGATGACGGGCGCGTCTATGAAGGCACGTTCAAGGACGGGCAACCGCACGGACAGGGCACGCTGCGCACACCCACCGGCTACGAATACTCCGGCACGTTCGTGGATGGCGAGATTCGGGGTGACGGTGTTGCACGTTTCCCCAACGGGTCGGTCTATGAGGGTAGCTTTGCCGCCGGGAAACCGCATGGGTTCGGGCAGATCACCTTTGCCGATGGATCGAGCTACGAAGGCGATTGGGTCGACGGCAAGATGGTCGGCTCCGGGCTTGTGAGCTACGCGAACGGGGTGACCTACGAGGGCGGCCTGCGCGAGGCGCTGCACCACGGCAAGGGCCGAATGGAAAGCCCCAGCGGCTTTGTCTATGACGGCGATTGGGTGATGGGACAGAAGGATGGCGTCGGACGGGCGACCTATGCCGATGGATCGACCTATGAAGGCGGCTTCTCCAACGACCAACGCGATGGGACCGGTGTGTTCGTGGGCGCGGATGGCATGCGCTACGAGGGCGAATGGTCCAACGGCCAGATGGATGGTCAGGGCACGCTGACGCAGGCCAACGGCGATGTTTATGAAGGAGAGTTCCAACGCGGGGCGCGCGCCGGGCAGGGTCAGGTGACCTATGCCAATGGCGATACCTATTCGGGGGCCTTCGCGGATGACCACCGGCATGGACAGGGTGTGTTCACCGGCGCTGATGGTTACCGCTATGAAGGCAACTGGAACGAAGGGCAGATCGAGGGGGAAGGGGTTGTGACCTATCCCGACGGGTCGGTCTACGAAGGTCAGTTTCGCGCCGGGCTTCCCGATGGGACCGGCACCATCACCTATCCCGATGGCGGCACCTATGTCGGTGACTGGCGTGATGGGGTGATCGAGGGGGCAGGCCAGGCGACCTATCCGAACGGTGCAACCTATGAAGGGAATTTCATCTCGGCCCTGTTCGAGGGCGAGGGCACGCTGACCTATACCAGCGGTCATGGCTATGTCGGCACCTGGAAGGCGGGCAAACGGCACGGACAGGGGCGCGAAACCTTCGCCGATGGCTCTTCCTACGAAGGTGGTTGGGCCTCGGGACGCTACCACGGCACCGGCACGCTCACCCTTGCGGATGGCTTTGTTTACGAAGGTGGCTGGCAGAACGGCCAAAAACACGGGGCGGGCACGGCGACCTATCCCAATGGTGATGTCTACGAAGGGGCGTTTGCCAATGACATGCGAAACGGACAGGGCACGGTTGTCTATGCCTCGGGCGAACGGATGTCGGGGGAATGGGTGAACGGTGTCATGGCCTCGATGGTCGATGGCGGCACCCCCGCGCCGATCGCACAGCCCAACACCGTGCCGGAGCCCGACCCGACGCCAGAACCGGGTGCAGAGCCGACACCGGACCCGGCCCCTGCGCCGGAAGCCGCCCCCACGCCCCCCGCACAACCACAGGCCGAGACGCAGTCGAACGCCGAGCAACCCCAGGCCGAACAGCCACAAGCCGAAACGACGGTTTCCGAGCCCGAGGCGCCCGAGTTGCCGGACGCGAGCACGACGCTTGGCGGCGGGGGGCTTTACTGACACCCGTCCGTTGCTCAGTGGTCTTGGGGCGGCGGGTGCCGCCTTCGCACCGCCACGCGAAAAAGCCGCCCCCGCGCGGGTGAGTTGCCTTCAGGGCTGGCGGATACTGTCCATGAGCGTGTCGGTCAGACGCCCGCCTTCGGTGATCAGGTCAAATCCCCGGTTCTCCAGCGTCCATTGCATTGACAGCCCCTGAACCGCGTTCAGGATCAGGTTCGCGATGTCTTTCGCCCGGAGATCGGCGCGGTGATGCCCGTCTTTCTGCCCCCAGTGAACAAGGTCCGCGATCCATGTTCGGCGGTTGTGCATCAGGGTCTGGAACCGAAGCCGTAGCGCTTCGTTCCCGGCCTGCAATTCACGCGAATGCAGGATCGAGGGGACCGAGGGGCGCTGGTGCACCAGCTTGAAATACCGCCCAAGGTGCGCATGGATCGTGTCATTGCTCAAATGTGTGCCCGTTTGGTCCGCCTTTGGCTTGGCCGCCTCGGTCACGTTTTCAGCGATGCGGGCAGACACGGCATCCCAGATCTCGGACTTGGTCGAGAAATGGCGGAAGATCGCGGGCTGGGTCACCCCGACGCGGTCGGCAAGGTGCTGGGTGGTGACGCGATCGGGGCCGATATCGGCAGACAGCGCGATCACCGTTTCAATGATCTCGGCCCTGCGATCCGCAGCGCTTTTTCGTTTACGAGTGTTGTCCAAGATCCATGCCTCGTTGCGTTCTGGCCCATCGGATCGCCGAGGCAGCCACGCTGCAAGTGTAACCGTCCAAAGGACGCTAATCGAGTCTTGGATGCATCTTATCCCCGCAGGCGGCGTTTCTCAAACAACCTCGCCCGCGTCCAGCTTTGCGAGAAAGGCGTCAGCCTCTGCCAAGATGGTCTCTTTGCGCACGGGTTCCATCCGGCGCCATGTGGCGAGAACGTTGCCCATGCGCCGGTTCGATTTGAAGCGGGCTTCGTGACGGTCGATGAAGTGCCAGTATAGCAGATTGAAAGGACAGGCCTTCGCGCCGGTCTTTGCCTGCGCGCTGTAGTGGCAGCCATCGCAATAATCCGACATCTTCGCGATGTAATTGGCCGAGGACACATAGGGTTTCGACGCGATGATCCCGCCATCCGCGAACTGGCTCATCCCGATGGTGTTCGGGGCCTCGACCCATTCGAAGGCGTCGGCATAGACCGCGAGATACCAGTCGTGGACATGGGCCGGATCGACTCCGGCAAGTAGCGCGAAATTGCCCGTGATCATCAGCCTCTGGATATGGTGGGAATAGGCGGTGTCGCGTGTCTGGCGCACCGTCTCGGAAAGGCAGGACATATGGGTCTTGGCGCCCCAGTAAAGCGCGGGCAACGCGCGCGTATGGGCCAAGGCGTTGCGCGTGACATAGCCGGGGCCTTCCATCATGTAGAGACGGCGCACGTATTCCCGCCACCCCAATATCTGGCGGATGAACCCCTCAACCGCATTGATCGGCGCACGTCCGGCGCGGTATTCGGCTTCGGCACGCTGGCAAAGCGCAAGCGGGTCGAGAAGCCCGATGTTGAGGGCGGGCGACAGGAGCGAATGATAGAGGAAAGGATCATCCGCCAGCATCGCATCCTGGTAATCACCGAACGACGCGAGGCGATGGGTGAAGAAATGATCCGCCGCCGCTTCGGCCTCGGCCGCTGTCGTCGGCCATGAGAACCCGTCAAGCGTGCCGAAATGGTCGGGAAACGCCGCCCCGACCATATCCAGGACTTCGCGGGTGATGCGGTCGGGCTTGAACCGTGGGGGTTTGGGGCGAAACAGGTCGGGCACCGCCGGTTTCCGGTTGTCGTGGTCGAAATTCCATTTGCCACCAACCGGCTTGTCGCCGTCCATCAAGATCCCGGTCTTGCGCCGCATCAGGCGATAGAAAAACTCCATCCGAAGCTCTTTGCGCCCGTCGGCCCATTCTTCGAATTCCTTCTGGGTCGAAATGAACCGCGTGTCGGGCCTGCGCGACACCGGCAAGGGCAGCTCATCCAGCATCCGCATCAACCGGTGATCACCGGGCGTGGTGGCGAGAACCGAGGTTGCGCCGGTCTCTTCCGCCCGGCGCAAAAGCTCGCCCGTGATGCTGTGCGCGTTCGCGGGGTCACCGAGCTTTGCATAAAGCACCCGCCAGCCTTCCGCTTCCAGTTTCGTGGCGAATTTCCGCATTGCGGCAAAGATCAGCGCGATCTTTTGCGGGTGGTGGGCCGGGGTGCGGGCTTCGCCATGAACCTCGGCCATGACGACAACATCGGTGGACTTGTCCGCCGCGCAGAGCGCCGACAGGTCAGGTGAAAGCTGATCGCCGAGAACAAGAACGAGACGGCTCACCAAACCACCCTGTCGCCGGCCCAGTCAAAAAAATGCCCGCTGTCCTCAACGCCCAGACCGTCGATAACCCCAAGAAGGTTTTCGGCGGCCTTGGTGGGCGTGACCTTGTCATGCCCCCTGCCGTGGGTTTCGGTTAGCGCGGTGCCCACGGTGCCGGGGTGCAGCGCCACGCAGATGGATTGGGGATGCGTGCGGGAAAGCTCGATCGCCGCGCCGTGCATGATCTGGTTCAACGCGGCCTTGGCGGCGCGATAGCTGTGCCACCCGCCCAGCCGGTTGTCCCCGATCGACCCGACCCGGGCCGACAGCGCGGTCACCACCGCGCGCCGGTCGCGGGGCAGGAGCCGCGCGACATGGCGCAGGACAAGCGCGGGTCCGATCGTGTTTACCCGAAACTGGGCCGCCATCGCGTCGGCGGTCAGGTGTTTCAACGCCTTCTCTGGCCCGTGCCCGTCGATCACGAGCGCGCCGGTGGCGATGAAAACAAGGTCAAAGGGCCCCTCGACCGAGGCGAGCGTTTGCGTGACGCTGTCGGGTCTGTCGTAATCCAGCCCGTCCTTGCGCGAACGTGCCGTCACGGCCCAACCCTCTGCCGAAAGGTGGGCGTGGACAGCGGCACCGATGCCGCCGGTGGCACCGAGGATCAAGGCGTTGCGTGACATGACCAGACTACGCGAACCGGCGCGAAGCGGACCACATCGCGCGAAAAAGACACTTTTCATTCACGACAGGAAAGCTATAAATGACCCATGATCAACGCGGCCACCAGACATGCGACCCATGACGCCTTCGGGCGTTCCATTGGTCTTGCCGCACTGCTTCTTCTTAGCCGCCTCTGAGCGTGCCTTTGGCGCGAGCGCTCAGGGGAATTGCACCGCGCCATGCGACCCATAGGCTGAGACAGACAAGAGAGACATTCCAATGACCAGTGTGACCGACCAGGACCGCGTCCTGATTTTCGATACGACCCTGCGCGATGGCGAACAAAGCCCGGGCGCGACCATGTCCCACGACGAGAAGCTCGAAATTGCCGAGATGCTCGATGACATGGGGGTCGATATCATCGAAGCGGGCTTTCCCATCGCCTCCGAAGGGGATTTCGACGCTGTGAAAGAGATCGCGCTGCGATCGAAGCAATCTGTGATCTGCGGGCTGGCACGTGCGAATTACAAGGATATCGACCGCTGCTACGAGGCCGTGAAACATTCGGCCCGTCCCCGTATCCATACCTTCATCGGCACCTCGCCCCTGCACCGCGACATTCCCGGCCTGTCGCAAGACGAGATGGCCGACCTGATCCACGACACGGTAAGCCA
Source organism: Maritimibacter sp. (assembly GCA_011389895.1). Lineage (GTDB taxonomy): Bacteria > Pseudomonadota > Alphaproteobacteria > Rhodobacterales > Rhodobacteraceae > Maritimibacter. Next base: position 4,410 of record JAABTN010000023.1, on the reverse strand, counting down.
TGCGCGCAACATCTGTGACAACGTGCAATGGTCGCCGATGGACGCGACCCGGACCGAACACGATTACCTCTGCCGGGTGATCGAGATCGCGATCAAGGCGGGGGCCACGACGATCAACATCCCCGATACCGTGGGCTACACCGCGCCCCGCGAAAGCGCCGATCTGATCCGCATGCTGATCGAAAAGGTGCCCGGCGCGGACGAGGTGGTTTTTGCAACCCATTGCCACAACGATCTCGGCATGGCGACAGCCAACAGCCTCGCCGCCGTTGAAGCGGGCGCGCGGCAGATCGAGAGCACCATCAACGGTCTGGGCGAACGCGCGGGCAACACCGCGCTGGAAGAGGTCGTGATGGCGCTCAAGGTGCGCAACGACATCATGCCCTATTCCACGGGTGTCGATACGCGCAAGATCATGCAGATCAGCCGCCGCGTGGCGCAGGTTTCGGGTTTCGCGGTCCAATACAACAAGGCCATCGTGGGCAAGAACGCCTTCGCACACGAAAGCGGCATCCACCAGGACGGGATGCTGAAGAACGCCGAAACGTTCGAGATCATGCGGCCCGAGGACATCGGCCTTGCCTCGAGCCAGCTTCCCTTGGGCAAGCATTCGGGGCGTGCCGCGTTGCGCGATAAGTTGAACGCGCTGGGCCTCGAGGTTGGGGATAACCAGCTCAAGGACATCTTCGTGCGGTTCAAATCCTTGGCGGACCGCAAGAAAGAGGTCTACGACGACGACATCATCGCGCTGGTCACCGATACGGCGGGCGACAAGGCGGTCGAGAAGATCAAGCTGAAGTTGCTCAAGGTCGTCTGCGGCACCGAAGGCCCACAAACCGCCGATATCGTGCTGGAAATCGACGGCGAAGAGGTCTCGACCACGCAGACCGGTGACGGTCCGGTGGATGCCACTTTCAACGCGGTGAAGGCCCTGTTCCCGACCGAGGCACGGCTCGAGATTTACCAGGTCTCTGCCGTGACCGAAGGCACCGATGCACAGGCCACCGTGTCGGTGCGCCTGTCGGAAGGCGGCCGGATTTCGACAGGGCAATCGGCGGATACCGATACCGTCGTGGCCTCGGCCAAGGCGTATATCACGGCGCTGAACCGGCTTCAGGTGCGGTTGGCGAAATCTTCGCCCGAAGTGCGCTATACTGACGTGAGCTGAAACATCGGGCACGCGGGGGGCCAAGCGTGGCGCACCCCCCCGCGCGCCCGGACAATTTTGCCGGTGCAGGTGCGGGTTTGCGGGAGATTTTCGCGACGATGTGAGCGGCAAGAATTTGCCGGACAGGGCAGCGCACCCCCTTTCCCTGAAGCACGGCGACACATATAAGGCCCCGAACGCGCCAGAGCATCGCTTGGGCAGGCGTTGGGATTCTTGGGTTACGAAAGACGCGACTTCATGGCACCGATTTCTGGGCTTTTCTCGTCCGACATGGCGATCGACCTCGGCACGGCGAATACGCTGGTCTACGTGAAGGGTCGCGGTGTGATCCTGAACGAGCCGTCCGTGGTCGCCTATCACGTCAAGGACGGGGTGAAGAAAGTGCTCGCCGTGGGCGAGGACGCCAAGCTCATGCTTGGCCGGACCCCCGGGTCGATTGAAGCCATCAGACCGATGCGCGACGGTGTCATTGCCGACTTCGACACCGCGGAAGAGATGATCAAGTATTTCATCCGCAAGGTGCACAAGCGCACGACATTCTCGAAACCCAAGATCATCGTCTGCGTGCCGCATGGGGCGACGCCGGTCGAGAAACGCGCCATTCGCCAATCGGTGCTGTCGGCGGGCGCGCGGCGTGCCGGGCTGATCGCCGAACCCATCGCGGCGGCCATCGGGGCCGGGATGCCGATCACCGATCCGACCGGGTCGATGGTCGTGGACATCGGCGGCGGGACGACCGAGGTGGCGGTGTTGTCGCTGGGCGATATCGTCTATGCGCGTTCGGTGCGCGTCGGCGGCGACCGCATGGACGAAGCGATCGTGAATTACCTGCGTCGCCAGTATAACCTTTTGATCGGGGACAGCACCGCCGAGCGGATCAAGACCTCGATCGGCACCGCCCGCATGCCCGACGACGGGCGCGGCGCCTCGATGCAGATCCGGGGGCGTGATTTGTTGAACGGCGTGCCCAAGGAGCTTGAGATTTCGCAGGCACAGGTGGCCGAGGCGCTGGCCGAACCCGTGCAGCAAATCTGCGAGGCGGTGATGACCGCGCTGGAAACCACGCCGCCCGATCTGGCGGCTGACATCGTCGACCGGGGCGTGATGCTGACCGGCGGTGGCGCGCTTTTGGGCGATCTCGACCTTGCATTGCGCGAACAAACCGGGCTTTCGGTCTCGGTCGCGGATGAACCACTGAATTGTGTTGCACTCGGCACCGGCAAAGCACTGGAATACGAAAAGCAACTGCGTCACGTTATCGACTACGACAGCTAAGGCCGGCCATCGGCCGCGCGACCCGTAAGGCCAGGGGGCAATCTTGGCGAAACCGACACGGCAACGAAACGAGGAATACGTAGGCCCGATCAGGCGCATCCTGATCGGCTTGACGCTGTTCATCCTGTTCGCGCTGTTTCTCTTGTGGCGGATCGACAGCCCGCGCGTGGAACAATTCCGCGCCAACCTTGTGGACAAGGTGGTGCCATCTTTCGAATGGGCGCTCGTGCCGGTGACCAAGGCGAGCGACATGGTGGACGGGTTCCAATCCTACGCGCGAATTTATGAACAGAACCAGGAACTTCGCCGCGAGCTGCAGCAAATGAAGGCGTGGAAGGAGGCCGCCCTTCAGCTGGAGCAGGAAAACGCGAAACTTCGTGATCTAAACAACGTCCGGCTTGATCCGCGGCTGTCTTATGTCACCGGCGTGGTGCTGGCTGACAGCGGGTCGCCGTTTCGCCAATCTGTGCTCTTGAACATCGGGTCGCGGGACGGGCTGATCGACGGATGGGCGGCGATGGACGGGATCGGGCTGGTCGGTCGGATTTCCGGGGTCGGTGAACGGACCGCCCGCGTGATCCTCCTGAGCGATTCGAATTCGCGCATCCCGGTGACGATCCAGCCCTCGGGGCAAACCGCGATCCTGTCGGGTGACAATTCGCCCGCCCCGCCGCTCGATTTCATCGAGAACCGCGATCTGGTGCGCCCTGGCGACCGGGTGATGTCATCGGGCGATGGCGGGGTGTTTCCCGCCGGACTACTTGTCGGCGAGATCGTGCAGGGCGTGGATCGTCGGCTCCGGGTGCGTCTTGCGGCGGATTACGAGCGGCTGGAATTCCTGCGCGTCTTGCGATCCCACCCCGGTGAACGGGTCGAGGGCACCGGCGCGCTCGTGGTGATGAACCCGGTTCTGGCCCCGGTCGCGGACGGCATGCCCGCCGAATGCGCGGATCTGGAACCGGGGGCGGAACGCCCCGACACCTGCCCGCCCGAAGCCGAAGCCGAAGCGGGTGACGAGACGGTGGAGGTTCTGCAATGATCGACGCCTATCTCTTGCGCCGCATCCTTTACGCGCTCGGGTTTCTCCTGATTTCGGCGATCGTGCTGTTCACCCGGATGCTGCCGCTCGACATGGGGCCGGGCGGTTTTGCCCCGCCCGATCTCATCCTGTGCTTCGCCTTTGCCTGGAGCGTGCGGCGCCCGGATTATCTGCCGGTTCTGCTGGTGGCTGCGGTTCTGGTGATTGCCGATATGCTGACGCTGTCGGCACCGTTCATCGCGCCCTTCCTCGCCATCATCGCGATCGAGGCCCTGCGCGCGCGTCGCGTGCAGCTTGCAGACCAGGGGTTCGGCGTGGAATGGGCGACGGTCGCGGTTGTGGTGGTTCTGATGATGTTGGCAGAGCGCCTGATCCTTGGTGTGTTCATCGTCCCGCAACCGGCCTTTGGCCTGTCCTTGCTGGAGGCCGTGGTCACGGTGGTGTTCTACCCCATCGTGGTGTTGATCTCGACGCTCGGCTTGCGGGTCGAATGGCTCAAACCCGGCTCGATTGATCCGGAGGCACATGTGGCATGAGACGCTCCCCTGCTGACAGCGAGAAAAGCACCCGGCGCATCACGCGGCGCGGGCTGTTTCTGGGGGGTCTGCAACTCGCCGTGGCCGGTGTGCTGGTCGGGCGGATGCGGTCCATGCAGGTTGAGCAGGCGGATGAATACCGGATGCTTGCGGAAGAAAACCGGATCAACATGCGGCTCTTGCCCCCGGCGCGGGGGCTGATTTTCGACCGCAAGGGGGTCTTGCTCGCGGGAAACGAACAGAATTACTCCATCGTCATGGTGCGCGAAGAGGCCGGTGACCCCGAGGCGGTCTTGGCCCGTCTGGAAAAGCTCGTCTGGCTTGACCCCGACAAGACCGCGCGGGCGCTGGAAGAGATGCGCCGACGCTCGGCCTTCGTGCCCGTGACCATC
>JAABTN010000022.1 GCA_011389895.1 Maritimibacter sp. | reverse complement strand
CCTGTCCAACAACATCCTGCTTTTGCTCATTTTCTGGGAGCTGACGTCGCTGTCGTCCTTCCTTTTGATCGGGTATTGGAAACATCTGCCCGAAGGGCGGCAGGGCGCGCGCATGGCGCTGGCCGTGACCGGGGGCGGCGGGCTGGCGATGATCGGTGGCATGCTGATCCTGGGCCAGATCGTCGGCAGTTACGAGTTGACCGATATCCTTGCCGCCGGGGACCAGATCAAGGCGTCCGACTGGTATCTCCCCGCGCTGGTTCTGATCCTGCTGGGCGCGTTCACCAAGTCGGCGCAGTTTCCGTTCCACTTCTGGCTGCCCCACGCGATGGCGGCGCCGACACCGGTGTCGGCCTACCTGCACTCGGCCACCATGGTGAAGGCCGGGGTGTTTTTGATGGCGCGGATGTGGCCCGCGCTCGCGGGCACCGAGCCGTGGTTTTACATGGTCGCCACCGTGGGGCTCATCACCATGGTGCTGGGCGCGGTGATCGCGCTGTTCAAGGATGATCTGAAGGCGCTTTTGGCCTTTTCAACCGTGTCCCATCTCGGGCTTCTCACGATGCTTCTGGGCTTCGGGACCGAGGCCGCGGCGATCGCCGCCGTGTTTCACATCATCAACCACCTGACCTTCAAGGCCGCGCTGTTCATGACTGCCGGGATCATCGACCACGAAACCCATACCCGCGACATCAAGCGGCTCGGGGGGTTGGCGCGGCTGATGCCGATCACGGCGACCATCGGCACGCTGACGGCCCTGTCCATGGCAGGGTTCCCGTTCTTCAACGGGTTCCTGTCAAAGGAAATGATGCTTGAGGAGGCCTCGCACACGCATTGGTTCGAGAACCCGTGGATCGTGCCCGCCCTCGCCACGCTGGGCGCGTTGTTCTCGGTCGCCTATAGCCTTCGGTTCATCTTCCACACCTTCGGGGGCAAGGTGCGCGACGACTATCCACACCATCCCCACGACCCGCCGCTGGGCCTCTGGCTTGCCCCCGCGCTCTTGAGCGTGCTGGTGGTGATGATCGGCCTCATGCCGTGGATCGCCGAACCCGTGGTGCGTATGGCCGCCAATGCGGTCACCGGTGGCGAGACAGACTTTTACCTGAAAATCTGGCACGGGGTGAACCCGGCGTTGTTCATGTCCATGGGCGCGATCGTGGGCGGCGCGGCGCTGTTGATGCTTCACGGCCCGCTCGACAGGGCATGGGTCCGCGCCCCGCGCCCCGAGGCGAAGGTGATTTTCGACCGGCTGATCGGCGCGGCGGTCTCGGGCGCGCGCTGGACCACCGAGGCGACACACAACGGCGCCATCTCGCGCTACCTTGCGATCTTCGTCGTCGCCACGCTGATCACCGGCTTCGTCGCCTGGACGGGCGGCGGCATGGCCCCGGTCACGCGCGACGTTCTGCCAATCATGCCGGTTGCCGCGGTGGGCTGGTTCCTGCTGGTCGTCGCGACGGGGGTGATCGTGTTCACGCATCACAACCGTTTCGGGGCGCTGATCATCATCGGGATCATCGGGCTGATGATCTCGGCGGGGTTCGTGTATCTTTCGGCCCCCGACCTCGCACTCACACAGATCTCGGTCGAGACGGTGACCATCATGCTGTTGTTGCTGGCGCTGCACTTCCTGCCGAAAACCACCCCGCGTGAAAGCAGCCCCGGCCTGCGCATCCGTGACGGGGTAATCGCGCTGGGCGCCGGCGGCGGGGTCGCGGCGCTCGCCTATGCGTTTTTGCGGCGCGACGTATCGTCGATCTCGGACTACCACCTTGCCAACAGCTACATCGGCGGCGGGGGCACCAACGTGGTGAACGTGATCCTTGTCGATTTCAGGGGTTATGACACATATGGCGAGATCATCGTGCTCGGCATCGCCGGTCTGATCATCTTCGCCCTGATGGAGGCGCTTCTGAACGGCCCCGCGGCGCGCCGGTTGCGCAACATGGACTACGACAACGACCGGTCCCGTGACCGTCACCCGCTGATGATGGTGGTGGCGACCCGCGTGATGCTGCCCATCGCGATGATGGTCGGGGTCTATATCTTTCTGCGGGGCCACAACATGCCGGGCGGCGGCTTCGTCGCCGGGCTGGTGGTGTCGATTGCGCTCTTGATGCAATACATGGCCTCGGGCTTTGCCTGGACCATGGCGCGCCAGCAGGTCGAGTATCACGCGCTGATCGGCTGGGGCGTGATCGTCGCCGGGCTGACGGGCGCGGGCGCATGGCTTGCCGGTGCCCCGTTCCTCACCTCGGCGTTCGGCTATGTCCATTTCCCGCCGGTCGAAGAGTTTGAACTGGCGACCGCCATGTTCTTCGATCTCGGCGTGTTCCTCGCCGTGTTGGGGGCCGTCATGCTCATGCTCTACTCGCTGTCGCGCATCGCGCGCTACGCGGGTGAGACGGTCAACGTGGAACCGATGGATTTCGATCCCGCCACCCGAACGCAGGACGCGGCGAACGCACCGGACGTGGCAAACAAGGAGGACAACTGACATGGAAATCCTCGTTGCCTCGGCCATCGGCGTGCTGACCGCCGCCGGTGTTTATCTGGTGCTGCGCCTGCGGGCCTTTCCGGTCATTCTCGGGCTCGCACTGTTGTCCTACGCCGCGAACGTGTTCCTGTTCGCCTCCGGGCGGCTTACCTCGAACATGCCGCCGATTCTGGACAAAAGCGGGGCCGAGGTGGCCTATACCGACCCCCTGCCCCAAGCGCTTGTGCTGACCGCGATCGTGATTTCCTTCGGGATGACGGCGGTCTTGGTGATAGTGTCGCTCGGGGCGTTTCTTGAGCGCGAAAGCGACGAGATCAACCTGCCGCGCGAGGACGATCCAGAGCCCGGGGAAGACACGGGTGACGACACGGGCGACGACACGTCCAAAGCCGGTGGGGAGACTTCGGTATGAACCACTGGATCATCGCCCCGGTCATCCTGCCCGCCCTGCTCGCCCCGGTCATCGGGTTCGTCATGCGCCATGACATCCGGCTGGCGCGCACCGCTTCGGTTGCGGGCACGCTTGCGCTGATCGCGATTGCCATCGGGCTGACACTCCTCGCCGCAAGCGGCCCCGATCCGCATGTCTACCGGCTCGGCGACTGGCCCGCGCCCTTCGGGATCGTGCTGGTGCTCGACCGGCTTTCGGCGCTCATGGTGCTGCTCACGGTTGGGCTGGCGTTCTTCGTCCTGATCCACGCCATCGCGACCGGATGGGACGCGCGGGGGCGCCATTTCCATGCGTTGTTCCAGTTCCAGCTCATGGGGCTGACCGGCGCGTTTCTGACCGGTGACGTCTTCAACCTGTTCGTCTTCTTCGAGATCCTGCTGATCGCGTCCTACGGCATGATGATCCATGGCGGCGGGCGCGAACGGATGCAGGCGGGCCTGCAATACGTGGTGATCAACCTCGCCGGATCGACGCTGTTCCTGTTCGCGCTGGGGACGCTTTATGCCACCACCGGGACGCTCAACATGGCCGATCTGGCCGAACGGGTGTCGGCCATCGACCTTGAGGAAGCCGGGCTTGTGCGGGTCGCCGCGATGCTTTTGATGATCGTCTTCGCGGTGAAGGCGGCGCTTTTCCCGGTGCAATTCTGGCTGCCGGCCACCTATGCGAATGCACCCGCCCCGGTGGCCGCGCTGTTTGCGATCATGACCAAGGTCGGGGCCTATGCCATTTTGCGGGTGCACACGCTGATTTTCGGGCCGGATGTGCCCGCAACCGGCGGGATCGCCGAAGATTGGTTGTTCCCGGCGGCGATCGTGACCATCGCGGTCGGGGCCATGGGCGTGCTCGGGGCGCGGCGTCTTTTGCCGTTGATCTCGTTTTCGGTGATCGGCTCCATGGGCACACTGATGCTTGCCATCGCGGCCTTTTCGCCCGAGGCGACCACTGCTGCGCTGTATTACATGATCCACTCGACCTTCGCGGCGGCGGCGCTGTTTCTCGTCGCCGACCTCGTACTGTCACGCCGGGAAAACGAGCGGCTGAACGCCCAACCCCCGATCACGGGCAACGGGTTCTTCGCGGCGCTGTTTTTCGCGGCGGCCATCGGCATGGTAGGAATGCCGCCGCTGTCGGGCTTTCTCGGCAAGCTTCTGGTCCTGGATGCGTTGCGCGCCCCGGATGAGATGGCCTGGGCCTGGACCGCGATCCTCGCAGGGTCGCTGGTGACCATCGTGGGCTTTGCCCGCGCCGGATCGACGCTGTTTTGGAAATCCACCGCGCTGGTGACCCAACCGCGCCCCGAAGAGGGCGCGGGGCGCGACGCGGCAGACGCCGCCCCCACACCGCCCGACCAGCCTCGCGTGATCGAGGTTGCCCCCGCGATGGGGGCCATCGCGCTGCTGGCCCTGTTGGCGATTTTTGCCGGGCCGGTGACCGGTTATGTCGCGCAGACCTCGGCCCAGCTTTTCGACCGGGCGTCCTATGTCGACACCGTCCTGCATTCCGATGCCAACCTGCCGGAGAACACCAAGGACCTGTCCGGTGAGAGTAATGGGTATGACGAGGCGGATGCGGACGGGGACGCCATGGGGGACGATGAGACTGCTATCCCGGACACGGGCGATCAGAACACGGGCGAACCGGCCATCGAGGGAGGGGAGTAAACCATGGTGAAACGCCTTATCCCCCACCCGTTGGTCAGCCTCATGCTGCTTCTCGTCTGGATCGGGCTGGTCAACAAGATCACGCTGGGCAACGTCATTCTCGGTGGGATCCTCGGTCTCGTGATCCCGGCGATCACCGCGCCCTACTGGCCCGACCGGCCCAAGCTGGGCAAACCGCTGGTGATCATCGAATATGTGCTGATCGTGCTGTGGGATATCATCGTCGCCAACGTGCAGGTCGCCCTGATCATCCTGTTCAAACCGAACGATGCGATCCGGTCGAAATGGGTCACGGTGCCTCTTGAACTGACCTCGCCCGAGGCGATCACTGTGCTGGCCGGGACCATCACGCTGACGCCCGGCACCGTAAGCTCATCGCTCGCCGCCGATGGCAGTGCGCTTTTGGTGCATTGCTTCCATACCGAGGACGAGATCGCCGTGCGCGACACGATCAAGTCGCGTTACGAAAGCCGTCTGAAGAGGATTTTCCAATGATCATCACCTACGCCCTCACCTTCGCCATTGGCTGTTACTGTCTCGGACTTCTGTTCAATCTCTGGCGCATCGCGCGCGGCCCCACGACCGCCGACCGGATCCTTGCGCTCGACACCATGGTGATCAACCTGATCGCCATCCTCGTGCTCTACGGCATCAGCCGCTCGACCCAGATCTATTACGAGGCCGCGATGCTCGTTGCCATGGTCGGCTTCGTCTCAACCGTCGCCTATTCGCGCTTTATCCTGCGCGGCGATATCATCGAGTAAGGGAGCGCAACATGGACCTCTGGATCGAAATTCTAGTCGCGGCCTTTCTGGTGATCAGCGGTGTCTTCGGGCTCGTCGGCTCGTTCGGGCTGATCAAGCTGCGCGGCACGATGCAGCGCCTCCATGCCCCCACCAAGGCCACGACGCTGGGCGTTGGCGGCGTGCTCATCGCCTCGATGATCTATTTCACCTTTGTGCGCGGCGGCGTGAGCTTTCACGAATTGCTCATCACGCTGTTTTTGTTCCTGACAGCGCCGATCACGGCGAATTTCATCGCGAAAAGCTACCTCGCGAAGCATGTCACGCCGGACACCCTGCCCGAGACCAAAGGTGAGTATGGCTGGGCGGTCTACGATGATCCGCCCGGCGGTGACACGTCGCAAGAGCCGCACCTTGGCAAGGACCGCTGAGGCAAGGACCGCTGATCGCGAGTCCTGCCAAGCGCCGTCCTGTCGGCGTGCCTCGTGGGCGTCTTGCCGGGGGTGTTACCCCTGCAGGTCTTCCCACATCGCCTGATCGCGCTCGGCGGTCCAGACCCTAGGCGTGTCGATGCCGCGTGCTTCGTCAAAGGCGCGCGCGACATTAAACGGCAGGCAGTGCTCGTAGATCGCGTAATCGGCGAACTTGGGGTCGCACTCGGCACGCACCGCGTCCCAGGCTTCCTTCAGAGTCCCGCCGCGCGCCACGATCCGGGCCACGGGGGCATAGGTCGAGGCGACGAAATCGCGGGTCGCATGCAGCGCCTTGCCCACCATCTCTTCGCCCACCAGCGCGTCCCCGCGCCCCGGCGCGATGGATTTCGGCGCGTAAGCCGCGATGGCATCGAGCGTCTTGCCCCAATCCGCGAAATGCCCGTCACCGCAGTAGCAAGCCGAATGGTATTCGACGATGTCACCGGTGAACATCACCTCTTGGTCTGGCACCCAGATCACCGCGTCACCGGCGGTGTGTGCGCGCCCGAGCTTCATGATCTCGACCCGGCGCTTGCCAAGGTAGACGGTCATCTTGTCGCTGAAGGTGGTGGTCGGGCGGGTCAGGCCGGGGATTTCCTCGTGTCCTTGGAACAGGCGCGGGAAACGGCCGAATTCGCTGTCCCAATCCTCTTGCCCGCGTTCTTCCACCATGGCGGCGGCGACGTCGGACATGATGACCTCGCGCGCGTTGTAAGCCGAGGCCCCGAGCACGCGCACGGCGTGGTAATGCGTCATCACCAGGTGGCTGATCGGTTTGTCGGTGACCGAGCGCACGCAATCGATCACCTTGCGCGCCAAGCGCGGGGTGGCCTGCGCCTCGACGATCATGACGCTCTCGTCGCCGATGATCACCCCGGTGTTGGGGTCTCCTTCAGCGGTGAAGGCATAAAGCCCTTCGCCCACTTCGGTGAAGCTGATTGTCTTGTCTTCCATGTCGCCTTGCGACGCGAATTCTTTTGCCATCTGGTCTACTCCTTTGCCCAGTCGGGGATCGGCTGCGCGGGCAACACCTTGCCCACGCAGTCGCCGAACCCGATTTTATATCCGTCTCCAATGGCCGCCCCACGCAGGGTGACCGTGTCGCCGTCTTCGAGAAAGCTACGCGTCTCGCCACTGTCGAGCGTCAGCGGCTCCTTGCCGCCCCAGCTGAGTTCAAGAAGCGATCCCCGGCTGTCCTTGGCTTCGCCCGAAATCGTGCCGGACCCGAGCAGGTCCCCGACCGTCATCGGGCAGCCGCTCGTCGTGTGATGGGCAAGCTGTTGGGCGGCGGAATAATACAATTCCTTGTAGTTCGTGCGCGTGATCACCGTCTCGGGCTTGCCCTCGGGGGCCAGCGCGACCTCCAGCGCGATGTCATAATGCATCGGCCCCGGCTCTTTCAAATAGGGCAAGAGCGGGCGTTCACGCTCCGGCGTCGATGTGCGGAACGGCTCCAGCGCGGCGCGGGTCACGATCCAGGGGCTGATGCTGGTGGCGGTTGCCTTGGCCTGAAACGGACCAAGCGGCTGATATTCCCAAGCCTGGATATCGCGCGCCGACCAATCGTTCAAAAGCACGTAGCCAAAGATCATCTCGTCAGCCTCGGCGACCGAGACCATGCTGTCCGACGGCTTGCCGACGATCGCGCCCATCTCGAGCTCGATGTCCCAGCGCGCACAGGGCCCGAAGTGGGGCAGCGCGTCATCCGGGCCTTTCAACTGGCCGTTCGGGCGCACCACGTCGGTGCCCGAGACCACCACGCTGGAAGCGCGCCCGTTGTAGCCGATGGGGATCGATAGCCAATTGGGCGGCAGCGCGTTTTCCGCCCCGCGAAACATCGTGCCGACATTGGTCGCGTGGTGTTTGCCCGCGTAGAAATCGGTGTATTCGGCCACGTCGAAGGGCATGTGCATCCGCGCCTCGGCCCGTGGATCGAGATAGCGTTTCACGGTCTCTTCGACCGGGCTTCCTTGGGCCAACGTTTTCTGCAACCAGAGCCGCAACCGGTCCCAAGCGACATCGCCCGCCTCGATCACCGGGCTGAAAGTGCCCCAGCCGAAAAGCTGCGGACCACCAAGGTCAAGGATCTGCTCTTCTTCCAGACGCGTCAGGTTGACGATGTAATCGCCGATCGCCGCGCCGCAAAACAGCCGCTCGTCGCCAAGGTCATAGACCCCGTAGGGCAGGTTATTTAGCGGGAAATCGGTCTCGGGAGAGTTCGCGCTCTCCACCCAACTTTTCATGAGGGCCATGCGGCCTCCTTTTCATCTTGCAAAATTCGTCTCGAAGGGAGCGATAGAGGGGGGGAACCCCGGCAGGCTCGGGCCCGTCTGAAACCCTACTTCAGCCCCGGTGTGCCGTCGAACTTCTTTTCCAGATCGTCCCAACAGTCGATGTAGTCGTCCTGAAGCGGCGCCTCCTTGCCGGCGAATTCGGTCAGGTGCTGGGGAAACCGGGTCTCGAACATGAAGGACATGGTGTTCTCAAGCTTGTCAGGCCCAAGGTTCGAATTCGACGCGCCCTCAAAAGCGGTCTTGTCCGGCCCATGGGGTAGCATCATGTTGTGAAGGCTCATGCCGCCGGGGACGAAGCCCTGCGGTTTGGCGTCATATTGCCCGTGAATGTTGCCCATCAGCTCGGACATTATGTTCTTGTGATACCACGGCGGGCGGAAGGTGTTCTCGGCCACCATCCAGCGGTCGCGAAACAGCACGAAGTCGATATTTGCTGTGCCCGGCACGCCGGAGGGCGCGGTCAACACGGTGAAAATCGACGGGTCCGGGTGGTCGAACAGGATCGCGCCGACCGGACAATATGTCGTCAAATCATACTTGTAGGGCGCGTAGTTGCCATGCCAGGCCACCACGTCGAGCGGACTTTGGTCGATCCTGGTCTCGTGGAACTGCCCACACCATTTGATCGTGAGCGTCGAAGGCACCTCGCGGTCCTCAAACGCCGCCACGGGCGCCTTGAAGTCACGCGGGTTGGCCAGCGCATTGGCCCCGATGGGGCCGCGCGCCGGAAGCTCGAATTTCTGGCCGTAGTTTTCGCAGACAAAGCCCCGGCACGGCCCCTCGAGCACCTCGACACGGTAGACAAGACCACGCGGGATGATCGCGATCTCCTGCGGGGCGACGTCGATCACGCCCAGCTCGGTGGCAAAGCGCAGCTTGCCCTCCTGCGGGACGACCAGCAATTCGCTGTCGGCGGAGTAGAAATAGGCATCCACCATGGAGGTGGTGACGAGATAGACATGGGCGGCCATGCCGACCTGCGTGTTGACATCCCCCGCCGTGGTCATGGTGCGCATGCCGGTGAGCCACGTGTGCTCACCCTCGGCCTCGACCGGATTCCAGCGATACTGGCCAAGGCTGATCACGTCGGGATCGACGTTGGGCGCGCTTTTCCAATACGGCAGGTCGATCTTCGTGTAGCGCGTGGAGTGTTTCACCGAGGGCCGGATACGATAGGTCCAGGTCCGCTCGGGCGGATGCGCGGTAAAGGCGGTGCCAGAAAGCTGCTCGCCGTAAAGGCCGTAGTTGCATTTCTGAGGCGAATTCATCCCCTGCGGAAGCGCGTCAGGCAGCGCCTCGGTTTCGAAATCATTGCCGAAGCCGGGCATATAGCCCTCATGGGTGCCGGTGGTCGCGGTCGCCCGCACCATGCCTTTGGGAAGGTCGTGCGATGTCATCGTCTCTCCTCCTGATTCCCTGTCGCGCCCCGTCTTTAACAGATTGATCGTTGCATCTGCAACGATATGTCGCGCCACGGGCTTTACCGGGCCTGATCCGGCGGTGCGTTTCCTGTCGTCAGGCTTCGGCTTTCAAGGCCCAGCGCCCGCTTTCCTGGCTCCAGTATTTGACTGCGATCCCCGCCCCGGTGAAGCCGCGCCACTGCGCCCGGGCCCGTTCGACCGCGTCCGGGTCGTTGCCGTCGAAAAGCACCATGGCACGGTCGCTGTCGCGCACCGCGTCCGGGTCCAGCCCGGCCCCATCGACGGAGACAAGGCATTGGGCGCGGTTTCCCGTCTCGCCCCCCGTCTCACCCCCTGTCTCGCCTTCCGCGACGAGAAGCACCGGTTGATCGGCGTCCTGCGGTCCACCCGCGCGGCCATGGGGCAAAAACCATGGCTCCGGCCCGATCCAGAGCCGTTCATCCAGCCAATCAAGCCGCCCGGCTTCGCGCCCCGTCACACTGACCCGCCACCCGGCATCGAGCGCCTTTGACAAAAGCACCGGAAGCGTCTCTTCCAAAGGGGTGCGGGTCATGTGGTAGAAGAACGCCTCGCCCATGAATCAATGCTCGCAAGTCTCCGCGATCAGGCGGTTGAGCGCGCGCACCCCCCACCCGGTCGCGCCCTTGGGGGCCAGCGCCGTGGCCTGTTTCACATCCGCCACCCCGGCGATGTCCAGGTGAATCCACGGCACATCGTCCTTGATGAAGCGTTGCAGAAACTGCGCCGCTGTGATCGCACCGGCAGGCCGACCGCCGACGTGTTTGAAATCCGCCTTGGCGCTTTCCAACTGCTTGTCATAGGCCGGGCCAAGCGGCATTCGCCAGGCCCCCTCCTCCTCGGATTCCGCCGCCTTGAGGAAGGCTTTGCAGAAGCTGTCGTCATTGGAAAAGACGCCCGCGTTCTCATGCCCCAGCGCGATGACACAGGCCCCGGTGAGGGTGGCGAGGTCGACGATCCCGGCGGGCTTGAAACGCTCCTGCGCATACCAAAGGACGTCGCACAGCACCATGCGGCCCTCGGCGTCGGTGTTGATGACCTCCACCGTGTCGCCCTTCATCGTGGTGACGATATCGCCGGGGCGCTGCGCCTTGCCGTCCGGCATGTTCTCGACCAGCCCGATCAGGCCGACGACATTGGCCCGGGCTTTTCGCATCGCGACGGTTTTCATCACGCCGGTGACAACCCCTGCCCCGCCCATGTCCATGGTCATGTCTTCCATCCCGGCGGCGGGTTTGATGCTGATCCCGCCGGTGTCGAAGACCACGCCCTTGCCGACCAGCGCGAGCGGCGCTTCCTCGCCGCCCCCGGCCCATTCCATCACCACGACGCTCGAAGGGCTTTCCGACCCTTGCCCCACGGCCAGAAGCGCCCGCATGCCGAGCGCGTCCAGCGCCGCCTCGTCGAGCACCTCGATCTTCAGACCCATGTCTTTCAACTCGGAAGCCCGCGCGGCGAATTCCGTCGTGGTCAGAACGTTGGCGGGCGCATTGACCAGATCGCGGGTCATGGTCACGCCTTCGGCCACCGCCATCACCTCGTCCACCAGCGGGCTCCAGGCCTCGGGCTGGTTGACCATGAGCGTCACCGCCCCGGTCTTGGGCGTGGCCGCCTCGCCGCTTTTGTGTGCGGTGAAGCTGTAGGATCTGAGGATCAGCGCGAGCGCAAGCGCGTCGAGATTTTTCTGGCTGCCCGCGAAGACCGTGACATCGCCGGTGCCGCGCTTGGCCCCCAGCGTCGCCCCGACCTTGCGCGCCGCGTCCGGGGTCAGGCGCTTGCCGATCTTCACCACGTCCACGGCTTCGGCGGCAAGCCCGGCGGGCCAGCCAAGGCTGACCGCCTCACCTTCCTCCAGTTTTGCGAACGCCTCGCTGTCCAGAAAGCGCGCGAGCGCGCCTTTCATCAGCCGGTTTATCCGGCGCGCGGCCTTGTCCATGCTGCCCCCCTCACCCGCGAGCACAGCGATCCGTCCGGTGAGCCCGGCGATCGCATCAAGGTCGAGGGCGGTGAAGTCGGGGCGGGTCACGTCGGTCATGGAGGCTCCTGCTCAGTGTGAAATATCATTGATTTGCGCGGGGGCGGGCCCGCGCGCGTCGATCCGGGATGGCTCGCGCGCATTGCGGTTAGAAAAGCACTCCCCACCCCGGTCTGCAACCCGTCACATCGCCCGCGCGCACGCGCTTGGCCCAGCTCCGCCCCCCCCGGGCCGGCAGCGCAGTCGCACGGGAATCATGCCACTGCCAACGAAAGACGCCGTCGGTGGCGACCGATAGATATGGTGGCGACCGGGCCGCGCTCTACCGCATATCGGCGGCTTTCACCGCAATTCCACCGCCTTTCCTTGGCCTTTCCACTGGCAAAACCTCGCCCGAGTGCCAGATTCCCCCTCGCACCGCGTCCCTTATCCGACTAATGTGCCCTCGAACCGGGGGGCTTGACGCCCCGGGGCCGGGTGATCCGGCGGCAAGAGACGACACGACCCAAACTCAAACGAACGGGTGCGACATGGTGGGCGGCACAATGGGCGGGATGACACGCAGTATCTTTCAAAACGCGGCAACGCGGGCGACACGCGCAGCGCTGGCCGCGACGCTGGCACTTGGCGCGCTCACAGGCGCGGACAGCGCGCTGGCGCAGGGGCTGTTCACGCCCGTCGCCAAGGTCAACGATGACGCGGTCACCGCCTATGAGCGCAGCCAGAGGATGGCGTTCCTGCGCATCCTGCAAGCCCCCGGTGACGTGGGGCAGCTCGCCATGGAGCAGCTTATCAATGAGAAGTTGCAAAACACCGAAGCTGATCGGCTTGGCATCGAAGTCACCGAACAGGAGGTGTTGGACGGGATGGAAGAGTTCGCCGCGCGCGGCGAACTCGACATCGACCAGATGCTGACCTTCCTCGCCCAATCGGGCGTCGCAGCCGAAAGTTTCCGCGATTTCGTGCGCGCTGGCATCCGGTGGCGCAAATTCACGCAGGAGAAATTCCTGCCCACTGTGAATATCACCGAGGCCGAGATCGACCTTGCCTATGCCGAGGCCGAGCCGACCCCGGGCGTGAAGTTCCTGCTGTCGGAAATCGTGCTTCCCGCCTCGTCGCCCGAGAGCCTGAAGGCCTCGCGTCAGCGCGCCGAACGGCTGAGCGAGATCACCGACGAAGACGAATTCTCGCGCTCGGCCACCCGGTTCTCGGTCGAACAGACCCGGCTGAACGGGGGGCGCCGCGACTGGGTCGATATCCAGCAATTGCCGGCCAAGGCACAAGGGGCGCTGCGCGGCGTGCAAAAGGGCAGCACATCGCGCCCGATCCATATCGAGGATATCGGCGTCATCGTCTATTTCGTGCGCGACCGCGAAACCGTCAATTCACCCCGCGTCGGAAAGCTGCTGGACTACGCGGCTTTCATGATCCCGGGCGGGCGCACCGAGGCGGCGCTGGCGGAAGCCGGGCGCATCCGGGGCGAAGTCGACACCTGCGACGATCTCTACCCGATCGCGCGCGGTCTGCCGCCCGAGCAACTGGTGCGCGAAGAGGTGCCTGCGGGCGCCGTGCCCGCCGCCTACCGGGGTGAGCTCGACCGGCTCGATCCGGGCGAGGTATCGACCGCGCTGACCTCGTCGTCGGGCAATGCGCTCGTGTTCCTGATGCTGTGCAACCGGCGCAACGACGTGCCCGACAGCGTGAGCCGCGCACAGGTCGCCTCGGCGCTCAAGAACCGGCGCGTGGGCACCTTGGCCAACGATTACCTCCTTGAACTGCGGGCACAGGCCAACGTCGAGATGATGCGCTGAGCGCGAGCATGTCCCGCGTGGAGCGCCCCATCGCCGTCTCGATCGGCGAGCCCGCCGGTATCGGCCCGGAAATCGCCGCCAAAGCATGGCAGAAGCTGGGTGGTGAGATCGCCTTCTACGTAATCGGCGACCCCACCCATATCGATGGCCCGGTTGCGCGGATCAACAAACCGCAAGACGCCGCGCGCGCCGGGCACGACGGGCTTCCGGTTCTGGCCCGCGACTTCGGCGGCCCGCGCGTGCCGGGCGAGGCACAGCCCCACCACGCCGCGCATGTCATCGCCGCCATCGAAACCGGCGTGGCGCAGGCCATGGCGGGCGAGGCTGCCGCCCTCACAACCGCCCCGATCCACAAGAAGGCCTTGAAGGATGGGGCGGGCTTCGGCTTTCCCGGTCATACCGAGTATCTCGCCCATCTCGCCGGGGTCCAGGACGTGGTGATGATGCTCGCCTGCCCCGCGCTGCGCGTGGTGCCCGCAACGATCCACATTCCGCTGGCCGAGGTGCCGGGCGCGCTCACCCGCACCGGGTTGACCCGGACCATCCGCATCACGTGGGAGGCGCTGCGCAGTCAGGGCATCGACAACCCCCGCATCGCGTTGGCCGGGCTCAACCCGCATGCGGGCGAAGGCGGCGCGATGGGGCGCGAAGAGGTGGACTGGATCGCCCCGCTGGTGGCCGATCTGCGCGCCGAGGGCATGGCGATCAAGGGGCCAATGCCGGGCGACACGATGTTTCACGCCAAGGCACGCGAGGGCTATGACGTGGCGGTGGCGATGTATCACGACCAGGCGCTGATCCCGATCAAGACCATTGATTTCGCGGGGGGCGTCAACGTGACGCTTGGGCTGCCTTTCGTGCGCACGTCGCCCGATCACGGCACGGCCTTCGACATCGCCGGACGCGGCCGCGCCGATCCGACCTCGTTCATCGCGGCGCTGCGCATGGCGCGCGAGCTGGCCGCCGGGTCCAGCCCGTGAGCGCGTTTGACGGGCTGCCGCCCCTGCGCGACGTGATCGCGACCCATGACCTGCGGGCGAAGAAATCGCTCGGGCAGAATTTCCTTCTCGACCTGAACCTCACCGCCAAGATCGCGCGCAAGGCGGGTGATCTGAGCGCCTGCGATGTGCTCGAGGTCGGCCCGGGCCCCGGCGGGCTCACGCGCGGGCTCCTGGCCGAGGGCGCGCGCAGGGTTCTGGCCATCGAGAAAGACAGCCGCGCCATGGCCGCGCTGGCCGAGATCGCGGCGCATTACCCCGGGCGGCTGGAGGTGATCAACGCCGATGCGCTCGACGTGGACGTGAGCGCGCATCTGACCCCCCCGATCCGGGTTTGCGCCAACCTGCCTTACAACGTGGGGACCGAGCTTTTGACCCGCTGGCTGACCCCGCCCGCGTGGCCGCCGTTCTGGAGCTCGCTCACGTTGATGTTCCAGCGGGAAGTGGCGGCGCGGATCGTCGCGCCCCCCGGCAGCAAAACCTATGGGCGGCTCGCGGTCCTGTGTAGCTGGCGCACCGAGGCGAAGATCGTGATGGAGCTCGCACCCGAGGCCTTCACCCCCGCGCCCAAGGTCCACAGCAGCGTGGTGCATCTCACCGCGCTTGACGCCCCGCGTTACCCGGCGCGCACCGAAACGCTATTGCGCATCACCGCGACCGCGTTCAACCAGAGGCGCAAGATGGTGCGCTCGTCGATGAAATCGCTGCATCCCGCGATCGAGGATCTCTTGGTCGAGGCCGGGATCAAGCCCACGGCACGGGCCGAGGAGATCACGCTGGAGCAGTTTTGCACCCTGTCGCGGGGGCTGGACGCCGCGCGGTGATCTGACCCAACGGTTTCGCGGCGCGGGCGCGCCACGACCCGCCGGGGGACGCGGTCCCCCGGACCCCCCGAGGTATTTATCAAACGATGAAGGGGTCAGTCGGGGCGCGAAATCAACCCGCCGCCGACGTTGGCCGCCACCCCGGTGGTGCCCGGGCAGGAGGTCGGCAGGCCCCGGGCCACGCGCACGGCGAGATAAGCAAAAGCCTGCGCTTCAAGCATGTCACCGTCCAGCCCCACGACCTCGACCGGGTCGGTCGCGCAGCCGCTGCGCACGGCGATCTCGCGCATCAGGGCGGCGTTCTTGCGACCTCCGCCACAGACCAGAAGCCGGGCGGGCGGCGTCGGGCAATGCTCCAGCCCCCGCGCGACCGCCGCCCCCGCGCAGGCCGTCAGGGTCGCCGCGGCATCGGCGTCGGGCAGATCGGCGACCGCGCCCAGGAGCCCCCGGAAGCCCGCGCGGTCCAGCGACTTTGGCGGCACGCGGTAGAAATACGCATCTTCCAGAAAGCGGGTCACGACGCCCTCGTCCACCTGCCCCGTGTCTGCCAACCCGCCGCCGTCGTCGCAGAGCGCATGGCGCCGCTGCCACATCAGGTCATTGATCGGGGCATTCGCCGGGCCGGTGTCGAAGGCCAATAGCGCGCCCTCGGCTTCCGGCAGGACATGGAATGGGTCGATCCAGGTGAGGTTGCCGACACCGCCAAGATTGAGAAAGGCCATGGGCGCGCGTTCCCCGATGAACTTCGCCAGCGCGAAATGGTAGAACGGGGCCAGCGGCGCGCCCTCGCCGCCCAGCGCCACGTCGGCCGAGCGGAAATCCCACGCCACCGCGATGCCCAGCGTGGTGGCGAGCCGGTGCCCGTCCCCGGCCTGATGCGTGCCGCCCGCGCCGGGGGCATGGACCAGCGTTTGGCCATGAAACCCGATGAGCTCGGCCCCGTCGAGGGTGCCCAGAAGCTCGGCATGGCAGCGCTCGATCATGCGCGCGGCCTCTTCCACCCCCGGCTCGCCGGGCCAGCGCCCGAGCGCTGCGCGCAGAACCCCCGCCTCGTTGTCCGAATAGGCGCGGTAGCCGGTTTCGCCAAAGGCATGGATCGCCTCGCCATCGGTCAGCACCATCGCCGCATCGACCCCGTCCAGCGATGTTCCCGACATCGCCCCCAAGGCCCAGATCGGCCGCCCTTCCAACATGGCTTTTCCTCCGCCCGTCGCCCCGATATAGAGACCCCGTCGAACAGAATGGACGGAAACCCGATGGCCTACCACCCGAAATCAGACTTCATGCGTGTGATGATGGAGCGCGGCTACCTGGCCGATTGCACCGATTACCAGGCCTTGGACGAGGCGATCCTGGCGGGGCCGGTCACCGCCTATATCGGCTATGACGCGACCGCGAAGTCGCTGCATGTCGGGCATCTTTTGAATATCATGATGCTGCGCTGGTTTCAAAAAACCGGGAACAAGCCGATCACGCTTATGGGGGGAGGCACCACCAAGGTGGGCGATCCCAGCTTTCGCGCCGACGAGCGACCGCTTTTGTCGCCCGCGCAGATCGACGCCAACATCGACGGTATGAAACAGGTGTTCGCGAAATACCTGTCGTATGGAAACGGCGAAACCGATGCCTTGATGCTCAACAACGCCGAATGGCTGGACGATCTGAATTATCTCGCGTTCCTGCGCGACATCGGGCGTCATTTCTCGGTCAACCGGATGCTGGCGTTTGAGAGCGTGAAATCGCGGCTCGACCGCGAGCAGAGCCTGTCGTTCCTCGAATTCAACTACATGATCCTGCAGGCCTATGACTTCCTCGAGTTGAACCGCCGCTATGGCTGCACGCTTCAGATGGGCGGCTCGGACCAATGGGGCAATATCGTAAATGGTGTCGACCTGACGCGCCGGGTGCTTGATCACGAGATCTACGGGCTGACATCGCCGCTACTGACCACATCGGACGGCAAGAAGATGGGCAAGAGCCAGGGCGGGGCGATGTGGCTCAACGCCGACATGCTGTCGCCCTACGAATTCTGGCAGTTCTGGCGTAACACGACGGACGCGGACGTGGGCCGGTTCCTCAAGCTCTATACCGAGCTGCCGGTCGAAGAATGTGACCGGCTCGCCGCGCTTCCCGGAAACCAGATCAACGACGCCAAGATCGTGCTGGCGGGCGAGGTCACCACGCTGTGCCACGGGGCCGAGGCGGCAAAGGCCGCCGAGGCCACCGCGCGCGAGGTGTTCGAGAAGGGCGGCACGGGCGACGATCTGCCCACGCTCACGCTTACGCCAGAGGACCTTGGCGACGGTATTTCGATCGCGCAGCTCATCACCCGCTCAGGCTTGGCCAAGACCGGCAAAGAGGCCAAGCGGCTGATCGCCGACAAGGGTGCGAAAATGAACGATGCGGATGTCACCGATGCGGGGCTGATGATCACCGCGTCGGACCTTGCCGAACCCATCAAGCTGTCGGCGGGCAAGAAGCGCCACGCGCTCGTCACCCTCGGCTAGGGGCTTGCGCCGCGCGGTGCCATGCGAGGGGGCGCTGCCCCCTCGCGCTCCCCCGGGATATTTTTCGACCGGAAACAGGCAAGGGTGAGGCAGAGGAGCGTCGATGTCCCATCACCGCACGATCATACTCGGTGCCGGGGCGGCGGGCCTCATGGCCGCCGCCCACGCCGGGCCCGGCACGCTTGTGCTGGATCACGCCAGAAAGCCAGGCGAGAAGATCCGCATTTCGGGGGGCGGGCGGTGCAATTTCACCAACCTCGACGTAACGCCAGAGAATTTCCTGTCGCAGAACCCGCACTTTCATAAATCCGCGATCGCGCGCTATACCCAGTGGGATTTCATCGACCTGATGTCGCGCCATCGGATCGCCTGGCATGAGAAAACGCTGGGGCAGCTGTTCTGCGACGGGAAATCCACCCAGGTCATCGACATGCTTTTGGCGGAAATGCAGGCGGGCGGGGCGACGCTCAGCCTGTCGACCCAGATCACCGATGTCACCCGGTCGGATGGCGTTTTCAAGGTGACGACCGAGACCGGCGGCAAGACCGCGACGCTCACCACCGACACGCTTGTGCTGGCCACCGGGGGCAAGTCGATCCCGAAAATGGGGGCGAGCGGCTTCGCCTATGACCTGGCCCAGGCGTTTGGCCATGCCATCGTGCCGCCGCGCCCGGCGCTGGTTCCCCTGACCTTCGGCGACCGGTTTGCGCCGCTGGCAGGCGTTTCGGTCCCGGCCCGGGCTTTCAACGACCGGATCGCCTTTGTCGAAAGCCTTCTGTTCACACACCGGGGCCTGTCCGGCCCCGCGATCCTGCAGCTCAGTTCCTATTGGCGGGACGGCGACACCATCATGCTCGACATCTGCCCGCCCGGGCTGCACAGCGCCCTGCGCGACCGGCGCCAGGTTCAGGGGCGACAGGCGCTCACAACCGAGCTTGCGCGCCACCTGCCCGCCCGGCTTGTCGAATACCTTGCCCCCACTCTTGGCCTGACCGGCAATCTCGCCGATCAATCCGATGCCCGCCTTGCCGAGATCACCGGGGCCCTGTCGCGCTGGACGCTGACCCCCACCGGGTCGGAAGGCTACCGCACGGCGGAAGTCACGGCGGGCGGGGTGGCCACCGACGGGGTGTCGTCGCAGACGATGGAGAGCAAGCATTGCCCCGGCCTTTATATCATCGGGGAGGCGATGGATGTGACCGGCTGGCTTGGTGGCTATAATTTTCAGTGGGCCTGGGCGTCGGGCGCTGCGGCGGGTCGCGCCATCGCCATGCGTCGGTGAGAGTGGGAGACCAAAGGGGCGCCAAATCCGCTTTCCCCCGCCCCGGCTGCGCACTAGGCTCCCCCCAAGACCACGAGGGAGCGCCCGCATGAAGATCGCAAGCTACAACATCAACGGCATCAAGGCCCGTCTGCCCGCCGTCACCGATTGGTTGAAAGAGGCCGAGCCCGACGTGGTGATCTTGCAAGAGATCAAGTCGATGGACGAAAACTTTCCCCGCGAGCCGTTCGAGGATATGGGCTACAATGTCGAAACCCATGGGCAGAAATCCTTCAACGGGGTCGCGCTTTTGTCGAAATTCCCGCTTGAGGACGTGGTGCGGGGCCTGCCGGAGGCCGAGGGCACCGGGCGCGATGGGGGGGACGACGAAGAGGCCCGCTATATCGAGGCCACCGTGGTCGGAGACCTGCAAGCGGTGCGCATCTGTGGGCTGTATCTGCCCAATGGCAACCCGGTGGGCGACGAGAAGTTTGCCTACAAGCTGCGCTGGATGACCCGTTTGCAGGCCCACGTCGAAACGCTGATGACATCGGAAGACCCGTTCCTTGTTGCGGGCGATTACAACGTGATCCCGCAGGTCGAGGATGCGGCGCGCCCCGAGGCGTGGCGCGACGACGCGCTGTTTCAGCCGGAAAGCCGGGACGCGTTTCGCAGGTTGGTGAACCTCGGCCTTACCGACGCCTTCCGTGCGCGCAGCCAGGCCACGGACCAATATACCTTTTGGGATTTTCAGCGCGGCGCATGGCAGCGCAACGACGGGATTCGCATCGACCATTTCCTGTTGTCTCCGCAATGCGCCGACCTTTTGACCGATTGCCAGATCGACAAGGAGATGCGCGCCCGCGAAAAACCGTCGGACCACGTGCCGATCTGGGTCAATATCGCCGCGTAAAGCACTATGGAAAAACAGAAAATCATCATCGACACGGACCCCGGACAGGATGACGCGGTAGCGATCCTTCTTGCCCTCGCGTCGCCCGAGTTGGAGGTGCTTGGCCTCACCACCGTCGCTGGTAACGTGCCCCTGAACCTGACCCAGAAGAACGCGCGCATCATCTGTGAACTGGCAGGGCGCGCGGACTTGCCGGTCTTCGCGGGCTGTGACCAGCCGCTGCGCCGCAACCTTGTCACCGCCGAGCATGTTCACGGGCGCACCGGGTTGGATGGCCCCAGCCTGCCCGACCCCACCATGCCGCTGGACCCGAGACACGCGGTGGCATTCCTGATCGAGACCCTGCGCGCCGCGCCGCCCGGACAGGTCACGCTGTGCACCCTTGGCCCGCTCACGAACCTGGCCACCGCTTTTGGCGAGGCCCCGGATATCATACCGCGCATCGGGCAAATCATCGCGATGGGCGGGGCCTATTTCGAAGTGGGCAACATCACCCCTGCGGCCGAGTTCAACATCTACGTCGATCCGGAAGCGGCAGATATCGTGGTCAGGTCCGGCGTGCCCCTGACCTTCATGCCGCTCGACGTGACGCACAAGGCGCTTGTCACCGCGCCGCGCAACGCGGCGTTTCGCGCGCTTGGCAATGGTGCGGGCGTGGCCACCGCCGAGATGACCGATTTCTTCGAGCGGTTCGACCGTGCGAAATACGGCTCGGACGGCGCGCCTCTGCATGATCCGACGGTCATCGCCTACCTGCTCAAACCGGAGCTTTTCTCGGGCCGTCATGTCAATGTCGCGGTCGAAACCCGTTCGGACCTGACGCTGGGCATGACGGTGGCGGATTGGTGGGGCGTGACCAATCGGGCGCCCAATGTCACCTTCATGGGCGATCTCGACGCGGATGGGTTCTTTGCCCTTTTGACCGAACGGCTTGCACGGTTGCCCTAGGCTGCCTACCTAACGCCTATGCAGATCCGGTTCGACAATTCCTATGCCCGCCTTCCAGAGCAGTTTTATGCGCGGCAGGCCCCCGTGCCGGTCGCCCAACCCGGGCTGGTCGCGGTGAACGCGGATCTGGCGCGCGAGCTTGGTATCGACCCCGCCGCCCTCTCCGCCGATGTGCTGGCGGGCAACGAGGTGCCCGAGGGGGCCGATCCGTTGTCACAGATCTACGCCGGCCACCAGTTCGGCAATTTCGTCCCCCAGCTTGGCGATGGGCGCGCGGTGCTTTTGGGCGAAGTCATTGATACCCGGGCGCAACGACGCGACATCCAGCTCAAGGGATCGGGGCGCACGCCGTTTTCGCGTGGCGGTGACGGGCGCGCATGGCTTGGCCCGGTGTTGCGTGAATACGTGGTGTCCGAGGCGATGCATGCGCTTGGCATTCCCACGACCCGCGCGCTCGGGGCCGCGACCACCGGCGAAGCGGTGCTGCGCGAGGCGGTCCGGCCCGGTGCCGTGCTCACCCGCGTGGCCGCAAGCCACCTGCGCGTGGGCACGTTTCAGGTTTTTGCCGCACGCGGCGAAACGCAGGCTCTGCGCGCCCTGACAGAACACGCGATCCAGCGCCATTACCCGGATGCAGATGGCCCGCTCGATCTGCTTTCCGCCGTGACCGCTGCGCAGGCCGAATTGATCGCGGCATGGATGTCGGTCGGGTTCATCCACGGGGTCATGAATACCGACAACATGGCCATCTCGGGCGAGACCATCGACTATGGCCCCTGCGCCTTCATGGACGCCTATAATCCCAACAAGGTGTTTTCTTCGATCGACCAGATGGGGCGCTATGCCTATGCCAACCAGCCCAACATGGGTATCTGGAACCTTGCGCAACTGGCCACCACGCTCCTGCCGCTTATCGAGGGCGATCAAGAGGCGGCGATCGATGCTGCCGAGGAACGCCTGCATGCTTTCCCTGACCATTTCAGCGCCGCGTGGCTGCGCCGTTTCCGCGCCAAGATCGGGCTTACCACCGAAGAAGATGGGGACAGCGACCTGATCCAAGGGTTGCTCAGCCGTATGGCATCATCGCAGGCCGATTTTACGAATACTTTCAGGGATTTGGCGAATAAACTTGATGCGTCGGATGAGATATCTGAAGACGGTGCCTGGGCGAGCTGGGCCGAGAAATGGCAGGCTCGATTGGCGCGTGATCCGGGCGACGCATCGGCGGTCATGAAAGCTGCGAACCCGGCCATTATTCCGCGCAATCACCGGGTAGAACAGATGATCAACGCGGCGGTCGAGGGCGACTTCGCCCCGTTCCACCGCATGAACGCGGCGCTGGCGACCCCGTTTGCCGAGGGGCCGGACACGGCCTATTTCGCCGCCGCCCCGTCCCCCGAGGAACGGGTCGCGCGCACCTTCTGCGGCACCTGATCACCCTTTGGATTTGGGCTTGGGCTCTGGCTTGGGCGCGGATGCATCACGCTTGAGCCGGTCGGCCTTCGACGACAGCTCATCAACCTGCGCCTCGACGTCCTCACGCAACATGTGTCCCTTGCGCCGCACAAGGCGCTTGTTGCCTTTGACGAAATCCGCGATGACCCCCGGCAATCCGCGCCGGTCCCGCCCGCGCAGATAGGCCCACCCGGTCGCCGCCCCGATGGCCGCGCCCAGCGTGTCGACCATCAGGTCGGTCATCGTGTCGGTGAGCCCGGATTTCTGCATGTTCGTGCCAAACAGTTGGTCCATCGCGAATTCGAAAATCTCCCACAACGCGCCGATCGACAGCGCGATGGAAAAGGCGACGATGGCCACCGCGAAGGGGGGCGCGGCGTATCGGTCGCCCTCGAACATCAACAGCGTGAAGACCACGCCGATGATCCCGAAGCCCACCGCCGAAGAGCCGTGCAGCACCAAATCCCACCACCAGAAACGGGTATAGAAATCATAGGCTTCCCCGAGAAACACCGTGCCGAAGAGAAACACCACCATGTAGGCGTAGAAATAGATCGGGATCTTGAGGTGAAAGCGCTCGGCCATCGCCAGCGGCACGATGGTCAATCCCAGCGTCACGGTCCCGACGAAGGCGATGGGCAGATCGCCCAACACAAGCGCCACGACGATGGCGACCGCGAGGACCGTCCAGATCGCGTAGGTGACGTAAGATTGCCCGTGCCAGAACATGCCTGATTTTAGGCGCGACAGCCTGCCACTTCAATCTCGGCGCGCGCTCCCCCATATCTTTTGTCATGAAGATCGCAAGCTACAACATCCGCAAGGCCGTGGGCACCGACCGGCGCCGCGATCCGCACCGCGTGCTCGAGGTGATCAACACGCTCAGCGCGGATGTCGTGGTGTTGCAGGAGGCCGACCGGCGATTGGGGCCCCGGCCCAGCGCGCTGCCGCGCGACCTGATCGCCACGGAAACCGATTTCATTCCCGCCGATCTTGCCCAAAGCGATGTGTCGCTGGGGTTTCACGGCAACGCGGTCTTGGTCCGGCGCGGCCACGAGGTGACGAAAGTGGCGCGCTACGTTCTTCCGTCGCTGGAGCCGCGCGGCGCGGTCACGGTCGAGATCGACCATGGGCTGACCATCGCCGGGGTGCACCTTGGCCTGATGCGACGCAACCGGCACAAACAATTACGCGCGCTGCGCGGTCACCTTGCGAAAGAGGGGCACCCGACCGTCATTCTTGGGGATTTCAACGAATGGTCCCGGCGCGTCGGGATGGAAGAATTTGCCTATGCCTTTCATCTGCATGCGCCGGGCGCCTCCTATCCCACGATGCGCCCGGTCGGGCATCTTGACCGCGTGGCGCACAGCGCAGATGTCGCCCTTATCGGGGCCGGGGTCCATGACACGCGGCTGGCGCGCATGGCGTCCGATCACCTGCCGATCTGGGCCGATGTCGACCTTATCCCGCTGGCTGCTGCCGGGGTCGCGGAACCCGGTTGATCAACACGATCCCGCCCGCGACCATCGCCAGCTTGACCGCGATCGAGATTGACATCGGCTCACCCAGCACGAGCCATCCCATGGCAACCGACACCACCGGCGTGAGAAAGGCAAAGGACGACACCGCCGAGGCCTTGTAGTTGTTCAAAAGCCAGAACCACGCAAGAAACGCGCCCGCCGCGACGAAAACGGTCTGGTAGCCAAGCCCCGCCCAATGCCATGCGGTCACCTCGCGGATGAATGGGCCGAACAGGAACGCCACCGCGATCAGAACCGGGCCCGAGACCGAAAGCTGCCAGAACATCTGCATCTCCGGGCTGGTCTTGTTGAGCTTGCTCACGCGGGCAAAAATCGCCAGCCCGGTCCAGCCAAGGGCCCCCATCAGGGCCGCGAGGTCGCCGATGACCGAGGCGGTCCCGACCACCCCCGCATCGCGGTCCGCGATGACCCAGACCACGCCCCCGAAGGCAAGCGTGAGACCGACGAGTTTGACCGGGGTCAACCGTTCGCCCGGCAAGAAAAAATGCGCCGCGATCGCGGTCCAGACCGGCATGGAATAGAAAATGACCGAGGTGCGCGTGACGCTGGTCAGATCGAGCGCCACGAAAAGCCCGATGAATTCCACCGAGAAGATCAGGCCGATGATCACCCCCGCCGGTATGGTTTCGCGCCGGAAATCAAGCCGCTGACCGCGAAACCGAAGCCAGAGCCAGACGCAGAACGCCGCGCCGAATGACCTGAGCCCGGCGGCGAACACCGGCTGAAGCCCGTCGTTCACCATCTTGATGACCACGTGGTTGAGGCCCAAAAGAAGCGAGATCACGATCAGCGATCCTACCCCGAGACTGTCCAGATTGCGTTTTTCTTCCATGGGGGCGACAGAACGTTGCGATTGCGACGAAGTCAACCAGATCGCCGCGTCGCGCCCGCCCCGTTATGAAACCGTCCCCCAGGGTGCCCGTCCCCCGTGGCGATCTTCGACAGATCATGCGAGACTGACGTGAACCTGTCCGCCCCGTCCGCCCCGCGCCGTGGGCTTTATAGGCGCGCGACGGGGCACGCGGCACGGCTGCAAAAGCGAGCGCAGAACATGACCGATTACCTCGTCTACGATGTCTTCACGGATCGCCCCTTTGGCGGCAACCCCCTTGCCATCGTGCCCAATGCCACCGATCTGCCGGAGGACAAGCTGCAAGATATAGCGCGGGAGTTCAATTATTCCGAGACCGTGTTTCTCTATCCGCCCGACCGGGGCGGGGTCGCGAAACTGCGCATTTTCACGCCGACGATGGAGGTGCCCTTTGCGGGCCATCCGACCATCGGCACGGCGGTGATGCTTGGCGAGGCCGGGCTGGGGCCGGAATTCGTGGTTGAGCTGGGCATTGGTGATCTCGACATCTGGTCCAGCGGGGGGCGGGCGTCCTTCACCACGACGCGCGCCTGTGACATCCTCGATCATCCCGAACCCGCGCTGGTCGCCCGCGCCCTTGGCACGCCGGAGACGACGCTGGCGCGCCCGCCGGTCATGGCAAGCCTTGGCCTCGGGTTCACGTTCACCGAGCTGACCGATCGCGCGGCACTGTCCGACCTCGTGCCCGATGTGGCGGCCTTTCGCAAGGGGGCAGCGCTATATCCCCAAGGGCTGGATTTTGCGCAATGCGCCTATGTCCGGCAGGGCGCGCGGATCGACATTCGCGTCTTCGCGCCGCTTGACAATATCCCCGAAGACCCGGCGACCGGGTCCGCCGCCGCGACGCTCGCGGCCCTTCTGGCAGAGGGCGGCCTTCTGGAGCTGACCGTGCATCAGGGGCACGACATGGGCCGCCCGTCCTGTATCGAGGTTTCGGCCCGTGGGCCGGCGGTCACCGTCACCGGCAACGCCGTCCGGGTGATGGAAGGCAAGTTGGTGGTATGACGGTCTGGGTCTGTCTCTTGCGCGGCATCAACGTGGGCGGCAAGAACAAGCTGCCCATGACCGAGCTCAAGCGCATGTTGGCAAAGCTCGGGGCGACGGGGGCGCGCACCTATATCCAATCCGGCAACGCGGTGTTCTCGGCGGTGCTCGACCGGGATGAGTTCACCGATCTGCTTGAGCGCGAAATCCTTGAACGACAGGGGTTTCGCCCCCGCGTGACCTTGATCGAAGCCTGCGACCTGCGCGCGGCGCGGGCTGAGTTTCCCTTCAACGCGGCGATCGAAGACCCCAAGACCGGGCATATCTGGGTCTGCGCCAACCCGCCGCCCGCCCCGGACCTCGGGCAGTTGCAAGAGCTGGCCGGCCCGGGCGAACGGTTTGTGCTGCAGGGCCGGTTTTTCATGCTGCACGCCCCGGAGGGGATCGGGCGATCAAAGCTCGCAGCAAATGTGGAGCGCGCGCTTGGGGTGCCCGCCACGGCCCGCAACCTCAACACGGTGGCGGCCTTGTGCGATATGGCGGAGGCTTTCGAGGACGAAGACTAGGCGGCGGAATTGACCGAAGCGGACCGCCCGCCGCTCTGTGCAAATTTGCAGGGTCTACTTTCACCGCGCCCCCTTTCGCCCCGCGCGCGTTACCGCTAGCTAGACCGGCGGGGCATGGGGCCCCGGAGACTTGATCCATGGACAACCTGCGGGGCGCGGCGCTCATGACCATCGCGATGGCGTTTTTCGCCAGCGAGGATGTTCTTGTGAAACTGGTGACACAGCGCGTGCCGCTGGGCGAAGTGCTGATCATGCTCGGCCTGTTGGGGTCGTTCGTCTTCGGCCTTCTGGCGATCCGAAGCGGGCATTCGCCGGTCTCGAAGCTGTTTCTCCATCCCGTGATCCTGATCCGAAACGCCGGTGAATTGATCGGCACGACCTGTTTCGTGATCGGCCTGATGGTTCTGCCACTCGGGCTCTTGTCTGCGCTGTTGCAGGCCAATCCGCTCTTTGTGAACCTCGGCGCGATCCTGTTTCTCGGGATGAGCGTCGGCTGGCGGCGCTGGATGGCGATCGGGATCGGGCTGGTGGGCGTATTGGTGATCTTGCGCCCGGGGATGGAGAGTTTCCGGCTTGAGGCGCTCTTGGGTCTTGGCGCGGCCATCGGGCTTGCGGTGCGCGACGTGGCGACCCGAAGCCTGCCCACCGGCGTGCATCCGTTCCAGACGTCGAGCTGGGGGTTTTTCATGGCGGTGCCCGCTGGGATTGTCATGAGCCTTTTCGGGGCGCCGATCATCCTGCCCGATCTTGCCGATACCGGGCTGATTGTTGCGGCCACGGGGCTGGGCATGGTGGGCTACTACATGCTCACGCGCGCGATGCAGACCGGGGATGTGCCCGCGGTTACCCCGTTTCGCTACACCCGGCTGGTCTTTGCCATCCTCTTTGCCTTCTTCGTCTTCTCCGAGGTGCCGGATCTGGCGACCGTGTTGGGGGCGGCGTTGATCGTGGGGGCGGGGCTTTACACCATCCTGCGCGAGGCCCGGCTACACCGCACGGCGCGCCGCGCCATGGCCGCCTCGCCGGTGCGGCCCGGCTAAAGCAGCTTCATCAGGCGGGTTTTCTCGCCCGGATCATCGGGGCGCGACAGGGCCGCGGCCAACCCCGCGAGCGAGGCGATGTTGTGGCCCGCGCGAAACGTGTCGACATGCGGGAGCATCGCGCGAATGCCAGCGGCCTTGGGCGCAAACCCTTCCCACCGCAGAAGCGGGTTGAGCCAGATCACCCGGCGCGCCGAGAGATGCAGACGCTCCATTTCACGCACCAACCGGTCGGGGTCGTCGCGGTCCAACCCATCGGTGATGATCAGAACCACCGCCCCCTGCCCCAGCACCCGCCGCGACCAGTCCCGGTTGAAGCTGTGCAAGCAATCGCCGATCCGCGTGCCGCCTTCCCAATCCTGCGCCTCGGCCCCGGCGTCGGCCAGCGCCGCATCGACATCACGGGTCGCAAGGTGGCGGGTGATATTGGTCAACCGGGTTCCGAAGGTGAAACCATGCACACGCGCCCAGCCCGCGCCCTTCTGGTTGGCGACGCTGTGCAGGAAATGAAGCACCATGCGGCTGTAGGACGACATCGAGCCCGATATGTCGCACAGGACCACGAGGTTGGGCCAACGGATGCGCCGTTTCTTGGTGGCGATGTCGCGAATTTCGCCGCCTTGGCGCATCGCGTCGCGCATACTGCGCCGCCAATCCGGCGCGGCCCCCCGGACCGCCGCCTGCGTGCGGCGCGACAGAAGCGGCTTCACCGGCAGGGCGAGCCGCGCCAGCATGCGCTTGGCCTCGGCCACCTCGGCATTCGACATCTGCTCGAAATCGAGGCTGCGCAAACGTTCCTCGCCCGACATGGTGAGCGAGGCGTCAATCTCGATCTCGCTCTCTTCCTCCCCGTCGCCCTCGTCACGCCCCTCGGGCAGATCGGGCTCCAACCCGTCGAGCAGCGCTTCGGCGGCGCGTTTTTCCGCCGGGGCCGCCGCCCGGTCTTCCTGCACCCCGCGCACGGCGGGCAGCATCAGCGCCATCATGTGTTCTAGATAGCGCGGATCGCGCCAGTAAAGGCGAAACACCTGTGCAAACACGCGCCGTTCCTCGGGGCGCGAGACGAAGACCGCGTGCAGCGTCCAGTAGAAATCGGTCTTATCGGTAAATCCTGCCGCCGCCACCGCGCGGGTCGCCTCGATCACCCGGCCCGGACCGACCTTCATCCCCGCCGCCCGGAGCGCGCGGGCAAAATGGGTCATGTTCGCCGTGAGGCGCGGGTTGTCAGGCAGGTCGATGTCGGGAAGTTGTGCCATCTCAGGTTTCGGATTGGCGCACGCCAATCCGACCAACCGGGGGAGGCGTTGCCTCCCCCGGACCCCCACCAAGGTATTTGTGAAACGATGAAGGGGTCATGTGGCCTCAAGCGCCTTTCGGCTGTCTTCGAGGATCCGGGTCGTCTCGGACCCCGCCAGCCGCTGAATGTCGTCTTGGTATTTCAGGATCGCGCCAAGCGTGTCGGCGATGACCTCGGGCGACAGGTTGATGGTGTCGAGGGCCAGCAGGCACTTGGCCCAGTCGATGGTTTCCGCCACCCCCGGCTTCTTGAACAGGTCTTCGGTGCGCAGGCGCTGAACAAAGGCGATGATTTCGCGCGACAGGGTCTCAGACGCTTCGGGGGCGCGGGCGGAGAGGATGTCCATCTCGCGCTCAAAGGTCGGGTAATCGACCCAGTGGTACAAGCACCGTCGTTTGAGCGCGTCATGCACTTCTCGCGTGCGGTTCGAGGTCAGGATCACGATCGGTGGTTCCGGGGCCTTGATCGTGCCAAGCTCGGGGATCGTGACCTGGAAATCCGACAGGGCTTCGAGCAGGAACGCCTCGAACGGTTCATCTGTCCGGTCAAGCTCGTCAATGAGCAGGACGGGGGCACCGCCCGGCTGTGGCGACATCGCTTCGAGCAGCGGACGACGAATGAGATAGCGGTCCGAGA
This sequence comes from Maritimibacter sp., assembly GCA_011389895.1. GTDB lineage: Bacteria > Pseudomonadota > Alphaproteobacteria > Rhodobacterales > Rhodobacteraceae > Maritimibacter. The sequence continues at coordinate 17,964 of JAABTN010000022.1, read as the reverse complement.
AAAGCTCATCCGTCAGCGCTTCGCGGTCCGTGCCCTCGGTCACTTCCGCAGTGCGGATCGCCACCATCTGGGCGGGAAAGTTCCATTCGTAGACGGCAGAGGCGGCATCCAGCCCCTCGTAGCATTGCAGGCGGATCAGGCGGCGGCCCAGGGCGGCGGCCAGGGCTTTCGCAAGTTCCGTCTTGCCCACCCCCGCCTCGCCTTCCAGAAACAGGGGCCGACCCAGGGTCAGGGCGAGATAGGTGACGGTGGCGAGCGACCGGCCCACCACGTAATCCTCGCGGGCCAAAAGGGTTTCCACCCCGTCGATGCTGTCAGGCACTGCGTGCATGCGGATCCTCCCATTGGGCCCAAGATGGACCCATGGGGCATGGGGTCTGCGACAAGGTCAAGCCGAAGCACGCCAAACCGCGTGCCTTAACTGCCGCCCGCGCATGATTTTTTCGTGACCCGTGCGTAAAGATTGACGGAAGGCAGGAATTTTGAAAGATTTGTCCCCAATAACGACGTGCAGACCGGGCCAATCCGGCGGTAGCGAGCAGGCGGACAGATGAAACGACACCCCATATCGTCGGGCGCGATGCGGTAATGCGCATCACGGCGGTCACCTGTGTGAAGAACGAGGGCCCGTTCCTGATCGAATGGATTGCGTTCAACCGGCAAATCGGCGTGACGGATTTCCTGTTCTATTCCAACGATTGCAGCGACGGGACGGACGCGCTTCTGGACGCGCTTGCCGAGCAGGGCCACGTCCAGCATCTTCCCAACCCCGCCGAGGGGCGCAATTACCAGATGGAGGCTTTGAAACACGCCGCGCGCAGGCCGGTTGTGACCGAGGCCGACTGGATCTGGATCGCGGATGTGGACGAGTTTCTGAACATCCACGTGGGCGATGGCACGATCCCCGAGTTGATCGCGGCCTGCGGCACGCCCTCCGCGATTTCAGTCACGTTTCAGTTCTTTGCAAACGACGGGATCGAGGCATACGAGGACCGCCCGGTGATCGAACAATTCACCCGGTCCCATAACCCCGACATCTGGTGTGACGAGCTGGCGCAAGAGGTCAAGACCCTGACCCGCGCCGATTTCCCGGTGCAGTATTTCGGGGCCCATCGGCCCTTCATGAAAGGCGGGATCAAGAAAGCCGAACGCCCGGCCTGGACAGACGGATCGGGGCGCGATGTTCCGTGGAAATTCCGCGTTGCGGCGAACAAGAACCGCAAACGGAAGTTTCCCGCCAAGGGGGCACGCGCGTTTGCCACCCTGAACCACTACGCCTTGCGGTCGCTCGACAGCTATCTGGTGAAAAACGACCGGGGCGATGTGAACCGGGAAAACCGTGCCTTTGATGACAGCTATTGGCGTGATCGCAATGACCCGGCGTGGGAAGATACCTCGATCCACCGGTACCTGCCCCGGCTTCGGGACGAGATGGACAGGCTCATGAGCGACCCCGAGATCGCGCGGCTTCACCACGCGGCGGTCGCCGCCCACAGGGCGCGGCGCGATGCGTTGCTGGAGGACCCCGATTTTGCCGCGCTGCGCGACCGGTTGCGTGACGCGCCCCGGATTGGCCCGGCCGAACAGGCGCTGTTGGAGATCATTGCATGAGCGCACCGAAGATCATCAACCTCGGCCTGCCGAAATCCGGCACCACGACGCTTGCGACCGCGTTCACCGCCGCTGGATTAAGCGTTGCGGACTGGATGCATCGCAAGCCGGATGGAACCAAGGTCGGCTTCGTCGGGCGGCTTATGTATCTTGGCTATTTCGACAGTGGCGATCCGCTTCAACACATGAGCGGATGTGATGCTTTCACCGAGATTTCCGTGGTGCGGCGCGGGCGCAATTTCTGGCCGCAGACCGATTGGGCCCTGCTCGACGCGATCCGCAGGCACCACCCGGGGGCAAAGTTCCTGTTGTCGGCCCGCGACCCTGTGAAACACACCGACAGCATCATGCGCTGGTCCAACCTTGGCAAGCGGCGGCTGCCGGAGAACCATGTCCCCGGCCTGCCGCAATGGCATGGTGGCAAGCCGGGCGAGATCGAGCGCTGGATCGAAGGTCACATCACCTTTTGTCGCCATGTCTTTGACGGGGCTGATGATTTTCTTGAATTCGACATCGCGGATCCGGGCGCGCCCGAGAAGATTTCGGCCTTTACCGGCGTCGATCTGCCGTGGTGGGGCAAGGCGAACGCGAACGAGAACCACAAGGCCGCCGATGCCGATGAAAGCTATAGCGATGATGACACGCCGCTGTTCGATCAGACGCAGGACACGGGGGGCCACTGATGCGGATCGTCTTGCATATCGGCCTGCCCGGGTGCGGGGCCGAACGGCTTCAAGATGTGATGGACGACAAGCGCGGGCAGCTTGCCAAGGCCGGTGTGCTGGTCTCGGGGCTGGCGCGCAAGAACCACACCAAGCTTTACATGGCGGTGAGCGAACCAACACATGTCGACCCCCTGCGCGCGGCGCGCGGGTTCGGGCCGAAAGCCGCGCAGGCGAGGCTTTTCAAACGGGTCAGCGAAGACCTGAGGGGCGAGGTGACGCGGCATGCGCCCGATGTGCTTTTGCTGTCGTGTCACCAGCTATCCACCCTGCCCAATTCGAGCGAGATCAGGCGCTTGCGCGCGCTGCTTCTACCGCTCTCCGACGAGATCGAGGTTTTGGCCCATGTCGATGCCCCGGCGCGGATGCTGGCGGCGCATTATGGTGAACAGATCCTGAATGGCCGGCGTGCCGAGCTGACACAAGAGCTGGCGCTTGCCGATGCGGAGCGCTGGCGTCCCGCCGCGCTTAAATCCTGGGCGCGGATCGTGCCGGCGACGCAGGATTTCCCCGAGATACAGGCCCCGCCCCATTGGCTGGACCTGGCCGCGCTGCATGAGCTTTGGGGCGGTATCTTCGGCGCCGACGTGGTGCGCTTTCGCCCGTATGACCCTGTGCGTTTCGCCTCGGAGACCGCGAGTGATGAGGTCGCCGAGATGCTTTCACTCCCGGGCAATATCGGCAAGGCCGACCCGGTGGAGCCCGCCACGCAACCCTCTGCCGAAACGCTGGCACGGGGTCGGGCGCTGAATGTCATCTTCGGGCGGTTGATGGAGAAAGGCCGGATCGTGCCGCGCCAGCTTTTGAGCCGCTTCATGGACGAGGTCTCGGTGCCCGGCGCGCCGATCGACCCCGGTAGCCTGTCGGCCCTGTCCGATCATTTCGCCCCGGGCCTTGCCAGCGTCACAGCGCGTTTCCCCGACACCGAAACCGCGCTGGCCGCGCCGCCGCCAAGCGCGCCTTGGGTCGAGGCGACCCCGACCATGGGGTTTCGTGCGTCGCAATATGCCGCCGCCGCCCTGCCCCGCATCGACATGGTCACCGCCGAGGTCCGTCGCAAACGGGAAGAGGCCGCGCAGGCGCGCGCCAACGGCGGCGCCCCGGCACACGAGGCCGCCCTGTCGCCGGTGGCCGAGGCGCTTTTGTCACCCCGCGCCAAGGAGAATTTCCACCACCTGCGCACGGGGCGCTTCGCGCCGCACAACAAGCTGGGGCGGGTCAACGAGGAAGAGATCGCCGCGGCCTTCACCGAAGTGCCGCCACGCGACTTGCCCAAGGGCCGGTCGGGCAATGTCATCGTCGGCTGCATGAAGAACGAAGCGCCCTATATCCTTGAATGGGTCGCCTATCACCGCATGATCGGGATCGACGATTTCCTGATCTACACCAACGATTGCACCGATGGCACCGATGCGCTTTTGAACCGGTTGCAGGAGATGGGCATTCTCCAGCACCGCGACAACACCGAATGGAAGGGCAATTCACCGCAACAACACGCGCTGAACAAGGCGCTGAAAGAGCCGGTGATCGAGAACGCCGATTGGTTGATCCACATTGACGTGGATGAATTCATCAATGTCCGCTGCGGCAACGGCATGCTGTCCGATTTTCTCGAACGGGTGCCCGATGCCACCAATGTCGCGATGACATGGCGGCTGTTCGGCCATAACGGCGTGACCCGGTTGTGCGATGACCTTGTGATCGCGCAATTCGATGACGCGGCCCCGAAATACTGCCCCAAACCCCACACCGCCTGGGGGTTCAAGACGATGACGAAGAACATCGGGGCTTACGAGAAACTGTCCTGCCACCGGCCCAACAAGCTGGACGAAGGCCACCGCGACGCCGTGCAATGGGTCAACGGGTCGGGACAGGTGATGGGCGAGAAATACAAGGACAATGGCTGGCGTTCAGATCTCAAGACCATCGGCTATGATCTTTTGCAGCTCAACCACTACGCGCTGCGGTCGGCAGAAAGCTTCCTGATCAAGCGCCAGCGCGGGCGCGCGCTCCACGTGGATCGCTCCATCGGCATCAATTACTGGGTGCGCATGGATTGGGGCGGCAACACCGACGTCACCATCAAGCGCAACGTGCCGCGGGTGCGGGCCGAGATGGCGCGGCTGCTCGAAGACCCTGAGGTCCGGCGGCTGCACGAGGCGGGCTTTGCCTGGCACAAGGCGAAAGCCGAGGAATTGCACAACACGCCGGAATTCAGCGACCTGTTCGAGCAGGCGCTGAAGACCAAGCTGACGGAAATGGAGCGCGTCGCCTTTGCCCTCGCGCTCGATATGGAAAGTTGATGGGGGGAACCACGGGCAAGATGGACAGGAGCGAAACCATGGCACTTGCACAAGATCGGACCATCACGGTTCGAACGAAGCGATCACCGGACAACACCGAGACGAATGAACCCGGCATCATCCGATGCCGGGGGATCAGGTTCCCCGACAACGAAAGCATTCTGAACCCGGTTATCCGCCGGAAGTTGAGGCGGCGCAATTACGAACGGATCGAAGCGGAGGCGGTGCGCCCCCAAGTCAAACCCGGCGACACCGTGTTGGAGCTTGGCGGCGGGATCGGCTTCATGTCCTCGGTCATGGCAAAGAGCTGCAAAGCCGATCATGTCCATGTCTACGAGCCCAACCCGGATCTCGTCCCCTACATGAAAGAAGTGCATGCGCTGAACGGGATCGAAAATGTCACCGTTCACCAAGGCATCGTCGGCGCGAAAAAGGGCAAGGCGACCTTCTACCAGCGCGAAAATGTGCTGACCTCGTCGATGGAAGAGAATCCTCGGACGATCATAAGCCCGGTGACCGCCACCCACGAGGTCGACGTGTTCAACATCAACACCGTGTTGGGACAGGTGAAACCCAACGTGCTGGTCTGTGACATCGAGGGCGGCGAAGCGGGGCTTTTTGACAAGGCGAAGCTCTCCGGGCTTCGTATGGCGGTGATCGAGATTCACCCCCAATGGATCGGCGAGGCGGGCACGCGCGGCGTGTTCGAGGCCATGCACAAGGCAGGCCTGACCTATTTTCCGAAAGCCAGCCATGGCAAGGTCGTGGTGTTCAAGAAGGACTGGTAATGCGCGCAACCGCCGTCCTGACGGTTCGAAACGAAGGCGCGTTCCTGATCGAGTGGGTGGCGCATCATCTGGCCATCGGGTTCACCGATCTCGTGGTGCTGTCCAACGATTGCGATGACGGCACGGATTTGATGCTCGACCGTCTGGCCGAGATTGCGCCGGTGCATCATCTGCGCAACCCCGGGCCCTATGACGCGGGCGGCATTCAGTTCACCGGGCTGAAGCTGGCCGACGCCCATCCGGCGGTGCGCGAGGCCGACTGGCTTTGTGCCATCGACGTGGACGAGTTCGTCAACATTCACACCGGCGATCACACGCTGGGCGCCCTGACCCGCGCCCTGCCCGAAGCGGACGCGATCACGTTGACATGGCGACTTTTCGGCAACGGCGGAACGGTCGCGTTTCGGGATGCGCCGATCAGCGCGCAATTCACCCGGGCCGCGCCCGAGATCCTGTATTGGCCGTGGCGTGCCAGCATGTTCAAGACACTCTATCGCAACACCGGCACCTACCGAAAACTCGGCGTCCACCGCCCGCGCAGCCCGGTGACCGACAAAGTCGAACGCGCGCGCTGGTTCGATGGCGAGGGGCGCGAGCTTGGGGCGCGCTTTCGCAAATCCGTGATCTTTTCACCCTATGGGCGACCCAACTACGGATTGGTGCAGCTCAATCATTACCCGCTGGGCGCGATGGAAAGCTATATCGTCAAACGCGACCGGGGGCGGGCGGTGCACGAGGGCGAGGCCTTGGGGCTGGATTATTGGACCGAGCGCAACTGGGTCGCCGAAGAAGACACCTCGATCCGCCAATCCGACGCCCTGCGCGACCCGGTCTTGTCCCGGCTGATGGCCGATGCACCGCTGGCCGAGTTGCACGGCGCGGCGGTGGAATGGCGAAAGCAGCGGTTTGACGCGCTGATGATGGAAGAACCGAACCGGGCGCTGTTTGGCAGGCTCCTGATGGCACCGCCGGCCCGGCCCCTGTCGCTTGAGGCCGCGAAACGGTTGATCGGCTTTGGCCAAAGGGCGGCACAGCGGGACAATTCCCCCTAGCCCTCCCGCACGCCCCGGGTTAAATCCGATCCCGATGACACAAAGCCTCACGATCCGCCGCCCCGACGACTGGCACCTGCATCTGCGCGACGGTGCGATGATGGAAGCCGTCCTGCCCGAAACCGCCCGTCATTTCGGTCGGGCCATCGTCATGCCCAACCTCGTGCCCCCGGTGGTGACGGGCGCGGATGCGGCGGCCTACCGTGACCGGATCATGGCCGCCCTGCCCGCAGACATGCGGTTCGAGCCGCTCATGACGCTTTACATGACCGAAGACACCGACCCGGCCGATGTGCGCGCCGCCGCCCAAAGCGGGCTGATCAGGGCGGTAAAACTTTACCCCGCCGGGGCCACCACCAATTCCGCCTCCGGCGTGACCGATTTCGACAAGATCACGGCTGTGCTCGATACCATGGCCGAGATCGGCCTGCCGATGTGCGTTCATGGCGAGGTCACGACGCCGGACGTGGATATCTTTGACCGCGAGGCCGTGTTCATTGACACCGTCCTCGACCCGCTGCGCAGGCGCCACCCGCACCTTCGCGTGGTGATGGAACATATCACCACGCAGGATGGCGTCGACTACGTGCGCGACGGCGGCGACACCATCGGTGGGACGATCACCACCCATCACCTGATCATTAACCGCAACCATATCCTCGTCGGCGGGATCAGGCCGCATTACTACTGCCTGCCGGTCGCCAAACGCGAGACCCATCGCCTTGCGCTGGTCGACGCCGCAACCTCGGGTGAGGCGTCGTTCTTTCTCGGAACCGACAGCGCCCCACATACGGATGCGCTGAAAGAACAGGCCTGCGGCTGTGCCGGGGTCTTTTCCGCCACAAACACGATGTCCTGCTTGGCCGAAGTGTTCGAGGCAGCCGGGGCTCTCGACCGGCTCGAGGCCTTCGCGTCGCGCAACGGCCCGGCGTTCTATGGCCTGCCTGTCAGCGACGAGACCCTGACGCTGACCAAGGGCGATCCCGTCGACTACCCGGCCAAGATCGAAGGCGCGGCGGACCTCGTCACCGTGTTCGACCCCGGCTTTCCCCTGCACTGGTCCGTCAGCTAACTTCAGGAGCCTCGCATGACCCCTTCGTCCTACCCCGACACGCGCGAGATCGCCCGCTTGACGGCGCGCATGCTCTTGGAAATCGGCGCGGTGAATTTCCGCCCCGAAGATCCCTTCATCCTCGCCTCCGGCCTGCCGTCGCCGACCTATATCGACTGTCGCAAGCTGATCTCATACCCCCGTATCCGCGCCACGCTGATGGATTTCATGGCGGTGACGGTGATGCGCGAGGCGGGCTTTGAAGCCTTTGACAACATCGCGGGGGGTGAAACCGCCGGTATACCCTTTGCCGCGCTCGTGGCCGAACGATTGGGCCTGCCGATGACCTACGTGCGCAAGAAGCCCAAGGGGTATGGACGCAACGCCCGGATCGAGGGCGACATGGCCGAGGGCGAGCGTGTGTTGCTGGTCGAAGACCTGACCACCGATGGCGGATCGAAGCTGTCTTTCGTCGATGCGATTCGCGACACCGGCGCGACCTGTGGTCATACGGCGGTGATCTTTTACTACGGGATTTTCCCCGAGACCGAGAAAACCCTTGGGGATCATGGGGTTCAGCTTCACGCGCTGTGCACGTGGTGGGACGTGCTCGCCGAAGCCAAAGCACAAGGCGTGTTCAGCACCGCCGCGCTGGCCGAGGTCGAAGCCTTCCTCAACGATCCGCGCGGCTGGCAGGATGCAAAAAAAGACGCCTGAGCGAACAGCGCGTTATCCGCAAGTTTTCGCCATATCCTGAGATACCCGCCCAAACCGCCGCAAGATATGGTAGGCTTCGGCTTATGCACAGCCTATCCACAGGAATATCAAGATTGCACCCACCCGGCCCTGACCGCTAAACCCGGCAGGCACTTTGGGAACCATCATGAACGAGCACACCAAGATCGACGGCACGCCCGAGGGCGAGGCCAAATCGGACGATATCGCCGATGACATGCCGCACAACATCGAGGCGGAGCAACAGCTTCTCGGCGCGATCCTGACCAACAACGAGGTCTACGACCGGATCGCGCAGATCGTGAAGGCGGACCATTTCTATGAGCCGGTGCATGCGCGCATCTACCGGATCGCGGAGCAGCGCATCTCGAAGAACGCGCTGGCGTCGCCGGTGACGATCAAGGCTTTCATGGAAGACGACGAGGGGCTGAAAGAGCTGGGCGGTCCCCAATACCTCGCCCGTCTCGCCGGGGCCGCGATCTCGGCCTTTGCCGCGCGCGATTACGCGCAGTTGATCTACGACATGCACCAGCGGCGCGAGCTGATCCGCCTTGGCGCCGATATTGCCGCGCGGGCGAAATCCTTTGCCGAGGACGAGCCGCCGGTGGAACAGATCGTGGCGGCAGAGCAGACGCTCTACCAATTGGCCGAAACCGGGCAGTCGAACACCGGGTTCCAGAGCTTTCTTCAGGCGGTGACGGATGCCGTGACGGTGGCCTCGGCGGCCTATGCCCGCGATGGCGGGCTTGCGGGGGTCTCGACCGGTCTTACCGACATGGACAAGAAGCTCGGTGGTCTGCACCGCTCGGACCTCCTGATCCTCGCCGGTCGCCCGTCGATGGGCAAAACCTCGCTCGCGACCAACATCGCCTTCAACATCGCCAAGGCTTACAAGAAGGGCAAGCTTCCGGATGGATCGGAAGGCGCGGTGAACGGCGGCGTTGTCGGGTTCTATTCGTTAGAGATGTCGGCAGAACAGCTTGCCGCACGGATCCTGTCGGAAGCCTCCGAAGTGCCCTCGGACCAGATCCGGCGCGGCGACATGACCGAGGCCGAGTTTCGGCGTTTCGCCGATGCCGCCAAGGCGCTCGAAGCCTGCCCGCTCTACATTGACGACACCCCGGCGCTGCCCATTGCGCAACTGGCCGCGCGGGCCCGGCGGCTCAAGCGCGAACACGGTCTTGACGTTCTCTTTGTCGATTACCTCCAGCTGGTGCGCGGCACCGCCGAGAACCGGGTCAACGAGATCGCCGAGATTTCCATGGGGCTGAAGGCAATCGCGAAGGAATTGAACATCCCCGTGGTGGCCTTGTCGCAATTGTCGCGACAGGTGGAGAACCGCGAGGATAAGCGCCCGCAACTGTCAGACCTGCGTGAATCGGGGTCGATCGAGCAGGATTCGGACGTGGTCATGTTCGTGTTCCGCGAAGAATATTACGTGGAGCGCGAAAAACCGTCAGACGACCGACTGGACGAAATGGCGGCCTGGCAGGAGCGCATGGACCGGCTGCATGGCCGGGCCGAGGTGATCATCGGCAAGCAGCGCCATGGTCCAATCGGATCGGTCGAGCTAAGCTTCGAGGGCCGCTTCACGCGCTTTGGCAACCTCGTGCAACCGTGGCAACAGCAGGGTGGCGGCGAAGGCTTCTGATCCGCTCCCACCTCGGGCAACCAAACAATAAGTCCCGACAGGGCATGAAAAAGGCGCGAAGCCCCGCTTCGCGCCTTTCCGCATTCAATCCGTGCTTGGAGGTCGGCTTACTTTGAGCCGACCAGCTTCCAAAGGCCCGGCACGACCAACGCGGCCAGAACCAGTTTCAGCGCGTCACCGATCAGGAAGTTGCCCATCCCGTATTGAAACACCCAGGCCGCGCCGTTTTCCGCGAGGAACAGGTAGGCCATCCACGGCATGCCGAAGGCGTAGATCACCAGATTGCCGATCAGCATGGCAAGCGCCATCTTGCCAAACGAACGGTCCCAGCCGCGGCGGGCGAGATACCCCATCACACCGGCAGCCGCCGCGAAGCCCACGAGATACCCCCCGGTCGGCCCCGCCATGTAAGCCAGACCGGCGCTGTCGCCGGTGAAGACCTGAAACCCGACCATGCCGAGAACGAGATAACCGAGCATGGCGAACAGACCCAGACGCAGACCCAAAACAGCCCCCACGGTGAGCGCGCCAAAAGTTTGCATCGTGATCGGCACCGGCCACATCGGCACTCGGATATTCGCGGCCACGATCATCACCGTAATCCCTGCGGCGACCAGCGCCACGTCCTTGGTGAGTTTCGCGGTGCCTTCACTTGGGCCGAACACTTCGCCCAGCACCTTGTCGTTCATTGTCGTCGCCATGGGTCTATCCCCTTCTGGATTGGTCTTGATCCCGGCCTTTTTGCCGCAGGGGCAACGGTTGCGCAAGCCATCGTGGGGATCGGGGCCGCAGAAACCGCCCACAATCGGCTTGAGCCCCCGGGCAGGCCCCTATTTTTTAAAGCCGGGCCACTATGGCGCGATCCGGAAATACAGGCTCTCCATAAGGTAATCCTTGCGCGGCCCCTGCACCGCCCAAATCGTGCGCCAATCGGGCCAATCGGTGAAATCATAGCTCACGTCATACTGGTCAGGATCGCACCAATGATCGGCGCGGGGCCCGATCCGGTGGAAAAACCGCCCATCTTCGAAATAGACCGCGATCCCCGCGTCGTCTTCGCGCCACAGGTAATCGCGCGACGCGGCCATCACCGGGGCACCGTCCATCGCAAGCTCGCCCGCCTCGTGATACCGGAGACCGGCAGCCTCGGCGGTAAACAGCACCGTGCCCTCGAACCACCCCGCCCGGCCCGCGGCGCGGTCGTCGATTTTCCGCGTGATCCGCCAGCGCCCCTCGAACTCCCACAACCTGCGCACGTCAGCCTCGCTTGTTCCCTTGCCCGGATCAGTCTATGACGCGCGCGATCCTGCCACAAACCGAAAGGCCGAAGCCTCATGATCCCGCGCTATGCCCGCAAAGAGATGACCGACATCTGGGAACCCGCCACCAAGTTCAAGATCTGGTACGAGATCGAGGCGCATGCCTGTGACGCGCAGGCCGATCTTGGCGTGATCCCGCGTGTGAACGCCGAGGCGGTCTGGACCGCGAAGGATGTCGAGTTCGACGTGGCCCGGATCGACGAAATCGAGGCGGTGACCAAGCATGACGTGATCGCCTTTCTCACCCATCTGGCCGAGCATGTCGGCAGCGACGAAGCCCGTTTCGTGCATCAGGGCATGACGTCCTCGGATGTGCTCGACACCTGTCTGAACGTGCAGCTTGTGCGCGCCGCCGACATCCTGATCGCCGATCTTGACGCGCTGCTGGCCGCTTTGAAGACGCGCGCGATGGAGCACAAGATGACCGTGCGCGTCGGGCGTTCGCACGGCATTCATGCCGAGCCGACGACCATGGGGCTTACCTTCGCGCGGTTCTATGCCGAGATGGACCGAAACCGAGCGCGCCTTTTTGCGGCGCGCGACGAGGTCGCGACCGGCGCAATCTCGGGCGCGGTCGGCACCTTTGCCAACATCGACCCGGGCGTCGAAGAGCACGTCTGTGCCAAGCTGGGGCTCAAGCCCGAGCCGATTTCGACACAGGTGATCCCGCGCGACCGCCACGCGATGTTTTTTGCCACGCTGGGTGTCATCGCCTCGTCGATCGAAAACATCGCGATCGAGATACGCCACATGCAGCGCACCGAGGTGTTGGAGGGGGCCGAGTTCTTCTCGATGGGCCAGAAAGGCTCATCAGCGATGCCGCACAAGAAAAACCCGGTCCTGACCGAGAACCTCACCGGGCTTGCCCGCCTCGTGCGCATGACGGTGGTGCCCGCGATGGAGAACGTGGCGCTTTGGCATGAGCGCGACATTTCACATTCCTCGGTCGAGCGCGGGATCGGCCCGGATGCGACCGTGACGCTTGATTTCGCGCTGCACCGGTTGACCGGCGTGATCGAGAAGATGCTGATTTTCCCGGACAACATGCTGGAGAACATGAACAAATTTCCCGGGCTGGTGATGAGCCAGCGGGTGTTGCTCGCGCTGACGCAAGCCGGGGTGTCGCGCGAAGATGCTTATGCGATGGTGCAGCGAAATGCGCTTAAGGTGTGGGAGGAACGGCTGGATTTCCAAGAGCTTCTGATGGCCGATGACGCCGTGGTCGCCGCCCTTGGCGAAGAGGGTATCCGGGCGAAATTCGACATGGGCTATCACACCAAGCACGTGGATACGATCTTTGAACGGGTGTTCGGCACCACGACGTGACCGGGTGGCTCGCAATTCTGTGACCGGATCGGCGCAAGTTTCGTGCTATCCTTGGCGGATTAACGGCTTCACGGAGACAATGATCATGAATGCAAAGACCCTTTTGACCGCCGCCGCGCTCGCGCTATTTCCCGCGGTTGCGATGGCCTGCCCGGCCCATGACACCGCCGCCATGTCCTGCAAGGACGGCTACAAGTGGGATGATACAAAGTCGGCCTGCGTCGAAACCGTCACCGGCTGACGCGACACCACACCACACACCCCGGCGCACCGCGTGTTTTTCGCGCAATGCACGGTGCCTGTTAGGCGCCTGTTAACGGCCCCCTGCCAAACTCCCTCTATTGGGGTCATGGCCGGAGGGTTGCGTGTCGGACGCGCTCACGAAATTCGAAACGTCCGGCAATCTGCCGGAGCTTGCCGACATGTCTGTCGGCGACGGGTGTGACGTGCCTGCGGGCCGGGCGAAGCGGCTGAGCCGAAAACAGAAGGCGGCGATCATCGTGCGCCTGTTGTTGTCCGAAGGGGTCGCGCTCAAGCTCTCGGACCTGCCCGAAACGGTGCAGACCGAGCTGGCCCACCAGATGTCCTCCATGCGCTTCGTGGATCGTGCCACGCTCAAATCCGTGGTGGATGAATTCGTGGATGAGATCGAGGCGGTCGGCCTGTCGTTTCCCGGCGGGCTAGAGGGCGCTCTAAGCCTGCTGGACGGCACCATCGGGGCCGACACCGCCGCCCGCATCCGAAAGGCACAAGGGTTTTCCAGCTCTGCCGACCCCTGGGCCACGATCGCCGGGATGGACCCCAGCCTCATGCTGCCGATCCTTGAAGAAGAAAGCGACGAGGTTGCTGCGGTCGTCCTGTCAAAGCTCAAGGTCGCGACTTCAGCGGCGCTTTTGGGGCAGATCCCCGGGCCTCGGGCCCGCAAGCTCGCCTATGCCATATCGCTCACCGGTGGGATCGAGCCGGAGGTGGTCGACCGGATCGGACGCGCGGTCGTGGACCGGATCGCCGCACAGCCCCCGCGCGCTTTCGACGAAGAGCCGGTGGAGCGGGTTGGCGCGATCCTTAATTTCGCCCCCGGCGCCACGCGGGACGAGGTGCTGACGGGGCTGGACGAGGATGACGCAGGATTTGCGGAAGAGGTGCGGCGCGCCATCTTCACCTTCGCCAATATCCCCGAACGCATCGACCCCCGCGACATCCCGAAGATCATGCGCGATGTGGATCAGGCGGTTCTGATCACGGCACTGGCCGGGGCCACAGGCCCGCTCGAACCGGTCGCCGACTTCATCCTGTCGGCGCTGTCCAAACGGATGGCCGACCAGATCCGCGACGAGATGACCAACCTCGGCACGGTCAAACCCAAGGATGCCGAGGCGGCGATGAACACCATCATCACCGCCGTTCGCGATCTCGAAGGCGCGGGCGAGATCTTGTTGATCGTCGGGGACGAGGCATAGGCAAACCGCCCCCATGACAATAATTTTCCATTTAACCGAACGGTCAAATTGCCAATCCCGATGACCCCGCCTATGGTCTCGCGATGGGCGCAGTGATCAAAATTCCGGGCCAGAACCCGACCAAGGGAATCCTCTTCTACATGGCGGGGATTTTTTTCATGGCGACGATGGATTTCCTCGCAAAGCTCGTGGCCCAGGATGTGCACATCGCCATGGCGATCTGGGCGCGCTATGCCGGGCAAACCGCGCTGGTCACGGCGATTTTCCTGCCCAGTCTCGCGACCATCGCGCGCACGCGCTATCCCAAGCTGCAATTCGCGCGCTCGGCCTTCCTGCTCTTGGGGACGACGCTGTTTTTCATATCATTGACCAAGCTCGGGCTTGCCGAGGCGACGGCGATCATGGATCTCAACCCGGTGCTGATCACTTTGGGCGGTGCCTTCCTTCTGGGTGAGACGTTCGGGGCGCGCCGGGCCTTTGGCATTGCCGCCGCGCTGATCGGCGCGTTGATCATCATTCGCCCGGGCTCCGATGTCTTCTCGCCCGCCGCGATCCTGCCGCTGATCGCCGCCGCCGGGTTCGCCAGTTTCGTGCTGATCACCCGGCGGGTTGGCCACGATGAAGACCCGCGCACGTCGCTGTTTTACGCCGCGCTTCTGGGCGCGCTCGCAACCAGCATCGCGGTCCCGTTCTTCTGGTCCACCCCGACGCCGATGACCGTGTTCTACATGGTGCTCATCGGGGTCGCCGGATCATTGGGCCAGTTCTTCCTGATCCGCGCGGTGAGCTTCGCGGAAGCCGGGGCGGTCGCGCCGTTTTCCTATGTCGGCCTCTTGATCGCGGCCTTCTGGGGGATGGTGGTGTTCGACGAATTCCCCGATGCCGCGACATGGATCGGGGCTGCCATCATCGTCGCTGCCGGGATTTATGTCTGGCACCGCGAACGCGTCACCAGCCGGGCTTAGTCCAGCTTGTAGGCGGCCAGCACCCGGCCCGGTCCCGGTTCTTGCAAGATCAGCGCGCGCGACAGGCCAGCTTCGGTTTCGACCTGGTCCAGCACCAGCGCCTCTTTCCCATCCCATTTGGCCAAGCGGTCCCAGTGGCGCACGATGTTGGCATAGGTGATCGTCTCGCCCGCGTTCTCGCCATGCTTGATCTCGACCACCTCGCTCGGAACGTAGTGCACGATGTCGACCAGGATCGTCGACGGCACCTCAACGCCCGGTTCCACGACACAGGTGATTTGCATGTTGTCGCCGTCATGCACGGCCTCGACCACCACATCGGCAAGCCCGACCTCATGCGCGCGCATCAGGTCGGCAAGCTTCATGGGCTTGAACCCGACCACGTGATCCATGCCACCGACGACCATCTGCGGGGTATAGATCGTGGCCGCCCCGGCCACATGGGCATAGCCCTTTTGCCGCACGGTGTGTTCGGGGCGCGCAAAGCTGTCTTTCCAGCCGATATAGTCCCAGTAATCCACGTGCAGCGCGAGCGGCAGAACATCGTCGCGCCCGGCAAGCTCGGCAATCAGCGCATCTGCGGGTGGGCAGGAGGAACACCCCTGAGAGGTGAACAATTCCACGAGGACAACAGGCTTCTCGCGCGCAAGTGCCGGGCCCATCGCCAATCCGACAGCGAACAACAGCCCTGCCCCGATCCAAGATTTCATGAAGCCGTTCCTTTGCTTGGTGCATCCCGGTTTAGACGACCCCCCCGTCACCCGCCAATCAAGGTTTTGAGAGGGAATGCAACGCTCGTGTCCCGGTGCGGGCTTTCGTGCCCCCCTAAATGTGTGCAATAGTATACCGAAATCCACCCTCCCCCCTTGCATGAACCGGCCAGACCGGGCAAATGCAGGGCAACCGTATCGTCCAGCAGAGGAGCCAGACATGCCTATCGTCGTCGGACAGGACACGTCCAAGACCCGTAAGACGCTCACCGCCGGAGGTGCCAGCGTCGCCTATTACTCGATCCCTGCCGCCGAGAAGGCGGGGCTGGGCACGTTCTCAAAGCTCCCCGCTTCGCTCAAGGTCGTGCTGGAAAACATGCTGCGCTTCGAAGATGGCGGTTTCACCGTCTCGGTCGACGACATCAAGGCGTTCTCCGACTGGGCCGACCAGGGCGGCAAGAACCCCCGCGAAATCGCCTATCGCCCCGCGCGCGTGTTGATGCAGGATTTCACCGGGGTTCCCGCCGTGGTCGATCTTGCCGCGATGCGCGACGGGATCAAGGCGCTGGGGGGGGATGCCAAGAAGATCAACCCGCTGGTGCCCGTCGACCTTGTGATCGACCACTCGGTGATGATCGACGAGTTTGGCAACCCGCGCGCTTTCCAGATGAACGTGGACCGCGAATACGAACGTAACATGGAGCGTTACCAGTTTCTCAAGTGGGGCCAGACCGCGTTCGAGAATTTCCGCGTGGTGCCGCCGGGCACCGGCATCTGTCACCAGGTCAACCTTGAATACCTCGGCCAGACGGTCTGGACCGACACCGACCAGAACGGGGACGAGGTCGCCTATCCCGACACGCTGGTGGGGACCGACAGCCACACCACGATGATCAACGGCGCCGCCATTCTTGGCTGGGGCGTGGGCGGGATCGAGGCCGAGGCCGCGATGCTTGGCCAGCCGATCTCGATGCTGATCCCCGAAGTGGTGGGGTTCAAGCTCACCGGCGCGATGACCGAGGGCACCACTGGCACCGACCTCGTGCTGAAGGTCGTCGAAATGCTGCGCGAACATGGCGTGGTCGGCAAGTTCGTGGAATTCTACGGCCCGGGGCTTGATAACCTGCCGCTGGCCCAGCGCGCGACGATTGCCAACATGGCGCCTGAATACGGGGCGACCTGTGGCTTCTTCCCGATTGATGATGAAACCCTGCGCTACCTGCGGCAGACCGGGCGCGACGAGGATCGCATCACACTGGTCGAAGCCTATGCAAAAGAAAACGGGTTCTGGCGTGGACCGGATTACGACCCGGTCTATACCTCGACCCTCGCGCTTGACATGGCCACCATCGTGCCCGCCATCTCCGGCCCGAAGCGCCCGCAGGATTACGTGACGCTTTCCAATGCCGCCGAGGCGTTCGATACCGTTGTGGCCGATTACCGCGGCGTGGACATTTCGGGCGACGCGCAAGACATGGCCGACGAAGGCCCCGTTTCCACGAGACCGGTGGTGATCGGGAAATCGGCCAAGGTCGATGGCGAGGATTACGAGATCAAGGATGGCTCGGTCGTGATCGCCTCGATCACCTCGTGCACCAACACTTCGAACCCCTACGTGATGATCGGCGCTGGCCTCGTGGCCCGCAAAGCGCGTGCGCTTGGCCTGAACCGCAAGCCATGGGTGAAAACCTCGCTCGCGCCGGGAAGCCAGGTCGTGACCGAGTATCTCGAAGGCGCGGAGCTTCAGGAAGACCTCGACGCGATCGGCTTTGACCTCGTCGGCTACGGTTGCACCACCTGCATCGGCAACTCCGGGCCCCTGCAACCGGAAATCTCCAAGGCAATCGCGGACAACGACCTGATCGCCACCTCGGTGCTGTCGGGCAACCGCAACTTCGAGGGCCGGATTTCGCCCGACGTGCGCGCCAATTACCTCGCTTCCCCGCCGCTGGTGGTCGCCTATGCCCTGTCGGGTGACATGAACATCGACATGGCAAACGACCCGATTGCGCAGACGCCGGAGGGCAAGGATGTCTACCTGAAAGACATCTGGCCGACCGATGCGGAAATCGCGGAACTGGTCGAAAGAGTCGTCACGCGCGACGCGTTCCGGTCGAAATATGCCGATGTCTTCAAGGGCGACGAGAAATGGCAGAGCGTCGAGGTGTCGGGTGGCGAAACCTATGACTGGCCCCCGCAGTCGACCTATATCCAGAACCCGCCGTATTTCCAGGGCATGTCCAAGGATGCAGGCGTTATTTCGGACATCGA
>JAABTN010000021.1 GCA_011389895.1 Maritimibacter sp. | reverse complement strand
AATCACGGCGATCACGCTGATCAACACGGACAAAATGGATGAAATTGAGGTCAACCAGTCGCTCGTGCTGTTCGAGCCACCCACTGGAACGGTGGAAACGGTTAGAAGCAATAGAACGCATACGCCTGCACCCGCAACCAATCCAACAGCAAAGCCATTTCTCCAAGAGTTTTTCTTCACGTTCACAACCTTTAAGTTCTTGATGCCAAAACTACGCAGCATTGGTACACTTTGCAAAGCCCCCTCCCTGCGCATCGCCGTCGTTCGCTGCATGTGCACCTAGTGAACGCTCCCAGCCGGAAGCGTCCCCACAGCCTTTGGCTCGAGTCTGCGATAGCTGACCTTCACCGCGCGGGTCGCGAACTGGTAAGAGGCGGAGTTTGAGAAATCATGGCTGGATCGTCGAATTCGACGGGTAAGGCCGATGAGAACCCACGCCCTCTCGGTGATCCATGAAGCACGCCTTCGTAGGCATCAACATTATGATTTATATAAGAAATACCAAGGTCTGGACAGCGAAAGAAGAGATTTACTTGGGTGTGGCGGGTCTAGATGCCCTTGAACAGAACCCCTGCTGCTAGGACCGCATAGCCGATGGCAAGCGCCCAAACGGTAGAGATACCAACAGATGGGATGGCAATACCTAGAAGCGGCAATATGCCGATCAGGGCGAATACGAGTGAGATAATAAACACTATAAACTTCGGGGCGGATAGCCTCATTTCAGTCTCCTTATGATCGGTTCGTGTTCCTTCTGACCCAGATACAGTCAACATCATGAGCAAACAAGACTTGGGCCGGTAATCCGCGACTGCCTAAGGCTGGTCACGTCTTGAAGGGCGACCATAGTTTGCAGTTTTGCAGCGGCAACTTCCTGCGCATTGCGACCGTTCATGTCGACCATAACGAACGAAAGCTTCTCGCCTTCGTGATGGTGGTGCCACTGGACGCACGACGCGGCTTGTTTGTCTGCTCGCTTCGGGCCGGAACCACATGCCCGGATCAAGAGCCATCGGCGACACCTGCCCACGGCTGCCATGCTGCCCCACGCGGGTCTCCACGGTGGGACCTGCGCGGACCCGGGCTGCCCCGACGCTCAATTCGGGGTGCGTTCGCCCAGGTATCCGCGCCAGTCCAGCATGTCGATGGTGACGACACCGGAGAGGATGATCCCGGCGATCACCGCCCAGATCGGGGTGGCCACCAGCGTGGTGATCAGCATGGTGCGCCCGGTCCTGAAATCCGAGGGCGCGCCTTGGTGGGTGCCGGGGACGACATCGCCCTCTTCACCTTGCGTGCGCAATTGGATCGGGAGGACGATGAACATGGTCATGAACCAGATCACCACGAACAGGACGAGGGCGGCGGTGATGGACATCAAACCTGCTCCAATTCGATCAGGCAACCGTTGAAATCTTTCGGATGCAGAAACAAAACGGGCTTGCCATGCGCGCCGATCTTCGGCTCGCCGGTGCCGAGCACGCGGGCCCCGTCCGCCTTGAGCCTGTCACGCGCCTCGATGATATCGTCGACCTCGTAGCACATGTGGTGGATGCCGCCCGAGGGGTTCTTGTCAAGAAATCCCTGGATGGGCGAGGCGTCGCCCAGCGGATAGAGCAGCTCGATCTTGGTGTTGGGCAGGTCGATGAACACCACCGTGACGCCGTGGTCCGGTTCATCCTGCGGGTCCCGGACGGTCGCCCCGAGCGTGTCGCGATACTGCGCGGCGGCAGCGTCGAGATCCGGCACCGCGATGGCGACGTGGTTCAGGCGTCCGATCATGTCTGTCTCCCAGCATCTGTTGATCCCGCTTATGCCCAAGGGCCGGGTTTCGCGCAAGGGAGGCGATCATTCGCCGCAGGGACGCGGCGCGTTAACGCCGCGTTCACCCTTTTCGTGGTTCGGTTCTTGGGACGAAGGAGCAAGACGATGGACGACAGCCTCATACCCCCAGTTCCAAAACCCTCGCGCGACCGGCCCTTGGCCGGGTCGACCGTGCTGGTGGTCGAAGACAGCCGATTTGCTTCGGAAGCGATCCGGCTTTTGTGCCTGCGCTCGGGTGCACGTATCCGGCGGGCCGATAGCCTTGGGTCCGCGCGGCGCCATCTTGCGGTTTATCGCCCCTCGGTGGTGATCGTTGACATGGGGTTGCCGGACGGGTCGGGGGCCGAGCTGATCGGTCAGCTTGCGGATGGCGCGTCCCGCCCGGTGATCCTGGGCCTGTCTGGCGACCCGGAGGCGCGGGCTCGGGCGGGTGCTGCGGGGGCGGACGGGTTCTTGGCCAAGCCCGTGGAAAGCCTCGCCACGTTCCAACAGGCCGTGCTCGCGGCGCTCCCCCCCGAGGCGCGGCCCGGGGGGCTGCGTCCGGTCGACAGCGAGACGGTCGAACCCGATCCCGTGGCGTTGGCCGAAGACCTGCTGAATGCCGCCGACCTTCTAACCGAAGCGCGTGCGAGCGGTGAATACGGCTATCTCGTGCATTTCCTGCAAGGCGTGGCGCTGACGGCCCATGACGCGGAGCTTGGGGCGGCCTGCGCGGATCTTGGTGATGGACCGGCACCGGTGCCAGACCGTATGGAGGCGCTGTTGCGCGACCGGATCGCGGCGACGGGATGAGGCGGGGCGACCTCCCCGCCGCGTTCGCATCAGCGGCGCAGGGCCGGGTCCGAGGCGCTGCGCACCAGTGCGGTCAGATCACCAAGGCGCTCACGCTGCTGCCCGGAGGGGTCGAAGTTCGACGGGGCGAGCCAGGCCTGGAACGCTTCCTTCAGCGCGGGCCATTCGCGGTCGATGGCTGCAAACCACGCGGTGTCGCGGTTGCGCCCCTTCACCACCATGTGCTGGCGAAACACGCCTTCGTAGCTGAACCCAAGCCGCTGCGCCGCCCGGCGCGAGGCAAGGTTGAGCGCGTTGCATTTCCATTCATAGCGCCGATACCCCGCCTTGAAGGCCCATTGCATCAGGAGAAACATCGCCTCGCTCGCCGCCCGGGTTTTCTGAAGCGCGGGGGCGAAGGTGATGAACCCCACCTCGATGGACCCGGTCGCGGGGGCGATGTTGAGAAGGGCGCAAAACCCCTCCCACCCGCCGGTCTCAAGGTTTTGGATCGCGAAGAAGACCGGGTCATCGCCCGCGGTCGCATCGCGCATCCAGCGATGGAACGTCGCGGCAGAGGCGAAGGGGCCGACCGGAAGATAATCCCAGACCGCGTCAGCGCCATCATAGGCGCGATACAGCATGGCGGCGTGTTTTTCCGGGGTAAGCGGTTCGAGATGGGCGAAGCGGCCCGAAAGGGTGACACCGTCGGGGCGCGGCGGCGTCCGCCACCCGTCCACCTTTGGCCCAAACATCCTGTCGTCGCCCGTCATGCCCCGGCTCCCTTCCCCTGATCAACGGTTATGGCGCAATCCGGCCCCTGTAAATCCCCCAAACCGTTCCAATTCGGGCATCGGGCTTCCGCATTCTCGCCCAAATCACCGGGCAAATTCAGACCATGTCACGGGGGGCCGCCGACGGCCCCATCCCGAGGGAAGGAGACAAGAATGCAAGCGATTTTCGAACGCTTCATGAGTGAAGAAGAAGGCAACGCCCTGATCGACTGGACCGTGCTGATGGCCGGTGCGGTGATGATGGCGGTCTCGGTGTTTCTGACCATGGCCGGCCATGACAGGCAGGTCAGCGACAACCCGCAGCGCGACATCGTCGCCGAGGGCGAGGTGTCGCAGGGCTGATCCCGCCGGCCCTACGACCCCGATCCACACGGCACGATCGGGCCCCGTGGCCCGCAGCCTCAGTCCTTGGGTTGGTCGATCACGCGCAGCGACAATTCGCGAAGCTGTTCGTTGGCCGGTTCCGACGGCGCGTTCATCATCAGGTCTT
The DNA here is from genome assembly GCA_011389895.1 of Maritimibacter sp. GTDB lineage: Bacteria > Pseudomonadota > Alphaproteobacteria > Rhodobacterales > Rhodobacteraceae > Maritimibacter. The sequence goes on along the minus strand of JAABTN010000021.1, from coordinate 45,044 downwards.
CGGCGCGCTGGTTCATCGGGAACATCATGACTTCACGAATATTCGCCTCATCCGCCAAGAGCATCACGATCCGGTCGATGCCCGCCGCGCAACCGCCGTGGGGCGGCGCGCCGTATTGGAAGGCCCGCGCCAGACCGCCAAAGCGTTTTTCGACTTCGTCCGCGCCGTAGCCCGCCTTCTCGAACACCTTGAACATCACCTCGCGCTTGTGGTTCCGGATCGCGCCGGAAATCAGCTCGTAGCCGTTGCAGGCGAGGTCGTATTGGAACCCGAGAACGTCCAACGGGTTGCCATCAAGATCTTCGAGGTTCTGCGGCATCGAAAACGGGTTATGCGAGAAATCAATCTCGCCCGTGTCCTCGTCCGCCTCGTACATCGGGAAATCCACGATCCATGCAAAGGCGAACCGGTCGGTGTCGGTTAGGCCAAGCTCATCGCCAATCACGCTGCGCGCGCGACCTGCGACCCGCTCGAACGCCTCCGGCTTGCCGCCAAGGAAGAAGGCCGCGTCGCCAACGCCCAGACCAAGCTGCTGACGGATCTCCTCGGTGCGCTCGGGGCCGATGTTCTTGGCCAGAGGGCCTGCGGCTTCCATCCCGTCGTCACCCTCACGCCAGAAGATATACCCCATCCCCGGAAGACCTTCCGCTTGGGCAAACTTGTTCATCCGGTCGCAGAATTTGCGCGACCCGCCGGTGGGGGCCGGGATGGCGCGAATCTCGGTGCCGTCCTGCTCCAGAAGCTTGGCGAAGATCGCGAACCCCGAGCCCGCGAAATGCTCGCTCACCACCTGCATCTTGATCGGGTTCCTGAGATCGGGCTTGTCGGTGCCATACCAGAGCGCAGAGTCCTTGTAGGAAATCTGCTCCCATTCGCTGTCGACCTTGCGCCCGCCGCCGAACTCTTCGAACACGCCCTGAACCACCGGCTGGATCGTGTCGAAGATGTCCTGCTGCTCGACAAAGCTCATTTCCATGTCGAGCTGGTAGAAATCCGTCGGCGAGCGGTCGGCGCGGGGGTCTTCGTCGCGAAAGCACGGCGCGATCTGGAAATACTTGTCAAACCCCGACACCATGATGAGCTGTTTGAAAAGCTGCGGGGCCTGCGGCAGCGCATAGAATTTGCCGGGGTGCAGGCGCGAGGGCACGAGGAAGTCACGCGCGCCTTCGGGGCTGGAGGCCGTGATGATCGGCGTCTGGTATTCGCGAAACCCCTGATCCCACATCCGCTTGCGCATGCTGGCGATCACGTCCGAGCGCAGCGTGATGTTCGCTTGCATCTCATCACGGCGCAGATCGAGGTAACGATAACGCAGGCGGGTTTCTTCCGGGTATTCCTGGTCACCAAAGACCATGAGCGGCAGCTCTTCCGATGCCCCAAGCACCTCCATGTCCTGAATGAAAACCTCGATCTCACCGGTCGGCAATTTCGGGTTCACGAGGCTGTCGTCACGCGCCAGAACCTTGCCGTCGATCCGGATGCAGAATTCCGAGCGCAGTTTCTCGATCTCGGCGAAGACCGGGCTGTCCTCGTCCGCGAGGATCTGGGTCACGCCGTAATGGTCGCGCAGGTCGATGAACAGCACACCGCCATGGTCGCGCACCCGGTTCACCCAGCCGGAAAGGCGAACGGTTTCGCCCACGTTGGCCTTGGTCAGGTCCGCGCAAGTGTGGCTGCGATAGGCGTGCATGATGGATCCTCGGGGCTGGTTGAATTCCGGGCCGATACACATTGCCAGCCCCGCGAAGTCAAGCCTTCGCGCGAAAATGCAGGGCTTCGCGGCAAATTGATGGCTGGGGGCGCCTTGCCCCAAATCTTCTAAGGTCTGGATTCGGACCCTAAATTTGGGCTTAATACCGGTGTCATGATCATTGCTCGCGTCCCGCTTTGCTTGACACCGGATGACAGACACCGACCGGACGGACGCACAGATATGGAGTGGACCGGTGAGGGCCGGCCACGTCCGGTGATAACAGGGAGCCTGTTATGTGGAAAACGTTGCTTGATAGAACGCTGACACGGTTTTACCGCGAGGGAACGCTGCATCTCACCTTCCCTGACGGGAGCGAACGCCGGTATGGCCAAGGTCAGCCGGAAACGCATGTGCGGGTGAAGGACAAGTCGCTGGTGCGCGATCTGGTGATCAGCCCCGAATTGGCGGTGGGCGAGGGCTACATGGATGGCCGCGCCGAGATCGACGATCTGCGCGCCTTCTTTGCCATCTCGATCCCCGCGATCAAGGGCGCGGGATACCACTGGTCGCAACGCCCGTTCGACATCGCAAAGCGCATCGGGCGTAAGCTGGAACAGGCCAACAACCTTGTCCGGGCCCGAAAAAACGTGGCGCATCACTACGATCTGTCGGGTGAGCTTTACGACCTGTTTCTCGACAAGGACCGGCAATATAGCTGCGCCTACTGGCCGAAAGAGGGCATGACGCTCGATGAAGCGCAGGAGGCCAAGAAACATCACATTGCCAAGAAGCTCCGGCTCAAGCCGGGGATGACGGTGCTCGACATCGGCTGCGGCTGGGGGGGCATGGGGCTAACGCTGGCCCGCGACTACGGGGCCAAGGTGGTGGGGGTGACGCTGTCGTCGGAACAGCACGCCATCGCCCGACGCCGCGCCGAAGAGGTGGGGCTGACAGATCGCTGCGATTTCCGGTTGCAGGATTATCGCGAAGTGACGGGAACCTTTGACCGGATCGTGTCGGTGGGCATGTTCGAACACGTGGGCGCACCCTATTACAAAGCCTATTTCGGCAAGGTGAAGGACCTTCTGGCCGAAGACGGTCTCGCGCTGATCCACAGCATCGGGCATGTCGGCCCGCCGAATTACTCGGACCCGTGGTTCAGCAAATACATCTTTCCCGGCGGGTATTCCCCGGCGCTTTGCGAAATACAGGCGGCGGTGGATGAACATCGGCTCGTGACGCAGGATATCGAGGCCCTGCGCCTGCATTATTCGAAAACGCTGGGGGCATGGCATGATTGCTTCATGGACCGGGTGGACGAGGCGCGCGCGCTCTATGACGAGCGTTTCGTGCGGATGTGGCGCTATTACCTTCTGTCGATGGAGGCGGCTTTTGCCGTTGGCAACCTGCTCGTCTACCAAGTGCAGATCGGCAAGAAGCTTGGCGCCGCGCCGATCACCCGCGACTACCTTCACGGCGAGGACGAGGTGATGCCCAAACTGCCGGCCTTCTCCGAGGCGGCAGAGTGACATCTTCGGCCTTTCGACTTTTCCCGTTCCCGTCCGCCGTCTAGTGTGGCCGAAGCTGAGGACGGACAGGACAGACAAATGTTGAGCGGGATGTTGTCGCGCATGGTGGCGCGGCTGGTAACCAACGGCGATCTCTCCATCACATGGCCAAACGGAACGACGCGCCGCTACGGCGATGGCAGCGGCGTTGCGGTGCATGCACATATCACCGATGCGGGGCTGTTGCGGCGTCTGATGAAGAACCCCGAACTCGCGCTGGGCGAGGGCTATATGGAAGGTGGGCTGACGATCGAAGAGGACGATCTCACCGGGTTCTTGCGCCTCATCGCCCGCAATGTCCGCGCCAACGGATCGGGTCGCTTCTCCGCCGCCGCCTCGGCGGCGCGCACAGGGATGCGCAAGGTCGCGCAGAACAATCCGATCAACATTTCGCGCCAGAACGTCGAGGCGCATTATGACCTGCCCGCCGAACTCTATGAGCTCTTTCTCGATGCGAACCTGCAATACACCTGTGCCTACTTCCGGGACGAGGGCATGGAAATCGAGGCGGCGCAGGATGCCAAGATGGCCCATATCGGCAAGAAGCTGATGATAAAGCCGGGGATGCGGGTGCTCGACATCGGGTCCGGCTGGGGCGGGCTGTCGATCCGGCTGGCCCGTGATTTCGGGGCTCACGTGACCGGCGTGACGTTGTCTGAGGTGCAACTCGACTACGCGACGCAGAAGGCCCGTGAAGCCGGGGTGGAAGACCGGGTGAATTTCCGCCTAATGGATTACCGCGACCTGACCGAAACCTTTGACCGGGTCGTCGTCGTGGGGATGCTCGAACACGTGGGACAGCCGCAATACCCGCTGTTTTTCGACCAGTTGGGCAAGGTGCTCGCCCCGGGCGGCATCGCGCTGGTTCATACCATCGGGCGCACCACCCCGCCGGGACAGACCAGCCCGTTCATTCACAAGTATATCTTTCCCGGCGGCTATATCCCGGCGCTGTCCGAGCTGACCAGCGAGATCGAGCGCACGCCGCTCATGCCGATGGATATCGAGGTTTGGCGTGACCACTACGCGCGCACCATGCGGGCGTGGCAGGAGAAATTCGAGGCCAACGTGGGCGAGGTGCGCGAGATGTTCGATGAACGCTTCGTGCGCATGTGGCGCTATTACCTTGTCGCCGCCGAGATGAGCTTTACCGAGTTGGGCATGGTGATCTACCAGTTCCAGCTTGCCCACGGACCCACGGATGTGCCCATCACCCGTGCGTATCTTTACGAATGAGGCGCGAGATCGTGATCTCGGGCCTGATCGCCCTTGCCTGGGTGGTGGCCATGGTGGTGCTGCACTGGGACAACGCCAAGCTTGACACCACGGCGATCTATTACGCGGCGAAGTCATGGTCGGTGGGGGCGAAGGATCTGATCTACGTGCCCGGACCGCTGCCGTTTTTGGCGGAGCCGCCGCAACAATGGGTCGATTGGGCCGGGGCCGAGACCTGGACCGAGGCGGTGTTCTTTACCCCCTATCTCTACCCGCCGCTTTGGGCCGTGCTCTTTGCGCCGCTGGCCGCCACGGTACCCTCGGTCGTCTTCTTCAACGGCGCGTTGACGCTTTTCATCCTCGCCACGCTCTGGATGGTTTGGCTGTCGTGGCGTTTCACCCAACCCCGGCAGCTCAGCCCCGTGGCATGGACGGGTCTGTCGTTTCTGTTCCTGATCGGAACCGCGCCGGGGTACATGTCATACGGGTTAGGACAGCCACAGGTGCTGGTCGCCGCCGTCACGCTCGCCGCGTTCGTGGCGCTTGCGAACGGGCGCGACATCACCGCGGGCGGGCTTTTGGCGCTGGCCGCCGCCGCAAAGCTTTCACCTGCGCTGCTGGTCGTGGTCTTTGTGATGGAGAAGCGGTGGCGCGCGCTCGGGGCTTTCGCCGTAATCGGGGCCGCGCTGGGCGGTCTGTCTCTGGCGCTGGCAGGCTGGCCGCTCCACGCCGAGCTTTTGGAAAAACTGTCCGAGATCGAATCGCGCGTGCTGGTGAGCCGGATCAATGCCGGGCTGGAGCTGGTGCTCTTTCAAGCTGGAGAGCTGGTCGCGGGTCGCGCCGACTGGATCATCGGAACGCCGCGTGTCGAGATCGAGGCGGGTTGGATCACGGTGGTGACGCGCCTGTTCCTGATCCTAGGGTTGGGTGCTATCTGGTGGGGAAGCCGCGATGTGGCCCCCCGGCTGCGCATCTGGCTTCGGCTCTTGGGGGTGTTGATGGTCACGCTGGTGGCGAACCCGCTGGCCTGGGTGCATTACCTTGTCCTTCCCTTCGTCATGCTGCCCGGTCTGTTCGAGGTGATGGACCGGCGCGCCGCGTCGCGGGTGATCGCGGTGATCTTCGTCCTGTTCTCGATGCCCGCCTTCCTGGCGATCGGCATGTTCCCGCAAGGCGATTGGGTGCAGGTCGGGATCAATTTCACGGCCTCGGTCGCGCTGATCTTCGTGGTTCTCAGGGTGGCGCGCGCCGAGGCCAACCCTTGAGATTTGCGCCGCGCGCAGGGCGCGCGTCGCGGTGCCGGAGGGGCGCTGCCCCTCCGGACCACCCCGGAATATTTTCGGAACGATGAAGGGGATCATACCGGGGTGATTTTCTGTCACTTCCCCTTGCTCCTGCGCGTGCCATCTCTATAACCCACGACAATTTGCGCGATGGTGAAATTCCGGGACGCAGGGCTTTTGACGCACGGGGTTACCAGATGCCGAAAAGAACCGATATCCAGTCGATCATGATCATCGGGGCGGGGCCGATCATCATCGGGCAAGCCTGTGAATTCGACTATTCGGGCGCGCAGGCCTGCAAGGCGCTGCGGGAAGAAGGCTACCGCGTGATCCTGGTCAATTCGAACCCTGCGACGATCATGACCGATCCGGACATGGCGGATGCCACCTATATCGAGCCGATCACGCCGGACATGGTGACCAAGATCATCGAGAAGGAACGCCCCGATGCGATCCTGCCGACCATGGGCGGGCAGACCGGTTTGAACACCGCGTTGGCGCTGGATGATCTGGGCGTCCTGAAAAAATACGGTGTCGAGTTGATCGGGGCCAAGCGCGAAGCGATCGAGATGGCCGAGGACCGCAGGCTGTTTCGCGAGGCGATGGACCGGCTCGGGATCGAGAACCCGGCGGCGACCATCGTCACCGCGCCGAAGCGCGAGGACGGCACCGCCGATCTCGAAGCCGGGGTGGCAGAGGCTTTGAGCGTGCTGGACGAGATCGGGCTGCCCGCGATCATCCGCCCCGCCTTCACGCTGGGCGGCACCGGGGGTGGCGTGGCCTATAACCGCGACGAATACATCCATTTCTGCCGGTCGGGCATGGATGCCTCGCCGGTGAACCAGATCCTTGTCGATGAAAGCCTTCTGGGATGGAAGGAGTTCGAGATGGAGGTTGTCCGGGACAAGGCCGACAACGCCATCATCGTCTGTGCGATCGAGAACGTGGACCCGATGGGTGTGCACACGGGCGATTCGATCACCGTGGCGCCAGCGCTGACGCTGACCGACAAGGAATACCAGATCATGCGCACGCATTCGATCAACGTGCTGCGCGAAATCGGGGTCGAGACCGGCGGGTCGAACGTGCAGTGGGCGGTGAACCCGGACAACGGGCGCATGGTCGTGATCGAGATGAACCCGCGGGTGAGCCGGTCTTCCGCGCTGGCGTCAAAGGCGACGGGGTTTCCGATTGCAAAGATCGCCGCGAAGCTCGCCGTGGGATACACGCTGGACGAGCTCGACAATGACATCACCAAGGTGACGCCCGCGTCCTTCGAGCCGACGATCGATTATGTCGTGACCAAGATCCCGCGGTTCGCCTTCGAGAAATTCCCCGGCTCCGAGCCGCATCTGTCGACCGCGATGAAATCGGTGGGCGAGGCGATGGCGATCGGGCGCACCATTCACGAATCCATGCAAAAGGCGCTGGCTTCGATGGAAACCGGGCTGACAGGCTTCGACGAGGTGCAGATCGAAGGCGCACCCGACAAGGCCGCCGTGATCAAGGCGCTGTCAATCGCCACCCCCGACCGGATGCGCACCATTGCGCAGGCCATGCGTCACGGTCTGACCAATGACGAGATCATCGGGGCGACCGCCTTTGACCCCTGGTTTCTCGACCGTATCCGCGAGATCGTGGATGCCGAGGACGAGGTGCGCAAAAGCGGTCTTCCGGTCACGGCGGAGGGTTTGCGAAAGCTCAAGATGATGGGGTTCTCCGACATGCGGCTTGCCACCCTCACGGGCCGGGACGAAGCCAACGTGCGCCGCGCGCGCCAGAACCTTGGGGTGACGGCGGTGTTCAAGCGGATCGACACCTGCGCGGCCGAGTTCGAGGCCCAGACGCCCTACATGTATTCCACCTATGAAGAGCCCATGATGGGCGAGGTCGAATGCGAGGCACGGCCATCGGAGCGCATGAAGGTGGTCATTCTCGGCGGCGGGCCGAACCGGATCGGGCAGGGGATCGAGTTTGATTATTGCTGCTGCCACGCCTGTTTCAGCCTCACCGAGGCGGGCTATGAGACCACCATGGTCAACTGTAACCCCGAGACTGTTTCCACCGATTACGACACCTCTGACCGGCTGTATTTCGAACCGCTGACTTTTGAGCATGTGATGGAGATCCTGCGCGTCGAGCAAGAGGCGGGAACGCTGCATGGCGTGATCGTGCAATTTGGCGGGCAGACGCCGCTCAAGCTGGCAAATGATCTTGAGGCGGCGGGTATCCCGATCCTCGGGACCACCCCGGATGCCATCGACCTTGCCGAAGACCGGGAGCGGTTTCAGGATCTGGTGAACCGTCTCGGCCTCAAACAGCCCAAGAACGGGATTGCGCATTCCGATGTCGAGGCGGTCGAGATCGCCATCGAGATCGGGTTCCCGCTGGTCATCCGCCCGTCTTACGTTCTGGGCGGTCGCGCGATGGAGATCGTGCGCGATATGGAAGGGTTGAAACGGTATATCCGCGATGCCGTCGTGGTGTCGGGGGACAGCCCCGTTCTGCTCGACAGTTACCTTTCGGGCGCGGTCGAAGTGGACGTGGATGCGCTTGCCGATGGTGAGAATGTGCATGTCGCGGGCATCATGGAACATATCGAGGAGGCGGGTGTGCATTCGGGCGACAGCGCCTGTTCGCTGCCCCCCTATTCGCTGTCCGCCGGGATCATCGAGGGCCTGAAAGCGCAATCGGTGGCGCTGGCCAAGGAATTGAAGGTGATCGGGCTGATGAACGTGCAGTTCGCCGTGAAGGACGACGAGATTTACTTGATCGAGGTGAACCCCCGCGCGTCGCGCACGGTGCCATTTGTCGCCAAGGCGGTGAACAGCCCGATCGCGAGCATCGCGGCACAGCTTATGGCCGGGGCGAAACTGTCCGAGTTCGATCTGGTCGATCCGCTGGTCGAACGTTTCGCGGTGAAAGAGGCGGTCCTGCCCTTTGCCCGTTTCCCCGGTGTCGACACCCTGCTTGGGCCCGAGATGCGCTCGACCGGCGAAGTCATGGGGTCAGACGCGAGCTTTGCGCGCGCCTTTCTCAAGGCGCAGGAAGGGGCGGGCACGATCCTTCCCACCGAAGGCAGCGTGTTCTTCTCGGTCAAGGATGACGACAAGACACCGCAAATGGCCGAAACCGCGACGATCCTGCGCGATATGGGGTTTCATATCATGGCGACCTCGGGCACCGCGACGTTCCTCACGGAAAACGGGATCGAGACGGACGTGGTGCGCAAGGCCTATGAAGGCGGGCGCACCATCGTGGACGTGATGAAGGACGGATTGGTGCATCTTGTCATGAACACCACCGAAGGGGCGCAGGCGGTGGAAGACAGCCGGTCGATGCGCTCGGTCGCGCTTTATGACCGGATCCCGTATTTCACCACCGCGGCGGCGAGCCACGCGGCGGCGCGGGCGATGCGCGCGCGCGAAGAGGGCGATCTCACGGTGCGGGCGTTGCAAGAGGTCTGAAACGCGAAGGGAACAAGCCCCCCGGGCCGCGTCCGGGGGGCTTTGGGGCCTGTTGTCGGTGCGTGCGCGAAACCTGCCGCCCCATGTCGCCATTCCCCCGCCGAATGTCGCGACAATTGCGTGCCGTGCCCCGTAGGCGCGTTAGGATGAGCCCAAGCGCGAGGGTCATCCATGTTCATATCTGTCTTCGACATCTTCAAACTCGGCATTGGGCCGTCGTCCTCCCACACCATGGGGCCGATGGTGGCCGCCCAACGGTTTCTGGACAGCCTTCGGCAGGATGAGAAGATCCCCGGCGCGGGTGCGCTCGCGGGTCTGACCGTGACCCTGCATGGCTCGCTGGCATGGACCGGGAAAGGCCATCATACGGACCGGGCGGTGATGCTGGGACTTCTGGGGGAGACGCCGGAACACCTCGACCCTGATGCTGCTGACGGGCTTGTTGCCACGCTGGCCAAGCGCAGGCAGATCGAGGCGCAGGGCCTGCCGCCCATCGCCTTCGACCCGGACACCGACCTTGTGTTCGACTTTGGCAGACCACTCCGGCTTCATGCCAATGCGCTGACGTTTCGGGCGCTGGATGCGGCGGGAAACCCCTATATGACCGAAACCTATTATTCGGTCGGTGGTGGTTTCGTGCAGACGGAAAGTGAGATTACGGCCCCGCACCCCTCGATCGGCGACGAAAAGCGCGCCATGGGCTATCCGCATCCCTTTGGGTCGGCGGACGAGATGTTGGAGATGGGGCAGAAATCCGGGCTTACCATCGCGCAGATGAAGCGCGAGAACGAAGAGGCGCATATCGCCGCAACGGGCGCGGGTGATCTGGACGCCCGGATTGATCACCTGATCGCGGCGATGATGGCGGTGGTCGACCGAGGGTTTGCGCAGGAGGGCATTCTGCCCGGCGGGCTGAAGGTGAAACGCCGCGCCAAGGCGCTTCATGACGAATTGACCGCGACCCGGTATTCCAACCGCAATGCGCCGCATGTGATCAACGACTGGATTTCCGCCTATGCCATGGCGGTGAACGAAGAAAACGCGGCCGGCGGGCGGGTCGTGACCGCACCCACAAACGGGGCGGCGGGCACCGTGCCTGCGGTTCTACGCTACCTGCGCGATCATTTCCCTGAAGTGGACGCCGCCGGGGAGCGGGATTTCATCCTCACCTCGGCGGCGGTCGGCGGGTTGATCAAGGCCAATGCCTCGATCTCCGGGGCGGAAGTGGGCTGTCAGGGCGAAGTGGGATCGGCTTCTGCCATGGCGGCCGCCGGGTTATGCGCCGCGCTGGGCGGCACCAACGCGCAGATCGAGAATGCCGCCGAGATCGCGTTGGAGCATCATCTTGGCATGACCTGTGATCCAGCCGCCGGGCTGGTGCAGGTGCCGTGTATCGAACGCAATGCGATGGGGGCGATCAAGGCGGTGTCTGCCGCGTCCCTCGCGCTTCGCTCGGACGGGGCGCATTTCATGCCGCTGGACAATTGTATCCGCGTGATGCTCCAGACCGGGCAACACATGGACGCGCGCTACAAGGAAACGAGCCAGGGTGGCATCGCGGTGAACCTGCCGGAGTGCTAGGGTCTACCCCGCGTCGAGGCTCGATTGCGCCGATCGCGCGGTCACCCAAGGCGGGGTGAACCAGGCCGAAAGCAGCCGGTAATCATCCTGCGTCTGGGCGCGCAGCGCGGCCTGTGTTTCTGGGGCGAGGTCGTCGAAAATGATGCCATGCGGTGCGGCGTTCAGATGGCGCGTGGTCAGCTTGCGCCCGGTCATCGCCCAAAGATCATTGCGCAGAGTTGCGAGATCATCGGTCGTATAGATCCGGTCGAAATAGCCGAGGTTCATGCCAATGAACACGGATTGCTTCATCACGTGATGCTTGATGACCGAAGCATGGTTCTTGTAGCCATCGAGGTTTTGGAAAAAGACGTCGATATCGGGCCGGGGCGGCAGACCGGAGCCGCGAAGCCGTGGCGATGCACGCAATTCTTCGCGTTTCATGACCCGGTCGGAATAGACCGACAAGAGGCGGTCGACCGGATCGCGCACCACGGTGAAGCGAAAGAAGTCCTCGATCGCGGTGAGTTGGTCGGGGCGGAACCTTCGGGTCGGAAACATGCGATGAACGCGGTCCGGGTCCGCTGGCAGGGACCGGCCCATCAGCTTGCCAAGCATGTCTTTAACCGTCGTGCAGGCCGCTTGCGACACTGGCACATACCCGATTTCATAGTCTTCTACTGCAATAACCATGCCCTTATTCAAGGCGGGCGGGGTGGCGGCAATATGGCGAGGATCGGGTTTTATCTTGGAAACAATCATGGCCCAATGGCTTTATTGTTTCCGGAATGCCGACAGCCGTTGGTCAGGCAACCCGTAGCGCGATGACCCTGTCATAAAGCGCAAGGTCCGGGGCAATTTCGCTTAGAACCGCCGATTGCGCGCGGGGCGACAGGTCTTGCAGGTGCAAGCGGGCCTGTGCTTCTGGCCGGGCCGGGATGCGGATCACCTGCGCGGTTCTGATCGACAGATCCCGCGACAGCTCATCAATCGCCTCGTCGCGGTAGACCTTGTCGTAGATCCCCGGGTCATCGCCGGTGAACAGCACTTGTGGCATGGTCTGATGTTTCACGGTCTTCGAGGCTTCGCGGTATTCCGCGAGGTTCTCGAAAAAATAATCCGGGTCCGGATGGCTTGGCAAAGGGGCCCAGCCGCGCCGACGATAGCCGGACCGCTGGATTTCGCCGCTGTCAAACAGCGCCTGCGAATAAACCGACAACAGCCGGTCGACCGGATCGCGCACCACGGTGAAGTTGAACCAATCCTTCCGCGGTGTGATGCGCCCGCGCCGGAAGCGGCGGGTGGGATAGAGCCTGTGGATGTTGGCGGTGTCGCGGGCGATTTCAGCGGCCATTTTTGCCGGGATCGCCCCGTCCAGCCTTGCAAGCACCTGTTTCACCCGCAAAGAGGCCGTGCGCGGCACCGGCGTGTAGGTGATTTTATGTTCGGGCAGGGCAGCAACCATGGCCAAAAGCCTAGGCCCGGATCGTGGCGAATCTATGGCAAGATCAGCCTTGGGCGAGCCTGCCCCAAAGGTCGTATTCCCCCGCCTCGTCGACCTCCACCGAAACGATCTGGCCGGGGGTGAGCGCCGCGTGGCCTTCGTCTATGAACAGGCAACCGTCGATCTCGGGCGCATCTGCCTTGGTGCGGCAGGTGGCGACATCCGCGTCGACCTCGTCCACGATCACCTCGAGCGTCCGGCCCACCTTGGCCGCGAGCTTGGCCTCGGAAATCGCCTGCGCCTTTGCCATGAACCGGTGCCAGCGTTCGTCTTTCACCTCTTCGGGAAGGTGACCGGGCAGATCGTTTGACCGGGCCCCGTCCACGTTTTCGTATTTGAAGCACCCCACCCGGTCGAGTTGCGCGTCGTCCATCCAGTCGAGAAGAACCTGAAACTCCGCCTCGGTTTCGCCGGGGTAGCCGACGATGAAGGTCGAGCGCAGGGTGATCTCGGGGCAGATGTTGCGCCACGCGGCGATTTCATCAAGCGTTCTGGCGGCGGCGGCCGGGCGGGCCATCCGGCGCAGAACGCCGGGGTCGGCGTGCTGGAACGGGATGTCGAGATAGGGCAAGATCAGCCCCTCTGCCATCAGCGGAACAAGCTGGCGCACATGCGGGTAGGGGTAGACATAGTGCAGCCGGACCCAGGCCCCGAGCGTGCCGAGATCACGGGCCAGATCGGTGATATGGGCGCGGTGATCGCGATCTGTCGCATGCCGGATATCGACGCCATAGGCCGAGGTGTCTTGCGAAATCACCAGCAACTCGCGCACGCCGGCCTCGACCAGCTTCTCGGCCTCGCGGACCACGGCATGGGCCGGGCGGCTTTGCAGTTTGCCGCGCATGTCCGGGATGATGCAGAATTTGCAGGCGTGATTGCAGCCTTCCGAGATTTTCAGGTAGCTGTAGTGGCGCGGGGTCAGGCTGACCCCGGTTGTGGGCAACAGGTCGACAAAGGGGTCTGGCGCGGGCGGCACCGCGCCATGCACCGCGTCCAGAACCTGTTCGTATTGATGCGGGCCGGTGACGGCGAGAACGCTGGGATGCTCGCCGGTGATATAATCCGGCTCGGCCCCGAGGCAGCCGGTGACAATCACCCGCCCGTTTTCATGAAGCGCCTCGCCGATGGCTTCAAGGCTCTCGGCCTTGGCGCTGTCCAGAAAGCCACAGGTGTTCACGATCACCGCGTCCGCGCCGGAATAATCCGGGCTGATCGCGTAGCCTTCCGCGCGCAGGCGGGTCAGGATGCGTTCACTGTCCACCAGCGCCTTGGGACAACCCAGGCTGACCATGCCGATTTTCGGCTGGCCGGGGCGGGCGTCTTCGGTCACCCGCGCATGGGCGAGGTCGGGGCGCAGGTCGGGCGGGTTCGTGGACATGCCGCCCTATACGACGCTTTTCCGCACCGTGAAAGGGGCGTTCGGCGCAAGACGATGCTTTGATGTGACTGTGGACCGGCGCGGCGTGCTTACGGCCCCAGCGTCGCGTCGACCACGCCGGCGCAATCGCCATCGCACCTCAGGTAGCGGCTTTCGACATAAACCAACTTGCGCTGATCGCGGAAGGTTTTGTCGTCCGAGCGCACGGTGGTGCGGATGTTTTCGACATAGACGTCGAATGTCTTGTCGCCATAGACCACGGTTTCGCCCGTGCGGGTGATCGTCGAGGCCACATCGCAGGCGGCGATGGCGAGAAGGGGGAGGGCGAAGAGCACGTGGCGCATGGAACAGATTCCCGTATCAGTCCCCGTGACCCTAGCCGCTTTGCGCCCCGGTGCAACCTCGGGTCCGCCCAAGCAGGTCACGCAGCGCGAAGATGGGCCGATTACTTGCCCTTGGTCGAAACATAGGCGGGCGACACGCCGTAGTAGGCCGCCAAGGTGCCCGCGCAATCGCCAAGCGGACAATCGAGCGCGGTGCCCTCGACCATGACGAAATGGCGGGTTCCGGTCACCGTGCCGCTCGTCGTATCGACAAGATGCTCGGTATAGGTCGCGTAATCAGACCCGTCGAACCGCGTTGCGTCCGACACCAGCATCATCCCGTCTGCGGTGCTGACAACCGGTGTCTGGCGCTCGCCTGTGCCGGTCTCGGCCGGCAGGACAATCTGCTCCGGCAAGGTGTCCTTGGTGCCGCCAAAATGGGCGCAGGCCCCGAGAAGGGCGACGGCTGGAATTAAAAAAAGGGCTTTCACGTCAATCTCTCCCGCATGATGAAGGGTGACCCCCTGTAATAGGTCCGCTGCCCGATCCGGTCGTTCAGATGACCAAAGGCTCTGCCCATAAACGGTCAGAACATCCCAAAGCTTGCGCATTTTTCGCGGTTTTGTCGAGGATTCTTGGGCCGACGCCCCGGATTCCGGACCCGTTTCCGGCGTTTTCAAACGTGTTGTTTTCGGTTTGGAAACGAAAGCCCGCCAAGGCTTCCTTTGTGCACATTTTCACTGGCGTTCCGGCCCCACGCAGGCCGCCATAAGAAAAACCGCCCGGAGCGATCCGGGCGGTTTGACAGGGGTCTTTCGGGCCCGTCTGAAGCCGGGAGGTCAGACTTCGAGCCACTCCGCGCGCACGTCATCGCGCGTGGCGAAATCGGCTGGCGTGCCACCATAGACGATTTCGCCATGCCCCATCACATAGACCCGGTGGGCGATGCGCAGCGCGATCGAGAGCTTTTGCTCGACCAAGAGGATCGCCACCCCGGTTTTGGCAATCTCGACGATCATGTCACCGATCTGTTGCACGATCTTGGGGGCCAGCCCCTCGGTCGGCTCGTCGATGATGATCAGCTCCGGGTCGCCCATGAGGGTCCGGCACATCGTCAGCATCTGCTTTTCGCCGCCTGACAGCACCCCCGCCTGATTGTCGGCGCGCGCGCGCAGGTTGGGAAACATGTCGAGCATGTCGTCGATCGTGTGCCTGCCGGGATTGCGCGTGTCCTTGACCCCCATGAGAAGGTTCTGGCGCACCGTCATGGTCGGAAAGATGTCGCGTTCCTCGGGCACGTAGCCAAGCCCCATGCGCGCGATCTTGTGGCTTTCCAGCCCGGCGATGGGTTCCCCCCGGAAGGTGATCTCACCTTTCGGCGCAACTTCGCCCATGATCGCCTTGGCGGTGGTCGAACGACCGACACCGTTGCGCCCCAGAAGCGCGATCACCTCGCCCGGCATGATTTCAAGGTTCACGCCGCGCAACACGTGGCTTTTGCCGTAATAGGCGTGAAGGTCTTTCACGGACAGCATCGGTTCGGTCATGCGATTTCCTCCGGCAGATCTTCGTCACCCAGATAGGCTTCGCGCACCTTGGCATTGCCCCGGATGTTCTGGGGCGTATCGGATGCGATGATGTCACCATAGACCAGCACCGAAATGCGGTCGGCGAGGTCAAAGATGACGCCCATGTCATGCTCGACGATGATCAACGTCTTGCCTTCCGTCGCCGTGCGGATCAGTTGCACTGCCCGTTCGGTTTCCGAGTGCGACATCCCCGCAGTGGGTTCATCAAGCAAGATCACGTCTGCCCCGCCCGCGATGGTGATAGCGATCTCTAGCGCGCGTTGATCGGCATAGGGCAGGAGCGAGGCGGGCAGGGCCGCCTTGTCCACCAGCCCGCACCGGTCGAGGATTTCGAAGGTGCGGGTCTGCACCTCCTTGTTCGAACCGATGTTGCGCCAGAAGGCATAACCTTGCCCCAGCGCATTGAGCACGCCGCAGCGCACGTTTTCGCGCACGGTCATGTTGGTGAAGATGTTCGACACCTGGAACGACCGCGACAGGCCGCGATGGTTGATGAGATGCGGGGCCATGCCCGAAATCTCTTCGCCGTGCAGTGTCACGCTCCCCGAGGTCGGGGTGTAGAGCCCCGAGATCAGGTTGAAGAGCGTGGATTTGCCGGCCCCGTTCGGCCCGATGATCGCGTGACGTTCGCCTTTCTCGATGTCGAGTGTCACGTTGTCGATGATCTTGGCCGGGCCAAAGCTTTTGTTCAGGTCTTTTAGCGACAGTGCAATGGCGGTCATGTCGTGCCCTCCTTGTGTCGATTGGCGAGGGCGGTAAGCCCGATCCCCGCCCCCGTGGTGGCAAGGAACAAAAGCCACGTCAGCGGGCTCGCGTGATCAAGATGCAGGCCGAAGGGCTCATAAATCTCGCCATAACCGTTCGACCAGCGCACCGAGACTTCGACAAGGATGATCAGGCCGATGAGCATGAAGAGCCCGCCAACCAGCGAGGTGATCCATCCCTTGAGGAACGCACCCCGTTCCGCGCCGCGCAGCCCGTCGAAGAAGCCGAAGATGATACCGGCAAGACCGCGGGGGGCGAACATCACGATCCCGATGAAGAGCGCCCCGAGATACAAGAGCCACGCCTCGGTGAAATCCGACAGCATCGACTGCATGTAAGTCAGAAGGATCGCGCCGAAGATCGGCCCGACGAAATAGGTGATCCCCCCGACATAGGCCATGATCAGAACGAAACCCGAGGGCAGGAGCGATAGGGCATCCGGCGTGAAGATCTCGTAATTCACCGCCGCCATGCCACCGGCGAGACCGGCGAAGCCGCCCGCGATGATGAACACCATGTAGCGGACGCGTTGCGGGTTGTAGCCGATGAATTGCACCCGTTGGGCATTGTCGCGCGTGGCTTCCGACAGGCGGCCCAGCGGCGTGCGGGTGAAGGCCCACATGCCGAGAATGCCGACGAACATCCAGAACGCGATGAACCAGTAGACTTCTGCGATTGGCCCAAGGCTCAGCCCGAACAGCTCGATCCCGTTCATCCGGTCGCCCGAAATCCCCTGTTCGCCGCCAAAGAAGCTGTCGAACATGAAGGCGGCGGCAAAGATCAACTCGGCCACCCCGAGCGAAATCATCGCGAAGGTCGTGCCCGCGCGGCGGGTTGATGGCCAGCCGATGGTGGCCCCGGCAAGCGCGCCGCCGAAAAAGCCGATGATGGGCAGGAAGAACATCGGGATCGATCCCCATAGCCCGATCTCTTCTTCGATCCAGCCCATGGCATGCACGGCGAGATAACCGCCAAGCCCGAAATAGACCGCGTGACCGAAGGACAGAAGCCCGGCCTTGCCAAGGATCATGTTGTAGCTCAGCGCGAAGACCACGTTGATCCCCATCTGGTGCGCCACGGTGTAGAAGGTGCGCGACGGCCCCGTCATCGGGATCGCCAACAGGATCGCGGCCAAGATCAGGAAGGGCAGGGTGCGCTGCCTGAATTTCTGACCGGCGGAAGGGGCGAGGTTTTGAAAGTCTGTCGTATCGGTCACAGTTCTTTCTCCCCCATAAGGCCCTGTGGGCGGAATATCAGGATCAGCACCAGAAGCAGGAACGGCAGAACCGGCGCCAGCGACGAGATGTTGATGCGCCCGACTTCGCTAAGTTCGGACAGGCCGATGAAGCCGAAAATATCGGCAAACGACGCGTTGATGCCGACGGCGAGGTTTTGCAAAAGGCCGATCACCAGCGAGGCGACGAAGGCACCTTCAAGCGATCCGATGCCGCCAACGACGACGACCACGAACACGATCGGCCCCATCTGGATGGCCATGGCCGGATCCGTGACAAAGATGTTGCCCGCCATGACCCCGGCCAGACCGGCCAGCGCACAGCCGATGCCGAAGACCGTCATGAAGATCAGCGGCACGTTGTGGCCAAGATGGCCGACCATGTGCGGATGCGACAGCGCGGCCTGAATGATAAGGCCCGCGCGGGTTTTCTTCAGCAGATACCAAAGGCCGATCAGCATCGCGATGGCGATCACGATGACGAAGAGGCGGTAGGCGGGAAAGGACGCGCCATAAACCTCGAACGCGGCGAAGTTGAGAAGATCGGGCACCCGGTAATCCACGGATGTCTTGCCGTAGACGATCTTCACCACTTCTTCGATGAGATAGGCGAGACCGAAGGTGAACAGAAGCTCCGCTACATGCCCGTTCGGGTGGACCCGGCGAAGCCCGTACCGCTCTACCGCGGCCCCGATGAGACCGACGAGCACCGGGGCGAGGAACAGCGCGATCCAGAAGCTGGAGCTGCCGGATATGGTGAATGCAAAATAGGCACCCAGCATGTAGAAGCTGGCGTGCGCGAAATTCAGAACCCCCATCATCGAGAAGATGAGGGTCAGACCAGAGGACAACATGAACAGGAGCAGACCATAGCTCACACCGTTCAGAAGCCCGAAGACTAACGTTTCCATTGAGACCTCGCCTAGGTGAAACAAGGGCGCCGCGCGCTGCCGCACGGCGCCCCAAGATACACTTTTTCGGGGGCCGGATTACCCCGGACGCTCCATTTCACAGGTGGTCGGCTGCTCGGCAACGTCCATTGCGATGGTGCCGTTGTCGACGAGCTTCCAGCCCAGGTCGATGTTGTCGACGCCGTATTTGACGTCATCCGACACGACCGACACAAAGAGCGGTTGCTGGATCTGGTGATCCGAGGCCCGCATGGTCGCGGTGCCGTAAGCATGTTCGATGGTCATGCCTTCCAGCGCCTTGGCAACCGGGATCGGGTCGGCAGAACCGGCTTCCTCGGCAGCTTTCTTGAACATGTCCATGACGTTCCACACGCGGTGGTAATAGTAGTCATAGTCAGGGAACCGTTCCTTGTATTCCTCGATCAGAGCGTATTGTTCTTCGTTGGCCTCGAGGTTGGTCACGCCCTCGGACACTTGGTGGAGCATGCCGACTGCCTGATCGCCCAGCGAAGAGACCGCGCCTTTGGAGCCGCCGTAGAAGGTGAGATAGGGCACATCAGAGCCGTTCTCGGCCGCCGCCTTGGTCAACAGCTGCATGTCTGCGCCCCAGTTGCCGGTGATCACGGCATCTGCACCGGACGAGATGATCTTCTGGATATAGGGGGTGAAGTCTTTCACCTTGCCCAGCGGATGAAGTTCGTTTCCGACGATCTCGATGTCCGGGCGTTTCTCGGACAACTGGCCTTCGGCGGCGCTGGCCACGGCCTGACCGAAGACATAGTCTTGGCCGATCAGGTAGACCGACTTGATGTCGTCTTGCGTTTTGATCCAGTCGGTGATCGCGGCCATCTTCATGTCGGCATGCGCGTCAAAGCGGAAATGCCAAAAGCTACACAGTTCGTTGGTGAAAGCCGGGGTCACGGCAGCGTAGTTGAAGAAAAGCACTTCGTCGCCGGGGTTGCGTTTGTTGTGCTTGTCAACCGCGTCGATCAGCGCTGCGGCCACGGAGGACCCGTTCCCCTGCATGATGTAGCGGGCGCCGTCGTCGATCGCTTTCTGGAATTGCAGAAGGCTTTCTTTCGGGTTGACCTTGTTGTCGTAGCCGGTGACTTCGATCATGTCGCCGTTGATACCGCCGTTGGCGTTGATATGTTCGGCGGCCAGCAGATAGCTCGTGTAAGCCGCTTCACCCGACGGACCGAAGGGGCCCGATAGCGGGTCGATAAAGGCCATCTTGATGGTATCGGCATTGGCCGCCGACATCGCGAGTGCGGATGTCGCTGCCGCCAGAATGGCGGTTTTCCTGAGTGTCATTTTTTCCTCCCTTTTGTCGAAATCCGGGTTGAATACCCGACCTTCGCTGTTTCGCAATGAAAAACGACGTTCCGTTCGAGTCAAGATTTTTGTGAAACTTAATTTTGCATTGCAAAACAAACACCCATAATGTCGATATGGGTCAAACGGGAGGAGAATCGTTGATGGCAGAGGCGACGGCAGACGAAATGGCCGGGGGAGAGGCCCAGGGAGAGGCCCAAGAATTGGCCGCATTCCGGGCCGAGATTGCCCAGTGGATCGACGCCACCGCACCTGCCGACCTGCGGGGCCGCGACTTCAGTGAAGACGATATCTGCTGGGGTGGAAAGACCTTTGTTTTCAAATCTGATGGCCAGAAAGCCTGGATGGAAGCCTGCGCCGAACGCGGCCTGACCGCCCCGACTTGGCCGGTTGAGTACGGCGGGGCCGGGTTGAGCCGCGCGCAAGACAAGATATTCAGCGAAGAGATGGCGCGCCTCAGGGTCAAGAAGCCGTTGGACAGTTTCGGCCTCTGGATGCTTGGCCCCGCGCTGCTGGCCTTCGGCACCGAAGACCAGAAACGCCATTTCCTGCCCCAGATCACGCGTGGCGAGATCCGCTGGTGCCAGGGGTATTCGGAACCGGGGGCGGGCTCTGACCTTGCCTCGGTGCAAACCTTTGCCGAGGACAAGGGCGATCACTGGGTGGTCAACGGTCAGAAGATCTGGACCTCTTACGCCGACCGGGCCGATTGGATCTTTGCCCTGATCCGCACCGATCGCGACGCGCCGAAACACAAGGGGATCAGCTTCATGCTGATCGACATGGAGAGCGCGGGCGTCACGACGAAACCGATCAAGCTGATCTCGGGCAAATCGCCGTTTTGCGAAACCTTTTTCGACAATGTGAAGGTGCCCAAGGATTATGACGGACTGTCGTCCATCGTGGGCGAGCAGAACCGTGGATGGGACGTGGCCAAGCATCTTCTGACCCATGAACGCGAAATGATCGGCGGTGGCGGGTCTGGCCTCACCGGCGGGCGCACCGTTGGGGCGGTTCTGGCGGACGAGGATCAGAATGATCCGGTGATCCTGTCGCGCGCGATGAAGCTTGAAATCGACAGCATCGCCATGTCGCTCACGCTGGATCGCTACAAGGATCTGGCGAAACAGGGCGGGGTTGGCGACGCCTCGGCGATGCTCAAATACTACGGCACCGAATTGAACAAGGACCGCTTCGAGTTGTTGATGGCGGCGGGCGGATCGGAGGCGCTGAAATGGGACAGCGCCGACCATGGCACGCTGGCCCCCGAATGGTTACGCACCAAGGCAAACTCGATCGAGGGCGGCACTTCGGAAGTGATGCTTGAGATCCTGTCGAAGCGCGTTCTGGACTTGCCGGTGCGCTAAGGGAAAGAGCTTTAGGAAAACAACATGACCACGCTGGTTGCAACCGAAGACGAAATGATGCTGCGCGACGCGGCGCGCGGGTTTCTCGATGGGGCGGCCCCGGTCGCCAACCTGCGCGGGAACCGCGACGCGGGCCGGGGGTTTGACCCCGCGCTCTGGACCGAGATGGTGAAGATGGGGTGGGCCGGGGTCCTCGTCCCCGAGGATCAGGGTGGGTCCGACATGGGATTCGCGGCGGCAAATATCCTTTCCGAAGAAATGGGCAAGACGTTGGTCGCCTCGCCCTTCCTGTCAACGGCGGTGATCGCGGCAACGGCTTTGCGCGCGGTCGGGCGCGACGCCTCCCACATCGCGGCGGGCGAGGCGATCTATGCCCTCGCCGTGGACGAGGGGGCCAAGTTCAACCCCGAGACCAGCGCGCTCCGTGCGGAGGCGTATCGAAACGGCTTCAAGCTTACCGGAACCAAGACGTTTGTCGCAGAAGGCGCAGGGGCCGACCGCATCTTGGTGCTGGCCCGTGCCAACGCTGGGTTGACGCTTTTTGACATCGACGCCAAGGCGGCGGGCGTGAGCCGCACCAAGATGGATCTGGTCGATCACCGCGACCACGCCGACCTTGTGCTCGACGGTGTCGAAGTCACTGGCGAAGACGTGGTGGGCGAGGTCGGGGGGGCCATGTGCGCCCTCGCCCCGGCCTTGCGCGCCGGGCAGGCGGCGGTGTCTGCCGAGCTTCTCGGGGTGTCGGCGGGGGCCTTTGGCATGACCACCGGCTACCTCAAGGAGCGCAAGCAATTCGGCGTCACCATCGGCACTTTCCAGGCATTGCAACACCGCGCCGCGCATCTGTTTTGCGAGATCGAGGTCACGACCTCGGCGGTGATGAACGCGGGCCGGATGCTGGATGAAACGCCGGACGAGGCCGCGCTTGCGGTGTCGCTGGCAAAGGCGCGGGCAAGCGAAACCGCCGGGCTGGCCGTGCGCGAAGGGGTTCAGATGCATGGAGGCATCGGTATGACGGACGAATATGACATGGGCTTTTACATGAAACGCGCGCGTGTCGCTGCCGAATGGCTGGGCGACTACGGCTATCATGCCGCGCAGGTTGCTCGCGCACGGGGGATGGCGGCATGAGCATGACACCGACCGATTTGTTCGATCTGACCGACAAGGTAGCGCTGGTCACGGGGGGGGCCACCGGCATCGGGCGCATGGCGACCGAGGGGCTGGCCGCCGCCGGTGCGCGCGTGATGATCGCAAGCCGCAAAGCCGACGCCTGCAAGGCCGTGGCGGATGAGATCAATGCGATGGGCTATGCCGGCACGGTCGAAGGCTTTGGCGGCGATGTCGCTAGCCAGGCCGGGGTGGATGCGCTCGCGGCCGAGGTCGCGGCGCGCACCGACACTCTGCATATCCTGATGAACAACGCGGGCCGCACATGGGGTGCGCCGCTGGGTGAGTTTCCGTTCGAGGGCTGGACCAAGGTCATGGACCTGAATACCGCGGGCATGTTCCAGCTGACCCAGGCGCTGTTGCCGATGTTGGTGGCATCGACGAGCTTCGCGGACCCGGCCCGGGTGGTGAATGTCGGGTCGGTCATGGGCGACGTGCCGAAAGGCGCGGGGGCCTATAGCTACTCGGTATCAAAGGCAGGCGTGCATCACTTGACCCGCATTCTCGGCAACGAGCTGGCCGAAAGCCACGTGACGGTGAACGCCCTTGCACCCGGCCCGTTCGAGTCGAAAATGACCGCCTTCGCGCTGGCCGACGACCGTCGGGCGCAAGAGACGGCCAAGGGCGTTCCGCTGCGCCGTCTCGGGGTGCCCTCTGACGTGGCCGCATCGCTTCAGTTTCTCTGTGGCCAAGGCGGCTCTTACGTGACCGGTGCCATCATCCCGATCTCCGGCGGTATCAATTGCCACGCCGGTGGCAGCCTTTTTGCGGAGTGACGCGATGAAGCTTGAAGACTTCAAGGCGATGGAGGGGCAGGAAATCGGTGTCTCGAAATGGTTCGAGATCACCCAGGCCCGGATCGACCAATTCGCCGATGCCACAGAGGATTGGCAGTTCATCCATGTCGATCCCGAAGCCGCCGCGCAAACGCCGTTTGGCGGCACCATCGCCCACGGGTTCCTGACCCTCAGCCTGTTGTCCGCCATGGTTTATGACGCTCTGCCGGGTGTCGACGGGGTGACCATGGGTGTGAATTACGGGATGAACAAGATGCGCTTCATCTCGCCGGTGGCGGTCGGGGCGAAGGTGCGGGGGCGTTTCGTCCTGATGTCCTGCGACACCTCGAAGCCCGGCGAATTCACCACTATAACAAATGTCACGATCGAGATTGACGGGGCCGACAAGCCCGCGCTGATCGCTGAATGGATTGGCCGAAGATACATGGAGACCACATGAACAAGGAATTCGAAGGCCGCGTGGCCATTGTCACCGGGGCGGGTGTCGGGCTGGGCCGTGCCCACGCGCTTGGGCTTGCCGCGCGCGGGGCGAAGGTCGTCGTGAACGATCTCGGGGTTGCGACGGATGGAAGCGTGGCGGGTTCGGACGCCGCCCACGATGTTGTGCAAGAGATACGCGCGTCGGGTGGCCATGCGATTGCCAACGGGGCCGACGTGACATCGCGCAGCCAAACCCGCGCCATGGTGGACGAGGCCATCGCGGAATTCGGCCATGTCGATATTCTCGTGAACAACGCGGGCATCCTGCGCGACAAGACATTCTCGAAGATGGACCTCGATGATTTCTGGACGGTGGTTGACGTGCACCTGATGGGGTCGGTCAACTGCACCAAAGCGGTCTGGTCCCACATGATCGCGCGCGAATACGGGCGGATCGTGATGACCACCTCGGGTTCGGGCGTCTATGGCAATTTCGGTCAGTCGAACTATGGCGCGGCCAAGGCCGGGGTCGTGGGGCTGATGAACGTGCTGGCACAGGAAGGGGCCAAGAAGAACGTGCGGGTGAACACCTTGGCCCCCACCGCCGCGACCCGGATGACCGAGGATTTGCTCCCTGAAGAGGTGCTTGCCCTTCTCAAGCCCGAAACCATCACCCCCGGCTTGCTTGCCCTTGTGCTCGAAGACGCGCCGACCAAGATGATCTTGGGCGCGGGCGGCGGTTGTTTTGCCGAGACCCGGATCACCGAGACACGGGGCGTGGCGCTGGCGGATGACGACATTTCGCTGGAAGGCGTGCTGGCCGCCATGGACCGCATCCGAAACCCCGAAGGCGCGGTCGAAATGGCCAATGCGTTCACCCAGACACAGAAATATCTCAAACAGGCTGCCGACCTCCGCGGCCTGACGCTTCCGGGCGCGACATAACCGAAAAGGACCAAAACCATGCGTGACGCCGTCATCGTTTCAACCGCCCGCACCCCGATTGGCAAAGCCTATCGTGGCGCGTTCAACAACACCCATGCCCAAGAGCTTATCGGTCACGCGGTCAAACATGCAGTGGAGCGTGCCGGGCTCGATGGTTCCGAAGTGCAGGATTGCGTGATCGGCACCGCCATTCAACAAGGCTCGACCGGCGGCAACATCGGGCGTCAGGCGGTGATCCGGGCGGGTCTGCCGGTGTCCATCGCGGGCATGTCGCTTGATCGTCAATGCGCCTCGGGGATGATGGCGATTGCCACGGCGGCCAAGCAGGTGGTGCATGACGGGATGCAGGTCGCCATCGGCGGCGGAGTGGAATCCATCAGCCTCGTGCAGAACCAAGATATGCGCACCGACCATATGGCGGACCCTTGGACCAAGGCGCACAAGCCGGAGCTTTACATGTCCATGCTGGAAACGGCTGAAATCGTGGCCGCGCGGTACGGTGTCAGCCGCGAGGATCAGGACGCCTATGCGCTTCAATCGCAACAGCGCACGGCGGCGGCACAGGACGCGGGGCGGTTCGACGACGAAATCGTGCCGCTGACCTCGACCCAAGCGATCATTGATCGCGAAACCAAAGAGGTGTCGCACGCCGAGGTGACGCTGGACAAGGATGAGGGCAACCGGCCCTCGACCACGCTTGAGAACCTCGAAGGGCTGTCGCCGGTGTTCAAGGATGGGCAGGCGGTGCAGGAGGGAAAATTCATCACCGCTGGCAATGCCTCGCAACTGTCCGACGGGGCGTCGGCGTCGGTCATCATGGAGGCGAAAGAGGCCGAGAAGCGCGGGCTTCAACCCTTGGGCCGCTATATCGGCGTCATGGCCGCGGGCTGTGAACCCGACGAGATGGGTATTGGCCCGATCTACGCGGTGCCAAAGCTTCTCGAGGCGCATGGGCTGAAGATGGATGACATCGGGCTTTGGGAGTTGAACGAGGCGTTTGCAAGCCAAGTGTTGCAATCCCAGCGCGTCCTCGGCATCCCGAACGAGATCATGAACGTCGATGGCGGCGCCATATCCATCGGCCACCCCTACGGCATGTCCGGGGCGCGCATGGTCGGTCATGCCCTGATCGAAGGCAAACGTCGCGGAGCCAAATATGTCGTCTGCACCATGTGCGTCGGCGGCGGCATGGGCGCGGCGGGCCTGTTCGAAGTTCTGTAAGAAACGCGCGAAACAACTGCATGGCGCGGACCGCACGTCCGGTTCGCGCGACCCGGAGCAACCGGGATGAGGAGGAGAAAGACATGTCCATGGACCTAGGCGTCACCGACAAGGTGCAGCCGCTGATCGACGCGGTGCGCAAGATGATCGAAGAAGACATCGTGTCGGCCAACGAAGAATATCACGCCGAGATCGGCAACAACCCCGAAGGCGACCGCTTCAAGCTCAACGATCGGCAGCTTGAGATCATGGACGATCTCAAGACCAAGGCAAAGAAACGCGGGCTTTGGAATTTCTGGCTGACCGACAGCGAGCGTGGCTATGGGCTGACCACCGTGGAATATGCCTATCTCGCCGAAGAAATGGGGAAATGCCCGCTCGCCGCCGAGATTTTCAACTGTTCCGCGCCGGATACCGGCAACATGGAAGTATTGGAGCGCTACGGTAATGCGGGCCACAAGGAAAAGTGGCTGACCCGTCTTCTCGACGGAGAAATCCGCTCGGCCTACGTGATGACCGAACCGAACGTCGCGTCGTCCGATGCCGCCCAGCTTTCCTTCGAGGCCAAGAAGGACGGTGACGAATGGGTTCTGAACGGTGAGAAATGGTGGATTTCCGGGGCGGGCGATCCGCGCTGCGCGGTCTATATCGTCATGGCCTGCACCGACCCGGACGCCCCGAAGCATTCGCGCCATTCAATGTTCGTGATGGATGCCGATACGCCGGGCGTCGAGGTTTTGCGCCCGATGCATGTCTTTGGCGACGATGATGCGCCGCATGGCCATATGCACCTTCGCTTCACCAACGTTCGCATTCCCGCAGACGCGCTGATCCTTGGTGAAGGACGAGGTTTCGAAGTGGCCCAAGGCCGGCTTGGACCGGGCCGCATTCACCACTGCATGCGCGCCATCGGCCAAGCCGAACGTGCCCTTGAAATGATGTGCAAACGCGGCCTGACCCGCGAAGCCTTTGGCAAGAAGATCGCGACTTTGGGCGGCAATTACGATGTCATCGCAAACTGCCGCATGGAGATCGAACAAGCCCGGCTTCTGTGTCTGAAAGCCGCGCATATGATGGACACCGTGGGCGTGAAAGAAGCCCAGCCTTGGATCAGCCAGATCAAGGTGGTCGCGCCTCTCATGTCGACCAAGGTGGTGGACGAGGCGATGCAGATGCATGGCGGCGAAGGGATTTCGCAGGATCAGCCGCTCGCGGGCATGTATACCAGCCTGCGCACCCTGCGCTTTGCCGATGGCCCCGACGCGGTCCACCGCCGTCAGGTCGCGCGTGCCGAGCTGCGCAAATATACCAACGAGAAGATCTGAATGGGCCTTCTCACGGTCATCCGTCACGCTCAGGCCTCATTCGGGGCGGCGAATTACGACAAGCTTTCCGAGCTTGGCATGCGCCAATCCGAAGCCTTGGGCGTGGCGATGAAGGCCCAAGGGATCGATTGGCCGGAACGGGTCTTCGTGGGCGAGCAACTGCGCCATCTTGAGACCTTCCAAGGCGTTGCGAAAGCCTATGGAGCCGAGGTCGAACCCGAGGTTCATCCGGGCCTTAATGAGTTCGACTTCAAAGCCCTTTTGGAAGCGCACAAGCATAGCGACGCCTTGCCGGAAAACACCACCGGCGACCGCGCCGCGCATTTCCGTCAGCTCAAAGCGACCGTGCTTGCCTGGCAGGCCGATGAAATCGACAACCCGCCGGAGCCCTTCGGGGATTTCGTCGCGCGGGTGCAAGACGCCCTCGATACGGCCAAAGGGGCCGGGAGCGCGATGATGTTTTCGTCGGGTGGCGCGATCAGCCAGATGATCCGGCTGGTTCTGAACGCGCCGGCCGAGCAGCAAATCCTGCTTCAACTCCAGATGAAAAACTGCGCCGTGAACCGCTTTGTCCAGGGCCGCAAAGCGACCTACCTGCACGGCTTCAACGAAACCCCGCATATCGACGCGACCAACGCGGACGAGATGCTGACCTATAGCTGAGGGGGCTGACGTGACTGACACCCGAACGCTTGACACAAAGGCCGTGGCCATCTGGGCCGAAGCCCATATCGACGGCTTCAAGGGGCCGGTCGAGGCCGAGAAATTCGATGTCGGCCAATCGAACCCGACCTATCGGCTCACCACCCCTACGGGTGCGTATGTTTTGCGGCGCAAACCCCCCGGCCAGCTCTTGAAATCCGCACATGCGGTGGACCGCGAGTATCGCGTGCAATCTGCGCTGGCGGCCACCGACGTGCCGGTCGCGCGCATGCATGCGCTCTGTGAAGACCCCGATGTGATCGGTTCGGATTTCTATATCATGGAGGCCGTCCGGGGCCGCAACATCGACGATCCCCGCATTCCCGATGTGTCAAAGACAGAGCGCAGCGCGATTTATGCCGAGATGTGCCGCGTGCTCGCCGCCATCCATTCGGTTGATATCGAGGCGGTCGGGCTGTCCGACTATGGCCCGCCGGGCAATTACTTCGAGCGGCAACTGGGACGCTGGACCAAGCAATACCGCGCCTCCGAGACCGAGGATATTCCGGCGATGAACGATCTCATCGACTGGCTGGGCGGCAATATCCCGGACGAGAACCAGCGGCGGCTGGTGCACGGGGATTACCGCATCGACAACATGCTGTTCGCGGTCGACGGGCCGCAATGCGCCGCCGTGCTGGATTGGGAATTGTCCACTATCGGCCACCCCTATGCCGATCTCGCCTCGCTCCTGATGCAGTGGCAGATGCCGCCGGGGGCCGAGGGACGCGGGCTTGAGGGCGTCGATCGCGCAAGCCTTGGCATTCCAAGCGATGACGCCTTTGTCGAGATGTATTGCAAGGCCCGCGACCTGCCGGGGATCGACAATCTGAATTTCTATGTCGCCTTCGCGTTCTTCCGCATGGCGGCGATCATCCAAGGTGTCTACAAGCGCGCGCTGGATGGCAACGCCTCGAACCCGGAACGCGCGATGCGTCTGGGGCAGGCGGTGCCACGCTTCGCGGCCAAGGGATTGGAGGCCGCGCATGGCGGATCGTGACCACGGGTTTGACGGCAAGGTCGTGCAGATCACCGGCGCCGCCTCGGGCTTTGGCGCGATGGCAGCGGCGGATTTCGCAAGGGCGGGGGCAAAACTCCTTCTGTCCGATGTGAACGAGGCGGGTTTGCAGGCGCTTTCCCGACAGCTTGAAGCCCAAGGGGCCGAGGTCATCGCCCAAGCCTTCTCGGTCACCGATGATGAAACCATGGGGGCCCATATCGGCGCGGCGGTCGCGCGTTGGGGCACGCTCGATATCGCGCTTAACAACGCGGGCATCGGCAATGGCGTGGTGAAGCTTCAGGATATTCCGCTTGAAGATTACGACCGCGTCATGGAGATCAACGCCAAGGGCGTCTTTATCGGGATGCGCCACCAGATCCCGGTGATGACCCGGGCCAAGACGGGCGCGATCCTCAACACCGCCTCTGCCGCCGGGCTGGTCGGCTCCGGCCATCTTTCGGCCTATGCGGCCTCGAAACACGCCGTTGTGGGGATGACCAAGGCCGCCGCTGACGAAGTCGCGCGCGATAACATCCGCGTCAATGCCATCTGCCCGTCCTTCGCCGCGACCCCGATGGTCGAAACCATGGGCGACATGGTCGGTGCCGCCCATGGCATCAGTCGCGAAGACGCCTACAAACGCATTTCCGCGCGCGTGCCGATGCGCCGGGTCGCGGACCCTGCGGAAGTGGTTCAGGCGATGCTTTTCATCGTCTCGGACGCGAACAGTTTCATGACCGGACAGGCAATTTCCGTTGATGGGGGATTGACCGCCGTATAAGGGGACAGGCCATGACCAAAGACGACCTGATCGAAGACCTTGAGGCGGACGGGGACCGCAAGTTCGTGACCGCGCTCGCGCGGGGTCTCGACGTGCTTCGGTGTTTTCGACCCTACGAGACGAACCTGACCAATCAGGAGATCGCGCAGCGCACCGGTCTGCCCAAACCGACGATCTCGCGGTTGACCCATACCCTGCGAAAGCTCGATTATCTCGTCTATTCCGACCGCACGGGCACCTACCGGCTTGGCGCGGGGGTGCTGTCTTTGGGTTTCGGCGTGCTCTCCGGGATGGAGATTGCTGACCGCGCGCAAGAAGAGCTCAAGGTTCTGTGTGAAGGGCCGAACCCCAACATCACCGCGGCGCTGGCCGAACAGCACCGGTTGTCGGCGGTCTATACCGCCGTGCACCGTTCGAAACAGGCGGTGGCGCTGACGATCAACGTCGGCGCGCGGTTGCCGATCATGCATTCGGCCATCGGGCGGGCCATTCTCGTCGCGATGAACGAGAAAGAGCGCGGTCATATCATCCAGCTTGCGATAGACGAGCGGCCCGAGGACAAGGTCCGGATCGAGAAGAGCATGGAACAGGCCCTCGCGGATTACGAGACATACGGGCTTTGCACCGGCTTTGGCGGCTGGCGCAAGGAGGTGCATGGGATCGCGGTGCCGTTCCTGTCGTTGAACGGCGACCGCATCTATGGGCTCAACGTCGGCGGCCCCAGCTTTCTCGTCTCACCGGAAGAACTGATGGAACATTATGCCGAACCGCTCAAACGGGCGGCGCGCAACCTCTCGTCCGGGACGCCCAAGGAGGAGACATGAGCCTCGACCCGGCGTTGATCGAAGACCCCTACGAATTGCAAAAACTCTTGGGCTTCGAGATCGCGGAGTGGTCCGAAGGTTATGCGCGGTGGGAAATGCCGGTCACGGCGAAGATCGGCAATCGCTATGGTATCCCGCACGGCGGCGTTTACGCCACGCTTCTGGACACCGCGATGGGGTTCGCGGGCTGTTTCACCGGGTCGCGTGAAGACCGCAGATTGGCCATGACCTTGTCGCTCACCGTCAATTTCCTCGCCCAGCCGACCGGCAAAACGCTTATCGCCGAAGCGCATATGACCGGGGGCGGGCGCAAGACCTTCTTTGCCGAAGCGGTGATCAGCGACGAGACCGGGGCGCGGCTGGCAACCGGCACGGGCGTGTTTCGGTATCGGTCGGGCTGACAGGAAAAAGGGCGTGTCACTGCCCGCCCCTTACCCGTTTCGCGATGCCCCGATGATCAGGCAGCGTAATCCGCCATCACCTTTTCAAGCTGATAATCTTCGTCGCCCAGTTGCGCGTCGATCATCACCAGCCGCTTTGTGTAATGGCTGACAGCCGTTTCCCATGTCAGGGCGATACCACCATGCATCTGGATCGTTTCTTCCGACATCAGGCGGGCGGCCCGCCCGATCAGGTTCTTTGCCATCGCCACGATCCGCGCCTGATCATCTTCCCCGATCCGCGAGGCGGCGAGGATGGTGATCGACCGCGCCTGTTCGATCTCGGTCACAAGATCGACCGCGCGGTGTTGCAGGGCCTGAAATTTGCCGATCGGGACGCCGAATTGTTTGCGGGTGCGCAGGTAGTCGAGCAGGATTTCGTTGGTCGCATCCATGAGACCGACCGCCTCGGCACACAGCGCGAGCCGCCCGAGATCAAGCGCATGTTCCAAAGCCGCGCGCCCGTCCGCGATCAATTCGGTCGCCGGGGTGGCGTCAAGGAAAAGCTCCGCCGCCCCGCCACCGTCGATCAAACCGTATCCGGTCACCTGCGCGTCCGACGCCTTTACCTCGTAGATACCGATGGTCTCGCCCGCTTTGGCCGCGACCAGGAATACCTCGGCATCGTTGCCGCCATAGACCACGGATTTGCGGCCCGACAGCTTGCCCCCCGCAAAGGTCGTCTCGATCCCGTCCAGATCATAGGGCGCGTCAAGCTCACCCATGGCGACCGCGTAGCGCTGCGATCCGTCAAGCAGGCTGTCTTGGTCCGCGCCTGCGGATGTCATCAGGGACGACGCCATCAGCGTGCCCAGGACCGGGGCCGGGCACAGCCCCTTGCCCAGCGCATCGAACACGGTGGTCACGTCAAACCCGGTGCCGCCAAACCCGCCCGCCTCTTCCGGGGCGAGCGCGTAGAGCACGCCCAGCTCTGCCATGTCGGACCAGAGGGCGGTGTCGTGAAACGGGGCGTCATAGGCCACCTTGATACGATGCTCGACCCCGTATTTGTCGGCAAGGAAACGGGTCAGGCTGTCTGACAGCATCCGGCGATCTTCGGTCAGGGAAAAATCCATGTCACAGCTCCAGCATGGCTTTGCTCAGGATATTACGCTGGATCTCGTTGGACCCACCGAAGATCGAGAGCTTGCGGTTGTTGAAATAGGTGCCGGCGTTGTGCACGTCCTCGGCTTCGGTCAGGGCGGCGTTGCCGAACATGTCCTCGGACGGGAACGGGGCCGCCGCCGGACCTAGCGCCCGGCGCGCCAGTTCGTTCTGGGTCTGGCGAATGACCGTGCCCTTGATCTTCAGGATCGAGGTTTCCGGCCCCGGTGCGCCCTGTGTCTGGGCCGTGTAGAGCATGCGCAGGTTGGTGATCTTCATCGCCTCCAGATCAATCTCCATCTGCGCGATGCGTGCGGCGAAAAGCGGGTTCTCGATCAACGGTCTTCCGTTCCGCTTCACCCGGCGCGCAAGCGCTTTCAACTCCACCAGGCCTTGCATGGAATAGCCCACGCCCGCGATATTGGTGCGCTCGTGGGTGAGCAGGAATTTCGCAATGGTCCAGCCCATGTTCTCTTCGCCGACAAGGTTTTCGGCGGGCACGCGCACATCGGTGAAGAACACCTCGTTCACCTCGTGGCCGCCTTCGATCAGCCGGATGGGGCGCATTTCGATACCCGGCGTGTCGAGATCGACGAGGATGAAGCTGATCCCCTCCTGCGGCTTGCCATCTGTCTTGGTCCGCACGAGACAGAAAATCTTGTTGGCGTGTTGGCCAAGCGTGGTCCATGTCTTTTGCCCGTTGATGACATAGTCGTCACCGTCGCGCACCGCGCGGGTTTTCAAGGACGCAAGGTCGGACCCGGCCCCAGGCTCCGAATACCCCTGGCACCACCAATCCTCGCCAGACAGGATTCGGGGCAGGATCGCCTCCTGTTGTTCCTTGGTGCCAAAGGATTGTAGCACCGGGCCAAGCATGGCGAGACCAAAGGGAACGATGCGCGGCGCATGGGCGCGCGCGGTCTCTTCTTCGAAGATATGCTTTTCGACTGGCGACCATCCGGGGCCCCCGAACTCTTTCGGCCATGTCGTCGCCAGCCAGCCCTTGTCGTTTAGGATCGCGTGCCACCGGTCCATATCGGCTTTTTCAAGATCCGCGCCCGTGCGGACCTTTTCCGACAGCTCTTTCGGCAGGTTCTCTTCGAGGAAGGCGCGAACCTCTTCACGGAATTCGGTTTCTTCCTTGCTGAAACTCAGGTCCATCTCAACCCTCCTTGTTCAAGTCTTCGAAGGTGCTGCCATCTTCGGCCATACGGCGAAGTATGGCGGGCACCTTCCAATAATATGCGTCATCCTTGGCATAGGTCTCGATCCGCTGAACGATCTCTGCCGCCCCGATTTCGTCCGCGTATTTGAGCGGCCCGCCGCGAAACCGCGGGAACCCGTAGCCGAAGAGAAACACAGCATCCACGTCGATCGGGCGCAGGGCGATGCCCTCTTCCACCACGCGTGCGGCCTCGGAAATCATCGCGGTCATGTAGCGGTCGACGATTTCCTGATCGCTGAAATCGCGCGGGGTGATGCCCTTGGCGGCGCGTTCCGCCGCGATGATTTCAAGCGCGCCGGGGTTCGGGCGCGGGCCCTCGTCATCATAGATGTAGAACCCTTTGCCGGTCTTGCGCCCGAACCAGCCCTCTTCGCAAATCCGGTCATGGATGCGCACGTAACGCTCATCCTCGGGCCGGGTGTCGGCCATGCGTTTGCGGTTGGCCCAGCCGATATCCAGCCCGGCGAGATCGCCGACCTTGTAGGGCCCCATGGCGAACCCGAAGGCCTCGAGTGCGGTGTCGATCTGCTCCGGGCTGGCCCCGTCTTCCATCAGGTAGCCTGCGGTTTTGCCGTAGTAGGCGAGAATGCGGTTGCCGATGAACCCGTCGCAAACCCCCGCGCGCACGCCGATCTTCTTCATTTGTTTGGCAAGGTTGAAGCCGCTCGCCACCACCTCGGGCGCGGTTTTGTCGGCGACGACGATTTCGAGAAGCTTCATGATATGGGCCGGGCTGAAGAAATGCAGACCGATCACGTCACCGGGGCGCCCCGTCACGGACGCGATTTCGTTGATGTCGAGGTAAGAGGTGTTCGAGGCGAGGATGGCGCCCGCTTTGCAGATGCGGTCAAGGTTGGTGAAGATATCCTTCTTCACCTCCATGTTCTCGAACACGGCTTCGATCACGAGGTCGGCATCGGCAAGGGTCTCCATCTCTGTCGAAGGGGTCAGGCGGCCAAGCGCCTCCTGCATCTTCGCCTCGGTCGATTTGCCCCGTTTCACGGCCCCTTCAAGGTTTTTCGTGATCGTCGCCGTGCCGCGCTCCAGCGCGTCCTCGGTAACCTCGATCAACCGCACTTCAAAGCCCGCGTTCAATGCCGATGTGGCAATGCCCGACCCCATCGTGCCGCCGCCGATCACGCCGATCTTTCGAATGTCGCGTGGCGTGGCCCCGGCTTCGGGAATTTTCGCCACCGCGCGCTCGGCGAAGAAGGCGTGTATCATGCCACGACCGCTGGCGGTCTTGAGACAGGTCACGAAACTTTCGCGCTCGAATTTCATGCCCTCCTGCACATCGCCGGGGGAGCGTTCGACGGCATCCACGACCAACGGCGCGCTGTCGAGAAACGGCATCTTCGCCGCGATCATCGCGCGGGCGTCGGCCAGCGCGTTTTCGTCCATCTCGACCGGCAGGTCGCTTGTCCGCCGGGTCGCGAGCGTGCCGTCAAGCACGGCCTGCGCTGCCTTCAGCGCGACGTCGCGCGGCGCGCCCTCTTCGATCCCGTCGATAAGCCCCCAGTCCACCGCCGTCTCGCCCGGAACCATCTTGCCGGTCAGCGACATGTCGAGCGTGTTCTTCATACCCATGAGCCGAGGACCGCGCTGGGTGCCCCCCGCGCCCGGAAGCAGGCCAAGGTTGATCTCGGGCAACCCGACCCGCAGACCCTTGACCCCGATGCGGGCATGCGTGCCCATGCAGATTTCGAGCCCGCCGCCAAGCGCCGTGCCATGCGGGGCCGAGATCACCGGTTTCGCGCTCGCCTCGATCGTGTTGATCGTATCGGGCAGCGACGGCTCTTTCGGGGTCTTGCCAAACTCGCGGATGTCGGCCCCGGCGATAAAGGTTCGGCCCGCCGCGTAGATCGCGATGACCTTAACCGCGTCGTCGGCATTGGCCGCGGCCACGGCGTCGATCAATCCCCGGCGCACCGGCTGGGCCGAGGCATTCACCGGCGGGTTGTCGATACGCACGAGCGCGATTTCGCCCACGCGCTCAAGGGAAATGACATCGTTGATCTGGCTGCTGTCACTCATGGGGTCTCGGTTCCTCTACGGTTTCACGATGCCAGCGCGGCGCGCCGGTCAAGCTCGTCGATATGAAGATCGACAAGCCGGTGTTTCAATATCTTGCCGGTGGCGGCACGGGGAAAGTCGTCGATCAGGACGATATGCTGGGGCACCTTGTACGCCACCAGATGGTCATGGAGAAACCCCTTGAGATCATCTTCCATCACACCGGGGCGGGCGGTCACGAAGGCGATGATCTCTTCGTTGCCGGGCACGTTGCGCCCGACGACGGCGGTCTGGGTCACCCCGGCGTGCCGGGTCAGCATGGCCTCGATCTCGGGCGGGTAGACGTTGAAGCCGGACCGGATGATCAGCTCTTTCTTGCGTCCCATGAGCCAGACCGCGCCATCCGGGTCGATCCGGGCAAGATCGCCGGAGCGAAAGAACCCGTCATCGCGGATCGCCGCGCGGGTTGCCTCATCGTCGCGGAAATAGCCTTTCATGATGTTCGGGCCACGGATCAAAAGCTCCCCTATCCCGCGCGCGTCCGGCGCGTCGATGATGCAGGTCACATCGGGGAGCACTTCACCAAGGGCGAGATCGCGGCGTGGCCGCCGGTTCGACCCGCCGCAGACGCCGGGCGAGGTTTCGGTGAGCCCGTATCCATTGTGCAGCGGCAGGCCGAACATCGCCTCGACCCGTTCTTTCCACGCCGGGTCCAAAGGCGCGCCGCCCGACGAGATGTAATGAAGCTTCGGGGCCACCACCGGGCGGCCGCGCCGATCAGCCTCGTCCAAAAGTGCCTGGTACATTTGCGGCACGGCGGGAAGCACGGCCCCGCCTTCCTCGATCGCATCGAGAACATGGCCCGCGTCGAACCGGGTCATGAAGCGGATCGTGCCACCGGCGTGCATGGCGGCGAGAAAGGCCGAGGAAAAGCCGAAGATATGCGTGCCGGGGAGCACGCCGATGACCACGTCGCCCGGCGCAATGTCACGCAACCGGGCCGAAGACATCGCGTTCCACGTCAGGTTGCCATGGGTCAGCATCACGCCCTTCGGCGCCGATGTCGTGCCGGTGGTATACATGAGCGCGGCAACCCGCGCCTCGGGCGTGTCGCCCACCGGTGCGGGTTCGGTGCCGGGGCCATCCATCGGGCCCGCGATCACGATCTCGCCACAGGCCAGCGCGCCGTGATGCGTCGCCCCCAACCGCGCCGCATGGCTGCGCGATGGCTCTGACGCCTCGGGGGTGAAGAGGATCAGCCGGGGTCTGGCGTGGTTGGCCAGCGCGTCAACCTCATCCACCGTCTGGCGGGCGTTGACCGGCATG
Organism: Maritimibacter sp.; assembly: GCA_011389895.1. GTDB lineage: Bacteria > Pseudomonadota > Alphaproteobacteria > Rhodobacterales > Rhodobacteraceae > Maritimibacter. The sequence continues at coordinate 8,559 of JAABTN010000021.1, read as the reverse complement.
ACCCATGCCCCGATCCGGCTTGCCGCCATGATCGCGACCGCGTAAGCAGCGCAATTCTCGGAGATAAGCATGAGCCGGTCGCCGGGCCGCAGACCGCAGGCCGTGAGCGTTTCGGCAAGGCTGTCCACCATCTCTCGCATGGCCCCATAGGTATGGGGCGTGCCGTCAAAATCGGTGATCGCAACGCGGTCGGCGGGGTGATCCCCGATCAGATCGTGCAGCCAGCTCATTGATCCTCCCATGTCGCGCCCATACGACCCTGTGCCAGACCGCAGGTCGAACTTACCGTCATGCTGTTGAGGGGGTCAACTACGTGAAACGAGGTTTTGCATCGCGAAATGACGGAATCCGAGTGGTTCGGCCTTTGTGCCGCAACGTTCCCTCCAGCCCACCTTGGCGCATGCGATTTTGTTCAGGCCGGTTTCGGCTTCACCGGGGCGGTTTTCCCCAAGGCCAGCACCGCGTCCGAGAACACCCATGGGCCGCGCACGCCGGGCACGCCCTGCGGGTCGATCCGCATCTCGCGGGCCGCCACCTGTGGGTCTGAAAACGTATCGGCCACGGTGTTGATCGGCCCGCTCGGGACCGTGACCGATGCCAGCGCCGCGAGCAGGTCATCGCGCGCCCAGCCCTCGGTGCGGGCCGAAAGCGCTGTTTTCAGCGCCACCCGGTTCTCGACCCGGACCGCGTTGGTGGCAAACCGCGCATCCCGGCCAAGCTCGGGCACCTCCAGCACATCGCAGAGCGCGCGGAATTGCCGGTCATTGCCGACCGCGACGATCAGGTGCCCATCGGTGACAGGCAGAACGTCGTAGGGGGTGAGGTTCGGGTGCGCATTGCCCATGCGCACCGGGCTGTCGCCGGTTGTCAGGAAATTCATCGCCTGGTTGGCCAGAAGCGCGGTCGCACAGTCGAGGAGAGAGATATCGACCATCTGGCCCTGCCCGGTGCGGTGGCGTTGTTCGACGGCGGCCAGAATGCCGATGCTGGCATAAAGCCCGGCCACGATATCGGTGACCGCCACGCCCACCTTCATCGGTGTGCCGTCCGCGTCGCCCGTGATCGACATGAGCCCGGAGAGACCCTGTATCATGAAATCGTATCCCGGTGCGGCGGCCTTTGGCCCGGTCTGCCCGAACCCGGTGATCGAACAATAGATCAGCCTCGGGTTCATGTCCTTCAGGCTGTCGTAATCCAGCCCGTACTTGGCCAGCCCACCGACCTTGAAATTCTCGATGACGATATCGGCCTCGGCCACAAGCGCCCTGACCTGTGCCTGTCCTTCGGGCGTGCGGAAATCGACCGCGAGGCTGTCTTTGCCCCGGTTCGCGGCATAGAAATAGGCCGCCGTTCGGTCCCCGTCCCGCTCGACCCACGGCGGCCCCCATAGACGGGTGTCATCGCCGTCCGGGCTTTCGACCTTGACCACCTCGGCCCCGAGATCGGCCAAGGCCTGTCCGGCCCATGGCCCGGCGAGGATCCGCGCCAATTCGACGACCTTCAACCCTTCCAGCGGTGTCATCGCCACCCTCCATCCAATACGTCGTGGCCATAGCACCCGGTCCCGACCTGCGCAATTCCGCTGCGGAACCACCCCGCGGGGCTTGCCTTTGGTCCCTGTCCGGCGCATCACTCCTGCCAAAATGGCAGGAGGAGACTGACATGGCCCACGAGTTGCCCGCGAAAAGCCGACCGGATCTTGGCCCGTTCGATTGGGAAGACCCCTTCCATCTGGACGATCAGCTTGAGGAAGACGAGCGCATGATCCGCGATGCCGCGCGTGCCTATGCGACCGAAAAGCTTGCCCCCCGTGTCATTTCGGCTTTTGAGAATGAAGAGACCGACCCGGACATCTTTCGCGAGATGGGCGACATGGGGCTGCTCGGCGTGACCGTGCCCGAGGAATACGGCGGGCTTGGCGGATCTTACGTGTCATACGGCCTTGTCGCGCGCGAGGTTGAGCGGATCGATAGCGGTTATCGCTCGATGATGTCCGTTCAAAGCTCGCTCGTCATGTATCCGATCTATGCCTACGGCTCCGAAGAGCAGCGCCTGAAATTCCTGCCAGGACTGGCATCCGGCGCGCTGATCGGCTGCTTTGGCCTGACCGAACCCGACGCGGGCTCGGACCCCGGCAGCATGAAGACCCGGGCGGTGAAAACCGACACGGGATACAGGATCACCGGAAACAAGACGTGGATTTCCAACGCGCCGATCGCGGATGTTTTCGTGGTCTGGGCCAAGTCCGAGGCGCATGGTGGCAAGATCCGGGGTTTCGTGCTGGAGAAGGGCATGACCGGGCTGTCCGCACCCAAGATCGAAAACAAGCTTTCGCTGCGCGCGTCGATCACCGGCGAGATCGTGATGGACGGGGTCGAGGTCGGCGAAGCGGCGCTGTTGCCGAATGTCGAAGGGTTGAAGGGCCCGTTTGGATGTCTCAACCGGGCGCGTTATGGCATCAGCTGGGGCGCGATGGGGGCGGCTGAATTTTGCTGGCATGCGGCGCGGCAATACGGGCTCGACCGGGTGCAGTTCAATCGCCCGCTGGCGCAGACCCAGCTGTTCCAGAAAAAGCTCGCCGACATGCAGACCGAGATATCATTGGGCCTGCAAGGGTCGCTGCGGGTCGGACGCCTGATGGACGAAGGCCGCGCGGCGCCCGAGATGATCTCGCTCATGAAGCGCAACAATTGTGGCAAGGCCTTGGACGTGGCGCGCCACGCCCGTGACATGCACGGCGGCAACGGCATATCGGGCGAATACCAGGTGATCCGGCATATGGTGAACCTGGAAACCGTCAACACCTATGAGGGCACACATGATGTCCACGCGCTCATTCTGGGGCGTGCGCAGACCGGGCTTCAGGCGTTCTTCTGATCCGCGTTCGGCGGCGCGCGGGCTTTCGGTCGGTCTTCCAGACAGGCCGGGATGATGGTATCGCAAGCCATGACCATGCGCCCCGATGATGCCGATGCCCGCCGCGCTGTTGCGCCGGTGATCTGTTACCCGACCGAAACGCTGCCCCAGCCGGACCTTGCGCTCTACCGGCGCGCCCGGGCCCGTGCGGTGAAGGTCGAAGAGGTGCGGGTCCCGCCACGCGAGGCGGCCTGTTTCCACGCCCCTGCCGGGAGCTTTTTTCGCATCAGTTCGGTCGAAGGGCCGCAGGTCGGGGATTTGAACCTGTTTCACGCGGAAAACCTGTCGGAGCGGTTCTATTCCGGCAAGACCCGCGCGTTGCATGGCACCCACCTGACCACCGGGGACCGGATGTGGTCGGCCTTTCCGTGGTTGCGCCCGATGGCGACCATCGTTGAGGATACGCTGGCGTGGTATGGTATCGACGCATTCGGGGGGTCGGTCCATGACGTGATTGGAACGCGCTGCGACCCCTATACCAACGCACTTTTGTCGGGGGGGCAGTATCACCATTGCTGCCATTCCAACCTGACCCGCGCCGTGGCGGCGCACACCGGGCTGGCGTTGGAAGGCGCCGAACCCTTGGTTCACGATGTCCTCAACGTCTTCATGTGCACCGGGTTCACCCGTGACACCGGCCAGTATTTCATGAAGGCCTCGCCGGTGCGCCCCGGAGACTACCTGGAATTCTTTGCCGAGATCGACCTGGTCGGGGCCTTGTCTGCCTGCCCCGGGGGCGATTGTTCAACAGAGCACAGCTCGGACAGCGCGCGGTGTTACCCGCTTCTGGTCGAGGTGTTCACACCGCCCGCCGACGCGCTTGAGAGCTGGAGCGCCCCCGCCCCGAACGGCTACGACCGCTCCCACGGCACCTGAGGCCGGTTACCCGCCGGGAAATTCGCAGACCTCGAGATCCTGTGACGCGACAACCGGGCCTTTCTTCGCGGTCTCCATCGGCCCCCAGAACCCTGCGATATCCGACATTGCCCCGCGCAGGCCCGCCGGGGTCCATCCCGTCTCGTCCGCCCGGACATAATCCACCACGCGCAAATCCTCGCCGCGAATGGCCTTGGCCGCGATGTCGTCAGGCAACAGCACCTTGGTGCCATAGGTTTCGCGGATCGGGAAAGACAGGGCGGGAAGCGACCGGCACACCACTTCGCTACAGGCGAGGCTGTCACAGGTCTCCATGTCGTAATAGTAATCGAAATTTACCCCGACCATCGCCAACGCGCGGGCAAGCGATGCACGCCGGTCCCCCGGCGAAACGGTCGGACGCAGGAGCGCAACCGCATCCCGGCTTCCCAAGGCTTGCGTCCAGCTGGCATGGCGCACACCGCCCGCGACGCCTTCGACAACGGTTTTCCCGGCCCGGATGTCGTCGTGAAAACGCGCCATCCCCGGGGCATTCCACAATCCCGCCGCGCGCAATTGACTCTCGGACCCGACATAGACCGCGCTATGGGTGAACCAGCCCGGCAGCATCCGCGAGGAAAGGTGGCTCTTGGACGAGAACACCAGCAGATCAAGGGGCTGCGCCTGTCCCAGAATGCGCTGCCCTGCGGCGGGGAAGGCGGCCATGAGCCCGCTGTCATCGCCGGACTCGAAAAGGGGGGCGAGCGGTTCGGCAACATCGCGGGCAAGGATTCCGAACCACGCGGGCTGGCGTTCGGGGTCATGGCAACACTCGAAAGTGGCAGGGTCCGCATCGGGCGCAAGCCCCGTGAAAGACGGGTCCACCACCGGCAACGTGCATCCGGCAAGGGTAAGGGTGGCGAGCAATCCGGCAATGAACCTGACCATGAAAACCTCCGTTTGTGAGAGATGATCTTACCCTGCCTTCGCCCCGCGTTCCTTGCGTTTGATCAAGTGGAAAGGGTCGGTCGTGCGGGGCCATGCAGACGCGCAAAAAAGAAAAGCCCGGGCGGATGGCCCGGGCTTTTCAATCGGCTTTCGCGTCGGTCAGTGAAGCTTGGTTTCCACGTCCTGAATCGCGTTTTCGATCATCTTGTTGCCTTCCGCCGCTGTCATCTTCTTACCGATGACATCCCGCGCGGCACCGATGGCGACCGTGATCGCGCTGTCGCGCACGTCCTTGATCGCGGCGGCCTCGGCAGACTTGATCTGTTCCTCGGCGGCGGCGAGCCTGCGCGCGATCGAGGTTTTCATGTCTTCTTTGGCCGCTTCGGCTGCGGCGGTGGCCTGATATTTGGCCTCCTCCACGATCTTGTCTGCCTGTTCGGAGACTTCCTTTTGCTTGCGCTCGTAGGAGGCAAGGATCGTCTGGGCCTCTTCACGCAGCGCACGGGCTTCTTCCAGCTCCGCCTTGATACCGTCGGCGCGCTTGTCGAGAAGACCGGCGATCATGCCGGGCACCTTGAAGTAGACCAGGACCAGGATGAAGGCGATGAACGCCAGAAGCACGATGAAATCCGTGTTTCCGAGCGAGAAGAACGGACCCGAAGCGGCAAGCGCGGGGCTGGCAGCGAGAAGGGGCGGGAGCATGAGGAACTTTTTCATGTCGTTTATCCCTTCATCCGGGTGTTGACAGCCGCGGTGACCGTTTTCGCATCGGCAGAGAAGCCCATGGACGCAAGGATTTCCTTGACGGTGTCCTTGGCCACGGTCTTGGCGCTTTCGGTGGCACCGTCGCGGATTTCCGCAATGGCCTTTTCCGATTCGGCTGTCTTGGCGGCGATTTCCGCGTCGGCCTTTTCCTGTGCAACGTCGAGATCGGCCTGGATCTCGGCCTTGGCGTCGGCGACGATTTTTCCGGCCTCGGCGCGGGCATCTGCGAGCGCCTTTTTATAAGCCTCTTCCGCGTCCACGGCCTTTTGCTTCAGCTCTTCAGCCGCCGCGAGATCGGACGTGATCGTGCCCTGACGTTCGGCCAGAACGCCCGCGATGCGCGGCAGCGCAACCTTGGTGAACACGAAATGGATGATGACCAGCGTGACCACGAGCCAAAAGATCTGGTTTCCGAAGGTTTCGAACGCCAGTTGAGGCATACCGGCCGCTTCCGCTTCCGGCGGCGTGCCAAGCGCGACTTCAGAAGCTGCCACGGCGTCGCCGTTGGTCGCTGCTTCGGTGGCGTTTTCGGTTTCAGTTGCCATCGTGTCCTCCTGGAACCCTAAATACTAAAGCAGGAAAGGCTTTGCCAATCCCGCCTTGCGCAGGGAGCGCCCGGGTCTTCGGGCACTCCCCTCGTAAGGATGGTTCGGCAGGATCAGACGGCGAACATCAGCAAAAGCGCGATGAGGAACGAGAAGATCCCCAGGGCTTCCGCGAATGCGATGCCGATGAAGAGCGTCGCGGTCTGGCCGCCAGCGGCGGAGGGGTTGCGCAGCGCGCCGGCGAGGAAGTTGCCAGCCACGTGGCCCACACCGATTGCAGCGGCGCCAGAGCCGATGCCGGCAAGGCCTGCGCCGATGAATTGACCGAGTTGTGCGATATCGCCTTCCATGATGATTCTCCTTACGATGGAATTCGAGTTGATAGACTTGGGTTGAGCGGGTGACCTTGCCCCCGTTGCGTCAGTGCGACGGATGCAGCGCGTCTTTCAGATACACGCAGGTCAGGATTGCGAAGACATAGGCCTGCACACCGGCCACCAGCACTTCCAGCCCGTAGATCGCGGTGATCGAAAGCACGGCGAAGGGCGAAATGGCGGCGATGGCGGCGAAGCCTGCGAAAACTTTCATCACGGCGTGCCCCGCCATGATGTTGCCACCCAGACGAATGGAGTGGCTCACGGGGCGCACGAAGTAGGAAATCAGCTCGATGATGGCGAGAACCGGGCGCAGCGGAAGCGGCGCCGACGAGACCCAGAAAAGGCCAAGGAACCCCGCGCCGTTCTTCACGAACCCGACGATGGTCACGGTCAGGAACACGGCAATGGCAAGCACGCCGGTCACGGCAATATGCGACGTGGTCGCAAACGACATCGGCAGAAGGCCAAGGAAGTTGGCGAAGAGGATGAACATGAACAGGGTCATGATGTAGGGGAAGAATTTCACCGCGTCCTTGCCCGCCACGTCTTCGACCATCTTGTAAGTGAAGCCGTAGAGCACTTCGCCAATCGACTGCGTCCGCGACGGAACCAGAGCGCGACCACGCGACCCGAACACGAACAACGCCGCGATGGCGAGAACGGCAAGCGCCATCCAGAGCGTCACGTTGGTGATGGTATACCAGTGGACCGCACCGTCCCCGAAGAGGGGTTTCACGATGAACTGGTCAAGCGGGTGAAATTCCAACCCGCCGGTTTCGTCGCCATGAGCTTCAGTCGCCACCTGCGTTGTCCTCTTGCTCCGCGGCCGCTTTGGCCGCCTGCTTTTCTCCGAGCTCCCGGGCGGAGTTCAGCATCGTCTTGATGCCGGCTGCCAGCCCCAGCAGCGTGAATATGACAAGGAAGATCGGGAGCGTGCCCAGAAAGCGGTCGAGCCCGTATCCTATGCCAAAACCGATCCCCAGACCGGCCACCAATTCAATCACCATGCGCCATGCGAGATTGGCCAGCGCATAATCCTTTTTCTGATGCGGGCTATCCTCGGGCCGGGCAGATTTATGCTTGTCGATCTTATCGGATAGCGCCTTCAGGCGGTCGTTCGGAAGATCGTCCAGCGGGTTTGCCAAGCGTGAAAAGCCTCTCAGAAGCGTTGGGGGTTTGCTACGGTTTGGCGGTCGAGGAGTCAACATCGGATAGCGCCAACATCGCATCCCCCAAGCCTTTGATTTTCATATGATTTGTGGATGGCGCGGCTACGGTGTGTCAGCCTGCCGTGGTCCCGGTGCGGGTATCGGGCACAATCTTCCATATTCAACCGTCTGGTTGACGATGGCGTGTTGCGGCCCTAACCGGGGGCGATGGAAACCGCGCTTGACATGACCTTTGCGGCCTTGGCCGACCCGACACGCCGCCGGATTCTGACCATGCTGTTGGAAGATGACATGGCGGTCACCGATGTGGCCGAGCCGTTCGACATCTCGCTGGCGGCGGTGTCCAAGCACCTTGGCATCCTGACGCGCGCCGGACTGATCAGCCAGGAAAAGCGCGGACGCGTGAAATGGTGTAAGCTTGAGCCGGACGCCTTGAAAGCCGCGAGCGTCTGGATGCAGGGGTTCGGGCAGTTCGAGCCCGTGAACCTCGATGCGTTCGAGCAATTCCTTGGCGATCTGTTGGGCGAAGGGCGGGGCGAAGACCCGTCGCCCTGATGTATCATCCCCGCTCTGCGCCGGTGACCCGGATCAGACCTCAAGCTCCGCGCTCGGAATGATCGGAAAGAACAGGCCCTGTGATCTCAGACCAAACCAGCTTTCGCCCTCATGCGCGGCGTGCTCGCCAATCTCGACGAGGCGGTAGAACGATTTGCGGTCGATCAGCGCCTCGAGGTTTCGGCGGATATTCACATAGGGCGACGGTTCGCCGGTGCTTGCGTCGCGTTCGACCCGGATCGGGTGATCCGGGCCTGCGATCACCTCGTCCTCGACGTTGGTGACAAAGCGAAGCCCGTCACCGTCGCGCTCAAAGTCCACCGCGACGAAGGGCGCATCGTCCACGGTGATTCCCACCTTCTCGACCGGCGTGACAAGAAAGTAATCGTCGCCGTCCTTGCGAATGATCGAGGAAAACAGTTTCACCAA
>JAABTN010000020.1 GCA_011389895.1 Maritimibacter sp. | reverse complement strand
TTCCTTTGGGTGCAGCTTTCACTCGTATGATCTCTGTAAATTTTTCTTCGAAAAACAGAAGCATCGCCGTGAGGCAGTGTCGCGATCGAGTCAAAGGCACAAGTGGCGTTTTTCGTTGGAAGGATAAAAAAATGAGCAGAATCGTCGGGCTACTACCCCTTGATGCCGGGGTGTGCCGCGAAGAACGCGGGTATTTCAAAACCGGAACAAATCGTGGCACCGTCTTCGGGGCTGTCATCTTTGGGGCCGGGTTACACCTCTTGCCCTTCGGTGCGACGGCCCAGACGGCCGAGCCGCTTGACTGTCTCCCGGGATCAACTGGTAAACCCAGCGTTACCGTGCCTTTCCTCGGCGGTATGTGCGACCTTGGTACGCTGCAGGGTGGTCCCAAAGACGGGGGCAGCCGTGCCAACGCGGTTAGCGCGAATGGCACCGTCGTCGTTGGGTTTGCACAAACCGATACCGCTAATAACCTTAATGATGCATTCAATGGATACGAAATCCGCGCATATCGATGGGACACAGCTGATGGGGGTATGATCGACCTTGGCACACTGGGCCCTCCCGGCGGGACCAGCAATGCCACCGACGTGAGTGCAGATGGCGCTGTTGTTGTCGGGTTCGCAGAAACGAACGATGGCGCCTTCGGTCCCTTTGGAGGGAACCTCCGTGCGTTCCGATGGGACGCAGCTTCCGAATCCATGAAAGACCTTGGGACATTGCAAACTGGCACTGAAGACGGATCTAGCAGCGCCACCGCTGTTAGCACAGATGGCACCGTCGTCGTGGGCTCCGCGGCGACGGACGGTTCCTTTGGTCCTCTCGGCCCCCCTGGGTCTCCCCACGCGTTTCGGTGGGACGCAACTTCGGCTGATATGATGGACCTTGGCACTTTGCAAACCGGAACTGAAGACGGGGAAAGTTACGCCTTAGCCGTCAGCGCCGATGGCGCCGTCGTCGTGGGCGAAGCAGAGACAGACCAAGCCACCCTCCGTGCGTTTCGGTGGGATACAGATACCAAGGACATGATGGATCTTGGGACATTGCAAGCAGGTGCTGAGGATGGATCGAGCGGTGCCTACGCGGTCAGCGCCGATGGCACCGTCATAGTGGGCGATGCAGAAACGGACGATGGCAGCGGTTCAGGACAAGGCAACTTTCGTGCCTTCCGATGGGATACAGCTTCGGGTGACATGATTGACCTTGGGACGCTGCAATCCGGCGTTGAAAATGGGAGTAGTAGTGTCACCGCCGGTGCTTTTGGTGTTAACCCAGATGAAGTCATCAACGCAGATGGGAGCGTTGTTGTTGGGAGAGCAGACACCGATGACGGGAACCAGCGTGCGTTTCGGTGGGACACATTTTCTCAGGACATGATTGACCTTGGGACATTGCAAACCGGTGCTGAAGATGGAAGCAGTGTTGCGACCGCCGTCAGTGCAAATGGGATCGTTGTCGTGGGGCGTGCCGACACCGACGATGGGAACCAGCGGGCGTTTCGGTGGGATGTATCTTCTCAGGACATGATTGACTTGGGAACGCTGCAATCTGGCGACGAAGACGGGGAGAGCGTTGCTTGGGGTGTTAGCGCAGATGGCTCAATCATCGTGGGGGACGCCGACACGGATCAAGAGTTTACTATCCCTGGGTTTGGCGGACCGGAGACGTTCACGCAGCAGCGCGCATTCATCTGGCGCACGGAGATGCAGGATTTTGAGAATCTTATGCTATCGTTCCCCATGCTTGCCAACAACACCGAGATTGCCGTGGCGCGACAGCAGTCTGTCGTCGGTCGCTTGATGGATGAGACATGTTTTGCAGGCCGTGAAGTGAGGGATGGCGTGCCCAGCGGATTCGTGCCGTCCGACGATTTCGACACTCAAAAATTTGGGTCGGATTCGAAATATAGACCTGCACAAGCAGAGCTTATCAATGAGTGCTTCGTGGTTGGTGGATGGCTCTCTGGCATCGGCAGCAGCACCACGCAGAATATCGGCGACCGCACGAGTGCCGTTGCGACCCTGACCTACGGTGTTGGCGTCGATGACCAGATGACCTTGGGCGGAACACTCAGCGTCGGTGGCGGCAGCCTCAGCGACAATGGATTCGACATGGGCACGAGCGTCGGCGTCAGCCTTTGGGGTGAGTACAGCGAAGGCGCTTTGGCCCGCACGGGTTGGCAAGGCGTCGCCGCCGTTGGATGGGGGCGGCAAAGCGGGTCCATCGCACGTGGTGTCGGATTGGAAAACGTCATGCTTGCGACCGGTGAAACCAGCCTGCAGACATTCGGTCTGCGCGCCACGGTCGGCTACGGGTTCCAGCAGGAGGATTGGCTCATCACGCCGAGCGCGACGCTGTCGCATTTGCAAACAAGCCGTGGCGCCTATGACGAGGCGGGGTCTGATTTCGACGCCAGTTATGACTCCTTGTCGTTTGACGGAACGACAGTCAACCTCCAGCTCTCGGGGGAGCGCCTCGTGTCCGAGCGCGGGACCCTGACCCTTGGCGCAGGTTTGGAGCATGATCTCAGCGCGGACCGCGTGACCCTGACCGGCAACTCGATCCTGCCCGGCATGGAAACCTTCGCCGTTGATAGCACATTTGAGCGCAAGCGCACGCGAGGCTCCCTAGAGGTGGGATATCGTCACGACTACAGCGATGATCGCAGTCTTTCTGGAACTCTGCGTGTCGGGGAAGCGCCTTTCGGCACAGCGCCTCAAGTGAATGTCGGCGTGAACTACGGCATTCGCTTCTGAGAAGTGCCGCCAACGTCTGCCCCGCCCCTGCGCCGCGCGACAGGGCGGGGCGTGTCAGGTGAGCTGTACGTTCGGGTTCGCGCCGTTGCAGGCGCGCACAGCCTATGCGGGATCGAAGCATGCGATGCAGGGGTTCTTTGCCTCGCTGCGCTCGGAAGAAGCGGCCTTCGGGGTGCGCTACCTGATCGCTGCGCCAAGTTTCGTTGCCACCAACATCGGATGGACGCGCCGGGCCTTTGGCGGGTCGGGGATCCGGCGATGGTCACCCCGTCGCTGACCGGCGAAGGCATGTCCTTGGCCCTTGGCAGTGCCCGGTGCCTTGCCGACAGCCTGTGCGACGGGGTGACGCCCGAAGTCTATCGCACTCGGCTGCGCAAGGCGTTCGGGCGGCAGCTTTCCATCGCCCGCGCGTTCGAAGCTTTGCTGCAGCGCGAGCGGCCTCAGCGACCCATGGTCCATTCGCTGTCCGCCCTGCCGATGCTTCTTCGTGCAGGCGCAGGTTGGTCACGCGGCGGATAAAGCAGGGCAGGTCCCGTTTGGCGCGGCCGCGTTTCTTGGTCCGTGTCTTGAGAGATATCGCCACGTCGTGGTGACTTCTGAAAATAACATATTGTTTTAAAAAGAATTTGGGTGATGAGAAGGGTCAGCCAAACCGAGGTGCAAGCAGAGGCTTGACCGATTTGGAATCATTAGTAATATAATACTACTAATGACCGAGGGGCCGAGAGGGGCTTGGAAACGGTCAGAACATAGGGAGGACTACAATGAACATTTTGAAACCCGTTACCGGGGCGGCGGTGGCATGTCTGATGTCCGGCGCCGCGTTCGCTCAGGATTACACCATCGGCTTCAGCCAGGTGGGGTCTGAAGGGGATTGGCGTCCGGCGTTCTCGAAAAACATGCGGGATGAAGCCGGGAGCTACGGCGTTGATCTGAAATTCGCAAATGCCCAGGGCAAGCAGGAAGAACAGCTTCGCGCGGTTCGTGCCTTCATCGCGCAAGGCGTTGACGCCATCATTATCGCACCCGTCGTCGTGACGGGGTGGGAAGATGTGCTCGAAGAGGCCGCGGACGCCGAGATCCCGGTATTCCTCGTCGACCGCGATGTCGATGTTGATGACAAGTCGCTTTACGTTTCCCGCATCTCGGCGGACTTCAATCTTGAAGGCAAGCTGGCGGGATCCTGGCTCGCAACCGAATCCCTTGGCAACTGCCAGATCGTTGAAATGCAGGGCACCACGGGGTCTGCCCCCGCGCTCGAGCGCAAGGGTGGCTTTGAAGCGGTGATCGACCAGTTCCCGGCGATGGAAATCGTCGCGACCCAGTCGGGCGACTTCACCACCGAGGGCGGCAAGAAGGTCATGGAGGCTTTCATCAAGTCGACCGACAATCTTGACGGTATCTGTGCCGCGTTCGCCCATAACGACAATATGCAGCTCGGCGCGATCCAGGCGATGAAGGAAGCGGGGCTGAAGCCCGGCGAGGACCTCTTGATGGTCTCGGTCGATTACGTGCCGGCGATCGTCGACGCGATGGAAGCGGGCGAAGCCAACGCGTCGGTCGAATTGCGCTCTGCCGTGGCCGAGTTCATTTACCCGGTGGTCACCGACTACATCGACAACCCGACAGAGCTCGACAAGTGGATCGTGATCCCGTCGGATCTGCACACCGCAGATTGATGTGAGAACATCGCGGCCTTGCCCCCATTTCCGGGGCAGGGCTGTCCGCCGCGCCGGACTTTGGTCCGGAAACATGGCAAATGGGATGTTATGGCGATCATGAAAGCAAACACAGCGGGCGCGACCCGTATCGCCATGCGGGGGATCCGCAAGGCCTATCCGGGTGTTCTCGCACTCGATGATGTCGATTTCGAACTTCATGGGGGCGAAATCCACGCTCTGCTTGGTGAAAACGGGGCGGGAAAATCGACGCTTATCAAGGTTTTGACGGGCGCGCTTCAGCGCGACCGCGGAGAGATAATGCTGGATGGTGAACCGGTCAATTTCGCGAAAACCGGCGATGCACAGGACGCAGGCATTTCGACGGTTTATCAGGAGGTGAACCTGATCCCGGCAATGACCGTCACGCAGAACCTGACGCTGGAAAAAACCCACGGTCGGTTCGGTTTCATTTCGTGGCGCAAAGCGCGCGCCCAGGCGCAACAAAAGCTGGATCGGCTGGGGCTCAAGGTCGAGCTGAATCGAACTGTGGGCAGCCATTCCGTTGCAATTCAGCAGATGATCGCGATCGCGCGGGCGCTGGATGACGATACCAAGGTGCTCGTTCTGGACGAGCCGACGGCGTCGCTGGACGCCGACGAGACGGCGGCGCTTTTCGACGTGATGCGCAGCCTCAAGGCCAAGGGCATCGCCATCGTGTTCATTACCCATTTTCTCGAACAGGTCTACGAGGTGTCCGACCGGATCACCGTGCTTCGAAACGGGTGCAAGATCGGCACGTCCCTGATCGGCGACATCAACCGCCAAGATCTGATCGCGATGATGATCGGGCGCGACCTTGGAGAAGTTGAAGAGGCCTTTGCCGGCGAACGCCGCGACGGGTCAGGGGAGGTGGTTCTGACAGCCGAAGGTGTTGGTCGCAAGCGCGTGCTTGCCCCCTTTGATCTTACCTTGCGGGCTGGCGAAGTCGTTGGGCTATCGGGTCTTCTCGGCTCCGGGCGGACCGAGCTCGTCAAGCTCATATTTGGCGCGCTGAAACATGACAGCGGCACGCTGAAACTTGCAAACGGCACGGCAGGAAACAACCCGCGCGCATCGCTCGACGCGGGCATCGTGCTGTGTCCCGAAGACCGAAAATCCGAAGGTCTGGTCGGTGAATTGTCCGTTCGTGAGAACATCATCCTGTCGATGCAGGCCAAGCGTGGCTGGCTGCGCAAGGTGTCGCGCGCGGAACAGGAGAAGATCGCAGACGAGATGATCCGCGCCCTCGCCATCGCGACGCCGGACGGGGAAAAGCTCGTGCGCCAGCTTTCGGGGGGCAACCAGCAGAAAGTGGTTCTCGCGCGGGCGCTGGCCTCCAGCCCGCGCATCATGCTGCTGGACGAGCCGACGCGCGGCATTGATGTCGGCGCGCATGCCGAAATCCTGACCCTGATCCGCACCCTTTGTGAAGATGGCCTCGCGCTTTTGGTCGCGTCTTCGGAGATCGACGAAGTCGTGGCCTCGTCCGACCGGGTCGCCGTGCTGAGAGATCGCCGCAAGATCGGGGAGCTTACGGGCGAGGACATCACACGCGACAAGATCGTGACCATGATCGCGGGGGACAATCTGTGAAGTTGATTGAGCAGCCTTTTGTAAGACGCATTCTGAATGGCCGGGCGATCTGGCCCTTGCTTGCACTTGCCGTGATCTTGATTGCGGACGGCTTCATTTCCCCGGGCTTTTACGAAATCCGGATCGTTGAGGGGCGTCTGTTCGGCAACCTGATCGACATCCTTTACCGGGCCGTTCCCACGGCGCTTATTGCGCTGGGGATGGCGGTGGTCATCGGGACGCGGGGCATTGATCTGTCGGTCGGGTCGATCGCGGCCATTGCGGGCGCCATGATCGCGTGGCGCATTCAGGCGGGCGACCCGCATGGGGTCGTGCTTTTGTATGCCCTTGGCGCAGGGATCCTCTGTGGCATGTGGAACGGCATGCTGGTTGCGTTTCTGGGCATCCAGCCGATCATCGCCACGCTGATCCTGATGGTCTCGGGCCGGGGGATCGGGATGCTGATCAACCTGATATACGGCGGCACCGACCCCAGCTTTCAAAGCGACTTTCTTCAATGGTTGTCCACGGGATCGATCCTGTTTATCCCGACGCGTCTTTACGTCTTCGCGGTGATCTTTCTCCTCTTGTGGCTTGTCATCCGAAGAACCGCGCTTGGTCTCTTTGTCGAGGCGACCGGGGGAAATGCTGCCGCATCGAACCTTGCCGGTGTGAATGCAAAGCTGATCATCTTCGCCGCCTACCTGATTTGCGGTCTGACAGCGGGCTGGGCCGGCGTCATTCTCACCGCCGACACGCATACCTCGGACCCGGTTTCGGTGGCGCTTTATATCGAGCTTGATGCAATTCTTGCCGTGGTCATTGGCGGTGGGTCATTGGCGGGCGGTCGGATCTATCTGGGCATGACGGTGATCGGGGCACTGGTGATCCAGGCGCTCACCACGTCGATCCTGATCTCTGGCCTGCCGCCGGAATACAACCTCATCATCAAGGCGCTGGTCGTGTTGTTCGTCCTTGTCCTTCAATCAGACAATGCCCGTCGCGGCATCGTCTCCAAATTCAGACGGAGTCCATGATGTCCGCCTTGTTGAACAAGAAACTCCTGCCATTCTACGCCACGGTTGCCGTCTTTATCGCGATCTTCCTGATCGGCGGTGCGATGTATAACAACTTTCTTTCGATGCGCGTGCTCGGCAACATCCTTGCCGATAACAGCTTTATCATCATCGCGGCGATCGGGGCGACATTCGTCATCCTGTCCGGTGGTATCGACCTGTCGGTCGGGTCGATGATCGGTTTCGTCGGCGTCTGTATGGCGGTGCTCGACAGCATGGGGTTGGACCCGCTGACGACCGCGTTGCTCATGATGGTGTTTGGCTTCGCGTTCGGCGCGTTCCAAGGCTGGGTGATTGATGCGCTGGACATCCAGCCATTCATCATCACCTTGGCGGGTCTGTTTCTGTTGCGTGGGATGTGCTTCATGGTGACGATCAATTCGGTGCCGAT
This sequence comes from Maritimibacter sp., assembly GCA_011389895.1. Lineage (GTDB taxonomy): Bacteria > Pseudomonadota > Alphaproteobacteria > Rhodobacterales > Rhodobacteraceae > Maritimibacter. Next base: position 42,651 of record JAABTN010000020.1, on the reverse strand, counting down.
CACCCATGAATGGGCCGATCTCTACAGCGACATTCGCATTCGCCTGCCGGGCAACGGGTTGCTCCGCTCATCGGCCATCGTGATGCTTATCAGCCTCGCGGCAGCAATCATCCTGGCCCATTTCACGCGGTTCGGCGCGAATGTCTACGCGATTGGCGGCGATAAGGAATCCGCCCGCCTCATGGGGGTGAACGTCCGGCGCACGACGGTCTTGGTCTACGCGGTCGGCGGGCTTTTCGCGGCGCTTGCCGGCGTGGTCTATGCCCTCTACACGAAGTCGGGTTATCCGCTTGCTGGCACCACGCTCGAGCTTTCGGCCATCGCGTCGGTGGTCCTTGGCGGCACGCTTTTGACCGGTGGCGTCGGCTTGGTGGCAGGGACGCTTTTTGGGGGCATGATCCTCGGATTGATCTCGACCCTTATCATCTTCAACGGCTCTCTGAATTCGGCATGGATCCTGATCAGCAGTGGCGTGCTTCTTTTCGCCTTCATGGTCATGCACCGCTTCCTAGTTGGTTCGTTCGGACTGCGAGATTAAAACTGGAGCAATGAATATGTACGAAGGATCCGGACATTGACGCGTAGTGAAAGACGGCGTGAACCCGCAACCCGCCTTTTCGGCGTGGTGCCCGCACAGTCGAGTCTTGTCGACCTACTGGGCCGGGAAATCGTATCGGGTGCTTTCGAAGAGGGAGCGGTGCTTCCCAACGAGGCGGCGATGCGGGAACGGTTCGGGATCTCACGGACCGCTTTGCGGGAAGCCTACTCGAAGCTGACCGCCAAGGGCTTGGTCACCGCGCGCCCGAAAGTCGGCACGTCGATCCGCCCGCGGTCGCAATGGAACATGCTCGATCACGATGTTCTTGCGTGGCACCTGCAAACCGTCCCGGCCGACGATATCGCGACGGACCTCTATGCGATGCGGCGCATGATTGAACCGTCTGCCGCACAGCTTGCCGCGACGATGCGCACCGATGCCGACCTGTTGAGTATCGACAACGCGCTGGCGGCCATGAACCGATACGCGACCGAAGACGCCGCGTTGGTCGAGGCGGATTTCAGCTTCCATGTCGCCATCCTCACGGCCACGCAGAACCCGTTCATCACCGCGTTTTCGTCGTTGATACGGGCCGCGATGCTTTCGGTCTTTGAAATGTCCTGGCGCGGGGCGGAAGTGATCAAGGATCACCGCCTGATGCAGCATGAGTTGGTCGCGGTCGCCATTCGCGACTGTCAGCCGGACCTGGCCCGACAACGCATGGAAGAGCTTCTCGACGAGTCGATCGAAGATGCCAGAAGCGTTTCGGCGGCGCACAGTGAACGCTTTGACGACTGAAGCAAAGGCGAGGGACTGAGATGACCTTCATACCGGCCAAATGGCCGCGCAAATTGCGCTCCCAGGAATGGTATGGCGGCAACAGCCGGGATACCATCTATCATCGGGGCTGGATCAAGAACCAGGGTCACCCCGACGACCTTTTCGATGGGCGCCCCGTCATCGGGATCATGAACACGTGGTCCGATCTGACGCCGTGCAACGGGCATCTGCGCGAGCTTGCGGAAAAGGTGAAAGCCGGGGTCTGGGAAGCAGGGGGGTTTCCGGTCGAAGTCCCCGTGTTCTCAGCCTCCGAGAACACCTTTCGTCCGACCGCGATGATGTATCGCAACCTCGCCGCGCTGGCGACCGAGGAACAGATGCGGGGCCAGCCCATTGACGGTGCGGTGCTTCTGGTCGGGTGCGACAAGACCACGCCAAGCTTGCTCATGGCCGCGGCCTCGACCGATCTGCCCTCGATCGTCGTGACGGGCGGGCCGATGCTGAACGGGTATTTCCGGGGTGAAAGGATCGGCTCGGGCACGCACCTTTGGAAATTCTCCGAAGCCGTGAAAGCGGGCGATATGACACAGGAGGAATTCCTCGAAGCCGAGACGTCCATGTCGCGCTCGTCCGGCACATGCAACACGATGGGCACAGCCAGCACGATGGCGTCGATGGCCGAAGCGCTTGGCATGGCGCTTTCCGGCAATGCGGCGATCCCGGCGGTGGACAGTCGTCGCCGGGTCATGGCGCAGCTCTCGGGCCGGCGCATCGTCCAGATGGTCAAGGACGACTTGAAACCCTCTGATGTGATGACCAAACCGGCCTTTGAAAACGCGATCCGTACCAACGGGGCGATTGGCGGCTCGACCAACGCCGTTATTCACCTGCTTGCCGTCGCGGGCCGCGTCGGCGTGGACCTGACGCTTGACGATTGGGACCGTTGCGGGCGCGACGTGGCGACGATCGTGAACCTGATGCCGTCGGGCGATTACCTGATGGAAGAGTTTTTCTATGCCGGTGGCTTGCCGGTCGTGCTGAAACGCCTTGGGGAAGCCGGACACCTTCACAAGGATGCGCTGACCGTTTCGGGCGAGACGATCTGGGACGAGGTGCAGGGCGTCCAAAACTGGAACGAGGACGTGATCCGTCCGGTGGACAATCCGCTCACCCCGCAGGGTGGGATCGCGGTTTTGCGCGGCAACCTCGCTCCTGATGGGGCTGTCTTGAAACCGTCCGCCGCGTCGGAACACCTGTTGAAACACCGGGGTCGGGCCGTCGTGTTCGAAGATATCGACGACTACAAGGCAAGGATCGCCGACGAGGCGCTCGACATCGACGAAACCTGCATCATGGTGCTGAAAAATTGCGGGCCCAAAGGGTATCCCGGCATGGCCGAAGTGGGGAACATGGGGCTGCCGCCCAAGGTGTTGAAGAAGGGCATCACCGACATGGTGCGCATTTCCGATGCGCGCATGTCAGGCACCGCATATGGCACAGTGGTGCTGCATACCGCGCCCGAGGCGGCGGCAGGCGGAACCTTGGCGGTTGTCGAGAACGGCGACATGATCGAACTTGATGTCGAGGCTCGGCGCCTGCACCTCGACATCTCGGATGACGAGCTTGCCTCGCGTCTTGCCAGTTGGACCCCCAGCCATGAGCAACGTGAAAGTGGCTATGAGTGGCTGCACCAAAGCCATGTGATGGGTGCCGACACGGGGGCCGATCTCGATTTCCTGAAGGGCTGTCGCGGGTCGCCCGTCGGAAAGGATTCCCATTGATGAAGATCGCGCTCGTCGGCATAGGCAAGATCGCGCGGGATCAACATGTGCCCGCAATCGCCGCGAGCCCGGATTGGGATCTCGCCGCGACAGTGTCACGTCATGCCAGTGTCGAGGGCGTGTCTGCGTACGACGATTTCGCCGCGATGCTTTCGGCGCACCCGGACATTCCTGTGATCTCGCTCTGCCTGCCCCCGGTGCCCCGCTTTGCCTATGCCGACATGGCCATCCGGGCCGGGCGACACGTGATGCTGGAAAAGCCGCCGGGGGCGACGCTTACGGAATGTCACACGCTTCGGGCGTTGGCCCGCGACCATCACGTCGCGCTCTACGCCACGTGGCATTCGCGTCAGGCCGACAAGGTGCCTGCCGCCAAGGCCTGGCTCAAGGACAAGACGCTGCGCTCCCTGAGCGTCATCTGGCGAGAGGATGTGCGAAAATGGCATCCCGGGCAGGATTGGGTGTTTGAGGCGGGGGGTCTTGGCGTCTTCGACCCTGGCATCAACGCGCTGTCGATCCTGTCTGAAATCCTGCCCGATCCGGTGCATCTGACCCAAGCCGAGCTGTGTTTTCCGGAAAACCGTGACACACCGATCGCCGCAACCTGTAGGTTCCATCACCCCACGGGCGCGCCGGTCACGCTGGAGCTTGATTGGCGCGAAGTCGGGAACGACATCTGGACCATTGAGGCGACGACGGACGCGGGAACCCTCACGCTTGAGAACGGCGGTGGAAAGCTGACCATCGACGGGCAGGCAGACGAAAGTCTTCCGGGTCTGAGCGGCGAATACCCGCGGCTTTACGATCAGATGGCCAAGTTGGTGGCGCGTGGCGGGATCGACATGGATCTCGCCCCGATGCGCCATGTCGCGGATGCTTTCACGCTGGGGCGCCGCGTGACGGTGGAGGCGTTTGACTGGTGATGGACGGACGGGGGCAAATCCGGGGTTTCGGCACATTGCCGGACGGCACCGAGGTTGACGCGGTCGAGATTGCCGCCGGTGGCGCGCGCGCGGTGGTGATAAGCTATGGTGCCTCGCTTCAGGATTTCCGCATCGCCGGGCTGGATCGGTCGCTGGTGCTCGGAAGCCCTGACATTTCCGCTTATACCGGGCCGATGCGCTTCTTCGGGGCTATCGTGGGACCGGTGGCGAACAGGATTGCAGGTGGGCGTATGCCGGTCGGTGGGAAAACATATGACCTCGACCGGAATGAAGTGGGGAAGACCACGCTTCATGGCGGCGCGACCGGGTTTTCACAACAAAACTGGACATTCACCTATGTGTCGCCGGTGGCGGTGACACTCACCTTGGAGCATCCGGACGGGCAGGGCGGGTTTCCCGGCCCGATCACGTCCCAAGCGCGCTACACGCTCGACACAAACGGCGTGCTGACCATCGAGATCACCGGCAGGAGCGATGTGCACACCTGTTTTGCCCCGGCGTTTCACGGCCTTTGGGCGCTTGGGGTGGCAGCGGATCTGTCTGCTTGCAGACTCACCATCCCGGCGGAGCGGTATCTGCCGGTCGATGACGACCTGATCCCGCTCGGCGCCCCGGCGCCGGTCGCGGGCACCGCGTTCGACTACCGAACCCCGCGCGTGCCCGATCTGAAACTCGACCATAATTTTTGCATCTGTGAGACCCGGGGCACACTCCGCCCGATGTGTCGGCTTGAGGTCGGGGACTATCGCCTCGACGTGGAAAGCACCGAGGTGGGTCTTCAGGTCTACACGGCCGGGGCGCTCGACACCTACCCTTCGGAAGGTCACGAAGGCCACAGCTATGGCCCCGGTGCCGGCATTGCGCTTGAGCCGCAGTTCTGGCCCGACACGCCCAATCATCCCGACTACCCGCCTTCGGATCTCGCCCCCGGCGAGACCTACCGACAGATCTCGCGATTTGCGGTGACACATCAGACAAAGAGGCCGCGATGAACACACCACTGACCGGGGTATTGCCCGTAGCCCCGACGCCCTTTCATTCCGACGGTCGCATCGACCCCGACGGGATGTGCCGCGTGCTGGATTGCATGATCGACCAAGGCGTCGACGCGATTTGCATTCTCGCCAATTACTCCGAGCAATTCCTGTTGTCGGACGAAGAGCGCGCGACGCTCACCCGCGTGTGCCTTGAGCATGTGGCGGGCCGGGTGCCGGTCATCGTCACCGTGAGCGCCTTTGCCACCGAGATCGTCGTGTCCCGTGCGCGGGGGGCAGAAGCGCTGGGGGCATCCATGCTGATGATGATGCCGCCCTACCACGGGGTCGGGCTGGTCCCGGCCGAGGCGGGTATCTTTGAACACTTCGCGGCCGTGTCGGACGCCATTTCCATCCCGATCATGGTGCAGGACGCGCCGCTTTCGGGCGTGACCCTGACCGTGCCGTTTCTCGCGCAGATGGCGAAAGAGATCGAGAATGTGTCCTACTTCAAGATGGAGGCGCCTTTTGCCGCAGACAAATTGGCGGCTTTGATCGAGGCGGGGGGTGAGCATATCGTCGGGCCGTTCGATGGTGAAGAGGCGGTGACGCTTCTCGCCGATCTCGACGCAGGCTGCACAGGCACCATGACCTCGGCGCTTCAGCCGGAGAGTATCCGGCCCATCGTCATGGACTACCGCGCGGGCAACACGGACGCGGCGCTTGATCAGTGGAAACTGTGCCTGCCGCTTATAAACCATGAAAACCGGCAATGCGGCCTGCGCGCCGCCAAGGTCGTGATGATGGAGGGCGGCGTGATCGGGTCCGATCACGTGCGCCATCCCCTGAAACCCATGTCGCCCCGGACACGGGACCGTCTGCTGTCCCTGTCGCGTGACCTCGACCTCACCGCGCTGCGCTGGGGCAAATAAGGAGTATTTCGATGACTTTTCAACCCAAGGGCAAACACCTGATCGCTGGCGATTGGGTCGGCTCGGATGCAAGCTTCGCCTCGCAGCCCGTCGACGGGGCCGCACATGACATCGCGAATGGGGGCACGTCCGACGTGAACCGCGCGGTCGAGGCCGCCGAAGAGGCGTTCTGGACCTACGGATATACCGCGCGGGCAGAGCGCGCCGCTTTCCTGAATGCCATCGCGGATGAGATCGAGGCACGCGGGCCCCAGATCACCGAGATTGGCACGCGTGAGACCGGCCTGCCAGAGGCGCGGCTGGAAGGCGAACGGGGGCGCACCACCGGCCAGCTTCGCCTGTTTGCACAGCATATCGAAGCAGGCGATTACCTTGACCGGCGGCATGACGAAGCCCTGCCGGACCGCGCGCCCGCCCCGCGCCCGGACCTGCGGATGATGCAACGCCCCTTTGGCCCCGTGGCGGTATTCGGCGCTTCGAACTTTCCACTGGCCTTCTCGACTGCCGGGGGCGACACCGCCTCGGCCCTCGCGGCAGGGTGCCCGGTCGTCGTGAAGGGCCATCCGGCACATCCTGGCACGGGCGAGATCGTGGCGGATGCGATCCTTGCCGCGATCGTGAAGACCGGGATGCCCGCGGGCACCTTCAGCCTGATCCAAGGCAATACCAACGATCTTGGCGCCGCACTTGTTCAACATCCGCTCATCACCGCTGTCGGCTTCACCGGCTCGCTCGGGGCAGGGCGCGCGCTCTTTGATCTGTGCGCCGCGCGCCCGACGCCGATCCCGTTTTACGGCGAGATGGGAAGCGTGAACCCGATGTTTCTTCTTCCCGAAGCGCTGGCCGCGCGCGGTGAAGACGTGGCAAAGGGATGGGCCGGGTCTCTGACCATGGGGGCGGGGCAATTTTGCACCAATCCCGGCGTGCTTATCGCCATCGAGGGGCCGCAAACAGATGCGTTCCTCGCGACCGCCACACAGGCGCTTGGCGACATCGGCGCACAGGTCATGCTGACCGAAGGCATCGCGAACAATTTCCGCGCTGGACGTGACAAGGTTGCAGGCACCAAGGGCGTGCAGGAGCTTTTGACCTCCACCTGCGATCTGCGCAACGCGACCCCCTATCTCTTCGCCACCACAGGCAACGAATGGCTGGCAAACGCGGCCTTGGGCCACGAAGTGTTCGGCCCGCTTGGTTTGATTGTGCAGGTCAAAGATGCGGACCAGATGCGGGAGGTCGCGCGCACCCTTGAAGGGCAGCTCACCTGCACGCTCATCATGGATGATGGCGACAGGGCGCTTGCGCAAAGCCTCATGCCGGTTCTGGAACGAAAGGCGGGCCGGGTTCTTGCCAACGGGTTCCCGACCGGGGTCGAAGTCAGCGATGCCATGGTGCATGGTGGGCCTTACCCGGCCTCAACCAATTTCGGGGCGACAAGCGTGGGGACGCTCGCCATTCGGCGCTTCTTGCGCCCGGTTTGCTACCAGAATATTCCAGCCGCGCTTATGCCGGATGATCTCGGGTAAGATCCACGCCGACCGGGGAGGGAGCGAACATGACAGGTACCGCGACGATCTTCGACACCCGCCTTTGTGAGCTTGGCGAAGGTCCGCTCTGGCATCCGGGGCGCGGACAGCTTTTCTGGTTCGACATCACCGGCAACCGGCTCCTGTCGCGCGAGGGCGACAATGCGCTCGAATGGCAATTCGATGAAAACCATTCGGCGGCGGGCTGGGTCGATCACGAGACGCTGCTCATTGCCTCGGAAACCGGTCTGTGGCGCTTCGACATTGCGACCGGAGACCGGAAACCGGTCTGTGCGCTGGAAGCGGACGATGCGAGCACACGTTCCAATGACGGTCGCGCCGACCCGTTCGGCGGGTTCTGGATCGGAACCATGGGCAAGAACGCCGAACCCGGGCGCGGGTCGATTTACCGTTTCTACAACGGGAAGCTGCGTTGCCTTTATGACAAGGTGACGATCCCGAATTCGATCTGTTTCGCGCCAGACGGGCGTTTCGGGTACTTCACCGATACCCTGACGCAGAAAATCTACCAACAGCCTCTGGACGAGGAAGGGTGGCCGAAAGGCGACCCGGAACTGTTTCTCGACCTGACCCAGGACAAGCTCTACCCGGACGGCTCGGTCGTGGATGCCGAAGGCGCGCTGTGGAATGCCCAATGGGGCGCGGGCCGCGTTGCCCGCTACCTCCCCGATGGCAGGCTTGAGCGCACGGTCCAGCTCGCCGGGCGACACAGCGCCTGTCCCGCGTTCGGGGGGAGCGATCTGTCCACCCTATTCATAACCACGGCGCGCCAGGGCCTTGTGTCCCCAAACGACGCGCAGGGATGCGTCTATCAAGCGCGCGGGGCCATATCGGGCCAACCCGAACACCAAGTGATCCTCGCGCGCGATTGACCCATGTTGGCGACAGCAGGGGTGCGGCCCGTCACATCGCACATTTTCCCGCGGTTGCATCCGAATTGGCCGGCTTATGCGGCAGCGTTGGTCAAGGGCATTTGTTGGTCTCAGCGGCCAACCATACCAACAAACGGTCTCCGCCAGGTCCCTTGCCAACAAGGGGAAGCCCATCCGCGGTGTCAACTTGGCCCTGAAAACAAGGGTCCAAGTCACTTCGTTGCATCGCGTCTTTTGTGTGCTTGGAGCGGGTGAAGGGAATCGAACCCTCGTCTTAAGCTTGGGAAGCTCCTGCTCTACCATTGAGCTACACCCGCGTGGAGGTGGATTTAGGCTGATGGGGCCGGGGCGTCAAGTGGGGTCAGCACGGGCCCGTGCGTCCATCGGGCAGTCTCGTGCCGCAGGTGCGCGCGACCGAAAGGTCGACGCCATCGGTCATGGCCCCCGAAAGATCGGCATTGTCGAGCACCGAATGGGTGAAGATCGCGTCGGTCAGGATGGTTTGGACCAACGTCGCCCCGTCAAGCACCGCGCCGGTGAAATCCGCCCCGGTCAGATCGCAGCCGGTCAGGTCGGTGTTCTTCAAGAGCGCCGAGGCGAAATTGGCCCCCCGCGCGGAACACCCCGACAGGTCGGCATCGGTGAGCAGGGCGCTTTGGAAATTCGCGCCATCAAGGCTGCTGCCCGCAAGCGTCGCCTCGCCCAGAAAGGCGCCCGAGAAATCCGTGGTGTCGTGGCTCTGCCCGGACAGGTCGGCGCCCTTCAGCATGGCGCTGGCGAAATCGGCGCCCACGGCGGGGGTGATCGACAGGCTGCACAGGATGGGCAGGGCGAGGGTTGCGGCACGCATGGCGGGTCTCCGAAGGCTGACCCCGACAGCTTCGGGGCAACGCCCCCTTCGGGCAAGCGAAAAACGCGGCTATCCGCGCCGCCGCCTGCGGCGTCCGCCGCTCGCCCCATCGCCGCCGGTGTTGAAATCCACCTCTGGTAAATCCACCACGCTGCGCAGGATCGGGAACCGGTCGGCGGCGTTGGGCATCGCGGTGGCGGCGACGAAATGTTCCTGAAACCGGGGTTCCACGGCGGTTTCGATCTTTTCGATCTCGTGCACCAGCCCCTCGATCTCGCGCCGGGCCTCGCGGTTGAGAAGCGCGATGCGCGCCCCGGTGCCCGCCGCATTGCCAGCGCTTGTGACCCGGTCGAGCGCGCAATCCGGGATCATGCCCAGCACCATGGCGTGTTTCGGCGAGATATGCGCGCCGAAGGCCCCGGCGAGCACGACGCGGTCCACGGTGTCGACCCCGCGCTTGTCCATCAACAGCCGGGCCCCGGCATAAAGCGCGGCCTTGGCCATCTGGATCGCCCGGATGTCGCCATTCGTGACGGTGATCTGGCGGCCTTCGCCATCTTCCCACAAGAGATAGGAATGGGTGCGGCCATCGGGGATGCAGCGGGGCGTGCCGACCTGCTCGGCCGATCCGATCAACCCGGTCGGGTCCACGATCCCGGCCATGCGCATTTCGGCCACCGCCTCGATGATGCCCGATCCGCAGATGCCGGTGATCCCGGAGGCGCCGACGGCCGCCTCGAACCCGTCTTCATCCGACCAAAGCTCGACCCCGATGACGCGAAAGCGCGGCTCGCGCGTGACCGGGTCGATCTCGATGCGCTCGATCGCGCCGGGTGCGGCGCGTTGGCCCGAGCTGATCTGCGCACCCTCAAACGCTGGGCCGGTGGGCGACGAACAGGCCATCACCCCGGTCTTGTCGCCCAGAAGGATCTCGGCATTTGTGCCCACGTCGACCACCAACGCCAGATCTTCGGACCGATGCGGGGCCTCGGACAGCGCCACCGCGGCGGCATCCGCGCCAACGTGCCCGGCGATGAGCGGCAGCACATAGGCCCGCGTGCCCGGCGCGATGTCGAGACCCAGATCACGGGCCAAACAGGCCTGCGCGGCCCCCGTGGCCAACGCGAAGGGGGCCTGACCCAACTCGTAGGGGTCGATCCCGAGAAACAGGTGGTGCATCACCGGGTTCATCACGAAGCTGGCGTCAAGCAGGCTGTCGCGCTCGATCCCGGCCTCTTCCACCAGCTCATCCACCAGCCGGTTGAGCCCGTCGCGCACCACCTCGGTCATCTCGCCCGCGCCGCCCGGGTTCATCATCGCGTATGACACCCGGCTCATAAGGTCTTCGCCGAACCGGATTTGCGGGTTCATCAGCCCGGAGGAGGCGCGGACATCGCCGGTCTCAAGCTCAACAAGATGGCCCGCGATGGTGGTCGATCCAAGATCCACGGCGAGACCGTGAAGCTTGCCTTCGAAAAACCCCGGCCACAGCGCGATCACGCTTGCCGCCCCGTCATCTTGGTGAATGGCGGCGGTGACCGCCCATTTGCCCTTGCGCAACACCGCCTGAAGGCTGGTCAGAAGGTGACGATCCAGCGTGAGCACCTCATGTCCGGTCTGCGTGCGCAGCGCCTGCAACAGCCGCTCGGCATCGCTGGACGGGTGGTGCATGTCGGGTTCCGCCACCTCGACATAAGACAGCGCGAGCGTGGGGGAGAGCACGATATCGCGCACCTCGGCACGCTTGCGCACCACCTGTTTGTGCACTTGACTTTCAGCGGGCACATCGACCACGAGATCGCCCATGACCTGTGCCTGACAGCCCAGCCTGCGCCCGGGCTTCAACCCGCGCACGCGGTCATAGCGTTCCTCGACCGAATTGATCGGCGACAGCGCATCCTCGGTCACCGTCACGCCGTGTTTCGAGAATTCCCCGACCCCCGGCGCGACTTGGCATTTCGAGCAGATGCCGCGCATGCCGCAGACCGAATCGAGATCGACCCCGAGCGCGCGGGCGGCGTCGAGCACGCTGGTGCCCTTGGCCACGCGCCCGCGTCTGCCCGAGGGCGTGAAGATCACCAAAGGGTCTTGATCGGTCATGTCGCGCGTTCCTTGCCTTCACCGCGGGCCCTTGAACTTGGGCCAACTCCACCCAGCGTCTCGCAGCGCTGCGATCCCGCAGGGGCGGAGCCTGCCAAACTCTGGTCCGAGTGTAGCGTCGGGGGGCGGGGGTCAAATCCCCGTTTGCGACACAAGTCGCAAGATCAGCGTCTTACATGGAAAAGGACGTGCCGCAACCACAGGAGCTTGTCGCATTGGGGTTTTCGATCACGAAACGCGCCCCGATCAGCTCTTCGGTAAAGTCGATGACGGCCCCGGTCAGGAACGGCAGCGAAACCTCGTCGATCACCACCTTCTCGCCCGATCCTTCGAGCACGAGATCGTCCGCGGCGGGGGCATCCAGCACGATGTCGTATTGAAACCCCGAACATCCGCCGCCTTCGACGGCGACGCGCAGCGCCTTTCCGTCCTTGCCGGCCCCGATTTCGCCCAGACGGGCAAAGGCGCGCTCGGTCACTTTGGGGGGAAGGTTCAGTTCCATGGGAAACCTCGGCTTTTTCTCTTGTCCTGAAAGGAATATAGGGGGAGTGCCGGTTTGCGGCAAGTCAACGAGGGCAGCATGACAGCCACATTCGCGTGTGATCCGAAAAACAGCCGGGGGCGGTTGTTCGCCGAAGAGGAAAGCGCCTTTCGCTCGCCGTTCCAGCGCGACCGGGACCGGATCATCCATGCCTCGGCTTTTCGCAGGCTGAAACACAAGACACAGGTGTTTCTGGAGCATGAGGGCGATTATTACCGAACCCGGCTGACCCATTCGATCGAAGTGGCGCAGGTGGCGCGTACCATCTCCGGGACGCTGGGATTGAACGAACATCTGACCGAAGCGGTGGCGCTGGCCCATGACCTTGGTCACACGCCCTTCGGCCACACCGGGGAAGAGGCGCTGGACGCGCTCATGGCACCCTACGGTGGTTTTGACCACAACGCGCAGGCGCTGCGCATTGTCACCACGCTCGAACGCCACTACGCGGATTTCGACGGGCTCAACCTGACGTGGGAAACGTTGGAGGGGATCGCCAAGCATAACGGGCCGGTGACCGGCGATATCCCGGTGGCGCTGGCCGAATACAACGCGGTCCATGATCTTGAGCTTGACACCCATGCCGGGCTCGAGGCGCAGGTGGCGGCCCTGTCCGATGATATCGCCTACAACAACCACGACCTGCATGACGCGATCCGGGCACAGTTGATAAGCGAAGAAGACATTTACGCGATTCCGATGATCGCGCGCGCCTATGACACGGTGGACGCGCTTTATCCGGGGCTTGACCGGTCGCGGCGGCGGCACGAGGCGCTGCGCCGCGTGTTCGGCACCATGGTCGAAGACGTGTTCGCCCGTTCGCGCGAAATCATCGCCGAGGTAGACCCGCAAACCGCTGACGACGTGCGCCGGGCCGGGCAGCAGATGATCCGCTTCTCGGATGGGGTGTGGGCGGAATTGAAGCAGCTTCGCGGGTTTTTATTTCGCAACGTCTACCGCGCCCAGTCGGTGATCGAGATGCGCAACGAGGTGACCATGATCGTGAACGACCTGTTCGCGCTTTTCATGGCCGACCCCGCGCTCTTGCCACCGGAATGGCGCGACGGCGTCACGACGGCGACCGAGGAGCGCGCGCTGGCGCGGATCGTGGCGGATTACATCGCGGGCATGACCGACCGCTTCGCCATCAACACGCACAAGACCTTTGTCGGCGGCGCGGACACGAGGTCGCGGCTTTAGGGGCGACCGGTCACCACCACGGGGCCTGCCAAGGGCGGGCGAAGCGTTGACCTTGACCGCCTTCATGCTACACCCGCGCGGGAGACAGCCGAAGGAAAGACCATGAACCTGTTCGCCGACATTCAGACGCTGGTGATCACCTCGCTCGACGCGATGGTGGCCGAAGGCGCGCTTCCCGAGGGGCTTGATTTTGCCAACGTGGCGGTCGAGCCGCCGCGCGATCCGGCGCATGGCGACATGGCGACCAATGCCGCGATGGTTCTGGCCAAACCCGCCGGGGCCAAACCCCGCGATATTGCCGAGGCGCTGGCGACACATCTTGCCGGCGATCCGCGCGTTGCGCGGGCCGAAGTGGCGGGGCCGGGGTTTTTGAACCTGCGCCTCGATGCGTCGGTCTGGGGCGGGCTTGTCGAAGCCGTTCTGGCAGACGAAGGCTATGGTCGCTCGACAATGGGGCAGGGGGCCCGCGTCAACGTGGAATACGTCTCCGCGAACCCCACGGGGCCGCTTCATGTCGGTCATACGCGGGGGGCGGTGTTTGGGGACGCGCTGGCCAGTCTTCTGGATTACGCCGGTCACGATGTGACGCGGGAATATTACATCAACGATGGCGGTGCGCAGGTCGATGTGTTGGCCCGCTCGGTCTACCTTCGTTATCTCGAAGCGCATGGCCAAGAGGTCGCGTTTGAGGATGGCACCTATCCCGGCGACTATTTGATCGAGGTGGGCGAGGCGCTCAAGTCCGAAGTGGGCGATGCGTTTGTCGGAAAGGGCGAAGAGGTCTGGCTTGACGCGGTGCGCAGCTTCGCCACCGAGGCGATGATGGGATTGATCCGCGAAGACCTCGCCGCGCTCGGGGTCGAGATCGACGTGTTCTTCTCGGAGAAAAGCCTCTATGGCACCGGCCGGATCGAGGCGGCGATCGAGGATCTTCGGGGCAAGAACCTGATCTACAAGGGCACGCTTGAGCCGCCCAAGGGCAAGCTGCCCGAAGATTGGGAGCCGCGCGAACAAACCCTTTTCAAATCAACCGACTACGGTGATGACGTGGATCGGCCGATCATGAAATCGGACGGATCATGGACCTATTTCGCCCCCGATATCGCCTATCATTACGACAAGGTGTCGCGCGGGTTCGACCAGTTGATCGACGTCTTCGGCGCGGATCATGGCGGCTATGTCAAGCGGATGAAGGCGGCGGTGGCGGCGCTGTCGGCAAATACCGTGCCGCTCGACGTCAAGCTCACCCAGCTTGTGAAGCTCTACAAGAACGGCGAACCGTTCAAGATGTCCAAACGCGCGGGCACCTTCGTGACCCTGCGCGACGTGGTGGACGAGGTCGGGGCGGGCGTCACCCGTTTCATCATGCTGACGCGAAAGAACGATGCGCCGCTGGATTTCGACTTTGCCAAGGCGCTGGAACAATCCAAGGACAACCCGGTGTTCTACGTGCAATACGCCAACGCGCGCGCCCATTCGGTGTTGCGCAAGGCCGCCGATATGGGCGTGACGCCGGGGGTGCCCGCGCTCACCGATCCGGGTGAACTGGCGGTGGCCCAAAAGCTCGCCGAATGGCCCCGTCTGGTCGAGATCGCGGCCCGGACCCATGAGCCGCATCGCATCGCCTTTTACCTCTATGATCTCGCGTCAGAGTTTCATGCGCTGTGGAACAAGGGCAACGACCAGCCGGAGCTGCGCTTCGTGCAAGAGAGTGATTCTCCTGCAACATCCGGAAAAATTGCGCTCCCAAAGGCCGTTTCCATTGTGATTTCATCGGGTCTTGGTATCCTTGGCGTGACGCCACTCGAAGAAATGCGCTGATCTAAACAAGTGCTGCCGGGTGGTGGATGAGGTTCGGCCTGCGCATGGCGTGGGTCAGGCAAGACACCAGGAATCGGCGAGGGCGGACGCGTCCGAACGTCGAAGCGAGGCAGGATATGGCAGACGCGAATTGGAGGAGCCGTCAGGCTCCGGGCGCGACGACTCCACGGCAGCCCCAACCGCAACAGCACGGCTATTACGGCGACCACCCGGCAGCGCACCCGCACCAGGCGGCACAGCACGCGGCGCAGCAGCCGGGCGGGCGCGTCGTGCGATCCGAGCCGCCGATGCACGGGCATGCGGGGCAATCTGGCCAAGCGCATACGGGTTACGGCGCGCAGGCGCCCTTGGACCCGGCGCATCACGGCTACGGGGCCCAGCCGCAGTCTCCGCAACACGCACACCCTGCACACCATGATACGGCGCGCGCGGGCTATGCCCCGCCGCCGCAAGGCTTCCAACCCCACCAGCAGCCTCAGGTGCAGCAGCATCCACACGCACAGCCCCCCCAAGCCCAGTGGCAGCAGCCGACGCTGGGCACCGCGCATCGCCCACAGGCCACGCCGCCGAGAGGCGCACAATATGCCACCCCGCCGCAGCACGCCGGGGCGCATTACGCGCCGCCGCCGCCCGAGATGACCTATGCCGATGGCGCAGGCGGCGTCGGGCGCGCGTTCAACGGGGCGGGCGCGCTCTTGTCGCTGGCGCTCATCGGCGGATTGGCGGTTTGGGGCTATAACCTCGCCATGCGCGACGTGACCGAAGTGCCGGTCGTGGCCGCGCTCGAAGGGGCCATGCGGGTCGCGCCGGAAAACCCCGGCGGACAGGCCGCCGCGAACCAAGGGCTCGCCGTGAATTCGGTCGCCGGGGGCGGCACCTCGGACGAGCTTGCCGAACAGGTGCTTCTGGCCCCGCCCGCGGAAGAGCTTGGCCCGGAAGACACGCCCGCCGTATCCGAGGCGATGCTGGACGCCACGCCCGGTGCCGAAGCGGGTGAATTTCGCCCTGAAGACGAACTGGCGGCCACGCAGGTCTCGGGCGATGACGCGGAAGCGGCCCGTGCCGAGGCGCTCGCCATAGCCGAAGAAATCGCCAATGGGGAAGAACCTTTGTCGACCGGGGCCGATGAACCCGCAGAGGCTGAGACCGCCGAGGCAACCGAACCGGTCACCGGCCCCGGTGTCAAAGCCTCGCCGCGTCCGCGCGCGCGCCCGTCCGACCTTGTGGCCCGGGCCGCCTCGCAACCCTCGTCGGATGCGCTCTTGGCGGCCACGCAGGCCGCAACCAACGAAGTTGACGCTGCCGATATCCCGTCAGGCACCCGGCTGGTGCAGCTTGGAGCCTATGACACAGAAGACGTGGCGCGTGCGGAATGGGATCAGCTTGCGGGCCGCTTCGACGAATATCTCTCGGGCAAATCCCGTGTGATCGAAGTGGCGCAATCGGGTGGCAAGACCTTCTACCGCCTGCGTGCCATGGGCTTTGACGACCTGTCGGATGCGCGCCGCTTCTGTGCCGCGCTGATGGCGGGGCAGGCGGCCTGTATCCCGGTCGTCACCCGGTAGATGGCCATTGGCGCGACCATTCTGGGCTGCGCGGGCCCAAAGCTTGCGCGCGCGGAGCGCGATTTCTTCGCCCGGGCGAACCCATGGGGGTTCATCCTTTTTGCCCGCAACATCGAAGACCCCGAACAACTCGCATGGCTGACGGCGGAATTGCGCGATGCGGTCGGGCGCGATGTGCCCATCTTCATCGACCAAGAGGGCGGTCGGGTTGCCCGGCTGGGCGCGCCGCATTGGCGCACCTGGTTGCCGCCGCTTGAGCAGGTCAAGCTCAATCCCAAACGCGCGGCCGAGGCGATGTATCTGCGCTACCGGATCATCGCACATGAACTTCGCGCGGTCGGGATCGACGGAAATTGCGCCCCGGTCGTGGATCTTGCCCGCCCGGAAACCCACGAGATCCTGAAAAACCGCTGTTACGGCATCGACGTGGTCAAGGTCGCGGAAATCGCGGGCGCGGTCGCGACCGGGTTGGTCGATGGGGGCGTGCTGCCCGTGGTCAAGCATCTCCCCGGCCATGGCCGTGCCACCGCCGACAGCCACCTTGAACTGCCCGTGGTGACGACTCGGGAAAAGGCACTTCGGGTGTCGGATTTCCTGGCTTTTCAAAGCGTTGCCGGGCTTCCCCTCGCCATGACCGCACATGTCGTCTACACCGACATCGACCCCGACAATCCCGCCACCACCTCGCCCCGGATGATCGAGATTATCCGCGACACCATCGGGTTCACCGGTCTTTTGATGACCGATGACATCGCGATGAAGGCGCTCCACGGGCCGTTCGCGGCGCGTGCCGGGGCGGCGCGGGCGGCGGGCTGCGACATTGTCTTGCACTGCAATGGTGATGCCTCCGAAATGGCGGCGGTGGTCGAGGGCGCAGGGGTGCTGGAGGGCGTCGCGGCCGCGCGCGCCGAGACCGCTCTCACATGGCGCAACCCGCCCGATGCCATTGACATTGGCGCCTTGGACGCGGACTTTGAAGCTTTGTTGACGCAGTAGACGGGTCACCCCCTTTTCATGTCCGAGGATGAGTTTCAGGCAGATGTGCTCTCGGTGTCCGAGCGGATGGCCGCCGAGGCGCTGGTGGTCGATGTCGAGGGCTACGAGGGGCCGCTCGATCTTCTGCTGACCCTCAGCCGCACCCAGAAGGTGGACCTGCGTCAAATCTCGGTGCTCGCGCTGGCCGAGCAATACCTGCTCTTTGTCGAGAAGGCGCGCCATCTGCGCATCGAGCTGGCCGCCGACTACCTTGTCATGGCGGCTTGGCTCGCGTTCCTGAAATCCCGCCTTCTCCTGCCGCCGGACCCGTCCGAGGACGGGCCATCGGGGGAAGAGCTTGCCGCCCATCTCGCCTTTCAACTCGAACGTCTTCAGGCGATGCGCGATGTGGCGGCCAAGCTCATGGCGCGCGACCAGAAGGGGCGCGATTTCTTCGCGCGCGGGCAGGTTGAGGTGGTCGAACGCCGCCGCCGGATCACCTATACCGCCACGCTTCTGGACCTGATGCAGGGGTATGCCCGCATCCGCACCCGCGATGAATTCCGCCCCTTCGTCATGGACCGGGACGCGGTGATGACGATGGAAGCGGCGCTGGACCGGATGCGCGGGCTGATCGGGTTTGCCGGGGACTGGACCGATATCATGTCCTACCTGCCCGAGGGCTGGGTGACCGATCCGGCCCGCCGCCGGTCCGCCACGGCAGCCAATTTCGCGGCCTCGCTGGAGCTGGTGAAGGCCGGGTCCATCGAGATGCGCCAGGGCGAGACCTTTGCGCCGATCCAGATTCGCAGGAAACCGAATGACTGACGAGACCGAAACCGAGCCGGAAACCGACACCGTCCCCCCGGTGCCCGAAGAGGAAAGCCTGTTCGAAGCCCCGCCCATGGGTGAACAGGAGCGCATGGTGGAGGCGGTGCTTTTTGCCAGCGCGGAGCCCGTGACGGTGGCTGAGCTGACCGCGCGGATGCCGCATGGCTCCGACCCTTCGGAGGCACTGGTGCATCTGCGTAAGCGATACGAGGGCCGGGGGGTTCGGGTCGTGAAAGTGGGCGACGCCTATGCCATCCGCACCGCGCCGGACCTTGGTTATCTCATGCACAAGGAAACCGTAGAGGCGCGCAAACTGTCGCGCGCCGCGATCGAGACATTGGCAATCATCGCCTATCACCAGCCCGTCACGCGCGCCGAGATCGAGGAAATTCGCGGCGTGAGCGTGTCGCGCGGCACCGTCGACCAGTTGATCGAGATGGAATGGATTCGCTTCGGGCGGCGTCGGATGAGCCCGGGACGCCCGGTTACCTTCGTGGTGACCCAAGGCTTTCTCGATCACTTCGGGCTTGAGAGTGCTCGCGATCTGCCGGGTCTGAAAGAGCTTCGGTCTGCCGGGTTGCTTGAGAGCCGCCCACAGGCCGAGACCCCCGATGCGGAGGAGGACGACGACATGGGCGACGCGGGCCAATCCGAACTTTTCGAAGAGTAGGTCGCATTTTCGACGTTTTCTGGTCTATACTGTACAAAACAAAGCAGAGAGCAGGCCGATGAATATCGAACGAATGATCATGATGGTGGGGCGCATGGTGATGCGCCGGCTGTTGAACCGGGGTGTTGACGCGGGCATCGACATGGCCGCGCGTCGCGGCGAAAACCGTGAAGAGCTGACCCCCGAAGAGCGCAAACGCGCCAAATCCGCGAAGATGAGCGCGAAGCGCGCCAAGCAGGGCGCGCGGCTCGTCCGGCGGATGCGCTGACCCTGTAGGACAAGACGGGGGCTCTGCCCCCGCACTCCCACCATCGACGGGGGCTCTGCCCCCGTACCCCCGAGGTATTTTCAAAACGATGAAGGGGGGCGTGGCCGCTTACGGTCCGTATGGTGTCTTGAAGTGTTTCGAGAGCTTGAGGCCCTGACCCTGGTAATTCGACTTGATGTCCGCGCCGTAGAGCGTTTCGGGCGGGTCGGCCATTTTCTCATAGACAAGACGCCCGACCACCTGCCCGTGCTCCAGCACGAAGGGCGCTTCGTGGCATCGCACCTCGAGCACGCCGCGTGACCCTTGGCCCCCCGCCGCGCCGTGCCCGAACCCGGGATCGAAAAAGCCCGCGTAATGCACCCTGAACTCGCCGACCATGGCAAGGTAGGGGGCCATTTCGGCGGCGCAATCGGGCGGGATATGAACCGCTTCGCGGCTCACCAGAATATAGAAGGCACCGGGGTCGAGGATGATGCGCCCCTCGCGCGTGTGGATCGGTTCCCAGAACTCCGCCGGGTCGTAGTGTCCCACACGCTCAAGGTCGATGACGCCGGAATGCGGCTTGGCCCGGTAGCCTACGAGATCGCCGGTGGCCGGTTCGAGATCGACCGAGAATCCAAGGCCATGGTCGATCACGGCGGTGCCGTCGACCAGCCGTTCGGACGCATGGCGCGCACGTAGCGCGTCGTCGGACAGGATCGCCTGGCCTGCGCGAAACCGGACCTGGTTCAATCGCATGCCGGGGCGCACGAGGACCGAGAAGGAGCGCGGGCAAATCTCGGCATAAAGCGGGCCGGTGTAACCCGGCGCGATCCGGTCGAATTCCACGCCGCCATCGGTGATGGCCCGGGTCAACAGGTCAAGCCGCCCGGTCGAGCTTTTGGCATTGGCCACCGCTTGCACACCCTCGGGCAGGGCCAGCCGTTCCATCAGCGGGACGACGTAGACCGCGCCTTTTTCAAGCACGGCCCCTTCGGAAAGGTCGATGCGGTGCATTTCGAATTCGGATATCCGGTCGGCGACCCGTGCCCCTTCGCCCGCAAGGAACGAGGCGCGCACCCGGTAGGCGGTGGTCCCAAGACGCAGGTCGAGCGATGCAGGCTGAACCTGATCGGGCCGGATCGCGAGATCGGCGGAGAGTGTGCCGTCTTCGATCATGCCACGGATCGCCCGATCCGGCAGAACACCCGTGGTCATCCGCGCCTCCGCAGCAAATGCGAACGCCCGCCCCGGGAAGGGCGGGCGGTTCGATGATTGGTCGGGCTAGCAGGACTCGAACCTGCGACCTTCCGTCCCCCAGACGGACGCGCTACCAGACTGCGCCATAGCCCGACGTGGGTGGGTTCATAGCAGCTTTGCGGGCACGGGCAAGACCTCATTGCGATGTTTCCCGGCTTATCCAAGACCACCCGGCGGCGTGGTGTCGGGCCCCTTATCGTGACCAGTGTTGTGGCCAGTATCGGGACCAGTGTCGCCCCGGGGTGCGAGACGATCGGCAAAGGCCTGTAACGCGGGGACCGGCAAGCCCAGCCCGCGCGCGCGCATACGGCGCAGGAGCGGGGCGATGGGGGTGATTTTCGGCGGCAGGCTACCATCGAGCGGGTCGTCGCCGATGTCGGGCATGACAAGCTGCGGGGGCGGCGCGCTGGGGTCGAAGGCGGCGACCGGCTCTGTCTCGGTGTCTGGCTCTGGGTCGCGGGGGGGCGTGTCCGGGTCGCTCGTGTCGGGGGACGCGGCCTCATCTTCGGGCGCGAAATCGGGCTCAAGTTCAGGCTGTGGCGCGGCGTCCGGTCCATCGGGTTGCCCCTCGAGCGTCTCTTCCACCGGGTCGTCGTCGATGTCCGCCCCAGTGGTTTCCGTGTGGAACGACGCCGTGTCGAGCGTCTCGGCGTCTTCCTTGGCGGTGGTTTGCGGCGTTTCGGGAAGATCGTCCGGGTCCGTGGGTTGTGGGAAGTCCATGTCGGCAGATGGTGCTTCGGTCTGATCCTCGTCCAAAGCGGTGGTGACGACCGGCTCCGGCGTGTCGGGGGTGTCCGGGGTGATCTCGTCTTCGTTCGGGGGGCTGTCGAGTGTCGGGGCAGGGTCTTCGCCGTCTTCTTCGGACAGATCCACGGCAGTCTCGTCTGACGTGGTGTCTGCCCCGGTGTCCTCCGTCTGGCCTGCCGCCTCGTCCGGCCGGTCTTCCACGGTTTCGGCCTCCTCGGCCTCGGTCTGCGACGCGCGGGTGGCGTCGAGCGAGACCACGTTTGTCACCATGTCCGCCGTATCGAGCGGCGGTGACATGGCGGCGACATGTTTCACGCCCTGTTCGCGCAGCAATTTCTGCACACCACGAATGGTCAGCCCGTCTTCATGCAAGAGTTTGCGGATACCGCCCAGAAGCTGCATGTCGGCAGGTCGATAATACCGCCGACCGCCCGCGCGTTTCACCGGTTTGACCTGCGTGAACCGGCTTTCCCAGAACCGCAATACGTGGGTCGGCACGCCGAGCCATTCGGCCACTTCGCTGATGGTCCGGAAGGCCTCAGGTGACTTTTGTTCCATGTCCGTGCCCGTTCATTGACTGCTCTGGACCGGGCGGGTTTGTCAGCTCTTGTTCCCCGCCGCGACCCGTTCTTTCATGATGTGCGAGGGGCGGAATGTGAGAACCCGGCGCGGCGAGATCGGAACCTCTTCCCCGGTTTTCGGATTGCGCCCCACGCGCGCCGCCTTGTCGCGCACCGAGAACGTCCCGAAGGACGAGATTTTCACGGTTTCCCCGCGCACGAGAGCATCTGACACGTGGTTCAGAACGCTCTCGACCAATTGCGCGCTTTCGTTGCGCGACAGGCCCACTTCGCGAAACACCGCTTCGCTCAGGTCCATGCGCGTTAGCGTCTTTTCACTCATGCCGTCCCCCGAGATGGTTTGCGCCAGATTGCGGCGGTTCTATTTTCATGTCAAGATCAATGGCTTGGACGCGTTGGTTGAGGCAAGTGCCCGGCGCAGGGGTCACAGGCGGCTGCGCCGCCTCGGGAGGACGCTGTCCTCCCGACCTCCTGAGGTATTTCGGAAACGATGAAGGGGCAGGGTCGGGCGGCGTCTTTACCAGCGCAGGACGACCGCACCCCAAGCAAGGCCACCGCCGATGGCTTCGGTCACGACCACGTCGTTTTCGCGGATTTGCCCATTGGCCTTGCCCACCGAAAGCGCCAGCGGGATCGAGGCCGCCGAGGTGTTTCCGTGGTCCTGCACCGTCACCACAACCTTGTCCATCGACAGGCCGAGCTTCTTGGCCGTGCCTTGGATGATCCGAATGTTGGCCTGATGCGGCACGATCCAGTCGATGTCATCATGGGTGAGCCCGGCCTTGTCCAGCGCCGCATCGGCGGTCGCGGCGAGCTTCGCGACGGCCTGTCGAAACAGCGGATTGCCCTGCATGCGCAGCTTGCCAGCCGTACCGGTGGTGGCGACCCCGCCATCGACATAGAGCATGTCGCGGTAGGTGCCATCGGAATTCAGATCGGCCGAGAGAATGCCGCGATCCGTGTTCTCGCCGGTGCCCTGCGCCGCTTCCAAAAGCAGCGCCCCCGCCCCATCGCCGAAAAGCACGCAGGTGGCGCGGTCTTCCATGTCGAGGATTCGCGAGAAAGTTTCCGACCCGATCACCAGCACCGATTTCACCTGCCCCGACGCGATCAGCGCGTTGGCCTGGGCGAGGGCGAAGACGAACCCGGCGCAGACCGCCTGGAGATCGAAGGCAAAGCCGGTGGTCAGCCCGAGCCCGGATTGCACCATGGTGGCGACCGAGGGAAAGGTGAGGTCCGGGGTGGAGGTGGCAACGATCAGCGCTTCGACTTGATCGGCGCGCATGCCCGCGTCTGACAGCGCGGCCTTGGCGGCGGCGATGGCCATGTGCGAGGTGGTTTCATCGTCGCGCGCGAAATGGCGGCGTTCGATGCCCGAGCGGGACCTTATCCATTCGTCCGAGGTGTTCAGACGCGCCTCGAACCACGAATTATCGACAACGCGTTCAGGCAGGTAATGCCCGACGCCTCGGACCACGGCGCGTGTTGTCATTTTTCCCCGCTCGCCTTGTTTTCGATCAGCGCTGGCGCATCTTGCGCGTCGCCGGGCGTATAGGCAACCCGCGCTGCAAGCTTTTCGTTGAACCCGGAGTGGGCAAGATCGAAGGCGAGCTTGATGGCCGCCGAGACGCTGGTCCCATCTGCCGAGCCATGGCTTTTGACCACCGTGCCGTTCAGGCCGAGAAACACGCCGCCGTTGGAGCGGCGCGGATCCATGCGTTTCTTGAGCCGCCTGAGCGAGGTCATGGCGAGCACGGCGGCAACGCGCGACAGCGGCGTGGCGGTAAACGCCTCTTTCAAGAAATCGTTGACCAGCTTGGCGGTGCCTTCGCCGGTCTTGAGCGCGACGTTGCCGGTGAAGCCGTCGGTCACGATCACATCCACCCGGTCCGAGAGTAGATCACCGCCCTCGACAAACCCGACGAAGTCGAACGCGGCGACCGGCGCGGCCTCGGTGATCAGGTCGGCTGCCGCCCGGATCTCGCCCCGGCCCTTGTGGTCTTCCGTGCCGACATTCAACAGCCCGACGCGCGGGCGCTTGATCCCATGGCCGTTGCGGGCATAGGAGGCCCCCATCAGCGCAAATTGCAGCAGGTCCATCTCGTCGGCCCTGATATCGGCCCCGCCATCGAGCATGATGTTGAAGCCGCTCGGGTTGCGCGATGGCCAGAAAACCGCAATCGCCGGGCGCGACACGCCCGGCAGCTTGCGCAATCGCATCATGGAGATTGCCATGAGCGCCCCGGTGTTGCCGCAGGACACGCAAACCTCGGCCTCACGCGATTTCACGCTCTCGATGGCCGACCACATCGACGTGGTCTTGCCATGGCGAATGATATGCGAGGGTTTGTCGTCCATCGAAACCACATCGTCGGCGTGACGGATTTCGCAGATACCAGCCAATTCGGCGCGCTTGGCCACGAGCTTTTCAAGCTCGGGGCCATCCCCGTGCAGGATGAAGCCGATGTGCTTGTTCTTGCGCGCAGACTTTTGAAGACCGGCGACCACCGCCGCAGGCCCGCGATCGCCACCCATGGCGTCGACCGAAATGATTGTGCGGTGCAGCCCCTGCACAGAGGTGGACGTCCGTTTTGCGGTTTCCGACGGGTCCGTCATGGGCTGGCAGGATCAGACGACGGCTTACGCCGCGTCTTCGTCGTCGAAGTCGACTTCGTCAGCCATGGCAACCACTTCGCGGTCGGCATAGTGGCCGCAAGACGGGCACACGTGGTGCGGTCGCTTCAACTCGCCACAGGACGGGCATTCGTTCGGGTTGCCAGCCACAAGGGCGTCGTGCGAGCGGCGCATGTTGCGACGCGACCGCGTGATCTTATTCTGAGGGACAGCCATGTCTCAACCTCGTCTTTGTGCGGGGGCCGGGGCCGATTGCGCGGCGGGGCCCGATGTTTCCGGTGAGTCTGGACGCCTCATACGCGCTTCGGCGCAGTGTTCCAACCCGTCTTGTGAAAGAGCGGCGAAAATACTGCGATTCTGCTTTGTTGCAAGGTTTTTTTTGGCATTGGGCGTGCGGGCTGCGCACAGGCGTTCAGCCGTCGCTGTCCGACCCGCCCCCGCTGTCGTCGCGAAGCTGATCGCGCAGGGCGGCCAGACCGGCAAAGGGCTTTGTCTCCGCGTCCGTCAGCGCTTCCTTGCCGGGTTCGGTGAACACGGTCTCTTCCAGCGCGACACCGTCCGCGCGCGGATAGTCCGGCAGGTTGAGCGCGACGGTTTCTGCCAGCACCGCGCCCATGTCGATCTCGGGGCCGAGCGGTTCGATACTCACATCCTCCGGGGTTTCCGATTCTTCCGCCGATATCGGCTCCAGCCCGCGAATCCATGTGCGCTCAACCGGGGCCTCGATGCGGGTCGTGACCGGGTCCAGCGAGATGACGCAGGGTTGCACCACCGTCGCCCCGATCTGGCCGATGAACTGCCAGTCATGCGCGCCCAAGGGGGCCAGCCGACCGGTCAACCGGACCTTGCGGGCGGCCGAGATATCGAGCCTTCGGGCAAGAACCGTTGCCTGTTCGGGGTCCAGCACGATCTCAATATCTTCGCCCCGAGACGGGCCGAGGTCCGAAACCTTGAGAACGGGGCCGAAATTTTCGGAAGGTTGGGTCGCTGTCATTTCAACTCGTTTCTTGAACGCCGGACGATGCTCCTGTAAGTCGATAACGAATGAGAGCATGACACCGCAAGGGGGGCCGTATGGCGGCGACAGGCAAGATGGCAGGCGCAGACGCAGCCGTGCTTTTCCGCATTCTGGTCGGTCTGTTCGGTCTTGCGGCCTTGATGGCCTGCACCCCGACCTACACCAATCATGGCTTTATCCCCACGGACGAAGACGTTGAGGAAATCATGGTAGGGGTCGATACCCGGGAAACCGTGACCTCGATCATCGGCAAACCGGCGGCGGCCGGGCTTTTGACCGAAGAGGCGTGGTATTACGTGCAAAGCCGGTTCGAGCATTTCGCGTATACCGAGTCGGAAGAGATTGATCGCGAGGTGCTGCAAATCACCTTCGACGAAAGCGGCGTGGTCGAGAACATCGAACGCTTCGGGCTCGAAGAAGGTCAGGTGGTGGCGCTGTCGCGTCGTGTGACTACGTCGAACACCAAAGGTGTGGGCTTCCTGCAACAGCTTCTGGGCAACGTCGGCAAGATCAACCTCGACAACATCGTCGGCGGGTGACCCGGCAGACACCGCCATCCCCCCTGCTGGCCCAAGGCGACTATGTCGCGCGGCTGGCAGACCGGGAGAACCGGGGAGCCGGGGCGGATGATCTGGACCGGGTGCAGGCCCTGCGGTATCGCGCTTTTGTCGATCCCGCAGGGGACGGGCGCGACACCGACAGCTTCGATGCCGGGTTCGAGCACGTGATGATCACGCGGGGCGGGCATTTGGTGTCGACCTTTCGCTACCGCCTGTTTGCGACCACCGCCGAGACCCGGGCGGGCTATGCGGCGGAGTTTTATGACCTCGCACCGTTGGAAAGCCTGTCTGGCCCCGCGCTTGAAGTCGGGCGGTTTTGCACGGCGCCGGGTGTGTCTGACCCGAACCTCACCCGGTTTGCGTGGGCGGCAATGACCCGGATCGTGGATGAGGCCGAGGTGGCGCTCCTCATGGGATGCTCGTCTTTCGCGGGGGTTGATGCGACCCCCTACCGCGATGCCTTCGCGCTTTTGCGGTTGCGCCACTTGGCCCCCGCGTCGCTGCGCGTCGGGCGCAAGGCTTCGGAGACGGTCGATTTCCCCGATCTTTCCCCCGATCTGCGCGCGGCACAACGCGCGCTCGCGCCGCTTTTGCGCACCTACCTGATGATGGGCGGCTGGGTCAGCGACCACGCGGTGGTCGACCGGGCGCTTGGCACCTTGCATGTCTTCACCGGGGTCGAGATCGCCAAGGTGCCCGAAAACCGGGCGCGCGCGCTGCGCAGCCTGGCGGGCGATTGACGGCGGTGCGGCAGCGGCATAGGTGGTCGTCATGGCACGCGCACCTCTTCTCCAGCTTTCCGACATCTCGCTCACCTTCGGTGGGGAGCCGGTGTTTCACGATCTTTCCCTCGTGGTCCAGCCCGGCGACCGCGTCGCGCTCGTGGGGCGCAACGGGTCCGGCAAATCGACCCTGATGAAGGTGATGGCGGGGCTGGTCGAACCGGACTCGGGCCAGCGCATGCTCCCGCCCGGCGTTACCGTGGGCTACATGGAACAGCACCCCGACCTGTCCGGTTTCGCCACGCTGGGCGACTTTGCCGCCAGCACGCTGGAGCCGGGCGAGGAATACCGGGTTGAACAGGTGGCGGAGGGGTTGAAGTTCGACCCCGGCCTGTCGACCGCAACGGCCTCGGGCGGGGAACGCCGGCGCGCGGCCTTGGCCAAGCTCTTGGCCGAAGCACCCGAGCTCATGTTGCTGGACGAGCCGACCAATCACCTCGATATCGAGGCGATCCAATGGCTTGAGACGGAATTGTCCACCACCCGCGCGGGCTTTGTCCTGATCTCGCACGACCGGGCGTTCCTAAACACGCTGACCCGCGCCACGCTTTGGATCGACCGGGGGCAGGTGCGCCGCCAGGAAGAAGGCTTTGCCAAGTTCGAGGCTTGGCGGGACAAGGTCTGGGAAGACGAGGATGTTCAGCGTCACAAGCTGGACCGCAAGATCAAATCCGAGGCACGTTGGGCGGTCGAGGGCATCTCCGCCCGCCGAAAGCGTAACCAGGGCCGGGTGCGCGCCCTTGGCGAATTGCGCCAGGAACGCGCGGCACAGATCCGGCGGCAGGGAACGGCGGCGATGGACCTTGCCACAGGGCCGAAGTCCGGGCGCAAGGTGATCGAGGCAGAGGGCATTTCGAAATCATTCGAGGACAAGACAATCCTCACCGATTTCTCGCTCCGGGTGACGCGGGGCGAACGGATCGCGCTGGTCGGTCCCAACGGAGCGGGCAAGACGACGCTTCTGAAGCTGCTGGTGGGCGATCTCGAGCCTGACACCGGGTCCATCCGGCTGGGCACCGGGATCGAACGCGCGGTCTTTGACCAGAACCGCAGCAGCCTCGATGAAGACGCGAGCCTGTGGGACAACCTCGCGGGCGACCCCGAGATGCGAATCTCGGGCAAGGCCGACCAGGTGCTGGTGCGGGGCACACCGAAACATGTCGTGGGCTACCTGAAGGATTTTCTCTTCGACGAACGCCGGGTGCGCGCCCCGGTGCGCTCGCTGTCCGGGGGGGAGAAGGCCCGGCTAATCCTTGCAAAGATCATGGCGAAACCCTCGAACCTCTTGGTGCTCGATGAGCCGACCAATGATCTTGATGTCGAGACGCTGGATCTGTTGCAAGACCTGATCGCCGATTATGACGGCACCGTGCTTCTGGTCAGCCACGACCGCGATTTCCTCGACCGGGTGGCCACCACCACGATCGCGATGGAGGGGGACGGGCGCGCCACTGTCTATGCGGGCGGCTGGTCGGACTACCTCGATCAGCGTGACGCGGCGACCGGGGCGCTACCGGCCGATCCAAAGGCGAAGGCGAAGCGCGGCAAATCCACCGCGCCCGTCACCCCAGAAGCACTTGAAAAACCCGCCAATCGTTTGACGGGAAAGGAAAAACACCGGCTCGATACCCTGCCGGGCACGATTGAGCGGCTGGAAGCCGAGATCGGCAAGCTGGAAGAGCTTTTGTCGGATGCCGAGCTTTTCACCCGCGAACCGGTCAAGTTTCGCAAGGCGACCGAGGCGCTTCTGGAACGGCAGCAAAACCTCGCCGCAGCCGAAGAGGAATGGCTCGCCCTCGCTGAGAAAGCCGATGTCTGATCCCCTTCATCATTTCAAAAATACCTCGGGAGGGCAGGAGGGCTGGCCCTCCTGAGGCCGCGCCAGCGGCCTTGCGCTCCCCGCCGCACGGCTATCCGTTCAACAGCCGCGCTGCCGCCGGGGCGAAATAGGTCAGGATGCCGTCAAGACCGGCGCGCTTGAACCCCGAGAGGCTCTCCATCATCACCTTCTCGCCATCGAGCCAGCCGTTCTGCGCCGCCGCCTGCAACATCGCGTATTCGCCCGACACCTGGTAGGCATAGGTGGGCACGCCGAAGGTGTCCTTCACCGCCCGGCAGATGTCGAGATAGGGCATGCCGGGTTTCACCATGACCATGTCGGCCCCCTCCAAAAGGTCGCGTTCGACAAGCCGCAGCGCCTCGTCGGCATTACCGGGGTCCATCTGGTAGGTCTTCTTGTCGCCGGTCAACGCGCCCGAAGCGCCAACGGCATCGCGGAACGGGCCGTAAAAGGCGCTCGCGTATTTCGCCGAATAGGACATGATCGACACATGGCTGTGGCCTTCGGCTTCGAGCGCGGCGCGCATCGCGCCGATCCGCCCGTCCATCATATCGGACGGGCCCAGGACGTCCGCCCCTGCCTCGGCCTGCGCCAAGGCCATTTTCACCAGCGCCTCGACGGTGCGGTCATTCACGATCTCGCCGTCCACGACAAACCCGTCGTGGCCGTTGATATTGTAGGGGTCGAGCGCGATATCGGTCATCACCGCGATCTCGGGGACCGCCTGCTTGATCGCCTTCGTGGCGCGGTTGGACAGGTTGTCGGGGTCCCATGCCCCGGCGCAATCCTCGGTCTTCACCGCCTGCTCTATATAGGGAAACAGGCAGATCGCGGGAATGCCGAGGTCGGCCGCCTCTTTCGCCGCCGTGACCACCCGGTCCACGGTAAGCCGCTGAACCCCGGGCATCGAGGGCACCGGGTAGACCTCGTTCTCGCCCTCCATCAGGAAAACCGGCCAGATCAGGTCATCCACCGTCAACGTGGTCTCGCGCACCAGCGCACGCAGCGCGGGCGAGCGGCGGTTGCGGCGCAGCCGGGTTGTCGGGAAGGGGGCGGTGGTGCGGGCCATGTCTGTTCTCCGGATTGGGTGTCCTTCATTGGCACGGGAAATCGGCGCTCTCAAGGGGTGGCGCCCGGGGAACGAGGCGCGTATTGTCGCGCGAAAGACGTCTTGGAAGCGGGCAGGCAGCACGGTGGACTGGTATTCAGCCGTATTCGAATTGATCGATATGCGATCGTTTTCCAACCTCTGGTACTGGATCGCGCTTGCGGCTGTCTGGTCCCAAACCAGCCGCTATGTGCTCGGCGTTCCATACGACATGATCCAGCGGGCCGGGCGCTATGGCGGTCAGCCCGAGGTGGACATGGAAGACCTTGTGCGCATCAACTGCAACCGGTTGATATATGTCGCCGATACCTCGGGCCTCTGGATCGTCGGGCTGATGATGATGCTTCTTACCTCGGTCGCGCTGGTCGCTTTTGCCTATGATGTCGAGTTTGCGCAGGCCGTGTTCCTGCTTGGAGCGCCCATGGTGTTGGTGGGGGTGCTGTCGCTCAACACCGCGCGCACCATTCGCGCCCGGGAGCTGTCGGGAAAGCCATTGCGCAAGACATTGCGCCGCCACCGGACCTTCACGCAATTCATCGGCATGATCGCGATTTTCGTCACCGCCCTGTGGGGCATGTATCAGAACATGACCATCGGCGCGCTGGGTCTTTGAACATCGATTGACACTGCCCGACACCGCTTGACACCGCGCCGAGACCGGATAGGCCCCCCTCCATGACCAACCGGACCCATATTACGCTTTCGGGCGCCCCCGAGGGCTTTGACGCCCGCCTCGTGGCCCGCGAATATGCCGCCGCGTCCGGTCCGGTTCTACACGTGGCGCGTGACGAGAAGCGGATGGCGGCGATGCAGGCCGCGCTTGGCTTTTTCGCGCCCGATGTCACCGTGCTGACCTTTCCCGGCTGGGATTGCCTGCCTTATGACCGGATGTCGCCGAATGCCGATGTGTCAGCCGCGCGCATGGCGACGCTCGCGGCGCTGGCGCATGGCATGCCCGGGCGTTTCATCCTTCTGACCACGCTCAACGCCGCGACCCAACGGGTGCCCGCCCGCGCGGTCCTCAAAGAGGCAAGCTGGTCGGCGGTGGTCGACAACCGGATCGACGTGGAGGGGCTGAAATCCTTTCTTGTGCGCATGGGGTTCGTGCAGGCCCCGACGGTCACCGAACCGGGCGACTTCGCGGTGCGTGGCGGGATCATCGACATTTTCCCGCCGGGCGAGGCGGGGCCGGTGCGGCTCGATCTGTTCGGAGACGTGCTCGACGGCGCGCGCCGTTTCGACCCGGCGACCCAGCGCACCACCGAGGCGCTCTCGGTGGTGGAACTTGCCCCGGTCTCCGAGATCATCCTTGATGAGGCCGCGATCGCCCGGTTTCGCCAAAACTACCGCGTTGAGTTTGGCGCGGGCGGCGCGGAAGACCCGTTGTACGAGGCCGTCTCGGCCGGTCGCAAGCATCAGGGCATGGAGCATTGGCTGGCCTTTTTCCATGACCGGCTCGAGACCCTGTTCGACTACCTGCCAGAGGCCAGCGTCATGCTGGATGATCAGCTTGAGCCTGCCCGCGCCGCCCGGTGGGAGACGATCGCGGAGCAATATGACACCCGCAAGGCCGCCATGGCCGACCGCAGCCGGCTCGACACCGTCTACAAACCGGCCCCGCCCGAGGGGCTCTATCTTGATGACACTCACTGGGCGCAGGCCATCGCCGATCATCGGGTGATCCATCTCGCAGCCTTGCCCCGGGCGACCGGTCCTGGCGTACTGGATGGCGGCGGGCGGATCGGACGCAATTTTTCGCCCGAGCGGCAACAGGAAAAAGTGAACCTTTTCGAAGCCCTGGCGGCGCATATTCAGGTAAAGCGTGAAAAGGACGCGGTTGTGATCGCCTCCTACTCCGAAGGCGCGCGCGAACGTGTCGGGGGGCTTTTGGCGGACGAAGGTCTGACCCCGACCGCCGAGATCGCCGATTTCCGCGATGTTCCGGAGGCTCCGGGCGGGCTCTATCTCGCCGTCTGGCCGCTCGAGCACGGGTTCGAAGCCCCGGGGCTGACGGTGGTGTCCGAGCAGGACGTGTTGGGCGACCGCCTGATCCGTCCGGCGAAACGAAAGCGCCGGGCCGAGAATTTCCTCACCGAACACCAATCCCTGACGCCGGGGGAATTGATCGTCCATGTCGACCATGGCGTCGGCATATACCGTGGGCTTGAAACCATCACCGCCGCCGGTGCGCCGCATGATTGCGTGGCGCTGGAATATGCCGGGGGGGACCGATTGTTCCTGCCGGTCGAGAACATCGAGCTGTTGTCGAAATTCGGCCATGAAGAGGGGCTTTTGGACAAGCTTGGCGGCGGCGCGTGGCAGGCCAAGAAGGCCCGGCTCAAGGAACGCATCCGGGAGATTGCCGACAAGCTCATCCGTCTTGCCGCCGAACGCCAGCTGCGCAAGGCCCCCGTGCTCGAAGCCCCGCATCACGCCTGGGAAGATTTCGCTTCGCGCTTTCCCTACACCGAAACCGATGATCAGCTCTCGGCCATCGCCGACGTGATCGAGGATCTCGCGGCAGGCCAGCCGATGGACCGGCTCATCTGTGGCGATGTCGGGTTCGGCAAGACCGAGGTCGCCATGCGCGCGGCGTTCCTTGCTGCCATGTCGGGCAAACAGGTGGCGGTGATCGCGCCCACCACGCTTCTCGCCCGCCAGCATTACAAAAGCTTTGCCGACCGGTTCCGCGGCTTTCCGATCCAAGTCAGCGCGCTCAGCCGCTTCGTGGGCCAAAGCGCGGCCAACCGGACCCGCGAAGGCATGAAGGATGGCACCGTCGATATCGTGGTGGGCACCCATGCGCTCTTGTCGAAAAGCGTCCGGTTCAAGGACCTTGGGCTTCTGGTCGTGGACGAGGAACAGCGCTTCGGGGTCGGCCACAAGGAACGGCTCAAGGCGCTGCGCTCGGATGTTCACGTGCTCACGCTTTCGGCAACGCCGATCCCGCGCACGCTCCAGATGTCGCTGACCGGCGTGCGCGATCTCTCGATCATCGGCACGCCCCCGATCGACCGGCTGGCGATCCGCACCTATGTCTCCGAATTCGACACGGTGACGATCCGCGAAGCGCTCCTGCGCGAACATTACCGGG
Source organism: Maritimibacter sp. (assembly GCA_011389895.1). Taxonomy (GTDB): domain Bacteria; phylum Pseudomonadota; class Alphaproteobacteria; order Rhodobacterales; family Rhodobacteraceae; genus Maritimibacter. Next base: position 9,859 of record JAABTN010000020.1, on the reverse strand, counting down.
GCGGGCAGAGCTTTTTCGTGGTGCCCCGGGTGCGCGACCTGCGCGAAATCGAGGCTTTCCTGGACGACCATGTGCCCGAGGTCAGCTATGTCACGGCCCATGGACAAATGGCGGCCGGGCAGTTGGACGACCGGATGAACGCCTTCTACGACGGCAAATTCGACGTCCTTCTGGCCACCACCATCGTCGAGTCCGGGCTCGACATCCCCACCGCCAATACCATGGTCGTCTGGCGCGCCGATATGTTCGGCCTTGCCCAACTTTACCAGATCCGGGGCCGGGTCGGTCGGGCCAAGACGCGCGCCTATGCCTATCTCACCACCAAGCCGCGCGTGCCCCTGACACCGGGGGCCGACAAACGGCTAAAGGTGCTGGCCTCGCTCGACAGCCTTGGCGCGGGCTTCAACCTCGCTTCTCAAGATCTCGACATCCGCGGCGCGGGCAATCTTCTGGGCGAGGAACAATCGGGCCAGATGAACGAAGTCGGCTATGAGCTTTATCAAAACATGCTGGAAGAGGCGATTTCCAAGATCCGCTCCGGCGCGTTGCAGGGGCTGAGCGACCAAGACGAACAATGGGCCCCGCAGATCAACCTCGGCGTCCCGGTGATGATCCCCGAAGACTTCGTGCCCGACCTCGACGTGCGCCTCGGGCTGTATCGCCGCCTCTCGGACCTGACCACCAAGGTCGAGCTTGAAGGGTTCGCGGCAGAATTGATCGACCGTTTCGGCCCGCTTCCGAAAGAGGTGAACACCCTGCTTCTCATCGTGCGGATCAAGGCGATGTGCAAACGCGCCGGGATCGCGCGGCTCGATGGGGGGCCGAAGGGCGCGACGATCCAGTTTCACAATGACAAGTTCGCCTCGCCCGGGGGGCTGGTCGATTTCATCCAGGACCAGCGCGGGCTTGCCAAGGTAAAAGACAACAAGATCGTCATCAGGCGCGACTGGAAACGCGACTCCGACAAGATCAAGGGCGCCTTCGCCATCGCGCGCGACCTGGCCGAAAAGGTCGTCGCGGAGCGCAAGAAAACCAAGGCGGCCAAGAACGCCTGATCCCTTTCATCGTTCCACAAATATTCCAGGAGGTCGGGAGGACGGGTCCTCCCGAGGCCGCGCGCGCGGCCTTCTGCGCCCGTGGTGCCCGGCAGGGATTGCAATATTCAAAAAACGGAATATAAGTCGAGGATCGCAATCGGAGGTTCCATGCAACAGATCATCCTTGTCGTCGCGGCCATCGCCTTGGGTCTCGGGTTCGGGGCCGTAACCGGCGGGTTCGCCTTTTCCTCGCTGGTCTGCGTGGTGGCGGGGGTGTTTCTCGTCACCCCGGCCCTGTTTAAATTCGACCTGCACGATCTCGGTTTGGTGCGCAAACATGCCCCCACGTTCGGGCGCAACGTGGTGATCAATTTCCTGATCCTTCCGGTGATCGCGTTGGTGATCGGCTTTGCTACGCGCGATATCGGGATTGCCGGGGCGCTTTTCCTGCTCGCGCTTCTGCCGGGCGGCGGCATGGTGATGATGTGGATCAAGTCATCGGGCGCGAACCCGAAGCTCGGGTTTCTTCTCTTCATGCTGAACCTTGCGCTCCTCTTGCCCGTTACCCTCGTGTTCGCGCAGTTCCACGCGCTTGCCAGCCCGTTTTTCCCGGCCCCCGACCTGTCGCGCGCGACGGGCACGGGGGTCGCGCAGGGGGTGCCACCCTTTGCGCCCTTCATGATTCTGATCGTGATTCCCTTCCTTTTGTCGCGGCTCGCCCGCGCCAGCGCGCCCGGGCTTATCAGATGGGTCGAGGCACATGCACAGACCATCTCCCGGATCACGATGTTCGGGATCGTCTTCTACCTCTTCGCGCTCTCGACCTCGCAGATGCTCTTCGCGGTCTCGCCCGGCGCGCTCGTCACCGCGTTCGTGGCAACCGCCGTGTTCTATGGTGCGGCGGTGCTGGTCGCGGGTCTCATGACCGGACCCTCGCCCGAGGGGCGGGCGGTCTATTGGCACGTGGTGACACGCTACATCACGCTTGCCCTGATCCTTGCCGTGTTCTCACTCGACACCTTCGGCCCGACCTTCATTCTTCCGGTGATGATCGCCTATTTCATCCAGATCGGCGTGGCGGGCGTTCTGCGCACGCGGATGCTGGCGCGGTCCGGGGTGGTTTCGGCCTAAGCCTGCCTGCCTAGGCCCTCCTGCGGCCCATGTCGGTCGCAACCAACGTGACCGCGATGGCCGAACACAGGGCCGCGCCCAGCATGATCGGGCGCGGCGTCCCGTCAAACGCTTGGCCCAAGGGGGCGGCGATCAGCATGGCCGACCCCATCCCCAGCGCGCCGATCACGGCGGAAGCGGTGCCTGCGAGGTGTCCGAGCGGCTCCATCGCCAGCGCGGTGACATTGCCCAGCGTCAGGCCGTTGATGAAGAACAGCGATACCGACCAGAGCGCGAAGACCATCACCGGCACCCATGCCGGTGCGCCCTCCATCACGCCCGAGGCGAAAAGCCCGAAGGCGACAAGCGCGAAGCCGGTCTGGCTGCCGAAGGCCCAAAGCAGCATCCGCCGCATGCCGACCCGCACCACGACGCGCGAGTTTAGAAACCCCGCCCCGGCGGCAAGGATCGAGACCCCGGCAAAATAAAGCGGGAAACGGTCGCCTGCGCCCATCGCATCGACCCAGAGCTGTTCTGCCGAACTGAGGTAGGCGATGAATTGTCCGTAGAGCATCATCTGGACCAACACGTAGCGGGCCGAGACCGGGGTGCGGATCACTTCCCACGCGGCGGTAAGGATGGGGACGAGCCGAAAGATCCGGCGATGTTCGGGGGCGAGCGTTTCGGGTTGGCGCAAAAGAAACCATGCCAGGATAAGCCCGCCGAAGATCATGTAGGTGCCAAAAAGCCCGCGCCACCCGACGGCCCAGATGATCTGCTGGCCGACCAGCGGGGCTGCGGCGGGCACGATCACGAAGGCCATGAAGATGAGCGATGAGATTCGCGCCTGCTGCGCCCCGGAGTAGAGATCACGCGTCACCGCCTGGCTGACCGTGCGCGTGGCGGCGGCCCCGATGCCCATGAACAGGCGCAAGACCAAGAGCACCTCCAGCGATCCGGCAAAAGCGGCCGCCCCCGAGGCGACGATATAAAGCCCGACCCCGGCGGCGAGCGCACGGCGGCGTCCGAAACTGTCGGACATCGGGCCGAAGATCATCATGCCGACCCCGCTGCCCAAGAGGAAAGAGCTGACGATATACTGGGTGCGCGATTTGTCATCCGGGGCGAGCGTTTCGGCAAGCTCGGTCATCGCGGGGAGGATCGAATCCGTCGAGAACGCCATCAGCGACATCAGGGCGGCGAGCAGGGCGACAAGCTCGGGCGTCGACAGGCGTCGGGTCGGACGGATGAAGCGCAGGAGGGGCATGGGCGGCAACCTTTTTGCCCACTCGATACGCCTGCGGCGCGGGAATGGCCAGTGGGCGGCTGCGCCGGTGACGGGGGTGTGCCTCTGCCCTAGCCCTCTTCGCCGGCGCGCAGGTCGTCGGTGATCTCGTCGATCACCTTGAGCCACAGGTCGGTGGGCTGCGCCCCCGGGACCACGTGCTGGTTGGCGATGACAAAGGTCGGCACCGCGTTCACCCCCTTTTCGCGGGCGTCGATGTCGCGGGCGCGGATATCCTTGGCGTCGGCCCCGGTCTCAAACAGCCGCTCCACCACCGCGCGGTCCATGCCGACGCCTTCCGCGATCTCGGTCAGAACCGTCCGGTCCCCGATGTCGCGCCCCTCGACGAAGTAGGCCTTGAACAGGCGCGACACCATGGCGGTCTGCCGCCCTTCGAGATGGGCCCAGTGGATCAGGCAATGCGCGTCGAGGGTCGAGGGCGTGCGCGCGATCCGGTCGAGGTGGATTTCAAGCCCGGCGGCCTCGGCCTCCCGCTGCACCGGGAGATAGGCGTTGACCGCCCCGTCCTTGCCGCCGAATTTCGTTTCCAGATAAGCGCGCCGATCCATGCCCCCGGCGGGCATGTCGGGGTTCAGCATGAAGGGGTGCCATTCGATCTCGAACGGGTGATCGGGGCGTTCCAGAAGGGCCGCGTCGAGCCGCGCCTTGCCGATGTAACACCACGGGCAGATCGGGTCGGAGAAGATGTAGAGCTTGATCATGCGGCCCCTTTAACCGCCATGCGCCGGTTTGTCACTTGTCCGATAGGGGCCCGATGTCACAAACGATCCCGCAACGTGCGGCGCAACAGCTTGTTGTTCGCGCCGCGCGGCAGGCGGTCGAGGGCGACATACCGGCGCGGGCATTTGTAATGGGCCAGATGGTCGTGGGCATGGGCGGAAAGCCCAGCCTCGTCGACCGGCGCGCCCGTGGGCACATAGAAACAGGCGATGACCCGGACCCCGTCGCGGACCTGCCATTCGACCACCGCCGCCTCCTGCACGCCCGGGTGGCGGGCGAGCGCGGCCTCGACCTCGATCGGAGAGACGCGGTAGCCGCCCGCGTTCATCATGTCGTCGTCGCGGCCCAGATAGGTGATCGCCCCGTCGTCGGCCATGGTCACCATGTCGCCGGTCACGAACCAATCGCCCCGATACCGGGCGCGGGTGTCGGCTTCGGCCCCGAAATACCCCAGCATCAGCCCCGGGTCACTGGCATGGACCGCAAGCACGCCCGGCTTGGCGCGCGCGACCGGGCCATCATCGTCCAGAACAGCCACATTGCGCCCCGGTTGCGCGTAGCCAAGGCTGCCGGTGGGCGCGAGCCTTTGTGGGCAGCCGGAGACGAAGGTGGAGCATTCCGACATGCCGAAGGCTTCGTGAAGCCGGGTGCCCGTCGCCGCCTCCCAGTCCCCGCGCAAGGTCTCGGACAGCTTCTCGCCCGCGCTCAACCCGTGGCGCAACGCCGGCAGATCGGGCAGGTCGGATCGCAGCATTTGCCGGTAAACGCCGGGGGCGGCGGCGAAAATCGTGACCGCCTCGCGCGCCATCAGCGCGGGAAGATCGGTGGGCTGCGTTCCGGCGGCGGGCACCAGCGCGCAGGCCCCGCGCGACCAAGGGTCCATCAGGCCGGTGCCAAGCGTGTAGGTCCAGTTGAAGGCGCCCGCGTGCATCACCCGGTCGTCCGGGCCAAGGCCATACCACCCCTCCCACATCATCCGGCGCGCCCAGATTGCGCGGTGGGCATGCACCACCGCACGCGGGCGCCCCGATGTCCCCGAGGTGAAGATTGCATAGGCCGGGCGGTTCGCGTCCCCCAACGCGAAGGACGCCGGGGCATGATCGGTGAGCGTATGCAGATCGACCTCGGACAGAACGTCCAGCGCGGGGGCTTCGGGGCACGCGATCCCGTCCCCCGCGATGACAAGCGCGGGGGCGATATCGGCGGCCATCCCCGTGATCTCGGCGCGGGTCAATTGCGACGAGGTCGGGACCGGGACCAACCCGGCGGCGATGCAGCCGAGAAAGGCCAGCGGGAATTCAACCGTGTTGCCAAGACGCAAAAGCACCCGGTCGCCCGGCGTGAGACCCCGCGCCAAAAGCCCGCCCGCGATCCCGCGCACCGCGCGCCGCAAGTCGCCGTAGCGCCAATCCGTGTCTCCCTCGCCCCCGATGATCCGAAGCGCGAGCTTGTCGTCGGACGCGCCCCCTTCGCCCAACACATAGGCCGCCATGTTGAACCGCGCAGGCGGCGGGGCAAGCGCGGGGGCAGGGCGATCGACGGCTTCCATGCGTCTTCTGTGCCGTCTTGCAACGCCAGTTGCAATGGGCGTGCCGGACAGGATACATCACCGCATGAGCGAAAAGTCACCTGATCAGCCCAGCCTCATCCGGCTCGCCCGTGAAAGCGGCTCCGATGCCCCCGATCCGCAGCCCGTGGACCTTGGCGAACGGGTGCGCGACCTGCGCAAGTCGCGGGGCTGGACGTTGGAGCAGGCGGCCAAGCAGGCGGGGCTTGCCCGCTCCACCCTGTCAAAGATCGAGAACGGGCAAATGTCGCCCACCTTCGAGGCGCTGAAAAAGCTGTCGGTGGGGCTCGAGATCACCATGCCGCAGCTCTTCACCCCGCCCGACGATCCGCGCGTGTCGGGCCGGATGGCGGTGACCAAGTCGGGCGACGGGCAAAGCCACCCGACCACCACCTATGAACACGAGCTTCTGGCCTCGGCGCTGACCAAGAAGACCATGCTGCCCTACCGGGCCCGCGTGCGGGCGCGCCGGTTCGACGAATTCGACGGCTGGGTGCGCCATGATGGCGAGGAATTTCTCTATGTTCTGACCGGCGAGATCCGCCTGATCACCGAGTTCTACGAACCCGTCGACATGCGGCGCGGTGACAGTGCCTATTACGATGCCTCCATGGGGCATAACGTGATCTCGATCAGTCAGGATGACGCGACGATTCTCTGGGTCACGTCACTGTAAGCGGGCCCTTGCCGATTTCCCCGTGAAAGGTGTCGGAATCGGGGTTTTTCTTTTTCGCTCTCCTGTTACAGACGCCACGTCAAGCTGAAGGATCGGCGACATGGGTCACGTACTGAAAACCTCCTGGGCGCTGTTTCTCGGGATGATGCTCCTGATGGTCGGGAACGGCATTCAGGGCACACTTTTGGGGATTCGCGGCGGGATCGAGGGCTTCTCGACCGAAGCGATGTCGATCGTGATGGCAAGCTATTTCGCGGGCTTTCTCTTTGGCTCGCGCGCCGCTCCCGAATTGATCCGACGGGTCGGTCACGTGCGGGTCTTCGCGGCTTTGGCAAGCTTCATTTCCGCCGTGCTGATCCTTTACCCCGTGGTGGCGGACCCTTGGGTCTGGTCGCTGTTGCGCCTGTTGACCGGGTTTTGCTTCTCCGGGGTCTACGTGACCGCCGAAAGCTGGCTCAACAACAACGCGACCTCCGAGACGCGGGGCAAGTCGCTGGGTCTTTACATGATCATGCAGGTGCTCGGCATCATCACCGCGCAGGGCCTGATCGCGATCGGGGATCCGTCGGGGTTCTTCCTGTTCATCCTGCCTTCCGTGCTGGTGTCGATCTCCTTCGCCCCGATTCTCCTGTCGGTGAGCCCGACACCGGCCTTTGACACGGCGAAACGGATGACGCTGCGCCAGCTGTTCGACGCCTCGCCGCTTGGGGTTGTCGGGATGCTTCTGGCGGGCTCGGCCTATGCCGCGCAATTCGGGATGGCGGCGGTGTTCGCCACGGCGGCGGGGCTGAACCTTCAGGAACTGTCGCTGTTTGTCGCGACCTTCTACATCGGGGCGCTCGTGCTTCAGTTTCCGCTGAGCTATTTCTCGGACTGGATCGAACGTCGGCTCTTGATCATCCTGACCGCCGGGGTGGCCGCGACCGCCGCTGTCTTGCCCGTGATCCTTGGCGGCTATCCCGCGCTGCTTGCTGCTGCCTTCCTGATCGGGGGGATGACCGGGCCGCTCTATGCGCTTCTGATCGCCTATACCAACGACTACCTCGAATATGACCAGATGGCCGCGGCCTCGTCCGGGTTGATGTTCGTCAACGGGGTGGGGGCCATTATCGGCCCGCTCGCCACGGGGTGGATGATGGGGGCCTTCGGCCCGCGCGCCTTCTTCGTGGTGCTGACCGTATCGCTCACCGCGATCGTCGCCTATGGCCTCTATCGCGCCACGCGCCGCGCCGCCGTGCCGGTCGAGGAAACGGCGGCCTATGTCAGCGTCACGCCCCAATCCTCGCAGGTCACCATGGAAGTGGCGCAGGAAATGTATGTCGAGGCGCTGGAAGAGGTGCAGGGCGAGCTTGAGGCCACAGAAGCCACGCAAAACAAGGGCGGCGAGGACACACCGCCGGGATCGCAGGGTAATTAAATTAAATTCGCTTGCCCGCATGTGAAACATTTGTAACAACGGACTTGGGGACTTTTTGGGCCGAGGAGGGCAAGATGGCCAATCCTGAAGAGGTACTGGGGTACTGGCTGGACGAGATCGGGCCCAGTGGATGGTACGTTGGTTCGCCCGAGCTTGACGCCGAGATCGTCGAGAAATTCGGCGACACATGGCAGGCCGCGCGCGAAGGCGCATTGTCGCTTTGGCTGACCTATCCCACCGGGTCTCTCGCTTATATCATCCTGAACGACCAGTTTCCGCGCAACATGTTCCGTGGCTCCGCGAAGGCGTTCTCATCTGACAAGGCGGCACTCGCAGCCGCGAAATGCGCGATCGACAAGGGGTGGGATCTTCGGGTCGATGAACCGGCGCGGCAATTTTTCTACCTCCCCCTCATGCATTCCGAGAACCTCGCGGATCAGGATCGCTGTGTGCGCCTGATGCTGACGCGGATGCCGGAGGCGGGGAAATCGAACCTGATACACGCCAAGGTGCACCGCGAAGTGATCCGCCGGTTCGGGCGGTTTCCCTATCGAAACGACGCGCTCGCACGTAAAACGACCGGGCAGGAAGCGGCGTTCTTCGATGACGGCGGCTACGGCGCGGTGTTGAAGGAACTGTCGGCCTAGCGCCCGTTCAAACCCATTCGGTCAATGCCCCAGGATCACTCCCGCGCGTGCATCGGGGCGGCGTGGACATCGCCCACCTTCAACTCGAGCCCCCGTGCGGGCACGAGATCGAAGTCCCCGTTCAGGATCGCGTCGATCACGTCCGGCCCCGCCGTTTCAGTCGACATTTCGTTCGGTCCGTCGATGTAGGCGCCGTGGGTGGATGTCACGCGCAACGCGCTTCCGTTCCAATGGACCACCAAAAGCTCGTCTTCCGGCGTGCCGTGAAAATCCGCGACCACGCCGACACAGGCCGGGGCCCCGCTTGGCGTGGTAAAGGCCGCGCAATCAGATTGGATCTGCCGGATCTGGTAATCGGGCAGCCTGTTGATCAGCGCATTCGCGTCGCGTCCTTCAGGGCGAATGGCCAGCACGGTTTTAAGCAGGCCGCCCACTTCGTCCAGCGTCGGCACCGTTTGGGCGGGCTGATAGGGATCCAGTTTGCCTGCATCCAGCGCGGCGATCCGGTCGGCCAAGGCGTCGTGCATCGGGTGATCGGCGGCACGGTAGGGGGTCAGCGCGCGCTGGCCCGGTTTGCCCCAGTCTTCGGAAATGCGCCACAGGTCGAGCGCTTCGGCATCGAGTTTGCCCGCCTCGAAACGGGCCAGTTGCGAATGTGCCGAGAGGCGTTCGGCATTCAGAACCGGTGTCAGCCACAGCGCGGCAATCGCCAGCGTGGCCAGCGCCATGACGACATTGGCGCGGCGGATCGCGGCCTGCCATGCCGGGCGCAGAAGTGCTGCGGTGTAGAACAGGCCATAGCCCAGAAGCACCACGCCGGTGGTTGCGGCCAGCACCCGGTTCGGGGTCCAGCCATATTGCCCGACCCGAAGCGTGATGGCCCAAAGGCTTAGCGCCGCGAGAAGCAGGGCGAGCACGGCCCCCGCCTTGGCCGACAGGGTCAGGGCCTTGGCACGCGCTGCCTCGTCGTCGTTTCGGTCCAGCGTCACGGTGACGAGCGTGATAAGCGCGATGGCCATGGCCATGACCGTGGCTCCCGCCGAGAGGCTTCCCAGAAGATCGGACAACCCGCGCACCGGGGCGACAAGGGCGAAGATGATGCTGACCACGGCCAGCGGCGGAAGCAAAAGGCGCAGAAGCCTGAGCACGATCTTTGGCGAGATCAGGTGACGCAGCTCGAACACCACCGCAAGCCCGAGACCCAGAACACCGCCGGTCAGCACCAGGGGGACCGGGTCAATCTCAAGAAAGTCGCTCAGGATTTCGATCCCGACCAGCTCGAGAATGGCCCCGGAGAGCAGGTAGAGCCCCCAGAACACGCCGGTGAAGAGCCCGGCTGCAACGTATCGCACCACGATCTCCCACGCTCGCGAGAACAG
>JAABTN010000001.1 GCA_011389895.1 Maritimibacter sp. | reverse complement strand
CGCGCGTTGATCGACGGGGCGCGGTTTGCCGCGATTGCCTTTGGCACCGAACACGGCCCCTCGGTGGCCCGGGTGGCGGTGGGCACCGACGAAGGCGGCATGCCGATCTTGCTGGTGTCCGACCTGTCGGCCCATACCCGCGCGCTTGCCGACAACCCCGCCTGCGCGCTGCTTTTGGGCGAGCCGGGCGACAAGGGCGACCCCCTGACCCATCCCCGCCTCACCTATGAGGGCCGGGCGGTGCCTGCCGAGAAGACCGCCGCGCGGCGCGCGCGCTGGCTCGCCTCACATCCGAAATCGACGCTCTACATCGACTTTGCCGATTTCCGGTTCCTGCACATCACCCCGACGCGCGCGTTCCTTAACGGCGGGTTCGGCAAGGCGTATCGACTGTCCCCCGAAGATCTGGGGCTTTGACCCCGGCCTCACTGGACAGCCCGCGGCTCACATGCTCCTATCACACCATGAAAGCCGTTCTTGCCCTCGCCGCCCTCGCCCTCACCCTGTCTGCCTGCACGGAGCAGGACATGTGCATCTACCGCGCGACGCAGGATGTGAAGGAGGCCGAGCGCAGGATCGACACGCTACAGGGCAATATCGCGCGCGGATACGCGGTGCACACGTCGCAAGAACAAGTCACCGTCACCGGCGTGTGCTACCGGGAAAACGGCGACCCCTACGAATGTCCCAAGACCGAATGGAAGCGCGTCGAACGCCCCGTTGCGATTGATGTGGGCGACCAGCGGCAGCAGATGCGCGCGCTAAAAGCGCGGCTCCCCGCGATGCGCACGGCAGCGGCGCAGGCGACCGCGCAGTGCCGGCAGACCTATCCCGAATAAGCGCGGCGGGCGCTGATCCGCCCCCCTTCGCGCCCCCTCGAAGGCAAAATACTGCGATTCCCTTATTGCTGAGTCACGCCGTTTTTCGCGTCGTTTTGACCATTCCGGGGCATTTTTTCTGCCGTTCACGGGGGAAAACCCGACCGGAAAAGTCACAACCACTACGGGAAACCATACCGTTTCGCTCTCCCCCGCCCCTTGCGCGGTGCTGCCCTGCAGCTAAACTCAAGGTGCAGCCACACAATCGCGAAAACAAACAATGGTTCATGCACACGACCCGATGCGGGAAGATGCAGCCGCCTTCCGCCGCCTCCGATATGGTCTCGGGCTGCTGGGTCTCGCCCTTCCCTTCATACTGGCCCTGAGCGGGCGGGTTGTGGATGGCGTGGTGCAACCGACGATCTCGGACGTGTTCCACACGACGCAACGCGATTTGCTGGTCGGCGGCCTGTCTGCCATCGGCGTGTTTCTCATGGTGCACCGGGGCTGGCGCCGGTTTCCCGGACGTTGGGTGTCGCCCGACCTGATCGTCGTTCTCGCCGGGATGGCGGCCATGGGGGTCGCGTTTTTCCCCAATGAAAGCACCGTGGTCGCCACGACAAGCCAGAAGATCCTCGGCCTGTCCCGCGCGCCGGTCCTGCACTATGGCTCCGCGCTCATGCTATACCTGATGATGTCGATGACCTGTTTTCTGGTCTATGCGCCGGAGGCCGATGCTTGGGAACGGCGGGTCTATGTCTGGTCCGGGCGGGTGATCTTCGCCTCGGGGGTGATGGTCATGGTGCTCTCAGGGATCAAGAACAACACGCAAGGCGTGCTGGCCGAGATCATCGTTGCCCATAACCTTGTCTTCTGGGACGAAAGCATCGGGGTTTGGGCGTTTTCCGCCTGCTGGCTGCTCAAGGCCTGGACGGACAGCAATCGGGCCGCACTGCGTCAATGGTCACAGGCGGATGGTCGCAGCGATACCCTCATGACCTGGCTTGTCGGGGGGCACGAGCCGCCGCACCCGGGGGCGGGCACGTCACGTACGGAGCGTTTTGTGAGAGCCTCGCTTGCAGCACTCGGTCGCCTGTCACAAGCGCCGAACCCGCGTATCCGGCAAAGCGCCACGCCCGCCCAGATCACCGCCCAGCGCCGTCACCGCCGCGTGGTGGACCAATCGGTCACCTCGCATCGCAGTCGCAAGAAGGGGCCGGTGCGGCGCCGGGCCTGAGGGTCAGTCGAACACCGCCACCACGTCATACATCACAGGCTCGAAGGTCCGGCACAGCGTGTTGATCTCGCGGTTGCGTGTGCGCATTTCGGTGGTGCGCAACATCGCCTGGAAATCTTCCCGGCGCTCCCATTGCGAGTAATTCGCAATCCGGGTTTGCGCGTCGTTCACATGCAGGCTGGCGGCGATGAACCCCGGTTGCTTGGAGATGAATTTGTCATAGGCATCCGTGAGCAATTCGATCAGATCGTCGCAGTTGCCCGGGCTTGTCTCAAACGTGGTGATCACGGTTTGGCGGTCGCTCGATGGCTGGATCGTGGGCATGGGCAGTCCTCCTGTCTCTCAACCTAGCCGGGTCAGGCCCGGGGCTTCAATCGGGAATGTCCCGCGCGGATCGGTTCGCACTGCGACCCGGCGCATCTGCGCACGAAAAAGCGGGCTGCATTGCGCCCGCTTGATCACATCTTTTCATCTCTGGCAGAGGCCCGCAAACGGCGCACCCGGTCCGCGCAAATCAGCGCACGACATGGACCGCGCAGGTGGCGTGGCGCACGACGCGTGCGGCGGTCGACCCGAGGAAATAATCCTGGAAACCCGGCCGGTGCGAGGCGACGACAACGCAATCCACCCCGTTTTCGGCGGCGTAGTCCACGATCGCATGACCCGCATGCCCTTCGATCACCACGACCTCGATATCATCTTCGCCCTTCACCTTTTCGGCCAAGGTTGTCTTGATATCCTTGAGGTTCTGGCTCATCTGCCCTTCCGGCAGGTATTGCGCCACGTAGGATGGAATTTCCTCGACCACGTGCAATGCCGTGATCTTGGCCCCCTCTTCCGAGATCGCATGGGCGATTTCCAGCGCGCCCTTGGTGTCGCGCATCTCATCGAAGGCGATGGGGACGAGAACGTGTTTGTACATCTCTATGCTCCTGTTTCACGGACACAGTGTCGCGCCGGAGCGTGGGTGCGACCATGACCTATGTCAAAGCGCCGCACCCATTGTCATCTTCTCAGAACGGCAGGCCGACGTAGTTTTCGGCCAGCGTCGTGCGCGCCGCCTCGGAGTCGAGGAAATAGGCCAGCTCGATATCCTGCAACCGCTGGTCAAAGTCCGGATGGTCGGGAAATTCGTGCAACATCGAGGTCATCCACCAGCTGAACCGTTGCGCTTTCCACACCCGGCGCAGGGCCGTTTCCGAATAGCTCTCCAGCCCGCTTGCATCGCCCTCGTCGTAAAAGGCGACCATGGCGTGATAGAGGTAATAGATGTCGGACGCCGCCGAATTCAGACCCTTTGCCCCGGTGGGCGGCACGATATGGGCCGCGTCGCCTGCCAGAAACAGGTTTCCATAGCGCATCGGCTCACACACGAACGACCGAAGCGGCGCGATGCTTTTCTCGATCGACGGGCCGGTTTCCAGCTTGGCCGCCACATCCTCGGGCAACCGCGCCTTGAGTTCACTCCAGAATCGCGCGTCTGACCAATCCTCGACCGTGTCGGTCAAGGGCACCTGCACGTAATAGCGGCTCAATACCTGACTGCGCATCGAACACAGGGCAAATCCACGTTCCGAACGCGCATAAATCAGCTCCGGGTGAACCGGCTTGGTTTCCGACAGGATGCCGAGCCAGCCGAAGGGATAAACCTTTTCATATTCGGTGATCTGGTCTTCGGGGATCGACTTGCGGCTCACGCCATGAAACCCGTCGGCCCCGATGATGAAATCGCAGTCCACCCGGTGGGTTTCGCCATCTTTCTCATAGGTCAGATAGGGCGCATCCGTGGTCAGATCATGGGGCTGCACATTCTCGGTCTCGTGGATCAGCTTGGCCCCACGCGCCTCGCGTGCCTCGTAAAGATCGCGGGTCAACTCGGTCTGGCCATAGACCATCACGCTATCGCCCCCGGTCAGTCCCTTGAGGTCAATGTGATGCAGCGTCCCGTTGTCCGAGATTTCGAACCCGTTGTGAATTTCACCTTCCCGGTCCATGCGGTCGCCAACGCCCGCCTCGCGCATGAGGTCGGTGAACCCCTTCTCCAACACACCCGCCCGAATGCGCCCCAAGACGTAGTCGCGCGTCTGCCGTTCCAGAACCACGCTGTCGATGCCCTTGAGGTCGAGCAATTGCGCCAGCATCAGGCCCGATGGCCCCCCGCCGATGATACCCACTTGGGTCTTGATCGTGTTCGCCATGACAATCTCCTCCATATGGTGACGATCATCACGGATTGGGACGCGCATTTGAATGGACCGACCCGGCGAAAACTTGTATGAATCGAACATGTCCGGGATCGAGAGCTATAACCTTTTCGGCGAATACGCCGATCTGCCCGACGTGGTCCATTGCGAGACGATCGAGGTGCGCTCCTCCCTGCACAACTGGGAGCTGAAGGCGCATCGCCACGGGCGTTTACACCAATTCCTGATCCTCGACACCGGGCAGGCCACCGGGTGGTTCGATGACGACGAGGTGCGGATCGAACCGGATACGGTTGCGAATGTGCCAACCGGCTGTGTCCACGCCTATCGCTTCACGCCCGGGTCCACCGGTTGGGTCGTCACCGTTGCGAGCGAGGTTCTGGATGAATGGCTCGCGGAGGGCGAAGGCCTGCACCCACTTCTCGCCCGCCCCGCACAGGTTGCAGGAAACGATCGCATTCGCGCGGTCACGCAGGCCATTTTTACCGAACACGAGGGGCGTGAATTCGGGCGCGCGCATGCGCTTCGCGCCCAGGTGGCGCTGCTCGCGGGTCTGGTCGCGCGCTCGGTGGCTGAAGAAGCGCCCGCAGGCACCACCCCCGACAGCGCCCTGCAACGCCGGTTCGAGGCGCTGGTCGAAGCCCATTTCACCGACCATCTCGCGGTCGCGGAGTATGCCAGCCGCCTCGCGGTGACGCCCACGCATCTGTCCCGCGTCCTGCGCCGGGCGACCGGGCAACCCGCCTCGGCGGTGATCGAAGATCGCCTGATCCGCGAAGCGCGGCGCAACTTGGCCTATTCGAACCTGACGATCTCGGAAATCGCCTATGCGCTTGGGTTCCATGACCCGGCTTATTTCTCGCGCGTCTTCTCACGCGCCACCGGTCTTTCCCCCCGCGCCTTCCGCCAAAGAATCGAAGCCGCCGCAAGCTGACACCGAAGGCGCGGCGATCAACCGCGCCCCCTTCATCGTTCCATAAATATTCCGGGGGTGCGGGGGCAGAGCCCCCGTTTTGTCGTGCGTGCGGGGGCAGAGCCCCCGCTTTATCCTGCGCACAGGAACGCGCCGGTCACCCCGCGTTGCAGGGTGCCTAGGCGGCGCATTCCAAAAGCAATGTCCCGGCTGCCGTGTTCGAGATCGGAATATGATAATTCCGCGTGATTTCGGTCACATCGTCCCCCAGCGCTCCGCGCATCATCATCCACATCAGGAACTCGGTGCCTTGCGCCCCGGCCTTCTCCACCAACTCCATGCGCGTGATCTTGGTCAGCTCGTCAGGGTTCGCCACGATGTTATCAAGGCAATACTGATCGAACTCCTTGTTGATGAAGCCCGCGCGCGCTCCGTCCAACTGGTGGCTGAGACCACCGGTGCCCAGGATCACGATCTTCGCATCCTCCGGGAAACTGCGCAGCGCCTTGCCCAGCGCGCGACCGAACTCAAGCGCGCGCGCCAGCGTCGGGATCGGGTGCTGCACGGTGTTCGCGCTGATCGGTACGGTTTTCGGCATATCCGGATGATGCGGCGCCCCCGGCCAGAAAAGCTGCATGGGCACCACGAACCCGTGGTCGACCGCCAACTCCTGACACGACGTGATGTCGAAATGATCCGCAACCATGGATTCAATGATATGCCAACTCAGCTCGGGCGCCCCCGGGAACGGATCCAAGGCGGGAAGCCCCCATCCCTCATCCTCGTTGTGGTATTCATGCGCAGCCCCGATCGCAAATGTCGGCATCCGGTCAAGAAAGAACCCCAACCCGTGATCGTTGTAGATGTTGATGCAATAGTCCGGCTTGTTGTCCTTCACCCATTGGTGAACCTTGGGAAAGCCGTCAAAGAAGGGTTTCCAATAGGGATCGTCCTGCAATTCCTTTTGAATCGCATTGCCGACCGAGGGGATATGCGACGTCGTGATGCCACCGAGAATTTTCGCCATGTCTGTGTCCTCCCTTACGCCTGGCTCGCCAGGTATTCCTTGAATTCTTCCGTGGTCTTGCCGGTCTGAAGCCCACCGACATCCTGCACCGAAAGACCGAAAATCCCGGCGAACTTCGCGAGGTAATAGATGTTCCCGCCCGCCTCGATCAGGCCCAGCACGTTGCGGTCACGTATCGCTGTCTTCTGTTCTTCGTTCAGGCCGTATTTTTCCATCCAGCCCTCTTCATCCGCCTTGAACCCATCCCGGTTCTCGGCCTTGTTGAAGTCGTAGCACATCCGGTTCAGCGCATAGCCCTTCATGGCCATCTTGCCGTCGAAGATCGTCGTACCCGGAATGTCGACGTGGTAATCGTAGCCCGGCATATCATGCATGGGTCATCCTCCATTGTTTTGATCTGGGGATGTTTCGCATGCCGGGGCCCGGGCAAATTTGACCTGAATCAATCCACGCCCCGTCGGGTGAATATTGAATGATTTGAACACAAATCTTATAGGCCCCGGACCGGGGCATCAGCCCCGGATCGCCTTCACATCAAAGGAAAACCCGCTGCCGAGGCTCGGCAATGGGGTCAATTTGGATCACACGGCTTAGCTTTGGGTTATTGCGCGCCCGGCCCCTACCGGGCCCAGTAAAGCCGCATCGGATTGTCGACCAGAAGCTTTTGGCGCGCCGCGTCGCTGGGCGCGATCCGGGGAATGAAATCCACAAGGTTGCCGTCATCGGGCATATGGCTTTTCATGTTCGGATGCGGCCAATCGGTGCCCCACAAAACCCGGTCCGGAAACCGCGTCACGACTTCGCGCGCAAAGGGCACCACGTCGTCATAACCCGGTGGACCCGCGACCGACAAACGCTCGGGACAGGTCACCTTGGACCAGATGTTGTCGTTGCGCTCCATGAGGTCGAGAAACCTCTGGAAATCCGGGTGATCGACGCCGTTCTCGACGTTGGGGCGCCCCATGTGATCGACCACGATGATCCCCGGCAGACTTTCCAGAAACGGCACAAGCTCTTCCAGATCGGCGGCCTCGAAATACACCACGATGGACCAACCGAACTCCTGAATGCGCTCGGCCACCTCGATGAAATGCTCACGCGGCGTGGCATCGACCAGCCGTTTCACGAAGTTGAACCGCACGCCGCGCACCCCGGCTGCGTCCATGTCGGCCAGCTCTTCATGGCTGATGTCATGGCGCACGCTGGCCACACCGCGCGCAAGATCGCCGGCGCTCCGGCAGGCGTCGATCATCGCGGCATTATCCTTGCCATGACAGGTCGCCTGCACGATCACGTTTCGCGAAAACCCGAGGAAATCGCGCAGTTCATATAGTTTGTCCTTGCCCGCGTTGCAGGGCGTGTATTTGCGCTCGGGGGCAAAGGGAAACGCGGGGCTTGGCCCGAATACATGGCAATGCGCATCCACCGCCCCCTCTGGCAATACGAAATCCGGTGTCTTCGGGTTGGGGTGGAAATCCAGCCAATCGGCGTCTTTCACCTGTGCGTCGGTCATGTCAGTCTCCAAATACCTCGCCATCCATGAGCTTGCGCGCGGTGCGCAGGATCGCGGTGGATGTCGGTTGTCCCTCGGTGTCGAGCTTTGCAATCACGGTCATCTCGCCGGTGGGATGTTCGATCGAAAGATGGCGCTCCTCCCCACCTCCGCTCACGGCCAGGTCTGCCGCCGGTCCGCGGTCGAGCAAACAGGCGGTCGCCACGCTCACCGCGCCCAGCACCCCGATGGTCTTGTGGCACCGATGGGGAATGAAGGTCCGCGTGTTGATGGCCCCGCCCGCTTTCGGCGCCGTGACCATGGTCATCTTCGGCACGGATTTCTCGCGCACATCACCCAGGTTCATCATCGGCCCACAGGCCAGGCGCAGGGTCTCCAACCTGCCGCGCAGCGTCGCGTCGGCCTCCAACGCCTCCGGCGTCTCATCCCCGGTGATCCCAAGGTCCGCGCCCCGCATCACGACCACGGGCATCCCGTTGTCGATCATCGTGACCTCGACACCCTCGACGATGTCGACCGCGTTCCCCGTCGGCAACAACGCCCCGCAAGAGCTTCCCGCAGTCTCCTTGAATTCAAGCGGAATGGCCGCCGCCGTGCCCGGCACACCGTCAATGGCGGCGCCACCGGCATAGGTCAGCTTGCCTTCGGGGGTCGCCACGCGGGCCACAGCCACCTGCCCGGTGTTCTCCATGTAGATCGTGACCGGCGTCTCGTCCCCCGATGCTTCGATCAGCCCGCGCTCGATGGCGAAGGGGCCAACACCGGCGAGCATGTTTCCACAGTTTTGCTTGTCCGTGACAATGGCCTGATCGACGAAGACCTGCAAAAACAGGTAATCCACATCCACCCCATCCCGGTCGGACCGGCGCACCACCGCAACTTTGCTGGTCAATGGATCGGCCCCACCCAGACCGTCGATCTGACGCGCATCAGGCGATCCCATCATGCGCAGTAGGAACGCATCGCGCGCCGCCGCGTCGCGCGGCAGATCGTCGGCCAGGAAAAACCCGCCTTTCGAGGTTCCGCCACGCATCCACATGCAGCGCACGCCCTCAGCCAAGACGATCCCCCTTCATCGTTCCACAAGTATTCCGGGGTGGTCTGGAGGGGCAGCGCCCCTCCAGCGGGTCCGATTGTACCCCGCGCACCGCGAAACCCCGCTCAGACATATTTCAAACCCTTGGCTTCAAGCTTTCCGCGCATATCGTAGATATCGAGCCCAAGCTCGCCCGCCTCGAAACGCGCACGTTTGGCGGCCTCGTTCGCCTCCCGGTCTTGTGCTTTTGCAAGCACATCGGCGGCCTCCTCGCGACGCACGCAGACGACCCCATCGTCATCGGCGACGATCACGTCACCGGGGTTGACCAGCGCATCGGCGCAGACGACGGGCACGTTGACCGACCCCAGCGTTTCCTTGATGGTGCCCTGCGCGCCCACGGCCCGGGACCAGACCGGGAAATTCATCTCCGTAAGATCGCGGAGGTCGCGCACGCCCCCGTCGATGATCAGCCCGCGACAGCCCCGCGCTTGTGCCGAGGTGGCCAGAAGATCGCCGAAATAGCCCGCGTCCGACGGGCTGATGGTGCCAAGAAGCAGGACGTCTCCTTTTTGCAACTGTTCGATCGCGACGTGGATCATCCAGTTGTCCATCGGCGGGGCAAGTATGGTCGTGGCAGACCCCGCAATGCGCGCGCCCGGATAGATCGGGCGCATGTAGCTGTTCAAAAGCCCCTTGCGCCCCTGCGCCTCGTGCACCGTCGCGACACCGCACGCCGCCAGCCCGTCGATCACCGCCGGGTCGGCGCGCTTGATGTTCTGAACCACGACGCCGGTGGTTCCGGGTTGATAGCTCATGGTGTTTCCCCTCAATCCAGCTCGTCGACGGTGCGCGGGAAGATCGCCTCGAACCCTTCCGCATGGGTCGCGGCCTTGCCCCCGGCCTGACCGCCCGAGTTGCGGCGGAAATGGTTGCCGCGGTTCTCGGCCACGTTTTCATAAAACCGCCACAGGTGCTCTTGGCCCTGCATGCACTGGATCGCGGCCCACTTGCGGTCCCAGACATCGGAGATGTCGAGGAAGATGTTGGGTTTCCACTGCATCTGTTCGGTCTGGTGCGGCTCAAACAGGTAAAGC
Source organism: Maritimibacter sp. (assembly GCA_011389895.1). Classification (GTDB taxonomy): domain Bacteria; phylum Pseudomonadota; class Alphaproteobacteria; order Rhodobacterales; family Rhodobacteraceae; genus Maritimibacter. The sequence goes on along the minus strand of JAABTN010000001.1, from coordinate 197,094 downwards.
TGCGGCGCGCCCAGCACCCTTTCGCCCGGATTGTGACCCCAGGCCTGCGCCATCATGCGGGTTTCCAGCGCGAATTGCGTCGTGTTCATGTGGTCGGTGTTATAGGGGTCCCACTTGGAGTGCGAGAACATGAACTTCGGCTGCACCGCGCGGATCACGTCGACCATCTTGTCTTTATATTCGCGGGTGAACTCCAACGGGTAGTCGCCCATATCGAAGAATTGAATGTCGTGAACGCCCAGCTCCCTGGCGGCGTTCTCGGCCTCCTTGCGCCGCTCGGTCTTGACCTTGTCCATGGTCATGCCGTCCTGTTTCCAAAGCTTGGCGCTTTCGCCGCGCTCGCCGAAGGACAGGCAGACGACGGTGACGTCGTAGCCCAGTTTGGCGTGTTTCGCGATGGCCCCACCGGCGCGCCAGACGAAGTCGGCGGAATGCGCGGAAATGACGAGGGCGGTGTTCTTGTCGGCCATGTAGGTCTCTCTCCCCGAGGTTTGCCTTGTCCCATGTGTCGCGTCCCATGTGTCGTGACGTTCCACGGACGTTTGCGCAATCTCAATAGGTCCAGCTGCGACGATAGACCATTTGAATCCCGCGCGAAGATCATAAATATTTGTTATAGGTGTCGTCCAGACCTGATGGGAGCATAAAAGCCAAGGCTTTGCCATGACAGTGAATTTTCCGAATCTGAGGCACCTCAGGGCCTTCATGGAAGTTGCCGATGCCGGTGGCATCTCGGCAGCGGCGCACAAGGTTCACCTGAGCCAGCCGGCGGTGACACAGGCGATTTCGGGGCTTGAGACCCGGTTCGCCACGCCGCTTCTGGACCGGCGGGCCGAAGGCATGTTTCCGACCGAGGCGGGCGCGGCGCTTTTGACCCGCGTGCGGCGCATGTTTGACCATCTCGCCCATGGCGCGGCGGTCGCGGTGCGCCTGACCCGGCGCGACGGCACGAAGCCGGTCACGGATTTTCACCTGCGTGTCACGGCGGCGCAATTGCGCGCCTTGGTGGCAATCCGGGAAGCGGGAAGCTTCTCGCTCGCCGCGCGCACCCTCGACATTTCGCAACCTTCGATCCACCGGGCGGGGCGGGATCTCGAAAAGCTGTCCGGGATGGAGTTGTTTTCCGCCACGCGCCGGGGAATCGAGCTGACCCCACAGGCCGAGGCTTTTGCGCGTGCCGTGAAGCTCGCGGAAGCGGAGTTGAAACAGGGGCTGGATGATCTCTCGCGCCTCGCGGGCCGGGATTCGAGCCGGATTGTGGTCGGCTCCATGCCGTTGTCGCGGACACAGATCCTGCCTGCCGCCATCGACGCGCTGTTGAACGAGGCTTCCGGGGTGCAGATCCAGACCATCGACGCGCCCTATGGCGAATTGCTGCGCGCCCTGCGGTATGGCGAAGTCGACGTGCTGGTCGGGGCGCTGCGCGACCCGGTTCCGGTCGAAGACGTGGTGCAATTGCCGTTGTTCCAGGATCGCCTTGCGGTGGTTTCGGGGCCCGGCCATCCGCTTGCCGGTCGGCAGGGCGTGACGTTGGACGAGATGCTCGCCTACCCTTGGATTGCCCCGCCGAAAGAGACGCCGGGGGGGTCGTACCTGTTTCGCACCCTGCGCATTGCCGAACGGGCCGAAACGCCGGTGCGGATCGTGTCGTCGTCGATGGTGCTGGTCCGGGGCCTGTTGCGGCGTGGTGAGTACCTGACCATCCTGTCGCCTTATCAGGCCGCGGTGGAGATTGCCCATGGCGACATGGTGCGCCTTGATCTCGACCTGCCCGACAGCCTGCGCCCCATCGGCCTGACCACCCGCGTCGGCTGGGTGCCGACCCCGACACAGGCGCGGTTTCTCGAGCTTGTTCAAGAGACGGCGGAAACCATGGTCGAGCCGCGTCTATACCCAGAATGAATGATAATTCGGGGCAATGAATTTCCAATCCCGGGCGGGTGTTCCTAAGTGAATGTATACATGAACGCGCAACACGATCTTTCCCGTCCGGCCACCCGGCCCGCAATCGTCACCCTTTTGGGGTTTGGCGAAGCCGGATCGGCCTTGGCAAGCGGCTGGATGGACAGTTGGCAAGCCGGCGGGCAAAACGATGGGCGGACACCCGACTTGCGCGCCTATGACATCAAGACCGAAAGCGACGACGCCTGCGTTTGCACCGAGATGCAAGACCGCTACCGCGTGATCCGCGTCAACGGGGCAGCGCGGCTTGAGACCGCGTTGGACAAGGCCGATCTCGTGATCTCGCTGGTGACAGCCGATCAGGCCGAGACGGCCGCGCGTGCCGCCAGCCCGCATCTTGCAAAGAATGCGCTTTACGTCGACTGCAATTCCTGCGCGCCGCAGACCAAGACGGCGGCGGCGAAACATGTTGAAGCGGCGCACGCGCGGTATGTCGACGCCGCGATCATGGCCCCGATCCATCCGCGCCGCCATGAAACGCCGATGCTTCTGGCCGGTCCCCACGCAGGGGCGGCACAGGCGGCTATGGGCACCCTTGGCATGCTGTGCGAGGTTGCGGGGGACACCATCGGTCAGGCCAGCGCGACGAAAATGCTGCGCTCGGTGATGATCAAGGGGATCGAGGCGCTCACGCTTGAAAGCCTTCTGGCGGCACGCGCCGCCGGTGTGGAAGAGGCCATTATCGCCTCGCTCAACGCGACCATGCCCGGAGTTGCAGGTGTCGACTGGGCCGCCCGCGCGGCGTATAACATGGAGCGCACCACGACCCACGGCCTGCGCCGGGCGAGCGAGATGCGCGAAGCCGCCGCCACGGTCGAGAGCCTCGGGATCACCCCCCGCATGGCCAAAGCCACCGCCGCGTGGCAACAGGAAATGGGCGATCTGCACCTTACCCAGAGCGCCGATGTTCCCCAGATGACATTTCAGGAAAAGGCGGATGCAATCCGCGCCGCCCAAGTTAACGTGAACAGGAGGAAACCATGACGGAGAAAGCATACGAGGATATCCCCGGCACCTTCGTCTTCGACGCCGACCGGTCGCGCGAAGGATACTGGCTCAACCAGTTTTGCATCTCGCTCGGCAAGGAAAAAAACCGGCAGGCCTTTCGGGACGACCCGGAAGCCCACATGTCGAAGTTCAAGATGACCGAGGCACAGAAACAGGCGGTCCGTGACCGTGACTGGAACGGGCTGCTCGAATTGGGTGGCAACATCTACTACACATCGAAACTCGGCGCCTTCGACGGCATCGTGTTCCAAGACCTTGCCGCTATGATGAGCGGGATGAGCCGCGACGATTATCGCAAGATGATGGTGGACGGCGGACGTCCCATCGAAGGCAACCGTTACAAATCGGAATGGGAGAAGAAATAATGGCCAAGATCACAGCAGGCATCGCGTGTTCCCACGTGCCCGCCATCGGCGTGGCCATGGATCAGCACATCACCGAGCAACCCTATTGGCAGCCGGTGTTCAAGGGCTTCGATTACTCGCGCGACTGGAACAAGAAGAACAAGCCGGACGTGGTGTTCCTCGTCTACAACGACCATTGCACGGCGTTTGATGCAAGCTGCATCCCGACCTTCGCGCTGGGATGTGCGGCCGAATTTCAGCCCGCCGACGAAGGCTGGGGCCCGCGCCCTGTGCCGGTGGTGAAGAACCATCAGGAACTTGCAAGCCATATTGCCCAAAGCCTGATCCTCGATGAATTCGACATGACCATCATGAACGAGATGGACGTGGACCATGGTCTCACCGTGCCGCTGTCGGTCATGTTCGGCGACAAGACGCCCGAGGATGATTGGGGCACGCTGGTGATCCCGCTGGCCGTGAACGTGGTGCAATACCCGGCCCCGACCGCGAACCGGTGCTACGCGCTTGGCCAGTCGATCAAGAAAGCGATCGAAAGCTGGCCCGAGGACATCAATGTGCACGTCTATGGCACCGGGGGCATGTCCCACCAGCTGCAATCCGAGCGCGCGGGTCTTATCAACGCGACATGGGACCAGCAGTTCATGGACATCCTCGTGAACGACCCTGAAAAGGCGCGAAAGATCGACCACCTCGAGTTTCTTCGTGAAACCGGGTCGGAAGGCATCGAGATGGTGATGTGGCTCGTCATGCGCGGGGCGCTGGAAGAGAAGGTCACGGAAGTGCACCGCCATTACCACGTGCCCGCTTCCAACACGGCCGTCGGGCATCTCATTTTGGAAAACCACGCTTAAGGAGGGGAACATGCGTATTTGTGTCGCCGGGGCCTATGGGGCCTTCGGGATCAAACATCTCGATGCGTTGGCCAATATCGACGGGGTCGAGGTGACCTCGGTCATGGGGCCGACGCAGGACAAGATCGACGCGCTGGCGAAAGAGCGGGGCATCGGCCATGCCGCCACCACGCTTGAAGACTGCGTGGCGCGCGATGACGTGGACGCGGTCATTCTCGCCACGCCGACGCAGATGCACGCCGATCAGGCCATCACCTGCATGGAGGCGGGCAAGCCGGTCCTGATCGAGATCCCGATGGCGGATTCGCTCGAAGACAGCCAGCGCCTTGTGGACAAGCAAAAAGAGACCGGCGTGCTGGCCATGTCCGGTCAGGTCCGGCGTTTCAACCCGTCCCACCAGTGGATCAAGAACAAGATCGACGCGGGCGAGTTGAAGGTGCAGCAGATGGATGTGCAAACCTACTTCTTCCGGCGCTCGAACATGAACGCAAAGGGCGAACCCCGGAGCTGGACCGATCACCTTCTTTGGCACCATGCCTGTCACACGGTCGATCTGTTCCAGTACCAGACCGGCGAAACCGTGTCGCAAGCCTATGGGCTGGAAGGCCCGCATCACCCCGACCTCGGCATCGCGATGGACATGTCGATCGGGATGAAAACGCCTTCCGGGGCGCTTTGCACCCTGTCGCTGTCGTTCAACAACGATGGGCCGCTTGGCACGTTCTTTCGGTATATCTGTGACAACGGCACCTATATCGCGCGTTACGATGACCTGTTCGACGGGAATGAAAACCCCATCGACCTGTCCGATGTGGCGGTGTCCAATAACGGGATCGAGCTGATCGACCGCGAATTCATTTCGGCGATCCAGGAGGGCCGCGAACCCAACGGCTCGGTGGCCCAGGTGCTGCCTGCCATGGCAACCCTCGACACGATCGAGCGGGGCTTCAAGTAAGCGGGTTTTTTCGGGCCTTGGCCCCCTGCACATAGGGGCCGCGCCAGCCAAGGCGCGGCCCTTTTTCGGGCCAGCCGCCCCTTCTTGGCCCGGCGCCGCCTTAGCGGATCAGGATGGCGCGGAAATCGTTCACGTTGGTGCCGGTCGGCCCGGGCGAAAACAGCCCGTCAACCGCGTGAAAGGCCGAATATGCGTCGTTGTCGGACAGCCGGTCCGCCGGATCGACCCCAGCGCAGCGCATCCGGGCGACCGTATCGCCATCGGCAAAGGCCCCCGCGTTGTCTTCGGACCCGTCGATCCCGTCCGTGTCCGCGGCCATCGCTGTGATCCGGCCCATCCCCTCGATCTCCAGCGCGAAGGCGAGCAGGAATTCCGCGTTTCGGCCACCCCGCCCCTGCCCCGTCACGGTCACCGTCGTCTCGCCCCCCGACAGGATGACAACCGGGGCCTCGAACGGACGATTGCGCAGCGCCACTTCGCGCGCGATGGCGGCATGAACACGCGCCACGTCGCGCGCCTCGCCTTCGATGGCATCCGAGAGGATCACCGCAGGCACCCCCTGCGCACGCGCATGTTCCGCAGCCGCGTCAAGCGACCGCGACGCCGAGGCGATGACATGCACCTCGTCCCGACCAAAAGCCGGATCATCGGGCGACGGCGGGCGCGCGGCGGCTATTGCATCGCGCAGGCGGTCGGGTAGATCAATGCGCCAATCGCGGATCGCCGCGAGCGCCGCCTCCGACCCTGCGTGACCCGGCACGGTCGGGCCAGACGCCACCTGCGACGGGTCATCCCCCGGCACGTCCGACACGACGAGCGACACCACCCGCGCCGGATGCGCCAGCGCGGCAAGCTGCCCGCCCTTGGTGCCGGAAAAACAGGTCCGGATCGCATTCATGGCAGAGATTGGCGCGCCCGAGGCGAGCAACGCGGTGTTCAACGCCTGCTCATCCTGCAAATCGAACCCCTCCGGTGGGGCCGGCAAAAGCGCCGATCCGCCCCCGGTGATCAGCGCAATGACCAGATCTTCCTCGGTCAGCCCGCTCACCGCCTCGGTCATCGCCCGCACCGCGTCGACCCCCGCCTCATCCGGCACCGGGTGCGATGCCTCGATCACGCGGATCTTGCGGGTCGCGGCCCCGAACCCGTAACGGGTCACGATCACGCCGTCGAAATCGGCCTCCCAAAGGGTCTCAAAGGCCTGTGCAAGCTGCGCCGCCCCTTTGCCCGCCCCAATCACGACCGTGCGCCCCTTGGGCGGGTTGGGCAGATAGGGGGCCAGCGCGCGCACCGGATCAGCCGCCGAAATCGCCGCATCAAAGAGGTCGGTCAGGAACCGGGGATCATCGCGTGACATCTGGTCTCCCGTGCAAAAACGGGGCGATTTCGTGGAGTGCGGCGGGGGATCGAAACTCTGGTGGATTTCCACCATTTGCGACTTGGTCCGCTTTCTTTAGAATTATTGTTAAATCTGGGTTACCCATCGTGCCAGTGGTTTGGCAGCGGGAACGCGGATGGGGAGTGCTTCGGACACCGGCTTTTCGGTCTTCTGAACTTCGGTCACGCAACAGCCAGTCAGTCATCAATTCCGGCGCCGCGGCACTCCCCCCTTTGCCGGGGGGCAGAACCACGTTCACTCCTTCACATAGGGTTTGCCATCGGCGGCGGGCGGACGCGACCGTCCGACAAGGCCTGCGACGACGATGATCGTGGCAATATAAGGCGCCATGGCGAGAAATTCAGACGGGATCGGCGTGTTGAGAAGCGCGAGCTTTTGCTGGATCGAATCCGCGAAGCCGAAGATCAACGCGGCGGACAGCGCGCCCACCGGGTGCCAGCGCCCGAAGATCATGGCGGCCAGCCCGATATAGCCGCGCCCGTTGGTCATGTTCTCCTCGAACCTGCCCACGTTGCCAAGCGTGAAGAAGGCACCGCCAAACCCGGCCACCATCCCCGCGACGGTCACATGGACATAGCGGGTGATATAGACGTCGATGCCCAGCGTATCGGCAGCCCGCGGGTGTTCGCCCACGGCGCGCGCGCGAAGCCCGTTCTTGGTGTGAAACAGGTAATAGGTCGCGACCCCGACAAGGATGAAGGCCCCGTAAACGAAGAGGTTCTGGTTGAACAGCATCGGGCCGAGCACCGGGATATCCGACAGGATCGGGATTTCCCACGCCCGGAACACCTTGGCGTTGTTCAGGTGGCGATATTCCGAGAAGACCTGCGACGAGACATAGCTTGTCACGCCCAGCACGAAGAGGTTGATCACGACCCCTGCAATGATCTGGTCCATGCGGAAGGTGACAACGAGGGTCGCAAGCAACAGGCCAAAACACCCGCCGACAAGGATCGCGCCGACCAACCCGATCCAGCCGCCCAGAAGCGACCCGATGAGCGCACCGGCAAAGGCCCCGGCAAGCAGCATACCCTCGATGGCAATATTCACCACCGCGACGCGTTCGGACATGACCCCCGCGAGACCACCCAGCGCGATCGGGACCGAGGCGAGCACTGCCGCCTTCAGCATCGAGGTCAGGTTGAACGCGGTGCCCGCCGTGGCCCAGACGAGGAAGGCAAGGACAAGCACCAAAAGCCCGAAGCCCAGCGAAAGCGATGTCCAGCGCGCCCCACCTTCCAGAAACTGGCGCACACCGAGAAACGCGAGAATGGCGGCGCAGACCATGTTGAAGGCCCCGGGCACCACGAGATTGGGAAGCTGGATGGCATCGCGCGCGGTGGTCAGGCGGAAGGTCGCGCTCTGCCCCGGCACGACGTCAAGCGCGAAGAGCACGAGAAGCGCGAGGGCGATCAGGATACCGCCCATCACCCGCGCCTTGCGGTTCGCCGCAGAATCCAGCTTTTCGGCCTGTGTCGGGGTCGTGGTCACATCGGTCATGCCGCGCCCCCTTTCTTGCCGTTGCGTGGCCGTCTGAAGCCCCACGGGAAGATCGCGCGCACCAGAAGCGGGGCAGCAATGAAGACGATGATGAGCGCCTGAATGATGCTGATCAGGTCAATGGACACGCCCGCGTCCACCTGCATCTGGCGCCCGCCCGCCTCGAGCCCGCCGAACAGGATACCGGCAAAGAGAATGCCCACCGGGTGTGAGCGGCCCAAAAGCGCGACCGCGATCGCGTCAAAACCGATCCCGGCCGAGAACCCCGGGGACGCACGCCCCAACACGCCGGTGATCTGGTTCGCCCCGGCAAGCCCGGCCAACGCACCGGCGGTGGCCATTGCCAGAACGATGATAAGCGGCGCCCGCATCCCGGCATAATTCGCCGCCGACGGGTTTTCACCCGAGGCGCGGAAGGCAAAGCCCAGCTTGGAGCGAAACAAAAGCCACCAGACGATGAACACCGCCACGAGCATGACGAAAAGCCCCGCATGCAGCCGCAGGTTCGGGTCGATGAAATCCAGAAGCTTGGGAAGGGCTGCGGTATCGGGCACCGATTTGGAAATCGGGTCTGAGCGCCCCTCGCGCTGCACCCAGGGCTGGCGCAGGAGCCAATTGAGAAGCTCGAACGAAATCAGGTTGAGCATGATGGTCGAAATCACCTCGTGCGCGCCGGTCGTCGCCTTCAGAATGCCCGCGATGGCGGCATAAGCGGCCCCGACCGAGGCCCCGATCAAGAGCGTGAGCGGCAGGTGAATGACCATCGGCAGACCTTCGAGGGCAAAGCCCGCCATCACGGCGGCAAGCCCGCCCATGAGCAATTGCCCCTCGGCCCCGATATTGAACAGGCCCGCGCGGAACCCGAGCCCGAGACCAAGCCCCGCGAGCACCAGAGGGATCGCCGAGGTCAGGGTTTCCGACCATGCCGAGAGCGACCCGACCGAGCCGACCGCCAGCGCGACAAAGCTGCGCCCAATGGTCGGCAGGTCCACGGCGGTTGCCAGCATGATCAGCGCGCCGCAGATCAGCGCGACCACGACCGCGAACAAGGGCACGATCACCAGATCTTCGAAATCATCGCGTCCATGGGTGGTGCGCGCCAGAAGCGCGCGCATTCGTTCGTTGACGCCCTTGAGATCGTCGCGCTCGGTCATGCTGCCGCCCCTTCGCCTTCGTGCGCTCCGGCCATGGCCAGACCGATGGTGTTGCGGTCCGCCTTGCCGCCCGTGTTGTCGAATTCCGCGACGATCCGGCCATCATACATGACGTAAATCCGGTCCGAGAGTCCCATGATCTCATCAAGCTCCGAGGACACGATCAGCACCCCGTCGCCTTCATCCCGGCTGGCGATCAGGCGTTCGTGGATATATTCGATCGACCCGACATCGACACCGCGCGTCGGCTGCGAGGCGATGACCAGCTTTGTCTCACGCTCAAGCTCACGGGCGACGACCATCTTTTGCTGGTTCCCGCCCGACAGGCTACGACCGGGCAAAAAGACGCTGGGCGTGCGCACGTCGAAATCGATGCAGAACCGGGCCGCGGTCTCTGCCACTTTTTGCCAGTCGATCGCCCAGCCCTTGGAATATTCAGGCGCGTAATAATTGTTCAGCACCATGTTCTCGGCGATAGTGAAACTCTCCACCATGCCGGATTTGTGCCGATCCTCGGGGATATGCGCCATGCCCAAACTGTGACGCTCGCGCACCGTGGCGTGGCTGATGTCTTCGCCATCGAAGATAATCTTGCCGGAGGCGATCTTCTCGATCCCAGACAGAGCTTCGACCAGCTCGGTCTGACCATTGCCCTGCACACCGGCAACCCCCACAACCTCGCCCGCACGCACGGACATCGACACGCGGTCGAGCACCTTTTCGCCGGTCTCGTCGAGCATGGTCACCTTGTCCATCTCGATCATCGGGCGCCCGGGGTCCGCCACCGTCTTGTCGACCGTGAAGCTCACCGGGCGGCCCACCATCATCTCGGCAAGGTCGGCTTCGGTCAGCGATTTGGGGTCACCCTCGCCGGTGATGCGGCCTTGACGCAGAACACTCACCCGATCGGATATTTCGAGGATTTCGTGCAGCTTGTGGGTGATGAAAACAATGGCCTTCCCGGCCTCTTTCAACATCGACACGATTCCAAAAAATTCGCGCACTTCCTGTGGTGTCAGAACGGCGGTCGGTTCGTCGAGGATCAGCACATCGGCAGAGCGAAACAGCACCTTGAGGATCTCGACGCGCTGCTGAATGCCGACGGGAAGATCCTCGATCAACGCATCCGGCGGCACATGCAGCCCGTATTTCTCGTTGATCTCCGCGACCTGTCGGCGCGCGCGTTTCATGTCGATGGACCCGAGCTGTCCGGTGGGTTCCACGCCCAGCACCACGTTTTCCGCCACGGTGAAGACAGGCACCAGCATGAAGTGCTGATGCACCATGCCGATCCCGGCCTCGATCCCGTCGCTCGGCCCGTCGAACGCGACCTGTTTACCATCGATCAAGATCTCGCCCTCATCGGGCGCGTATAGCCCCGAGAGCATGTTCATCAGTGTGGATTTGCCCGCGCCGTTCTCACCAAGAAGGCCAAGCACCTCGCCCCCGCGGATCGTCAGGTTGACGTTGTCGTTGGCCACAACGCTGCCAAAGCGCTTCGTGATTCCACGCAGTTCGACGTCCATGTCGTCCTCCCACCCGGGACATGAGGATGCAATCGCCCGCCGCCGGGGGTCCGGCGACGGGCGGGGGTCGGATTACATGCCGACTTCGATGGAACCGTCGATGATCCCGGCCTTCACGGCCTCGATCTCGGCGCGCAGTTCGTCCGGAACGCTGTCTTCGAACGCGCCATAGCCGGCAAGGCCCACGCCCTCGTTCTCAAGCGTCCCGACGATGAGACCACCCTCGAAGGAGCCTTCCATCGCCATTTCGATGACCTGAGTCACGGTGCTGTCCATACGCTTGAGCACCGAAGTCAGGTACACATCGGCGTTCTCCGGGTCGGTCTGCGTCTGGTCGGCGTCCACGCCGATGATCTTCAGCTCGTCAGTCCCGATCTCGGCAGCCAGCGTGGCCGACCCAAGGCCCACGGGGCCCGCAACCGGCATCACGATGTCCGCGCCTTCGTCATACAGGTTCTGGGCAAAGGCCCGCCCGTCATCAAGGCTGTCGAAGTTGCCGGTGAACAGGCCTTCGCGCGATTCCGGGTTCCAACCCAGGACCTGCACATCGGTGCCCTTCTCGGAGTTGTAGTAATTCACGCCGTGGACGAAGCCATCCATGAAGGCGGTCACCGGCGGAATGTTGATCCCGCCAAAGGTGCCGAGCACCCCGGTTTCCGACATCCCGGCGGCAAGATAGCCCGCGAGGAAGGCCCCCTGATCGGTGGCATAGACTTGGCCCAGCACGTTCGGGATGGTCGGATCATAGGCAAAGTCGACGATCGAGAATTTCTGGTCCGGGTTGGACTCGGCGGCGCTCTTGGTCGCGTCGCCCATGAGGAAGCCCACGGTGATGATCACGTCACAGCCCGCTTGGATGAGCGAGTTGAGGTTTGAATCGTAATCGGTCTCGGCCTGACTTTCGAGAAACCGGCCCTCGACTTCGTCATGCGCGGCCATGGCGTCTTGCACACCCTTCCACGCGGTCTGGTTGAAGCTGGCATCGTCGATGCCGCCCACGTCAGTGACCTGACAGGCGGTGAACGCGGATGCGGTCATCACCGATCCCGCAAGCAATGCGGCGGCGAGCCCTGTTCGGGCAGAAATCTTACTCAAGAACGTCATTGGAACCTCCTGGTGGCAACGCCCGAATACCGGGCGTGGCAATGTGGGTATCTATTGGGTAGGCCAGCGCAGCCGGGTGGCAGCGATTCCCCCTATTCGTATCGCACCGCCTTGCAGAGAATTTTGCAAGGTCTTTGATGTGTTTTGATTTTTTCGCCAGAATTGACCCGATGTTCAAAAATTGCATCCACCCCCCGCCTGCTCCATTTATGGCCGCCCTGCCCATCGGTCGGGCGGGGTGGAAATAAATCCCGGCCACGGGTTGCGGCCATGGCGGAACACGGACAAGAATTCACGCGAATTCAACGGCTTTTGGAGACCGCCATGAAACTGGCCCGCTTCACCCGGAATGGTGCGACCCATCTTGGGCGCGTCGATGGGGACGAGATCACCGACTTGACGGACGCCGGTTTCGGCACATCGATGCGCGCCTTGCTCGCAAAAGCCCAAAACGATTTCGCTGACGTGAGGGAAGCGACCGCAGCGCGCCATCCCTTGGCCGAAGTGACGCTTGAGGCCCCGGTGGGCGCGCCGCAAAAGCTTCTCGCGCTGGGAATGAACTACAAAGATCACGCCGAAAAGGCGGCGGCGCGGGGCGTCAAGGTGCCCGACACCCAGATCTGGTTCAACAAACAGGTGTCCTGCGTCAATGGCCCCTCGCAGGGGATCGAGATGCCGAAGGTCTCGGACCAGCTTGATTTTGAGGGCGAATTGGCCTTGGTGATCGGAAAACGCTGCCGCCACGTGCCCCGCGACGCGGCGCTGTCGGTCGTGGCGGGTTACGCGGTCGGCAATGACGTGAGCGTGCGCGATTGGCAAATGCGCTCGCCCACCTTCACCTTGGGCAAAAGCTTTGACACCCATGGCCCCTTCGGCCCGTGGATCACCACCGCGGACGAAGTGGCGGACCCCGAAGACCTGCGGATCAGGACATGGGTGAACGGGGCTTTGAAACAGGATGCCTCGACCAGCCTGATGATCCACAAGCTGGCGGACCAGATTTCCTATATCTCGCAGGTCTTCACACTGATGCCCGGCGACGTGTTGTTCACCGGCACCCCCGCCGGTGTCGGGATGGAGACCGGGGACTATCTTCGGATCGGTGATATCGTCAGGATCGAGATCGACGGATTGGGCGTGATCCAGAACCCCGTCGTGGCCGAACCCTGACCCCGAACCGATCGCCCGCCAACCTGCCCCCCACCAACCCCGAAAGGCGCCGACATGCCTCTTGCCATGAACCGAGACGTCTTTGTCACCTGTGCCGTCACCGGCTCCGGCGCGACACAGGACCGCTCGCCCCATGTGCCGCGCAGTCCGCGCGCGATCGCCGACAGCGCCATCGACGCGGCAAAGGCTGGCGCGGCGGTGGTGCATTGCCATGTGCGCGATCCCGAAACCGGCGCGCCGTCGCGCGACCCGGCGCTTTTTCGCGAGGTGACCGAACGCATTCGCGACGCCGAGGTAGACGTGATCCTGAACCTGACCGCCGGCATGGGTGGCGACATGGTCTTTGGCCCGCCCGACGCGCCCCTGCCCCTCAACACGGCTGCGACCGACATGATCGGGGCCGAAGACCGCCTGACCCATATCGCCGCCTGCCTGCCGGAAATCTGCACGCTGGATTGCGGCACGATGAATTTTGCCGAAGCCGATTACGTGATGACGAACACGCCCGGGATGCTCACCGCTATGGGGCAGCGCATGACCGAGCTTGGCGTGAAACCCGAGATCGAGGCCTTCGATACCGGTCATTTGTGGTATGCACGCCAGCTTGTCGAGAACCGCGTGCTCGACACCCCGGCGCTGGTCCAGCTTTGCATGGGTGTGCCGTGGGGGGCACCCAATGATCTCAACACCTTCCTCGCCATGGTGAACAACATCCCCGCCGACTGGCATTGGTCGGCCTTCTCTCTGGGCCGGGACCAGATGGCTTATGTCGCGGCGGCGGTTCTGGCAGGGGGCAACGTGCGGGTCGGGCTTGAGGACAACCTGATGCTCGACAAGCGGGTTCTGGCCACCAACGCACAACTTGTCGAACGCGCCGTGGGGATCATCGAGCGGATGGGGGCGCGGGTGATCGGCCCGACCGAGGTGCGCGACAAACTCGGGCTTGAAAAGCGAGCCCCGGCATGAAGGCCGCGGTGCTTGGCGGGGGCGTGATCGGCGGCGGATGGGCCGCGCGGTTTTTGTTGAACGGCTGGGACGTAGCTGTTTATGACCCTGACCCCGACGCCAAGCGCAAGATCGGTGAGGTGCTTTCCGGGGCCCGCCGCGCGCTTCCCGCACTTTATGACCGGCCCTTGCCGCGCGAGGGCACGCTCACCTTTCATACCGACCCCGGCGCGGCTGTAACAGATGCGGCATGGGTGCAAGAAAGCGTGCCGGAAACCTTGTCGCTCAAGCATCGGGTCTATGCCGATATTGCGCCCTACCTTGGGGCCGATACCGTGCTGGGGTCGTCGACGTCCGGGTTTCGCCCGACGCAGCTTAACGCGCAGGGGGGACAGGGGGCCAAGGCCATCGTGGCGCACCCCTTCAACCCGGTCTACCTTCTGCCGCTGGTCGAGCTTGTGGGAGACGCCGGGATCTGTCTTCGCGCCGCCGACATCCTGCGCGGGATCGGGATGCACCCTTTGACCCTACGCAAGGAAATCGACGCCCATATCGCGGACCGGTTGCTGGAAGCGGTCTGGCGCGAAAGCCTCTGGATGGTGAAGGACGGGGTCGCCACGACCGAAGAGATCGACGAGGCGATCCGCATGGGCTTTGGCCTGCGATGGGCGCAAATGGGCCTGTTCGAAACCTACCGTATCGCGGGGGGTGAGGCAGGGATGACGCATTTCCTGGCCCAATTCGGCCCCGCCCTGTCCTGGCCCTGGAGCAGGCTCACCGATGTGCCGGAATTCGACGACGCGCTTGTCGATCTGATCGCGGGCCAGTCCGACGCGCAATCCGGGCACCTGTCGGTCCGCGACCTGGAGCGTCTGCGTGACGACAATCTCGTCGGCATCCTGCGCGCGTTGAAGGCGACGGGAAGCGGCGCGGGCGGCGTGGTGCGTGACCACGAAGCGCGGCTTGGGCCGGATGAGAGCCGGGCGAAAGGCCCGATCACTCGCGAATAAAACGCTTGAGCGACACCGCCTCTTGCCCTTCCATGAGCGGTTGGGCAGTCTGCATATGCGCGGTCATGATCGCGCGCGCGGCCTTGCTGTCGCCTTCGCGCAACGCGGCGAGCAAACGCATCTGGTAATCGCGGCCACGCGCCCAGAGGTCGAGGTTGATGGGCCTGTAAAGCCGCCGCGACACGGTGATGTCGGACAGGATCGTCAACATGAACCCGATCGCGAAAGACAAAAGCGGGTTCTCGGTCTGGTCCGCCAGAACCTTGTGAAACCGAAGCGAGGCGACATGTTGGTCGCGCTCTTCCTCGTCGGTGCTGGCCGGTTCGCTGTAGCTGTCGAGAATGTCCTCAAGCTCGTGCAACACGCGGATTGGCAATTGCCCCGCGAGGCTTGCCACCAGTTCCGGCTCCAACACCCGGCGAAGCTGGTAGATGTCGGATATTTTCAGATCCTTGAAATAGAAGTAATTGGCCAAAAGTGCCTCGGCCCGTTCGGTCGAGACCGCGTGCACGAAGGTGCCGCCCCCCGGCCCGGTGCGCGATTTGACCAGCCCCTGCGCATCGAGGAGCCGAAGGGCCTCGCGGATCGTGCCCTTGGCCATGGAAAACCGCTCGATCAGCTCCGCTTCGGAAGGGATGCGATCACCGGGCAGTAACCCTTCGCGCACGATGAAATCCTTGATCGCTTCGGCGACCTGGGTCGGGCGCGATTGCTTTGGGCCATCATTCGAGCGGATGGAAACAGGCGGCAAATTGATCTCCTCCGTGGGGCTCAAGCATCGGTTCCTTTTCGCGGCAAATCTCTGTCGCCCTCGGGCACCGGGTCGCAAAGGCACAGCCGGGCGGCGGGTTCAGCGGGTCTGGCAACTCGCTGTCTTTCTGTTCCGGCGCCTTCAGGGGGCGTCCGACGACCGGCGCCGAGTCCGCCAGAAGCTTTGTATAGGGATGACGCGGGCGCGCAAAGATCTCCTCGGCCTTGCCGATCTCGACCACCGCACCAAAATATAGCACCACGATCCGGTCCGACACCGCCTCGACCACCGCGAGGTCATGGGAAATGAACAGGTAGGTCAGGTTGAACTCGGTTTTCAGATCCCTGAGCAGGTTGAGCACCTGCGCCTGCACCGACACGTCGAGCGCAGACACCGGCTCATCCAGAATGATGATGCGTGGCGCGGCGGCGAGCGCGCGGGCCACCCCGATCCGCTGTGCCTGCCCGCCCGAAAATTCGTGCGGGTAGCGGTCGAGGAATTCCGAGCGCAGGTTGACGCTGTCGAAGATCTCGTCGATGCGCGTGTCGCGCTCGGTCCGGCCCATCCCGTAGAGCCGCTTTAGCGGTGCTTCCATGATCTGCTTGATCGTCTTGCGCGGGTTGAGCGAGGACACCGGGTCTTGGAACATGTACTGGATCAGCCGCCCGAAGGCCGCCGGGTCGGCATTGTCCAGCGCGCGACCCTCGATCTCGATCGACCCCTCGGTCGGGTCCAGAAGCCCGACGAGCATGCGCGCCAAGGTGGATTTGCCACAACCGGACTCGCCCACGATGCCAAGCGTCTCGCCGGTCGCCACTTCGAAGGACATCGGGCGCACCGCGCGCACCCCGGCGGCGGGGCGGCCAAAGAGGCCCCCACCCACACCAAAGGTCTTTGCGAGGTTTTCGACTTTCAACGCGGGGGTCATGCGATCTCCTCCTCGGGGTGAATACACCGAACGGCGCGGGTTTCGGACCCGGACAGCGCGATCTCGCCCTTGCGGCAAGCCTCGGTCGCCTTGTCGCATCGCGGGGCAAAGGCGCATCCGGGCGGAAGGTCGGACACCATCGGGGGCAAGCCCGGGATCGCGGCCAAGGCACGTTTGCCGCCGCCCAGTTCCGGCACGCAGTCCATCAGGCGCTTGGTATAGGGATGTGCAGGATGATCGAGGATATCGGTCGTGGTCCCCTCTTCCACGATCCGCCCGCCATACATGACCGCCACCCGGTCGCAAAGCTGTGCCACGACACCGAAGTCATGCGTGATGAAGACGATCGCCAGACCGCGTTCACGCCGCAGATCATCCAGCAACGCGAGGATTTGGGCCTGCACCGTGACGTCGAGCGCCGTGGTCGGCTCATCCGCGATGATCACATCGGGATCGTTGGCCAGCGCCATGGCAATGCCAACACGCTGGCGCATCCCGCCCGACATTTCATGCGGATAGTTTCGAATGCGGCTTTCGGCGTTCGGAATGCGCACGGACATCAAAAGCTCGATGGCGCGCTGCTTCGCCTCTGCATCCGTCACCTTGTGGTGCACCTGTATCGCTTCCATCAACTGGTCGCCCACGCGGTAGAGCGGATGCAGGGTCGAGAGCGGGTCTTGGAAGATATAGGCAACCTTGTTGCCGCGCTTCTCACGCAGGCTTTCATACGGCGCCGCCAACAGGTCTTCGCCCTCGTAGCGCACCGCACCCCCCGTCACGACACCGGGAGGGGAAGCGACAAGCCCCATGACGGAGAGCGCGGTGACCGATTTTCCCGATCCGGATTCGCCGATGATCCCAAGGCATTCGCCCCGGTTCACGAAGAGCGACACGTCATTCACCGCGCGGTAGACGCGGTTGCTGACGTGAAACTGCGTGTCGAGCGACTGCAGGTTCAAAAGCCCCTTGCCGTCGTCGGCGGGCACTTCGCCCTTGCGATCCACGATGGTCTTGGCACGGGGCCGCGACAGGGCCCCCGAGCGCAGACGTGGGTCAAGCGCATCGCGCACCCCGTCGCCCAGAAGGTTGATCGACATGACGATCAGGAAAATCATGATCCCCGGAATGATCGAGGTATGCGGATTGGTGATAAGCGCCGAGCGTGCCTCGCCCAGCATGGACCCAAGATCGGCCTGGGGCGGCTGCGAGCCGAGGCCAAGAAACGACAGGCCGGCGGTTTCGAGGATCATCCAACCCACGGTCGTCGACATCGCGATGACGATGGTCGAGAGCACGTTTGGCAATAGCTCCGTCAGGATGATCCGGCCATGCCCCATGCCCGAAAGCCGTGCCGCGTCAATAAACTCGCGCCCGGCGAGCCCCACCGTGATGCCACGGATGTTGCGGGCGAAGAACGGAATGTTCACGGCGGCCACGGCGATCAGCGCATTCATTAGCCCGGGGCCCAGCGCCGCGACGATCGCAAGCGCAAGGAGGATGTAGGGAAAGGCCATCAGCATGTCGATGCCGCGCATGATGACGTTGTCGATCCGCCCGCCGAAATACCCCGCGACGATCCCCACCGCCGAGCCGATGGTGGCCGCGATGAGCGCTGCGAAGATACCCACCGCCAGCGACAACCGCGTGCCGTGCAACAGCCGGGCCAGAAGGTCACGCCCAAGATGGTCGGTGCCCAGAAGATGGCCATCGGAAAACGGCTTCAGAAACCGGTCCGAGGTCTTGATTACGTCCGGGTCTTGCAACGGCAGGATCGGGATAGCCAGCACCAAAATGAGGATGATCGCCAGAACGATGGCGCCCATGGCCGCCAGCCGGTTGCGGAAAAGGAGCCTGAGGAACATCATGTCTTGATCCTCGGGTCGAGAAGCGACTGCGCCACATCCACGCAGATGTTGAAAAGCACATAGCAGGCCGCGACGAAGACAACGCCCCCCTGCACCAGAAGCAGATCACGGGTCAGGATCGCGTCCACCAGCATCCGGCCCACGCCGGGCCATTGAAACACGATCTCGATGAACACCGACCCCGACAGGACGAACCCCGCCTGGATGCCCAGCACCGGGATGATCGACACCATGGCCGCCCGAAGCGCATGACCATAAAGCACGCGGCCCTCGCGCACCCCCTTGGCGCGCGCGGTGCGGATGAAATCCTGCCGCAGCACTTCGAGCATGGCCGAGCGCGACAGGCGCGCGATTACGCCGGTGGCAACCACCGCGAGCGCGACCGCGGGCATGACCAGATGCCGGGCGAGATCGGCAAGATCCCCGCCGCCATAAATCGCATACATACCCGAAACCGGCAGCCAGCGCAGGTTCACCGAAAAGAGCAGGATCATCATCATCCCGAGAAAGAAGGACGGCACCGAGATGCCGATGAGCACCACGAAGGTGATCGCCTTGTCCGCGAACCCATACTGACGCGCGGCGGAGATGACGCCGGCAAGAATGCCGAAAAACGAGCAGATCACAAACGCGGTGCCGGCAAGGATCAAGGTGGCGTTGAAGCGTTCAAGGATCTCGTCCAGCACCGGGCGATTGAGGCTGAAACTTCGCCCGAAATCGCCGGTCAGCATATTGCCGAGCCAGATGAAATAGCGCGAGATCAGGGGTTTGTCCAAACCAAGATCCCGGTTCAGCTTCTCGACGTTTTCAGGTGTCGCGTAGCTTCCAAGGATCGCGGTCGCCGGGTCGCCCGGGATCATCGCCATGATCAGGAACACGATCACCGTGATCCCCAGAAGAACCGGGATGGCCGAAATCAGGCGTTTCAGGATGTATGGGCCCATGTGGATACCGTTCAGCCACAGACGTGCCTGTCCTTCTCTTGAGCAGAAATCTCATGTGGGTGCGCGGTGCACGCGGCACCGGGTGCGGCGCGGGGGCACGTCCCCCGCACCGGATGGCCTCAGTTTTTCACCACGTTCTCAAGTTCAAGCAGGAACGAAGGTTGCAGTTGGAAGTTCTCGACACGATCCGTGGTCACCGCGTTCTGTTTCCAGTTGGCGACAAAGACCCATGGCGCGTCGTCCTGAACGATGGTCTGCATCTCTTGATACAGTGACGCACGCTCTTCCTGGTCCGTGGAGACGCGGGCCTGTTCAAGCAGCGCGTCGACCTCGGGGTTCGAATAGTAACCGGAATTGAACCCGCCGCTCTCGGGCCAGGCGTCGGTGCGCAGGGCAAGATACGGCAGCGTATCGGGATCGTTGGTCATCCACGCCATCTCGGCCATGTCCGCCTTGCCCTCAAGCCCCGGGTTCACTTCGCCAAGGAAAGTGTTCCATTCGTAGGTCTCGATCTTGACGTCGAAGCCGACCGCGTTCAGGTCAGCCTGGATCGCCGTGCCCATCGGGATCGGGTCCAGCATGCCTGAGCCGCCCTCGGTGACGTAGAATGTCAATTCGGCCCCGTCCGCCCCGGCTTCTTCCAGAAGGCTCCGGGCCTTGTCGGGATCGTAGGGATAGGGATCGAGGCTTTCGTTATAGGCCCAGGCAAAGGCCGGGGGCGTCGGGCCCGCCGCGACTTCCGCCGTGCCTTCCAACACGTCGTTCACGATCGCTTCCTTGTTGATCGCGTAGTTCGCCGCCTGGCGCACCAGCTTGTCGGCAAAGGGGCCTTCCTTTGCGTTGAGGATCAGGAACCAGACGTGCGGGCCTGCTTGCTCTACCACCTGATAGTCGTTGCCTTGAAACTCCGACAACGCGGTGGGCGGCACTTCGACCATCATGTCGATCCCACCCGAGAGCATTTCGGCCACGCGGGTGTTGGCATCGGTGATGGGCCGGAACACGACCGCGTCGGTGCCTGCCGGATCGCCCCAGTAGTCCGGGTTCTTCTCGATCACCACGGCCTCGTTCGAGCGCCATTCCCCGAAGGTGAAGGGGCCTGTGCCCGCCGGGTTGCGCCCGAAATCGGCGCCATGGGTCTCGACCGCAGCGGGCGAAACCAGAAGGCCGGTGGGATAGGCGAGGTTGGACAGGAACGGCGCGTAGGGTTCGTTCAAGGTGAATTTCACCGTGAGATCATCGACCGCCTCGGTGGTCTCCACCGACGAGAAGAAGAACGCCAGCGGGAAGGGCCCGGTGTCGTGATAGGGATGATCTTCGTTCAGCATCCGGTCAAAGTTGAATTTCACCGCCTCGGCATTCAGGGGCGTTCCGTCATGAAACGTCACACCCTCGCGCAGCTTGAAGGTGTAGACGGTGCCGTCCTCCGACACCTCCCAGCTTTCGGCCAGTGCCGGTTCAACCTCAAGCGTGCCGGATTTATACTGCACGAGCCCCTCGTAGAGGTTCACGAGGATGCGGAAATCGTTCACCGCCGTGACCGCGGCCGGGTCGAGCGATTTCGGCTCGGCGATCTGGCCGACGATCAGAACGCCGGGCGGCGTCTGGGCCGATAGCGGCGCCGGGGCAAGGCCAAGACCGGCAATCAGCGCGGTGCTGGCGGCAGCGGCAAAAAGGCCGCGGCGGGTCCATGAAATCAAAGACATTGATGCAACTCCCATGTTGTCTGTCGGATGGATTTTGGTGTTCTTGTTTTCAAGTAAATTATCATGATTAATTGACCTGTCAATTTTTCATGATAAATATTTGTGATACGGAGTTCACATGACCTTTTCACTTCTTGTTCGCGACCCCGAGACCGGGGCCATGGGCGGCGCTGCCGCAACCGGCTCCTTGTGTGTTGGCGGATGGGTGCTGCGCGCACGGTGGGGGGCCGGGGTCTCGGCCAGCCAAGGCGCTTCGCCCTCGACGCTCTGGGGCGAGGCCGCGCTTGATGAAATGTCATCCGGATCAAACGCTTCGCAGACGATCGCCCGGGTCACGGCGAACGACCGAAACCGCGATGCGCGCCAGCTTGGCGTGCTCGACATGACCGGGCGCGGCGCGGTGTTCTCGGGCGATGCGAACATGCCCGAGATCGGCGACATGGTCTTTGCCGACGGGGTGGCCTGCGGCAATCTGCTTGCCTCCCCCGCTGTGATTCCCGCGCTGGTCGAAACCTACCGGACCGGCAGCGGCACCTTGGCCGAACGCCTTTTGGCGGCGCTTTTTGCCGGTCGTTCGGCGGGTAGCGATTCGCGCGGTCTCATGTCCGCCGCCCTGCTTGTCATCAGCCCCGACCATGCGCCGCTCACCCTGCGGATCGATCATGCCGATGACCCGTTGACCGCGCTCGCCGACCTGCACGAGCGCGCGACCACGGGCGATTATGCCTATTGGGCGCGGCAGGTGCCGACCGTGAACGATCCGGGGCGCGGACTTGACTGATTGGGGTGCCATTGCCGCCGACCGGCTTGCCCGGATCGCCACCTGTTCGGAGCCCGGCCCCGGCGTCACCCGGCTGCCGTTCACGCCTGCGCACAAAGATGCCCTGCCCCACATCCGCGACTGGATGGAGGCCGCTGGGCTGAGCGTCGCGATGGATGCGGCGGGCACGCTGGTCGGGCGCAAGGACGGGCCTGCCGGGTCCGGCACATTCTACATTGGATCCCATCAGGACAGCGTGCGCGAGGGCGGCATGTATGACGGGATCATGGGCGTGGTTCTGGGCTGTCTCGCGGTCGAGAAATGCGCAAGCGACGGCCATGCCTTGCCCTTCTCGGTCGAAGTGCTCGCTTTTGCCGACGAGGAAGGGGTGCGCTTTCCGACCGCGCTGCTTGGCCCACGGGCGCTGGCGGGCACGTTTGACCCCGAGGTGCTCGCAACCGCCGACCGGGACGGCACCCGGCTGCGCGATGCCTTGGCCGCATTCGGCGGCGCGCCCGACGCCATCGGCGCGCTGGCCCGCCCCCGGTCTGATGCCATCGGATACCTTGAGGCGCATATCGAACAGGGCCCCGTGCTTGAGACCGAAGACGAAGCGCTCGGCGTGGTCACGGCGATCTGCGGGATCGAGCGTCACGCGGTCACCTTTCGGGGCGAGACCGGCCATGCCGGCACCCTTCCCATGGCGATCCGGCGCGACGCGCTCGTGGGGGCAAGCGCGCTTGTCACGGCGGCGCATATGGCAGGTCTGGAACACCCCGATCTGCGGGTCACGGTCGGGGCGCTCGACGTGTGGCCAAACGTGGTCAACGCGGTGCCGCGCGCGGTTTCCCTCACGCTAGAAATCCGCGCGCCCGACGACCGGTTGCGCGAAGACACCGGCGCGCAGCTTACCAGCATGGCGCAGGACATCGCCGCGCGCTGGTCTCTCGATCTGGACATGTCGCGGGTATACCGCCAGCCCGCCCAGCCCTGTGCGCCGGAGCTTCGCGCCCGCCTCACCGACGCCGTGACGGCGACCGGCGGGAAGGGCCTGTCGATTGCCTCGGGGGCCACCCATGACGCCTCGGCCATGGCCGATCTCTGCCCCATCGCGATGCTGTTCGTGCGGTGCCGGGACGGTGTAAGCCATGTGCCGGAGGAACATGCGAGCGCCGAAGACATGGGCGCGGCCGTGGCGGCCATGGCGCATTTCCTGGGCCACCTCCAGCCGACATCCTGAAACGCGCCAAGCCGATCTGGCCCTTGCGAACGCAGTGTCCGAATTGACACCAGAGCGATAGGGGTCAAACTGCGACCTCGGGATCGGCGCGACACGTTACAGGAAAAACCATATCACCGCATTCTCGTAACATTTTACTTGCACCGAATCGAGACACTGCCTATCCCCGACCATGTGGTCGGGAATAAACCCTGATCACGGGAGGAAAGACCTGACTATGCCCAACGCATTCATCTGCGACGCGACCCGCACGCCCATTGGCCGCTACGGCGGCGCGCTGTCGTCCGTGCGCACCGACGATCTCGCGGCCCTGCCGATCAAGGCACTGGTGGAGCGGAACCCCGGCGTGGACTGGGAACAGGTTGACGACGTGATCTATGGTGATGCCAACCAGGCCGGGGAAGACAACCGCAACGTGGCGCGCATGGCCGCGCTTCTCGCCGGGCTCCCGGTCGAGGTGTCGGGCACCACGGTGAACCGGCTTTGCGCCTCGGGGATGGATGCGGTCGGCATGGCGTCGCGCGGGTTGCGCGCGGGGGACTATGACCTTGCCATCGCGGGCGGCGTCGAAAGCATGAGCCGCGCGCCTTTCGTCATGCCCAAGGCGACCACAGCTTTTTCGCGCGCCAACGCGGTCTATGACACCACCATCGGCTGGCGCTTCGTTAACAAGAAGATGGATGCCGAGCATGGCACCCATTCCATGCCCGAAACCGCCGACAACGTGGCCGAGGATTATAACATCAGCCGCGAAGACCAGGATGCGTTCGCGGCCCGATCCCAAGCCAAATGGGCGGCGGCCCACGAGGCGGGCTTTTTCGGGGACGAGATCACGCCGGTCGCGGTGCCGCAGCGCAAAGGCGATCCGGTCATGGTCGAGACCGACGAACACCCCCGCCCCGGCACAGGCCCCGAACAGCTTGCGAAACTCAAGGGCGTGAACGGCCCGGAGCTGTCCGTGACCGCCGGCAATGCCTCGGGCGTGAACGACGGCGCGGCGGCGATCCTCATGGCGTCGGAAGACGGCATGGCCGCCCATGGCCTGACCCCGATGGCGCGGGTCGTGGCGATGCAGGCGGCGGGCGTTGCCCCCCGTGTCATGGGCATCGGGCCGGTTCCCGCCAGCCGCAAGGTGCTGGCAAAGACCGGGCTCACCATCGAGCAGATGGATGTGATAGAATTGAACGAGGCATTCGCGAGCCAGGGTCTTGCCACCCTGCGCGCGTTGGGTGTCGCGGACGACGACCCGCGCGTGAACCCGCAGGGCGGCGCCATCGCCATCGGCCATCCCCTGGGCATGTCCGGCGCGCGGCTGGTGCTGACGGCGGCCTATCAGCTCAAACGCACCGGGGGCCGCTATGCGCTTTGCACCATGTGCGTGGGCGTCGGCCAAGGCGCGGCGATGATCATCGAGCGGGTGTAGACCCGCCAAACCCAGGGCTGTTGGCCCAAGGAGGACCGATATGTATGCACAAATGGTCAAATCCACCGGCGAAGGCGTGAAAACGCTCGACGAGATGGCGCCGGAAGAACGCGCGTTTCAGGAAAAAGTCGATCAGGATATCCGGATCGAGCCGCGCGACTGGATGCCCGAAGGGTATCGCAAGACGCTGATCCGTCAGATCGGTCAACATGCGCATTCCGAAATCGTGGGCCAGCTTCCCGAGGGCAACTGGATCACCCGCGCCCCCACGCTGGAGCGCAAGATGATCCTTCTCGCCAAGGTGCAGGACGAGGCGGGGCACGGTCTTTACCTCTACTCTGCCGCCGAGACGCTGGGCGTGTCGCGCGACGAGATGACCGAGATGCTGCTGTCCGGCAAGATGAAATATAGCTCGATCTTCAACTACCCCACCCTGACCTGGGCCGATATCGGCGCGGTCGGCTGGCTCGTCGATGGGGCCGCGATCATGAACCAGGTGCCGCTTCAGCGCACCTCTTATGGTCCCTATTCGCGTGCGATGGTCCGCATCTGCAAGGAAGAGAGCTTCCACCAGAGGCAGGGCTACGACATCATGATGAAGATGGCCCAAGGGTCCGAGGCGCAAAAGCGCATGGCGCAAGATGCGCTCAACCGGTTCTGGTATCCCTCCCTTATGATGTTCGGCCCGTCCGACGCGAACTCGGTGCATTCCGAGCAATCGCTGGCGTGGAAGATCAAGATCAACACCAACGACGAGCTGCGCCAGAAATTCGTGGACCAGACCGTGCCACAGGCCGAATACCTCGGCCTTTCCGTGCCCGACGACACGCTGGCGTGGAACGAGGATAAGGGCGGCTACGATTACTCGGAACCGGACTGGGACGAGTTTTTCGACGTGCTCAAGGGCGCAGGCCCCGCGAACCACGACCGTCTGGATGCGCGCAAGCAGGCATGGGACGACGGCGCATGGGTGCGCGACGGGCTTTTGGCCCATTCCGAGAAGAAACACGGCGCCAAAGTGGCCGCGGAATAAGGACGACGACCATGAGCAAGGAATGGCCCCTCTGGGAGATTTTCATTCGCGGCCAACACGGGCTGAGCCATCGTCACGTGGGCTCGCTGCACGCCCCGGACGCGGAAACGGCGGTCAAGAATGCGCGCGACGTCTACACCCGCCGCAGTGAAGGCGTCTCGATCTGGGTGGTCGAGGCCCGCCACATCACGGCGACCGCGCCGGGCGACAAGGGCCCGATTTTCGAACCCTCGGAGTCCAAGGTGTATCGCCACCCGACCTTCTACGACATTCCCGACGACGTGGGGCACATGTGATGGCTGATGCGCTGTTTGAAACGCTCCTGCGCCTTGGCGACAACACGCTGATCCTCGGTCACCGGGTGTCGGAGTGGTGCGGCCATGCGCCGGTGCTGGAAGAAGACATCGCGCTGGCGAACACCGCGCTCGACCTGCTTGGCCAGACATCGCTCTGGTTGGAATATGCCGGGGAAATCGAGGGCGCGGGGCGCTCTGCCGATGATCTTGCCTTCCTGCGCGACGCTTGGGATTTCCATAACGTGCTTCTGGTCGAATTGCCGAACGGCGATTTCGGGCAGACAGTGATGCGCCAATACCTGTTCGATCAGTTCAACCTGATGAACCTGCGGGCGCTCACCGGGTCCACGGACAACCGCATTGCCGAGATCGCCGAGAAAGCGGTGAAGGAGGCTGCCTATCACGTCGACCGCTCGCGCGGCACGGTCGTGGGTCTGGGCGATGGCACGGCGGAAAGCCATGAACGGATGCAGGCGGCATTGAACATCCTTTGGCCCTATGCGCTCGAGCTGTTCATCACCGACGACACCGACGCCGACATGGCAAAGGCCGGGGTGATCCCCGACCCCAAGACGCTCGAGGCCGACTATCGCGCGACGATCGAGGCCACGCTTGCCGAGGCGACGCTGACGCTTCCCGACGCCCATTTCGGCCATCGCGGCTCGGGCAAGGACGGGCGCATGCACACCGAACATCTGGGTCATATCCTGACGCAGATGCAGTGGCTGCAACGCGCCTATCCGGGCCAGGCCTGGTAACGCCATGCGCCCTTCGGTGGACCAGATTTGGACGTGGCTCGACGCCGTGCCCGACCCCGAGATCCCGGCGATCAGCCTTGTCGATCTGGGGATCATCCGTGACGTGGGCTTTGACGGCGAGACCTGCGTGGTGACCGTGACCCCAACCTATTCCGGCTGTCCCGCGACCTCGGTGATCAACATGGAGATCAAGGCCGCCCTGCACGACCACGGGGTGGAGCGGGTCGAGTTGAAACGCCAGCTCAGCCCGCCATGGACCACCGACTGGATATCGCAATCCGGACGCGAAAAGTTGGAAAAATATGGGATCGCCCCGCCGCAAGCGGCCGGTGGACCCGAAAAATGCCCGAATTGTGCAAGCACGAACCTTGAACGGCTCAGCCAGTTCGGATCGACACCCTGCAAGGCACAGTGGCGGTGCAAGGACTGTCTCGAGCCTTTCGATTATTTCAAATGCATCTGAGGAGAAGCGGATGTCCCGGTTTCATGATCTGGAAGTCACCGACATCAAGAAGACGATCCGCGACGCGGTGGTGGTGACCCTGCGCCCGAAAGATGCGGAGGCGTTCGATTTCATCCAAGGGCAATACCTGACCTTCCGCCGCGACTTCGACGGCGAGGAATTGCGGCGCTCTTATTCGATCTGCGCGGGCCGCGATGACGGTGTTTTGCAGGTCGGGATCAAGCGGGTCGATGGCGGTGCTTTCTCGACATGGGCGAACGAGGAATTGAAGGTCGGCGATACGCTTGAAGCCATGCCGCCGATGGGCCGGTTTCATACCGCGCTCGACCCTGATGCGGGCCGCAATTACATCGGCTTTGCCGGCGGATCGGGGATCACCCCGGTGCTGTCGATCCTGAAGACCACGCTGGCACGCGAACCGCGGTCTACCTTCACGCTGGTCTACGCCAACAAGGGCGTGGCAAGCATCATGTTCCGCGAAGAGCTTGAGGATCTGAAGAACACCTACATGGGCCGCCTGTCGGTGATCCATGTCCTCGCCACCGACGCACAGGAAATCGACCTGTTCACCGGGCGCGTCACCGAAGAAAAGGTCGGGCAATTGTTCCGCTCGGGCTTTCTCGATGCCGAGGCGACAGACACGGCCTTCCTCTGCGGGCCGGAACCGATGATGCTTGGCATTGCCGCCGGGTTGAAAGCCGCGGGGATGACAGAAGCCCAGATCAAGTTCGAGCTTTTCGCATCGGCACAGCCCGGACGCCTTGCCAAGCGTGCGGTATCGGTCGAAGCCGCCAAGGGCGCGAACCAATCCACGATCAAGGTCACGCTGGATGGCGCCACCCGCACCCTGCAGGCGTCAAAAGAGCTCTCGGTGCTGGACGCGGTGCGCTCAGACGATCTCGACGCCCCCTATGCCTGCAAGGCCGGGGTCTGTTCCACCTGCCGATGTCGCATACTGGAAGGAGAGGTCGAGATGGTGACGAACCACGCGCTTGAAGATTACGAGGTCGAAAAGGGTTATGTCCTGTCGTGCCAGTCCTTCCCCCTCACCGATACCGTGGTGGTCGATTATGACCAGTGATTTCGACACCATGTCGCTTGCCGATTATCTCGCCGCCGGAGGGCGCCTGACCTCGCCCGCCAACGTCCCCCCGCGCTACCGCGCGGAGCTTTTGAAACTCATGGCGACTTTCGTGGACTCGAACCTCGCCGGGGCCGCCGGTTTCGCGGAACAGATCAACGGCGGGCCCGGGATCAAGGCGCGCGAAGCCTCGGCCCGGATCGTGGCCGAAAAGCTTGCCAATGCCGACAGGGTTCTCACGCTGATGGGCGAATTCGGGGCCGATACCGCGCGCTACGTGGACCAGCACCCATGGCACACCCGCCTCGCCCGCAAGGCCGAGATCGAGGCCGCGCGGGTCGAACAGGATATGCGGCTGGCGGTGTTCAATTACCCGATGACGGATTGGGCGGACGCGGTGGTGATGAACGTGCTCATGGGGCACGCCGTCTGCGTCCAGTTGGAAGAGATGAAGCAGGTGAGCTACCAGCCGCTCGCCGAAGCCCTGCGCGATTGTCTCGCGGTCGAGGCAAACCATGCCGCCCTTGCCGAAGCCGGGCTGGCCCGTCTCATCGACGAAGGCACCGACCCGACGGCGAGCGTGGCCTACTGGCACCCGCGCGTGGCGACCAGTTTCGGGCTGGGCGACGCGGACCGGTTCGAACAGCTCAAGGCCATGGGGCTGCGGCACGACGACAATGACACCCTGCGCGCGCGCTGGGAGACACGGACCAAAGAGGCGCTTGAAAACGCCGGGTTGGACGGCTGAAACTAGGGGTGGTGCGGGCCCCGGCGTGCACCGACCACGGGTCGGCCCAAGGGCGCATCACAGGCTGACGATCCCGCCAAGGGTCATTTCGGCGACAAGCCCGGCATAGTCGATGCGCGCCTGCCGTCCGGCCCCGGGGTTCCACATGTAATACCAGTTCAGCATGCCAAAGAGCGCCATGGTCGCCTGCCGCAACTTCGCCGGGTCCCCGGCAAAGGCCGCCGGGGCCGCGTTGGCAATGATCTCGGACACATATTCGACGATCTTGCGCTGGTAGCCCTTCAGCACCTTCTGCTCATCAGGTGGCAAAAGCTCGACCCCGTTGACCTGCACCCGGTGCTCGTCATCCGAGCCTTCGTAGGCGAGCATGATCTCGACCACCACCTGCCGCAGGCTGTCGTGCGGCGTGACGGTGGCAAGGTCCAGACCGGTCACGCGGTCGGTCAGGTCCGACAGGTAACGGTCGAGCACGTCGAACAGGATCGCGTCCTTCGAGGTATAGTAATGATAGATATTGGCCTTCGAGATCCCGCATTCGGCGGCGAGACGGGTCATCGACGCGCGGTCGTAGCCTTCGTTGGCAAACACGCGCGCCGCGGATTTCAGGATCGCGGCGCGCTTTTCATCGTGGTCCCGGGCGATGGACCGGGCCATCAGCCCTGCCCCCGATTGTCCAGCACGCGCTTGGCCTTGCCTTCCGATCGCGCCACATCGCCGGGGTCGCCCACGAGGATCTCGGTCGAAATGCCCACCACGTCCTTGATCCGCTTGGTCAGCATGCGGGCCGACGCGGTTTTCGAGGCTTCGTCCGCCGCATCCGGCATGGCCTCGACCATCACCCGCATCCCGTCCATGCGCCCGGACTTGTAAAGCTCGATCTGGAAATGGGCCGACAGCCCCCCGGTGGCAAGCACCTGTTCCTCGATCTGGGTCGGGAACACGTTCACACCGCGCAAGATGATCATGTCGTCCGAGCGCCCGGTGATCTTCTCCATCCGCCGCATGCTGCGCGCCGTGCCGGGCAGAAGTCGGGTCAGGTCGCGCGTGCGGTAGCGGACCATCGGCAGGCCTTCCTTGGTCAGCGTGGTGAAGACCAACTCGCCCAATTCGCCATCCGGCAGCACCGCCCCGGTTTCGGGGTCGATGATCTCCGGCAGGAAGTGATCCTCCCAGATCACCGGGCCATCCTTGGTCTCGACGCATTCGTTCGCGACCCCCGGCCCCATGATCTCGGACAGGCCATAGATATCGACGGCATGCATGTCGAAGGCATCCTCGACCTCCTTGCGCATCGAGTCCGTCCATGGCTCGGCCCCGAACACCCCGACCTGTAGCGAACACTCGCGCGGATCGAGCCCCGCCTTGTGGAATTGCTCAAGGATGTTGAGCATGTAGGACGGCGTCACAAGGATGGTGGTCGGCTTGAAATCCTGGATCAGGGTCACCTGCCGTTCGGTCATGCCGCCAGACACCGGAACCACCGTCGCGCCCAGCCGTTCGGCACCGTAATGCGCCCCGAGACCGCCGGTGAACAACCCGTAGCCATAGGCATTATGCACGATGTCGCCGGGCCGCGTGCCCGAGGCGCGCAGCGACCGCGCGACAAGATCGGCCCAATTGGACAGGTCGGCTTCGGTATAGCCCACGACCGTCGGCTTTCCGGTGGTCCCCGACGAGGCATGGATGCGCCGGATTTGCTCACGCGGCACGGCGAACAGGCCGAAGGGATAATTGTCGCGCAGGTCCGTCTTGTAGGTGAAGGGGAATTTCGCGAGATCCGAGAGCTGGTGCAAATCGTCGGGATGCACGCCGGCCGCATCAAACCGCTGCCGATACATCGCCACGTTGTCATAGGCATGGCGCAGCGACCATTTCAGGCGGTCGAGTTGCAGCGCGCGAATTTCGTCGATGGATGCGATCTCGATCGGGTCGAGCGTCGCGCGGTCGGGGGTCAGGTCCTTCATCTCTCGTCCTCCTCGTCGAAAAGCGTGCCGGGAATGGCGCGGGACATGCCGCGCATTTCGGCGATCGGGGTGCCATGCTGGTTCACGACATGAATGTCATAAATGCCGGAACGGCCCTTCAGGTAGGTTTCCTCGGCCACGGCGGTAAGCACATCACCTTCTTTCCCGGGGGCAAGGAAATTGATCAGGTTATGTTGGGCCACGGTCGATTGGTTTCGGCTGTTGCAGGCAAAGGCAAAGGCGCTGTCGGCGAGCGAGAAGATCACGCCGCCATGACAGATCTTGTGCCCGTTGCAATGGTGCGGTTTGACCAAAAGCGTCATGACCGCGCGCCCCGCGTCCACATCGCCAAGCTCCATCCCCAGCCATTTCGAAGCGTCGTCTTGTTCCCACATGGCATGGCAGGCGCGTTCGGCCTTTTCCAACGGGGTCATTCGGGGGTCCCCATGGGGGGTCTGCCAGGTTTCTCCCCGGTGAAGACCGGATCGCGCTTGTCAAGAAACGCCCCAACGCCCTCGGCATAATCAGGCGAGCGCCCGCATTGGAACATCAACTCGGCTTCCAGATCGAGCTGGGCATCCATGCTATTGGTCTCGGCCGCCTGTATCGCCTTTTTCGTCTGGGCATAGCCAAAGGTCGGACCGGTTGCAAAGGCGGCGGCCTGTGCCCGCACGACGTCCATCAGGTTATCCGCAGGCAGGCATTTCCAGATCAATCCCCAGCTTTCCGCCTTGTCGGCAGGCAGCGCCTCGGCAGTCAGGGCAAGACCCCGCGCCCGTGCAGGCCCAACAAGCGTGGTCAGGGAAAACGAGCCGCCGGTGTCGGGGATCAGGCCGACATTGGCGAAGCTTTGGATGAATTTCGCCCGGTCGCTGGCAAAGACCATGTCACAGGCCAAGGCGAGACTGGACCCCGCCCCCGCCGCCACACCGTTCACCGCGCAGACAACCGGCATCTCCAGCGCCCTGATCTGGCGCACCAGCGGGGCCCAAAGCGTGCGCACGGTATGGCCAAGATCGATGCGTTCGGCCTTTCGCGGGTCGCGGTCGCCCAGATCCTGACCCGCGCAGAAGCCGCGTCCGGCCCCGGTCAAAAGCACGGCGCGCTTGGCGTCCTCTGCCGCCGCCGTCAAAGCCGTGCGCAGAGCAAGATGCATCTCTTCCGTAAAAGAATTCAACCGATCCGGGCGGTTGAGGGTGATTTCCACCCAATCGCCGTGGTCGGACACGAGAATCGTGTCGCTCATGTTTTCCTCCCTGTTTGGGTTACTGTTGCTTAAACCGACCGGACGGTCAATAATGTTTGTGGAACGCATCAGCACCGATTCCGGTGCAGGGAGGACATATGACCATCATCAACGTGGCCAGCTTTGCCGCTGGCGACTGGATCGCGCCGGACCAAGGGGCCCGCGACATCGCCTCTGCCGTGACCGGCGACGTGATCGCACAGGCGGGCGGCACGCTGGATTACCAGCACATGTTGGACCACGCGCGCAATGTCGGTGGCCCCAACCTGCGCAAGCTGGGCTTTCACGACCGCGCAAAGATGCTCAAGGCGCTGGCGCTTCACCTCACCGAACACAAACAGGCGCTCTATGACCTGTCCTTCAACACCGGCGCGACGCAGGCCGACCACGGGTTCGACATCGACGGCGGGATCGGAACGCTGTTCGTCTATGCCTCGAAGGGGCGGCGCGAATTGCCCGATGGTCAGGTGCTGATCGACGGTCCGGTCGAGCCTTTCGGTCGCACCGGCAGCTTCGTGGGGCAACATGTTCTCACCCCGCTTCAAGGCGTCGCGGTGCATATCAATGCCTATAACTTCCCGGTCTGGGGCATGCTCGAAAAGCTCGCCCCCACGCTGCTCGCCGGTGTCCCGGCCATCGTCAAACCGGCCACCGCAACCTGCTATGTCACTGAGCATTGCGTGAAGTTGATGCTCGATGCGGGCATCCTGCCCGAAGGTGCGTTGCAATTCATCGCGGGGGGCACCGGCGATCTGCTCGACCGGCTCACCTGCCAAGACGTGGTCAGCTTCACCGGGTCGGCGGACACCGCGCTGAAGCTGCGCTCGAACCCGAAAATCCTCGCCAATGCCACCCGCTTCACCGCCGAGGCCGACAGCCTGAACGCCTCGATCCTTGGGCCCGATGTGACCCCTGATCAACCTGAATTCGACCTGTTCGTGAAAGAGGTCGTGCGCGAGATCACCACCAAGGCCGGGCAGAAATGCACCGCGATCCGCCGCATTCTCGCCCCCGAGGCGCGTGTCGCCGATGTCATCGAGGCGCTCGAGGCGCGGCTGTCGAAAACGGTGATCGGCGACCCGGCCAACCCCGACACCCGCATGGGCGCGCTTGTGTCGACCGACCAGCGCGCCGATGTTCTGGCGCGGGTCGCAACCCTCGCGAGCGAGGCAGAGCGCGTCATCGGAAACCCCGACGATTTCGAGGTTCAGGGCGCGGATGCCACCAAGGGCGCCTTCCTGCCTCCGATGGTGTTTCACTGCGCCGATCCGGACAGCGCGACACGGGTGCATGACACCGAAGCCTTCGGGCCGGTGTCGACCATCCTGCCCTACCGCGACGTGGATCATGCCGTCGCCCTGGCCAACCGTGGCCAGGGCTCGCTGGTCCTGTCGCTCATCAGCCATGACGCCGACGTGGCCCGCGACGTGGTGATGGGGGCCGGGGCCTATCACGGGCGCGTCTATATCAATGACCGCACCTCGATGAAGGAAAGCACCGGACATGGCGCCCCGATGCCGCATATGATCCACGGCGGGCCGGGCCGGGCCGGAGGCGGCGAAGAGCTCGGCGGCATGCGCGGCGTGACCCATTTCATGCAACGCACGGCGGTTCAGGGCTCGCCCGACATGATCCAGGCAATCATCGGCCAACACGTGCCGGGCGCGACCCCGAAAGCGGCCCCCGCGCATCCCTTCACCCGCAGCTTCACCGCGCTTGAGATCGGCGAGACGATCACCACCGGGCCCCGCGAGGTCACGCTGGAGGATATCGCGCATTTCGCCGATTTCACCGGCGACACCTTCTATGCCCACATGGATGCCGAGGCCGCGAAGCGAAACCCGTTCTTTCCCGATCGCGTGGCCCATGGATACCTGCTCCTGTCCTTCGCGGCGGGGCTGTTTGTCGAGCCGAACGAAGGCCCCGTTCTGGCCAACACTGGCCTTGATGGTCTGCGCTTCATGAAACCCGTCGTGGCGGGCAGCGAAATCCACGTGACCCTCACGGTGAAGCGGAAGACCCGGCGCACCGCTGAGTATGGCGAAGTGCGCTGGCACGTAACGATCCTCGACGGGGAAGACGACAAGGTCGCGGAATACGAGCTTCTGACCATGAACGCCTATTGAGACCACGGGCGGGTCGGGCGTAAGCTGATCCCATGACCCGCCCCACCCATGACCCGGACCTTGGCCCGACCCCTGATCCCCTTCGTGATCCGGCCTTTACTGGCCTGATCGCCTTTGCCCCGATCAAGGTCTGGTCCATGGTCGTGACGATCATGGGCGATCTGTGCCGCAACCCCGACGACCGGATCACCGGACAGGCGCTGGGGCGGATCATGGGCGATATGGGCGTTGCCAACCAGACGCTGCGCGTTGCCCTGCATCGGCTCAAACGCGACGGCTGGATCGAGGCCCTGCGCGAAGGGCGGTCTTCTTCCTACGCGCTGACCCCAAGCGGACGGGCCCGGACCGAGGCGGTGCGCCCGATCCTATATGCCACCGGCGCGCCCGAAAAGCGCCCGGTCTTTCTGATCCTTGGCGATCCGCACGATCCCGCCGCTGCCTTCGAGACCGCCCTGTCCGACGACGCAACGCTTCTGGCCCCGCGCCTCGCGCTTTCGACTGATCGCGATGCGCCGCCGGATGCGCTCGTCCAAACGCTTCAGGCTGACCAAACGCCCGCCTGGATCATCGCCGAAATCGCACCACCGGACCTGATGCAGGACTATGCGCTGCTTGGCGAAACCCTGCGCCGGATCGACACGGTGCCCGCCGACCCGCTTGATGCGCTGACCCTTCGGCTCCTCGCCCTGCACCACTGGCGCAGGCTGCGGTTGCGCCACGGGGCCCTGCCCGATCTGGTGCTGGGCGACTGGCCCGGCGCGCGCGCCCGAAGCGAGGTCACCCGCCTGCTTGCCCGCCTGCCCCGCCCCACCCTCGACAGTTTTGCCACGCTCGCCGCACCCTGATCTTCATCGTTTTCTAAATACCTTGGGGGACTTGGGGCATCCGCCCGGATGCCCCACGGGGGGCAAAGCCCCTGCAATACAGAACCCTGCGCGCGCGGGCCCGCCCGCACGCTCCGCTTTCTAGCGTGAGGTCTTGTCGGGATGCGCCGCGGCGAAGGCCGGAATGGTATCGAGCCGCTGCCCGATGGCACGGATTTTCGGCATCGCTGCCAAATCAACCTCCCAGCGGTGCGCGTTATAGATCTGTGGGGCAAGACAGATATCGGCCATGGTCACACTGTCGCCGTGGCAATACGCCCCCTCCCCCAGCATCGCCTCGAAGGCGGAAAGACCGGGGCCGATAAAGGTCTGCATCCAGTCTTGCGTGCTGATCGCCCCGTCCGCAGCGGCGACCGCGTGCCGGGCGACCTTCAGGTTGCAGACCGGATGGATCTCCATCGCGATCGCATAGGAAAGGGCGCGCACGGCCTGCCGCCCGACCGCATCCTCGGGCAGGAACCCGAGGTGGCGTGTCTCGTCGAGGTATTCGAGCACTGAGAGGGATTGGGTGAAACTATGCCCGTCGATTTCAAGCACGGGCACCAGCCCTTGGGGGTTGCGCGCCAGATGCGCAGGCGCATTTTGGTCCCCGGCCACGAGATCGACCGACACCCTCTCCCATTCCAGCCCGGCGAGACCCAGGGCAATGCGCAACCGGTAACTCGCCGATGAGCGCCAGTAGTCATGAAGCGTGATCATGCGTCCCTCCGTTCGTCACACCGTGCCTCTTCTCAAGACTGCTCCTCAAGACTGCGCAATCCGTGCGGTCGCGACCCCAAGCACGTCTTGCGCGACAGCCTCGGGCGCGCGGTCGCCGTCGATCACGACACATCTTGACGGATTGGTCTCGGCCAGATCGAGAAACCCCGCCCGCATCTGTTCCTGAAGCGCCGCGCCGAAATCCTCGAACCGCTCCTCGGTGCCGCCGCGCCCCTTGGCGCGGGCGTGACCCTTGGTCGGGTCCATGTCGATGATGAAGGTGAGGTCGGGTTCACGCCCGATCATCAGCTTATGCAGCTTGTCCACGGTCTCGCGCAGGCCCGGGCCGCGCAGGCCCTGATACATTCGGGTGGAATCCGCGAAGCGGTCGCAGACCACGATCTTTCCCGCCGACAGGGCCGGAGCGATGGTGCGTTCCAAGTGATCGCGCCGGGCCGCGGT
Source organism: Maritimibacter sp. (assembly GCA_011389895.1). Lineage (GTDB taxonomy): Bacteria > Pseudomonadota > Alphaproteobacteria > Rhodobacterales > Rhodobacteraceae > Maritimibacter. Next base: position 160,768 of record JAABTN010000001.1, on the reverse strand, counting down.
GAACAGCAGGATCTCGGTTTCGGGCGACCAGCGGTCCGGATCGCCTTCAAGCACCAGCGCGCGGATTTCCTCGGCCCCCGGCGACCCGCCGGGTTCGCGCGTCGCCACGACATCATCGCCGCGCGCGCGCAAACCTTCGGCCAATAGCCGTGCCTGTGTCGATTTGCCAGACCCGTCGATCCCTTCAAACGTGATGAAAACCCCGCCCATGTGGCTCAGTTGACCGCCACCGGGTCGGCCCCGGCGGGATCACCGGCGCGGTCGTCGCCTGCCCCGATCCCCGTCAGGTCGCGCGCCATGTCGAGCACCTGTCCGGCTGCCGCCCCAAAGCGTGGCAAAAACCCCGCCCGCCCCACCGAGGTCGCGGCGACAAGCGGCACGACCGTGTCGCTCATCCCGTCGCGTGACACGGTGAAGAGGGCGATTTCCTGACCAGCGGCAATCGGCGCTTCGACCGGGTCGGTCCAGTCAACAACGCCTTGAATGCCCTCGCGCACCGTCACCGGCATCAAAAGCTCGATATCCTGCGTCGGGGTCAGGGCCACGGTGTCCGCGTCGCCCAGCCAGACCGGCACCTGCGTCACGATCTCACCAGCCCGAACCGGGGTTCGCAGGGCGAATTGACGAAACGCCCAATTCAGGATCGAGGTCGCTTCGGACTGGCGCGCAGCCTCGGAGTCGAGACCCGAGATCACGAAGACGACCCGGCGCCCACCCTGCACCGCCGACCCCACGAGCCCGTATCCCGCCTCGCTGGTATGGCCGGTCTTCAAGCCGTCCGCGCCAAGGCCAAGAGACAAAAGCGGGTTCCGGTTGAACCGGTTGTCCGGCGCGCGCCCGTCAAAGGCAAACTCGGTCAGGGCGAAATAATCGTATAACTCAGGGAATTGTTCGATCAGCCGGGTTGCGAGGATGGCGAGATCCCGCATGCTCATGCGCTGCGACGGATGTGGCCAGCCCGAGGCATTGGCGAAGGTCGAGTTCTCCATGCCCAGCGCCCGCGCCCGCTCCGTCATCATCTCGGCAAAGGCCTCTTCGCTGCCGGCCAACCCTTCGGCAACCACGACACAGGCGTCATTGCCGGACATGACGATGATCCCCTTGATCAGCTCTTCCACCGTCGGGCGGTCGGCGGTGGTCAGGAACATGGTTGAGCCACCCATGTCCATGGCGCGCTGGCTGACCGCGAATTGCGTCTCCATCTGAACCCGCCCGTCTTCGAGGGCCTCGAACAGCATGTTGAGTGTCATCAGCTTCGACATCGACGCGGGCGGCAGCGGCACTTCGGCGTTTTTCTCAAGCAGCACGGTGTCGGTGGTCACATCAAAGACGAAAGCCGATCCCGCCTCGGTCTCGAACGCCAGCGCGGGCGCGGCGACCGACAGGCACAGTGAAGCGCACAATGAGATCCACAGCGAAACGCAATGCGACACCCACGGTCGCGCGGTGGCGTGACAACGGCGCATCCTCAACTCCTCCGTTCGATCGCGGGCGCGATCAGTTGGTCACGTAATAAGCGTCGGTGAACCCGAGCTCCTTGATCTTCTTTAGAAGCTGGGCGCGTTCGCCACTGGAGCCTGCCGGCCCAACGATCACCCGCCAGAAATCCTTGCCGTTCATCTTACCCGGTTTGGTGGTGGGCACCATCCCGGCCTGGCGCATGCTCTCGGAGGTGTTATCGGCGTTTTTCTGGACCGAGAAAATTCCGATCTGGATATAGGGTTTGGCAAGCGAAGATGCGCTTGGCGGGGTCGCGCGCGGGGTGCCCGACGATGTCTCGGCCTCGATCGCGGCGACCGTGGTGGTCCCCGCCGCAGCAGCCCCGGTGGCCCCGGCACCGGGCGTCTTGTCTTCGGCCCCGTCCAACGCGGCGGCCGCAGCGGCGATCGGATCAAGCGCTTCGCTCTCGACCGAAGGGGCCGATGCGATCTCTTGCGCAGCCGCATCCTCGCCCTCCGCGTCCGCGCCGCCCGCTGGCGATTTTTCGCTGCGCAACGCGGTGACGTTCAGATCGGCGGGCTGCCCGGCCAACATTTCAAGCGCCTCCGCCGCGTCAGACGACACCTGGAACGGTGGCCCGGGCTGCTGGCGTTCCGGGCGATAGAGCACGCCGACGACGAACTTGGAATTCGAGGTATTGCGAATGATCACACGTTCCGGGTTGGTCGCATCCGGGTGCGCCACCCAGACCCCGCCAAGGCTGGGACGTCCGTCCCAAAGCCCCTTGTCGGCGGCCTGAAACATCTCGGGCGCCTCGACATCACGCTCGACCATCTTGGTCGTGGTGTTCGAGGTCGCGGCCCGCGTCACCTCGGTCTTAGGTTGGAGAAACTCGGGCATTTGCCCATCTTCGCAGGCGGACAAGGCCAACAGGCCCGCCAATCCGATGACCAGACCTCGTGTCGTCGCGGTATTCATGTCTCTTGCCCCTGATTGCGACCCTGCAAAAGCCGCGCTGCTCGTATGGTCGTGCCTTCAGGCACCTGTTTTGGGGCAGTGTAACGCGTCCCGCGCCCCGTGGGAAGCCTTTGCATCCGCCCGGGCGACACGCCGCAGACCCCGCCCGAAAGGACACGCTTCCAGAATCACGAAAGGCAGGCTACCTGCTACCCGACCCGGAGGAGTGGCAGAGTGGTCGAATGCACCGGTCTTGAAAACCGGCGTGCGTGAAAGCGTACCGTGGGTTCGAATCCCACCTCCTCCGCCAATATCCACTCTTCTCGGATCAGTTTGGCATAAATGGCTTGGGTTGGATCGCTGGAATACTCAAACGAATGGCGAATTTTCCAATTGTCCGGCTTTTTGTCGGTCCGCACGCGGGCTTTCGTTCTGTGGTAGCAATTGTGGAATGGTGCTGCGACCTTGGCGCGGGGCGTCACGGAACTGGGAACGCGATGTATATGGTCATCAACCCGTCAGCTGCGTGAGCTTGAGCGATTGTTGGGGCCACAATAGCCCATAGCCTATGGGGAAGAATGTAGGCTCAGCGCGCGGTGGACCTCGTCAAAGTTTCATGTTCTGGCGGGCGAATTTTCAAAACCTGCTGGTCGCGGGGCCCCGGATGCGTTCCCGATGTATCAGGTTACGTAGGTCGTCACCGAGATCCATGCGCCTCCCCGTTTTGGCCCCGGCGGTGAACCAATTTGGAGAAGCGATCGGCGATGATGGCGCCAAGCGTGATAAGCTCAAGGAAACATCCTGACGGCGCAGAGGTGCGCGACCAAACATCGGGGCGGGAACATCCTCCGTGCCGTTCTCTTTCCAGGCGTTGCGAAGATTTATCTATCCCAGGCCGAACAGGTCGGCCGCCGTTTTCCGGTGCTGCGTCGAATTCGCTTCGAGCAATTCTCGCCGCCCTGCCATATCGCCGATGTTGTGCGGATAATCGGAACCAAACAGAATGCGGTCGGGGCCAACCGTCTCGATACAAAGGTCGAGAGCACCTTTGGTGAACACGACACTGTCGAGGTAAAACCGGTCGAGGAAGTCTGACGGTGGATGATTGGTGCCCGTGCTACAGGCCGGGATATTTTGGTGACAATGGTCCAGACGCCCGATGAGAAACGGCAAGGTGCCGCCGCCGTGCGCCAGGATCATCCGCAGGTTCGGGTAGCGTTCGAAAAACCCGTCATAGAGCATCCGGCTGATGGCGAGGGTCGTGTCGAAGACGAAGCCGACAGGTGGTGACAGGTTGTATTGATCCAGACCCAACGCCTTTTCACCGGGCGGCACCGAAGGGTGCAAGAAGACCGGCAACCCGGCCTTGTCGATGGCCGACCAAATCGGCGCATAGGCCGGATCGGTCAAAGGGGCGCCGTCCACGGTCGCGACCGCGATCACGCCCGACGCTCCCAATTTCACGGCACGCCCCAACTCTTCGACCGCTGCCATGGTGTCGGTCCACGGAAGCGACGCGAACCAGCGAAGGCGATCCGGGTGGGCCGTGCGCGCCTCGGCAAAAGCATCGTTCATCATCCAGGCTGCTTTGCGGCTTAATTCCGTGTCCGCGAATATCGCATTTGGCGACGTCAGCGAGATCACCGCCACGTCCACGCCGGCCGCGTCCATATCGCGGATACGCTGATCGAAATCCCACATCGGGGGCAGAAGCGTGAAGAACGGCACGCCCGCCTTGTCGATCACTTCACCGCCGCTCGGCAACGTTCGGAAGGCGTAAGTCGGCCCCCCTTCCCGGCGCAGAAGGTCGAGGTAGTCTTCCGTCACCATATGCGTATGAACATCAACGATCATGCGATCGCCTCCGCCGTCCGCACGCCGCGCAGGGTATCGATCAATGCGGTCGGATCGGTCGGGACGGTATGGCCACGCCACGCGATATGGTTGTCAGGACGCGCAAGCACGAGAGCTTCCGCGTATGGTGCGGGAGCGTTGGAGAGGTCGATCAACGTAACCGGGATGCCAGCCCCCCGCATCGCGTTCAACAAGCGCTCTGCCTCAACCGAAGGGTCGGTGCGCACCAGCGCGAAGCCCGGGCCTTGAACGTCATAAAGCCACCGGCCATCGCCCATCGCAACATTCGGTAGCCGCGCGCCGGGCACGGTCGACGCCGTGAAGCTGCCCATTGAATAGGGCGGCGGGGTGCCGTCCATCGCAATCACCGGTGACCCTTCGTAGTAGTAGCCAAAGTTCAGACCGGCACAGCAATATTGCTGCACGTTCAGATCAAAGAGCGCGCGTCCCGCGGCCTCGCGGGCGGCCACCCCTTCCGGTGCGTCATCGTCGATCTCGGGCGGCACAGCCTTGCGTCTGCGGGCCATTTCATGCGCGTGATTCATCGCGAAATGCGAAACCTGCTCGGTGATCGGCAGGCGTTCGGCCTCGTGTGCGTCGAGCGCGTCCGGCGCGGCCCAGCCTGCGAATACCCCGCCCATATGCATGGCCAGGTTGTGAGCATCCGCGATGCCCGCATTCATCCCGTAGCCCGCATAAGGCACCCAAAGATGCGCCGCATCACCGCAGATAAAGACATTTCCTTCGCGCAATTTGTCCGCGACCAGCCGCCGCCCGAACCAATCCTCATTGGCGAGGATTTCATACGCGAAAGCCTCATCCACGCCGAGGATTTGGCGAATGGCCCAATCCCGGTCGACACTGTCGAAATCCTCTTCTTCATCGCGCAGATAATTGTGCACGAGCCATGTCTCACGCCCGTCGATGGAGTAGACCACCCCTGTCCGCGTCGGATTATAAGCGAACATGCCCCATGTCGGCGGCACCTCCATCTTCCCGATCAATCCGGGCGCGCGAATATAGCTCGATTGCACCCGCTGCACGACGGCATCGCCATGCAGCGATGCGCCAATTTCGCGCCGGACCTGAGACCTGCCGCCATCGCAGCCCACCAGATACCTGCATTTTGCCAATTGGGTCTGGCCATCTTCCCGGACAATCGTCGCCACGACATGATCCCCGTAATCGGTAAAACCGGTCACACTGGCCTCATTCACCACCTCGATACCGCTACGCTCCAGCGCAGCCTCGAACAGGATCGGTTCGAGAAAAATCTGGTTGATCCTGTGCGGCGGCTCCGGCGTCGGCCAATCGGTATCCGGCCCGGGATCCCCGCGCTCCCGCCCCGCGCGTGACGGGATGGGAACACGGGTGATCTCGCGCCCCGTGAGTGTGGTCCGGTAGCTGACGCTGTGGGGATAGTCATCCGGCAGACCGGCAGAGCGGATGCGGTCGGCGATACCAAGGCCGCGGAAAATCTCCATGGAGCGCGCCGATACGTGGTTGCACTTCACGCTGGGGGCTTCACCCGCAGACCGCTCTTCCACGACCAGCGAGGAAACCCCGCGCCGGTCCAGCTCCATCGCCAGCGTCAATCCCACCGGACCCGCGCCAACAATCAAGATGTCTGCCGAAAGCTCCGTCATTTGATGCCGAAGACCTTGCGTGCATTGTCCTCATAAAACGCTTTGAGCGTTTCGGGCGGCACCGGCATGGCGTCGAAATATGCGGTTTCTTCGACGACGTACTGCCACGGATAATCCATCGCATACATCATCCGGTCCGCGCCGATCACATCCTGCACATACATGACAGGTTTCGGATCACCGACACCCGACGAGGTGTAATAGAAGTTCTCGCGCAAGTAGTCCGACATCTTGCGCTTGAGCGGCCCAACACCCGGATACCGGTTCGAGTTCGACAAGCGCGTGTGCATGAAGTCGAGACGATAGAGCCAGAACGGCAACGCCTCGCCCGTATGACCCAGAACGATCTGAAGCTTCGGGAAACGATCGAACAGACCCGACACGATCAGGCGCAGCGCATGCAGCCCGGTCTCGCAGGAGAAGCCATACACGGCGGCGTCAAGACCACGCGACAGGAACGGCTCCAACATCTGCGGCGACGGCGTGTTCGGGTGCAGGTAGATCGGCACGCCGAGCGCTTCGGCGGCTTCGAAAACGGCCCAGTATTTCTCATCATCCATATAGGTGCCAAGCGTGTGGGAGTTCAGGATACCACCGCGCAGGCCAAGCTTCGTGACCCCGCGCTCAAGCTCCTTCGCGCCCCCTTCGGCGTCGAGCGGTGAGAACGCGGCGAGACCGACGAAACGGTCCGGGCTCTTGGCAATTCCTTCGGACAGTTCGTCATTTGCGCGCTGGGCAAGGCTTGTCGCCGTGGCCGCGTCGAAAATCTGAACCCCCGGCGATGAGAGGGACAGAACCGCGATGTCGATGCCGGCCCTGTCCATATCGGCCAGCCGTTCCTCGCCCAGATCGACGATGCGGCGGTTGTGGTCTTTCGCAATCGGGTTGTCGCCTGCGAAAAAGCCCCAGAGCGCCTGAAAGCCCGGTTCGTTAATGTCCTTGTCGCGCACTTCGGCCCGGTAGAGGTCCATGATCTCCTGCGGAAGCCACGCTTCCTCCGTGGCGATCCGTTTATAGGGCGGGTTTGGGTTATGATCGGGCATCTTTCGCTCCTTTGTTCAGGGTTTCATTGGAAATTTCGGTTTGCGGCGCGGCCCCGCGACGGGACTGAACAGCGAGAAGGATCAAAAGCGCGATGCCGATAAGCGCCGCGCCAATGGCCCAAGGGGTCGCCGGGGCGACAATGGCAGTGGCGCTGAAGAGAAGCAGCCCGCCAGCGGCAGCGGCCCAGCGTGACCAGCCGCCCCCAAAGGCGCTTTTGCGCGCAAGCACTTCGGCCAATACATGCCCGCCCGCGTAGACCGTGATGCAAGACACGCCGATCTCAAGCCATGTGCCGTTCATGATCAGAGCCGGGTTGAAGGCGAAGACGAAGGGCAAAAGATAGGCCACAAACGCCAGCCGCACCCCGGTCACGCCGGTCTGCCACATGTCGCTCTTGGCGATCGAGGCCGCCGCATAGCTTGCGATGGCGACCGGCGGTGTCAGCATGGACAGCAGGCCGAAATAGAGAATGAAGAGATGTGCAGAGGTGATGTCGATCCCGTTGCGCACCAAGGCAGGCGCCAAAAGCACCGCGACCACCACGTAAACCCCGGACGTCGGCATCCCGACCCCCAGAACGATGGCGATCACTGCGGTCGTGGCCAAGAGCGGAAACACCCCACCAAGCTCGGCGATCTTGCCAAGCGCGAGGGTCAGCGCGAAGCCAAGCCCCGTCACGTTGATGGTGCCGATGATGATGCCCGCAACGGCACAGACAAGCAGGATCGGGATCAGCGTTTCACCCGCCCGCACCAGGATACCCGGAAGCTCTTTCAAACCCGAAAGGGCGCGACCCTTGGTGGCGAGATAGAGGGCAAGAGCCGCCCCGGACGAATAAAGCGCCGATTTACCGGGCGCGTATCCAAGCCAGAACAGGAAATACATCAACACGCCAAGCGGCAGGACCAAGGGCGCGCTGCCCTTAAGGGCCGCCCCCATGCGCGGAAGCGTCTCGCGCGGCTCACCGTGCAGACCATTCGCGGCGGCATAGCTGTCCACCTGACGATAGAGCAGGAGGTAATAAAAGGCGGCGGGCAGAAGTGCCGCAAGCACCACTTGGGCATAGGGAATCTGCAAGAATTCGGCGATGATGAAGGCGGTTGCGCCCATGACGGGCGGTGCAATCTGACCCCCGTTGGAGGCCACCGCTTCGATGGCACCCGCATAGCGTGACGGCCAGCCACTTTTCTTCATCATCGGGATCGTCACCACCCCGGTGGACATGACATTCGCCACGGTCGAACCGGAGAGCGTGCCAAAGAGCGACGAGGCAAAGATCGCGACCTTGGCCGGGCCTCCGCGCCGGTGCCCCATCGCAGCCATGGCGAGGTCGGTCATCGCCGCCGAGCCTCCGACACCGGTCAGGACGGCACCGAAGACGATGAACCCCAAGATCTGCGTCGCACCAACGCCAAGCACCAACCCCGGCACGCCGTTCGAGTCATTGTAAACGTAAAGAAGGTATCGCGGCGGCGAGAGATACGCGGCCTCGAAAATGCCCGGCGCGAAATGGCCAATGAAGCCATAGACCATGAAGCCGACGCCAAGCAGGCTCAGAACCAGACCGCAATGTCGCCGGGTCGCCTCGAATAGCCCGACAATGCCGATCACGGCGGGCACCCATTTCTCGGGCCCCCGATTGACCGGGTCCAAGAGCCAGTCCTGATAATTCAGCGCAAGCCACCACCAGCCCGCAAGCGCGCCGATGCCAAACAGAAGATCCACAGCGAACGGAACGGGCGGCTGACGTTTGAGCACCAGACCGGCCAGCACCGTCAGGCCAAGGATCACCGCGAGGTATTGCTCGGTGATATACACCTGCCCGAACATCTCGGGCAGGTTGAAGATCCAGGCGATACCGAGCAGAGGAAGGCACGCGGCAAGAATGGCGGCAAAGACGCGCATCAAAAGCTCCGGGGTGATACGAGGGGCGATGAACACTGTGGGCGTTCATCGGAATTAAAAAATACATGGGGCGGCGGCCCGGGCCGGGCCTTGGCCGCCGCCGCCAGCCAATTACTCGCTAAAACTTGCTTCGCGGGTATCGTTCGCGTCGGTCCACAAACCTTTTTCCTGGAAAAAGGCAACGGCGGCGGGGTGATAGGGCACCGTGTTGGTCGCGCTCCCCAATGCGTCCTGCGCACCGCCACGCAGCGGCGGATAATCTTCGCGCAACTGCGGGAAGGCCTCGTAAAGCGCCGTCAGAACAGCGGTCGCCTCTTCATCCGACAGCGCCGCACTCGTCGTCAGGAAAATATCGTAAGCCGAGACAACGACCGGCTCGGTGATTTCTGGCATCGCGGGGTTGGGTCCGACTTCAAGCGGATAGACCCCCGGAAGGGTCTCCGAAAAGAAGGCTTCGGTCGCGTTCTCACCGGTCAGGCTCAGATACCGAATACCGCCCGGAATGGACGCGTTCGCCTGCTGTGTCAGCGGAATACCGATGGCGGCTGCGGTCGCATCCAGGTTGCCTTCAACCAGCGCATCGAGGCCCGCCTTGAGACCGGACACTTCCACCGCTTCCACATCATCCAGCGACAGACCGCCTGCTTGAATGGTAGCACGGTTCACCGCCGTCACGCCGGTGAGCGCGGTCATATCCACGACCGTGCGTTTCCCTGCGAGGTCTTTCACTTCGGTCATGTCGTCGTTAGCGCGGGTGACGTATGCCTGACGCAAGGGCCACAGGCGCGCCAGCACGCGAAGATCGGTCAGTGCTTCGCCCGAGGTCGCACCACTATACCAGCCGCCCGCATCAATGGCCGAGTTCAGCCCGACTGTGACCTCGCCCGCCGAAATCAGCGGAAGATAGACGGACGAGCCGGTAAACGGCTGCACGGTCACTTGGCGCTGCATTGCCTCCTGCAATGCAGCCGCGATGCCGCTGCCGATGGTGTAGTAGAGCGAGCCCTGCGGATTGGTCCCGATCGTCACACGCCCTTGGGCGTCGGCATCGGTCGTTGAAAGTCCAGTCGCCGCAATGGCGCAGGCCGCAAAAGCGAGCCCTTTGATTTTCATAAACATATCAGTCCTCCCTTTGCGCCCGAAGTTTCATTCACTGTTCAACGGGGCGCGTGACGAAAGGCTAGACCGGGACGCTTGATAACAAAATCGAATTCTTTTAATCTATTCATGAAAAAAATGAATGAAAAATCATGTCGGTATCAAGCCTCACTCTGAAACAGCTTCGGGCAATCCAGCAGGTCTACCGCACAGGCCAGATCTCGGCGGCCGCCGAAGCGCTCAACATCACGCAATCAGCGGCCAGTGTCCTTGTAAGGCAGGCAGAAACCGTATTGGGCGCAACACTTTTCGACCGCACCACACGGTCTCTGTCGCCCTCCGATGCTGCAGAAAGCGTGATCGGTCTGGTCGACCGTATTCTGGGCGATCTGTCGACGGTCGAAGAAACCATTCGGGGGCTTCGTGACCTGGAACGTGGCCGCATCCGGCTGACCGCGACCCCGGCGACGGGTTTGACCCTCTTGCCGGATACGGTGCGCCGGTATCGCGAATCCTATCCGGCGGTAAGCCTGATCCTCGACGACTGCGCGCCGGACCAGTTCTATTCAAACATCATCGAACAGCGGGCGGATTTCGGGATCGGGACCGAGCCCGAGGATAAGTCCGCGCTCGACTGGGTAAGCCTGCACCACGATCCCCTGTGCATCATTTGCGCCTCGGACCACCCCTTTGCCGACCGCGACAGCGTGGGATGGCGTGAACTTGAAAATGAACCCCTTATCCTGTCGCGTCGTGACTACGGTGTGCGCGGCATGGTCGAAACCACGCTGGTCAAACTCGGCATCCGGCCCCGCGTCGTCGCGGAAGTCGGCTTCTTGGGAAGTGCTGCCTGGATGTCTGCCTGTAACATAGGGTTGGCCGTCCTCCCCAGTCGCCTCGCCCACGCCCAGCCCGCACCCGGCATCCGCAGAATACGGCTTGTCGATCCGGTCATCACCCGCGCCGCTGGCCTTGTAACCCGCCGCCGCCATACGCTATCGCACAGTGCCGAGCGCTTCGTCGACATGCTGGCGGAGGACCTGAGCGCGTGACCAGGCCCGACCTGCCCGGTCCGGGCAGCGTCGGTTTCAGTGACGTCGAATGACCAGCGCAGGAATGCAACGCGCGCGGCGAAGACTTAGAACAGGACCCGTTGCAATCCCGCCTGCGTCTGGCGCAGCGCGTTGAGATAGAGTGCTTTCAAGTCCGCCGCGTCCTCCTGCACCGCCGAAACGCCGGTATTGAGCGCCGCGACGACCGCGCCCTGCGCATTGAACAAGGGCACCGCGATCGACCGCAGGCCCAATTCGACCTCTTGATCTATGATGGCGAACCCCTGTATTCGCACACGGTCGAGTTCTTCCATGATGTCGCCGGGAGCTGTCAGACTGCGTGGTGTGCGTGGGGACAGGTCGGACCGCTCGATCAACGCCCGCGCCGCGTCCTCGGGCAAGGCCGCCAGCAAAACCCGGCCCATCGAGGTGCAATGGGCGGGAAGCCGCGATCCGGGCATGAGCCCGATGGACATGACGCGCTTTTGCGCCGCACGGGCGAGGTAGACGATCTCGGTCTCATCAAGGATCGACACCGATGTGGATGCCCCGATCTGCTCGGACAGATGATCCAGCCACGGCTGCACGATCTGCGGCAGCGGCAGCGCGGCCAGCGCCCCCATCCCGAGGCGGAGGATATTCGGCGTGGGCGTGAAGAACTTGCCATCGTAGTCCGCATAGCCCTGATGATGCAGCGTCAGCAAACAGCGCCGCGCCGTCGCGCGATCCAGCCCCGTGCGCCGCGCCACATCGGTGATCGTCAGGCGCGGGGTCTCGGCCCCGAAGCACTCGATGACCTGAAGCCCCTTGGCGAGCGAGGCGATGACATCCGTCGTTTTGTTCACCATGCGCACAATGAAATGCGCGATCTGAACAAAGGTCAACATATGAACGAAAACTCTGGCCCGCCTGCCCGACCCCGCTTAACCGGGACGCAAAGGAGGACTGTCATGGACAAGACCATTCAGACCCCCGCCGAAGCTGTCGCGGCAATCCCCGATGGGGCGACCGTAATGATCGGCGGTTTCGGCGGCTCGGGCGCGCCGATCGAGCTTATTCACGCACTGATCGACCACGGGGCGAAACACCTGACGGTGGTGAACAACAACGCGGGAAACGGTCATGTCGGCCTCGCCGCGCTGATCGAACAAGGCCGTGTCGACAAGCTGATCTGTTCCTTCCCCCGTTCCGCCGATCCGAGCGTTTTCGTGGACTGCTACACGGCGGGCAAGATCGCGCTTGAGATTGTGCCGCAAGGCACGCTGGCCGAACGCATACGCGCGGGCGGCGCGGGTATTCCCGCATTCTACACCCCGACCGCCTTCGGCACCGAAGTGGCCGAGGGCAAGCCGATCGCCGAATTCGACGGGCGCTCCTATGTGCAGGAACGCTGGCTCAAGGCCGATGTCGCGCTTATCAAAGGCGCGTTGGGCGACGCACACGGCAACATGACCTACCGGATGGCGGCGCGGAATTTCAATCCGCTCATGGCGACGGCGGCGACCACGACCATCGCGCAGGTCTCGAACATCGTGCCGCTCGGGGGCATCGACCCGGAGCATGTCATCACGCCGGGCATCTTCGTCGATCACCTCGTCGAAGTCGCCAATCCCGCGCAGGAAGAAGAGCTCAACCGGGCGGAGGCCGTTTACCCATGATCGACATCACCGACATCAAGCTGTCCAACGCCCAGATCGCGTGGCGGGCCGCGCAGGACATCGAAGACGGGGCCTACGTAAACCTCGGCATCGGGTTTCCCGAAATGGTGGCCCGGTTCCAACCAGAAGGAAAGCAGGCGGTCTTTCATACCGAGAACGGCGTCTTGGACTTCGGCAAGGCCCCGGCGCTGGGGGACGAAGACTGGGACCTGATCAACGCCGGGAAAAAGGCGATCACGTTGAAGCCGGGGACGAGCTTTTTCCACCATGCCGACAGTTTCGCCATGGTGCGCGGCGGTCACCTCGACCTTGCCGTGCTGGGCGCCTACCAGGTCGCGCAAAACGGCGATCTGGCCAACTGGTCCACCGGCAAGGGCGGCATCCCGGCGGTCGGGGGCGCGATGGACCTCGTGCAATCGGCCAAACGCATCGCGGTGCTCACCGATCACGTGACGAAAAAGGGCGACCCGAAACTGGTCGAGGCCTGCACCATGCCGCTCACCGGCGTGGGCTGCGTGACGCGGGTCTATAGCTCGCTCGCCGTGATCGACATCGAGAACGAACATTTCGTGGTGCGCGAAAAGGTCCCGTCAATCCCCATGGACGACCTGCAATCGCTGACCGGCGCGCGCCTGCATACAGACGGCCCCGTGACCGACTTGATCTGCCCCAAAGACCTGGCATGATTGACGCCTAATGCTGCAAGCGCCTCGCGCTCATCGCCACGCGGGGTCCGTGACTTTGGCAAAGATCGCGCCGGGTCAACCACTTGGCTCATCCGGCGCGATGGACGAAGGCCCCGGGGCCGGACGTGATGTCTTGGGGCGCGAACCCGTCGCCTAATTCTTCTTCGACGCAAGAACGAAATCGTGCTCGACTTCGAGGTACGGGCCGTCGAACCCGGCTTCTGCGACGCGGGCTGGGTCCTCGACCGGGACAAACTCCGCCATCAGGCTCTCTTTCACGCCAAAGACGGCATCGGATTGGATATAGGGATCGTCCGGGTCGAAAATGTGGGTCGTCAATTCCTCGAAACCGTCGGCTTGGATGATGTAGTGAAGATGCGCTGGCCGAAAGGGATGGCGTCCGAGCGACGCGAGAAGCTTGCCCACAGGACCATCGTCCGGGATCGGGTAGAACTTGGGCTTCACGCCGCGGAACCAGTATGCCCCGTTCGCGTCCGAACGGAACACGCCCCGCAGGTTGAAGTCCGGCTGGATGCCCTTTTGTTGGACATCGTAAAACCCTTCGTCATTGGCCTGCCAGACGTCGATCTTCGCCCCGGCGATCGGATTGCCAGCGGTGTCCAATATGCGGCCACGGACCAGCATCGGCTCGCCCTTCTGATCAAGGCAGATGTTCGAACCCAACGGGAGTTCCGGCGCGCCCGCGACGTGGAACGGCCCCAGCACGGTTGATTCAGACGCACCCGAAGGTTTTCGGTTGTTGATCGCGTCGACCAGCATCGAAACGCCAAGCACATCAGAGAGCAGGATGAATTCCTGCCGCCACTCGTTACACATGTGGCCGGTATCGGTAAGGAACATGATCGCCTTGAACCATTCCTCCTGCGTCGGCTCGATTTCCTTTACCGCGTCGTGAAGATGACGCGTGATGACCTCCATCACCTGTTTGAGCCGTTCATCTTCGCCGCCCGCGTTGCGCGCGACGACAACTTCGGCAGAGGCGTCTTCGGTGAAATAGCCGCTTTCTCGGGTATTCATATACTGCCCTTTCATTCGGTGGCCGCGGCGGCGCGGGATTACGGTTGCAAAATGGCCGACAGCACGCGGCGCAGCTCGGCCTCGGGGTCGGCAGCCATGGTGGCAGCGCGGTAGCAGACATGTTGGTCGGGCCGGGTCATGACCGCACCACTGTCGCCCGTTTCCCGGACCCGCGCCCAATCCCCAAGATGATCCTGCACCGGCATCCTCGGGCCGATGACGCAGACGTCGATCTCGATGTTCATCTCCTGCCCCACGGTTTCCGCCGCGCGGGCCCAGGCTTCCCCGCCGATGCTGGTCAGGATTGTCCAGCGCCCCTTGCCACAGAGATCGAGGGTCGAGATCTTTGCCCCGTCTTCCCCGAAAAGCCAGCAATGCGGAATGCGTGCACCGGGCCATGTTGTCGGCTGGTAGTGCAATTCCGCGTCGCGCGGGAACCCGGGATCGGGATGATCGTCCTTGACGACCGCGCCACTGTCGTAGCGTTGGTTCATCTCGACGCCGTGGCAGTCGAACTCATACTTCTTGAACGCGATGGCCTTTCGCAACGCGTCACGCTGCGCCTCGGCGTCGGCGCCGGAATTGCACCGCTTGTCCATGTTCTGCTGCATCTTCACCGGATCGACCGTGTCGGTCATGCCCAAAGCTTCGAAGATCGCGCCGAATTCACCGATGGATTGGTTGGCGCGGGTCACGATCTGCTTCGCGATCGGCGCGCGTTCCTGCGAATAGCTTTTCAAAAGCTCGGGCCCGGCCGCGCCTTTGAGAACATGGGCAAGCTTCCACGCGAGGTTATGGGCATCCTGGATCGAAGTGTTTGACCCAAGACCGTTCGAGGGCGGGTGCCGATGGGCGGCATCGCCCATGATAAAGACCCGATCGGTCTGCATATGCTTGGCGTACATGTTGTTGACGGTCCAGGTGTTGGCCGAGATCAGGTCGATCTCAAGGTCCGGATCACCGACGAGCTGACGCGCGACTTCGGTGGCATAGGCCTCGTCGACCTCTGGTGCGGGTTCGTTGATGTCATAGCCCCAGACGATCAGCCATTCGTTCCAAGGCCGCACCATACGCACGAGCCCCATGCCGATACCCCCCACGTTCGCGCCGGGCTGCATGACCCAGTAGAGGACCGAAGGCCGGTGCGCGACGTGGCGCGACAGATCGGCGCGAAACAGGATGTTCATCGACCCACCAACGCCCATCTCCCCCTCGAACGGCAGGCCTGCGTTCTCGGCCACGAGAGAGTTGCCGCCATCGGCGCCGACAAGGAACTTCGAGCGGATCTTGATCTCCCGCCCCGACAACCGGTCGCGGCAGGTGGTCGTCACGCCCTCGGCGTCCTCCTCGTGCGAGAGATACTCGGTGGACATGCGCGCCTGCGTTCCGCGCGCGCAGGCAGTCTTGAACAGGAGCGGTTCCATGAAGGTCTGCGGCA
The DNA here is from genome assembly GCA_011389895.1 of Maritimibacter sp. Lineage (GTDB taxonomy): Bacteria > Pseudomonadota > Alphaproteobacteria > Rhodobacterales > Rhodobacteraceae > Maritimibacter. Next base: position 144,952 of record JAABTN010000001.1, on the reverse strand, counting down.
GGTCATTCATTTTGCAGGGCGAGGATATTTCGTGCTCTGCCTTCGATTCCGGCGCATTGCCCCAGCTGTGCATCCGGCCAAGCTCTTCGCCCGCAAGGCTTTCGCAGAAGACGTTATTGCCCATCAGGTCGCGCTCGGTCGCGAAAAGATAAGCCTCGTCCTCGACGTCACGACCAAGGTCGCGCAACACCTCCATCGTGCGCTGGTTGGTGATATGCGCACGCGGGGTGTTGGCAAGCCAGCGGTACCGGTTGATCGCAATATTCTCGACACCGTAACTCGACAGGAGCGCGCCGGTCGCGCTGCCGGCGGGCCCCGTGCCGATGATGAGAACGTCCGTCGTCAGGTCAGCCATGATCCAAAGTCTCCTCTATCATATCTGGGCGCGTCCCGCAGGTCAGCGCTTTGTCTCAAGCCTGCGTTGTGTTGGAAAAAGCGCGATGCCCGTGCGTTTGGCGAAGAACCCCCAAAGCCCGGTTGGCGCGAACAGCATGATCGCGATGCCCAGCAGGCCAAGCACGATCAGGTAGACGGCGCCGAAATCGGCCATGAGCTCCTGCAGGAAGAAAAACACCAGCACGCCGATAATCGGTCCTTCAAGCGTGCCGATCCCGCCGATCACCACGATGAAGATGACGAAGGCCGTCCATTCGGTGACCGAGAATGCGCTGTCCGGGCTGATGCGACCATTTTGCATGAAGATCAAACCGCCCGCGATGCCCGTCCCGAAAGCGGCGACAAGGAAGACGATCCACTTCATGCGGGTCGCGTCCACACCGGTGGACTTGGCCGCCTCGACGTTATCGCGCAACGCGGCGAGCGCCAATCCGCGGCGGGTCCGCAAAAACCAGTAGATGCCGCCGATCGTCGCCGCCGCCAGCGCCAGCGCCAGCCAATAGGCAAGGATGTCACGGGCCGCCGAGGAACGGACGTCGAACAGGATCTCGATCCATTCCACGCCCCACATCGCGTCCCGCGCGTCGCGCGGCATAGACGTGCCGGTGCCGCCGCCCACCGCCTGCCATTGCGCGACGCAAAGGCGCACGACCTCGGCCACGACCCATGTGCCGATGGCGAAATAAGCGCCGCTCAGGCGAAAGGCGAAAAAGGCCGTGGGAATTGCAAGGAGCAGCGCGAAAACACCCGACATGAACAACGCCGCGACCGGGTTCACCCCCCAAAGGATCGTCGCCCCGAACAGCATGTAGGCGCCGAACCCGACGAAGGCCTGCTGGCCCACGCTGACAAGGCCCGTGTAACCCGCGAGCAGGTTCCAGAATTGCGCGAGGGTCAGCATGGTCAGGATAAAGAACAGATCCTGGATCAGGCTACGGGAGGCGAAGGATGGCAGGACGATCGCCACCACGAGGAGGATCAGCGCCGCGATCCCGCTGAGCGTTCCCGCACGCGTCCGGGCGGATGCAGTATAAGTCTGGGTCATCAGTCGAACGCCCTCGGAAACAGGCCACGCGGGCGGACAAGTAGCACGATCAGGAAGGCGACGTGGCCTGCAAGGATCTGCCATTCAGGATTGATGGCCGCGCCCAAGGTCTGCGCCACGCCGATGATGATCCCGCCTGCAAGCGTCCCCCAAAGTGAGCCGAGCCCGCCGATGATGACCGCTTCGAACGCATAGATAAGGCGCGCAGGGCCGACATAGGGGTCGAAATTCGACCGCGTGCCGAGATAGAGCGCAGCGATGGTCACCACGACCAATGCGAGACCCATGGCGGTGGCAAAGACCCGGTCGGGCCGGATACCCATGAGGCTCGCGGTCACGGGATCGTCCGAGGTCGCCCGAAACGCCCGCCCGATGGCGGTGCGGTAAAAAATCCAGTTGAGCACGAGGATCACCACGATTGCCGAGCCGAATGTCAGGATCGGCAGCGTGCCCATCGTGATCGGGCCGACATTGACAGACGCCGTCTCGAGCGGCCCCATCGAAAGCCGCTGGCTGTCCGCCGTAAATCCTTCGAGAAGCGTGTTCTGAATGACGACCGACAAGCCGAAGGTCACGAGGAGCGGCGGCAGGATATCTTCGCCCAACGTGCGGTTCAGCACCGCTCTTTGAAGGATCCAGCCGACGGTGAACATAAACGGGGCGGCGACAAGCGCCGCGAAGAAGGGGTTCAGACCCGAGACCGACACCACGACGAGGATCAGGTAAGCGCCCATCACGATCAGGTCGCCGTGGGCGAGGTTCACGAGCCGCATGATCCCGAAGACGAGGCTCAGCCCCGCCGCGAAGAGCGCATACAGCCCGCCGAGCAGCACGCCCTGCACGATGGTTTCAATCCAGATCATCGACCGCTCCCTTTCTTCCCTGTCATGCCGGTGCCCCGAAATAGGCCGCATGAACGTCGTCCCGGCTGATCTCGTCGGGACGTCCCTCAAGCGTCACGCGGCCCTCCATCATGCAATAGACGCGGTCAGCAACCTTGAGCGCCTGCCCGATGTCCTGTTCGACCACGACAACACTGGTTCCGCCCGCGCGGATGCGCGGCAGAGCGGCGTAGATGTCGCGGATGATCACGGGTGCGAGGCCGAGGCTGATCTCGTCACAGAGCAGCACCGAGGGGTTGGACATCAGCGCCCGGCCGATTGCGACCATCTGTTGTTGCCCGCCCGAAAGCGCGGTGCTGGGGGTGTGCCGTCGCTCTTTCAAAATGGGAAACAGGTCGTACACGGTGTCGAGCGTCCAAACGCCGGTCCCGTCATTTCCCGAGACGACCTCCATCGGGTCCGGCCCGCCGGTGAAACGGCTCAGGATACTGTCGATCCGGTCGCCAAGGTCACGCCCGCCCTTGTGCTGGCCACCGATCAAGAGGTTTTCCTCGACCGTGAGGGACGGAAAAAGCCGCCGCCCCTCGGGCACCATGACGATCCCCCGTTTCATGATCATGTCGGGCATCAGGTGTCCGATGCCTGTGCCGTTGTGCCGGATCTGCTCGGGTTCGCCCCGCAAGACGCCGGTGATCGAGCGCATCAGCGTCGTCTTGCCAGCCCCGTTCGCGCCGATGATGGCAACGGTCTCGCCCTCGTCGAGGTGAATATCGACACCGAACAGCGCCTGAAAATCGCCGTAGTGGGCGGTCAGTCCCCGTGTTTCAAGCAACGCCATCAGACCTCGATCCCCAGATAGATTTCCTTGACTTCACGGCTGTCCATGATCTCGTCCGGATCGCCGAGCCCGATGACGCGGCCAAAGTCGAGCACAAGGAGACGTTCGACCACCGCTGTCAGCGCGTGAAGAACATGCTCGATCCAGATGATCGTGACACCGCCGGAATGAAGCGCGCGGATGGTCTCGATGAGGGCCGAGCATTCGGCATCCGTCAGCCCGCCCGCGATCTCATCGAGAAGAAGAAGCTTTGGTTGCGTCGCCATCGCACGGGCAAGCTCCAACCTTTTGCGCTGAAGCAACGTCAGGCCGCCTGCGGGCCGGTTCGCGACATCGATCAACTCGGTCCGTTCGAGAACATGCGCCACGTCGTCGACCACCTCGCTCTCGCGCCGGTCCTGCCCGTGTGTTGCCGCAACCAGGAGGTTTTCAAAGACCGTCAAGCGCGTGAACGGCTGCGGGATCTGGAACGACCGCCCCATCCCGGCAAGGCAGCGCTGCATGGGTGCAACCCGCGTCACATCGCGGCCCAGATACTCGATCCGGCCCGCGTCGGGCGCGAGATTGCCGGTGATGAGGTTGAAAAGCGTCGACTTTCCCGCCCCGTTCGGCCCGATGATCCCAAGCGCCTGCCCTTCGGGCAGGTCAAAGCTTACGTGGTCGGCAACCTTCAGGGCACCGAAACTTTTCGAGACATCTTTCAACGACAGGATGGTTGTCACCCCGATCTCCTCCCTCGTGTCGGGCGGCCCGGCTGTCTGTCGGGCCGCCCTGTGGCCTAACTCAAGCCAGCGCTTCCATGACCCCTTGGGTTGGGATGTGCGGCTCGGTCGTGTTGTCGACCACGGCCAGATCGAAGCTGCCGTCCTCTTGCCGACGCCACTGGCCACCGACGAGCGGTGTCTTGCAGACGTTCTGCGCCGCGAAGGGCGGCACGCCCTCGCCGTTCCACGCGACCCGGCCGACGATCGTCTCAAGGTCCGTCGCGGCAATGGTTTCGGCCACCAGGTCCGGATCCGTGGGGTCGTCAGCCCGCTTGATGACGTCCGCCGCCATCTCGAAGAGCGAGTGGATGAACCCGATCGGCTGGGTCCACGGCCGCCCGGTGGCTTCGGTGAACCCCGCCGCGAGATCGCCACATCCCTGCCCGGTGAGCGACGAGGTGAACGGGTGGTTGGCGGACCACCAGACCTCGGAGGACAGGTTGTGCCCGGCCTCCCCGAGCGTCTCGACCGATTGCGGGAACAAGATCGCCTTGGCCACCGTGATCGCTTTCGGGGAAAAGCCCTGCTGGATCGCCTGATTGCGGAAGGTCGTGAAGTCAGGCGGGATGACGACGCCCGTCACGATCTCGCAATCCGCTTGCCGGAACGCATTGATCTGGGCCGAGAAGTCATCGGTGAGGTTCTGGTAGCGCCCCGGATCGACGGTGGTATAGCCCGCCTCGGCAAAACCGGGCGCCACGCCGGTGTTCGGATCGCCCCAGGCATTGCCGTCGGCGTCGTTCGGGAAAAGCCCGCCGACCTGCTTGTTGGTGTCGAGTTGGCCCCACATGTTCGTAAACACAGAGATGACGTCCTCAAGCCCCCAGAAATAGTGGAACGTGTAGTCAAACGGGCGCCAGCTGTCGGGCGCACCGGGGTTGCCCTGCTGACCAATGAACCAAGGCTGCCACGGCGCCTTGGTCGAGATCGTGGGAATGCCTTCGCTCTCGCACACCGTCGAGACGGGATTGGTCGTCTCGGGCGTCGAGGCCACCAGCATCAGGTGGATCTCGTCGTCGATAATCAGCTCTTGCGCCACGTCCGCCGCGCGGTTCGGGTTCGACTGGCTGTCACGCACCAGCACCTCAACGTTGAGGCCCTGCTCCGCCGCGACACGCTGGAACATCTCGATGGTAAAGGTGTCAGCTTCGGCGAAGCCCGAAAGCGGGCCTGACTGTGGGCTGACATAGCCGATGCGCACGGTGGTGCCCTGCGCGATCGCCGGGGCAGCGAGCCCCCCGGCGGACAGGACGAGGCCGCTGGCCGCGCCCGACTTCAGAAGTCTTCTTCTCGTAATCATGTCTTGGTCCTCCCTTTTTTGTCGTTCAATCAGGTCTGGCGCCCTCCCAGGCTGCCTGAAGTAGCGCCCTTATGTCGTCTTCCTCCAACGGACGCGGGTTGGCATAGCTGTTCTGCACCGCGATACCGGCGGCGCGATCAAGATCGGACTCGGTCAGGCCGAGCGCCGACAGGCGCAGCGGTGCGCCAAGGTCTTTCGCGAAATCCCAAAGCCCGCCGCCGACCGTGCCACCGAAAATCTCGGCGACCTCTGCGAGACGGTCCGTTCCAGCCGCATTGAAGCCCACCGTGTGGGGCAGCAGGATTGCATGGGTTTCGGCGTGCGGTGTGCCGAAACTGCCGCCCAAGACGTGGGCCAGCTTGTGGTGAAGCGACATCGTCGTGTAGCCGAGCGAGACGGAACACAGCCACGCGCCATAGAGCACCCGCGCTCGCGCAATCCGGTCGCCCGGCGTCTGCGCAACGGCGGGAAGGCCGTCGCGGAAGGCGCGGATCCCATCCACCGCCATAAGGCTCGTCACCGGGTTCGCATCGGGGGCATAGAGCGCCTCGATCCCGTGGGCGATGGCATTCAGCGACGAGGTCACTGTCATCTGCGCCGGCAGGCCGAGGGTCAGGTCCACATCGTAGACCACCGTCTCGGGCCGGATCGACGCATCGCGGCGCGTCGTCTTGTGTCCCTCTGCGGTCTCGCCGAGGATATCGGTCATCTCTGACCCGGCGTAGGTCGTGGGAATGGCGATCTGATCGGCCCCCCTGCGCGTGGCGATCGCCTTGCCGAGGCCGATGGTCGATCCGCCCCCCAGAGACACGACGCAATCCGCGCCCGCCTCGCCGTAGGCGGCCACCGCGCGTTCGGTCACGTCCACGGGCGTGTGCATCTCGGCGTCCGAAAACGTCGCGGCGGCGAGACCCCCAAGCGACTTTGCCAGCGCTTCGGCATCTTCGGCCTGATTTCGTGTCGACAGGACGAGCGCGCGCGCCCGTCCCAGCCGGCGCACCTCGTCCGCCACCTGCCCCAGCGTGCCCGCCCCAAAGACAACCCGCGCGGGGATACCCGGGAATGTGAAGCCGTCGAGAAGCCCGCTCATACCACGGCCTCCAGCGCTGGCGTGCCATCCGCAACGGCCCGAAGCAGCTTCGAGAATTCCGCGCATTCAGTGTCGGAAACCTCGTGAGGGCGTCCCGGCAGGATATCGACCCGAACCCGTGCGCCCGAAGCCGCGAGGTCCCCGACCGCCTTTTGAAACGCCCAAAGCGGGATCCACGGATCGGCATCACCGCAGGAGGCGTAGACGGGCATACCCTCAAGCCCGACGCGCGCGAGGTCGTCCGATATCGCGCCTACGCGGCAACCGGTCAGCATGGCGGCCGCATCGGCCCGAGCGCCCTGCATGAGGTGCTCCAACATCAGGCACGCCCCCTGCGAGAAGCCTGCAAGGACGAGAGGCACGCCGGGGCACTCCGCCCGCGCAGTGTCCACTGCCTCCGCAACGATTGCCAAGGCTTCGGCAAGTTGGCCTTGCGTTGCGTCCGTTCGCGGATCGACGGCCTTCGCGTCATACCACGCCTCACGCGGGGACCGAGGAAGGGCGAAGCGCACGTCCCTTGCGTCCACGCGCGACAGAACGTTCTCCAACATCTGCTCGGGCGTTTGCCCTCGTCCGTGGACAAAGACGCAGACCGCGCGCGCTTTGGTGGGAGTTGCTCCATGATATGCGGTCCGCGTCATCGCTCAGCCCTTCATGCGTCCTGGAAGCTGGCGGGCTCCAGCCCGGCGATCATCTCTTCCTTCCGGTCCTTGAACCATGGCGGGAACACGAGCGTCGAACCGATGGCATCCGCAGGCTCGTCCTTGGCCCAGCCCTCTGGCGTCGTCCACGCAAGTTCAAAAAGCGCGCCGCCCGGCGAGCGGACATAGCAGGACTTGAAATACATCCGGTCCTTCTGCTCGGAGATGTCGGTGAAACCGAGCCCCTCGATATGGGCGCGCAGCTTCATCTGGTTCTCTTCGTTCCCGGTATTGAGCGCGAAATGGTGGATCGTACCGCCCGAAAGCGTCCAGGTCCCTTGGGCCTCGTCGCGGATCTCGGTGATTTCCACGACACTGGACGGGCCGTTCGGGTTCGGCACCTCGTAGGCCATGCCATCGTCATCGTCGGCCATCTTGTTGAGCGGCAGGGCGATGGTCAGGAAATCGTCCATCGCGGTCCGGTCCGTGACCGCCACGACCCCGCCGTAAATGCCCTTGATCCCATGCTCCTTCGAAATGCCATGGGTTTCGTTGGCGATGGGCGCGCGGTTGTCACCGGGGTTTTCCACCAGCTGCATTTCGATGCCGCTGGGATGCCGGAATTCCACCCGGTCGAGACCGAAGCGGTTGCCCTTCTTGGCCTCGATCCCGTGTTCGTTCAGGCGGTTGACCCAGAACTCGGATGCGCCGACCGGAATGGCCTGTTGCACGACCTTCGACTGGTTCGTGCCGCGACGACCGTAGACACCGGGCTTTCTGAACGGGAATGTCGTGATGATCGTCGACTCGTCCCCGTTCTTGGACCCGTAATACAGGTGATAGACGGGTAGAACGCCGTCGAACAGAACCGTGCGCTTGACCGAGTAGAGGCCGAGGACCTTGGTAAAGAAATCATAGTCCTCCTGCGCCCCGTCGGTACTCATGGTGAGGTGGTGGTATCCGCTGATCTGTGACATGGTTCGCTCCCTTTTTCCTCCTGTCAGGACTGGTCTTGCCCGGTCTGCGCGCGGGCAAGGATGAATCTGTGCCGGGCCTCGAAACCGCCTGCGGCACACGGGGCAAAGCGTGTGACGAGGGACGGATGCGCGGCGAAAAGCGGATCGGTGGCAAGGGCCGGGTCGTCACCGTCAAAAAGATGTGTCGTGAGCGTCTGAAACCCCGGCGCCGAGATGCGGAAATGCAGATGCGCCGGCCGTTCAGGGCTTAGGCCAAGACGCTCCAGAAGATCGCCGACCGGCCCGTCGTGCGGGATCGCATATCCCTTGGGTCGCACCGTCCGCACGACCGCTTTTCCGTCGTCGCCGGAGGTATAGATGCCACGCAGGTTGCTCTCGGGTTGAAGGTCCGGTGCCTGGTTCTCGTAAAGCCCCTCGGCGTTCGCCTGCCAGACCTCGATCACCGCACCGACGACCGGATCGCCGTCAAGGTCCGCGACCTCGAGCGTCAGGATAAGCAGCTCGCCCACGCCGTCCAACGAGATGCTCTCACCATCCTGCCGCGCCGGCGCGTCCATCCGGTAGAAGGGGCCCGCAATCGTGTTGGGGGTCGTGCCGGCTGGCCGCCGGGTCACCTGTGTTTCCACGAGGCTCGTGATGCCCAGCGTGTCCGCCAGCAGCACCCATTCCGAACGGCGCGCGTCCGAGGCATGGCCGACGTCGGTCAGAAACCGGATCATCGCGCGCAGGTCTTCGCGGTCGATGCGCTCCTCCTCCACAATGCGCGCCACAGCCGCGATAAGCCGGCCCATCCGCTCCGCAAGTTGCCGGTCTGGCGCGTCGCGCAGACGGTCCGCGAATTGCGTTGCGTGCTGCCGCGCCGGTGTCTGGGTGGTGCTCACGTTCATCTTTTCCTCTTCCCTAAGGTAGAGGATACGCCGCCGAGCCAGCTTGATTATTCTAATGTTCTCCTGCAACATAACATTATGTTATGAAGATCGACGAAAAACACCTCGCCCAGCTGGCCGCCGTCGTTGAGACCGGGAGCGTGACGGACGCAGCCAGACAGCTTGGCCTGTCGCAGCCCGCCCTGTCGCGCACGCTTTCGATGTTGGAAAAGCGCCTCGGTGAGCCCCTCTTTCAACAAGGTCGGCGGCCTCTGCGCCCCACGACAATCGGCCTGCAACTCGCCGAGCACGGCCGGATCATCTTCGAGGCATCCCGAAAGGCATCCGAGACGGTGCGCAGCTATCGCGCCGGGTCGGTCGGAACGGTGCGCATCGCTGGCGTCCCATTCTTCATGGACGCCTTCATCAGCCGGATGATCGGTGAGTTTCAGGTTCTGCAACCGGACATCCGCGTCGACCAGTCCTATGGAAACCTGCCAGAGCTTGAAAGCGGGATCGCCTCGAACCGTCTGGACCTTGCGATCACGCCCCTCGGTATCGTCGATGCCGCGCGTGGGTTTGCTTTCACACCGATCCTGCCGGGACGCAACATTGTTGCCTGCAGGACGGGCCATCCGCTCCTGCGCAAAAGAAGGCTCTCGACGCAGGATCTCATTGACTACCCATGGATCGCGCCACTTCCGGGCTCACCCCTGCTTGCAGACCTCCACGCCATCCTGCTGTCCATCGGCATGTCGGAGATCAACGTGCGCTATTCCGGTGGTTCGCTCCTTTCGGTCTTCAATTATCTCGAGGAAACCGACGCCCTGACGGTGCTTCCGCATTCCGTCGTCTTCGCGCACCGCAAGGACCGGAACGTCACCGTTCTGCCGGTCGAAATCCCGCAACCTGCACGCACCCTAGGCATCATGCGCCTGTCTGATGCGCCCCGCCTTCCGGCCGCCGAAGGCCTCGCCCAGCATATCGCGGCGCGGTTCGACGACCTGCGCCAGCTTATCAAGCGTCACGAGAATTCCATCGTCTGGGGCATGAGCGGGGATCGCACGACGCCGACGTGAGACACCTTGCGCGAACAGCTCGACACTCGCCCATCGACAGCGTTTGGGGACCGCACAGGTCACGTCCTATTGCCACACGCCGCCGGACGACCTGCGGAGATACTTGGTCAACCAAGCCACCGCCGGAACCGTGTTTTTCTTCCGCCACAACGACGGTCGGTATTTCACTTTGGTGGATTTGGCCGGGTGTGTTCTTAATCCCGGTCGCGGATCGCTTGGGCGAAGGGGCGCGGATTGTCATGTCGCATCGGGGGCCTGGTTTTTACGGCTTTTCCCGTAAAGGAATGACAAAACCAGCCCTTCGACCAGAACCACGGCGATCCAGAAGACCAGCTCGAGCCCGACGAGCATGAGCGGTTCACGGAACATGTTGAACGGCGTGTGAAACTCGAAATAAAGCGCCATGAGCGCCCAAGCCGTGCCGATAGACCCGGCCATGATCATGCGGTATTTTGGCTCGAAAGAAGGGCTGTTCTCGGCGGCGGTCGTGATCGATCTCAAGCTGCCGGACCCAAAAACCATCCCGCCCGACCAAGCCGGCGCTGCCCTCGTCGCGCATTTTCTCAACCTATGGGAGGGTGAGCGGAGCGCGATTGGCCTTCCGATCCTGTTGCGTTCGTCCGTGTCCAACCAGACCGCGTCGGACAAGAACCGGGCGGTCTTCGAGAAACAGGTTGCGCCGACCATCGCGGGCGTCATCGCAACCGACGATGCGGACATCCGCGCGGGGTTGATCGTCAGCCAGCTTTTCGGGCTCTCGCTCTGCCGCTACATCCTGAAGCTGCCGCCGGTGGCCGACATGACGCGGGATGAAATCATCGAGCGGATCGGCCCGATCGTGCAGGCCCAATTGTGGCGCGTTTGAAAGCCACCGGTGCGGGCGCTGCGGCGCTATCGGGCGTGGTCGCTACGCGCCAAAAGCAAGACCCGGATCAACCGGAGAAGCTTGCGCGGGTCCGGTTCGCGATGGCGACGAGGCTCAGCATCACCGGCACCTCGACCAGCACGCCCACCACGGTGGCCAACGCCGCGCCCGAGTTCAGGCCGAAAAGCCCGATTGCCACGGCCACCGCAAGCTCGAAGAAATTCGACGTGCCGATCAGCGCGCAGGGTGCTGCGACCCTGTGCGGCACACCCCAGGCCCAGGCCGCGCCGTAGCCCAGCGCAAATATGCCGTAGGACTGGACGATGATCGGGACCGCGATCAGGGCGATCAGCAACGGTTGGGCAAGGATCACGGGCCCCTGAAACCCGAAAAGGAGCACCACGGTTATCAGGAGCCCCACGACCGAGGCGGGCTTTATCCGTGCCGTGAAGGCCGCGACCCGGGCTTCGCCCCCTTTCGCAGTCAGGACCCGACGCGTCACCGTCCCGGCGATCAGCGGAATGACAACGTAGAGCACCACCGACAGAACCAGCGTCTCCCAAGGCACGCTGATATCGGTCACACCCAGAAGAAAGGCCACGATCGGCGCGAAAGCCACCACCATGATCAGGTCGTTCACCGACACTTGCACAAGCGTGTAGTTGGGGTCCCCCTTGGCAAGCTGGGACCAGACAAAGACCATCGCGGTGCAGGGTGCGGCACCGAGAAGGATCAAGCCCGCGATGTATTCCGGCGCGCGGTCCGGGTCGATCAACCCGGCAAAGACATGGGTCAAGAAAAGGACCGCCAGCGCCGCCATGGTAAACGGCTTGATCAACCAGTTGATCACCAAGGTGATGACAAGACCCTTTGGACGCTGGCCCACGGCCTTCAGAGACCCAAGATCGACAGCAATCATCATCGGGTAGACCATCGCCCAGATCAGGACGGCGACAACGAGATTGACCGAGGCAACCTCAAGCTCGGCCAGAGCGCCGAAAACCCCGGGCGCAAGATTGCCGAGCACGAGCCCAGCCAGAATGCAGAGGGCGACCCAGAGGGTCAGCCAGCGTTCAAACAGGCTCATGACATATCCTTCCCATCGGGCACATGGCAGACCGCAGCGCGGGGCGGGGCCAGCGCGCCGATGAACCTGCCCAGCGGTTCAAGCGCGGCCGGGTTCAGCGCGTAGCACGTGCGCGGACCGGATATCTCGCCGGTGATGACGCCGGCGGCCTTCAGGATACGCAGATGCTCGGACACCGTTGATTGCGCCAAACCGACAGCCTCCACGATATCACCGCCGATGCAGCCGGGCGTGGCGAGGAGCAGGCGCAGGATACGCACCCGTGCGGGATGGGCGAGCGCCTTGGCAAGCTCCGCGATGTCGGTGTCGATGCCGGTATCGATGTCGGTATCGATGTCGGTGATGGTGTCGGTGATGGTGTCCTGCATGCGCGCTCCCTCTCTTCGCTTATCGTCGATAGGCGATAGGTGTGAAGCGTGCAAGACCCCGTGTCACGGGATGCCCGCGTGACCGCACGAAATCACGGGTCGGGTGCGGGCTCCACAACCGGTTCCTTGGACCAGTTTAGCCCGGGGCGATAGCGCGCCGTGACCTGTCCGCCTTCCAGCGCAAAAAGATGGAGCCAGCCGTTGTCGAACAGCGCGCGCACCTCAAGATGACGCTCCAGCACATCGAGGATCGCCTCCTGCGGGGCTTCAATCATCACCGACAGGCGTAGCGGGTCATGGACCAGCGCCGCGCCGTCATGCACCGTTTGCCACGGCAGGCCGGGACGCAGGACGCCCCCGTTGCCCTGCACCACGCCGAACCCGCCCACTACGTTGTGGATAAGCTTGTTGCCGCCGCCAAAGGCCACCGGTGCCACGGTCGATCCATAGTATTGCAGGCTGATCCAGCTTGCTACCACCACCGGTGCGGTGAGGATGAGCTCGAGCGTGGCAAAACCTTCGTCGCTCTCCCAATCATAGCTATGCAAAAACGCGCGCCCCCCGAGATCGACCCCGGCGGTGACCGACCTTGGCGCGGCGATGAAGGCGGCGCATCCTGCCAGCCCCCATTCGGGCCGGACCTCGGCCCAATTGAGGGCGCGTGCCGACAGGGTGCCGGGCGTGGCCGACGGCAGGCGCAGGGCGCGCTCACCCCGCGCCACCCGGCCCGCGTGCGACAGCCAGCTTTGCGCCCGTGCGATATCGCCGGCATGTGCGGGGACCGAAACATCCTCGAACAGCCTGACATCATCCGTGGTCGTATCGTGCAAGCCCGCAAGGAAATACACATCCTCGTCGATCTCGATCCCCCGCGCGGGCAGAGCCGCCCGGGTTTCGGGGTCGTTGAGAAGCCCGGCCAGAAGCCGCACAGAGACTTCGCCGGTCTGCCCCGCACAGGCCCCGCAGTGATAGGCGCTCTCATGCGGGTTGTTGGTCATTTGCGCACCATGACCCAGAAGCAGCACCAGCCGCGCGTAATCTTTGGTCAGGCTCATGGCCCGCAGGACCGCCGCTGCCGTATCCGCCTTTTGCGCCGGTGTAAGGTCGACCTCGAACCGGGGTGGCGGGCTGGTTCCCGCGTGCCCGTCCCGGATGCCCAACGCATCTTTCACCAGCTTCCAGCCATAGGTAGGCCCCGCGGCCTCGACAAAGGCGAAAGAGGACACGGCAGCCTGCCGGAACCGACCCCAGGCCCGGATCGCCCGGGCCGAGATTCGCGCATCGTCTTCCCGGTCTGGCACATCGTGGCTGCACGAGCTTAGGCTTGGCGTCAGCAGGGCCGGCAGATGCGGCTGGGCCATGTCGGTGCCCTGCGGCTTGTGCGACAGGGGCAGACCGAAGAACCCGGCAAAGCCGATGGTCTCAATCCCCCCATCCTGCGTCTCAAGCGCACGGCGAAACACCTCGGAACGCACGTCGATGCAGAACGCGGCCTGAAGCGCGGGGCGCGTGCCCGTGTCGCCCGGGCCCGTCAACGCGGCGGCAATACGGCGCTGATAGCCCCGCTCGGACGCATCCTGCAAGATCGCGTCGATCACCTGGTCCTGCGTCGGGTCACAAGGCGCGGCGTGCTCGGCCACGACCTCTGCCCAATCGTCCGCAACCTGCGGAGCATGCGCCAAAAGCGCCTCCTCCCAGATCAACCGGATCGCCAGCAGATCGGTGATCGTGCTGTCGCTCTGCCCATGAAGCTCGGCCTGCCACAGTAACCAGCGGGCATGTTGCGACCACCCGCCCAGATCCATCAACAGCCGGTGAAAGACCGTCTCTGCCGCATCTTCGGTCAGCCAAAGACGGTCGCTCGCACGCCAGATCGCGCGTTCGGCGCTATCGGGGGCCTGCACCACATGGGCGCAAAACCCGCTCAGCCCGGCGACCTCCGGGGTCATGTCGTGCGTGGCCCATTCCCGCCACGCCGAAAAGGCCCCCTGCCCCGGCGCGGGGGTCCAAAGCGTCTGCCCGCGATCGAAATGCCCCGCCGCCCAAAGCCCGAAGCTGCGCGCGATGACGGCGGACCAATCTATCCCGGTTGCCTTTATGGCAAGCTCGGCCACGGTCGGCAGGGCCTTCGGCGTCGCCCCCGGCGCGGCCAGCTTTGCCTTCAGAAGCGCAAGATCGGCGGGCTTGAGCGGTGATGTGCTGGCAAAAAGCGCCGCCGCAAGGTCATCCTCGTTGATCTGTCCCGCTTTGACCGCCTTGGCGATCTCCGCGCGCGGTGTGGTTAGCCCGACACCCGCCACCCGCCCCAGACGCGCGCTGGCATGGGGCAAATCCTGATGGGCTTGTCCAAGGAACGGGTTGACCGCCACGGTCGCATTGAGCGGGAAGGCAGGCGGAATGGCGCGCGCGGCGGCTTCGGCACGGTCGAGCAGGCAGGAAAGCCGGTCGGGTTCGATATGGGCAAGCTTGAGGAACATCGGTGTCTCTCCTGTCGGATCAGTTGGACTTGGCAATTTTCAATTTGCCGATCAGCCGGTCGAGCACGGCGTTGAGATAGAGCCCATTGGCGAGATGAACGCGCAGCCCGGCGGTGGCAGGATGGTGCGCCCAGAGCGGAAACAATGCCTGCGCCACGGCCACCAGCCCGAACGACACCACGGCAAGCACGATCAGCGCCCATTCCAGCGCGCCGGGCACGGGATCTGCGGGCAACTCCGGGCCCCAAAGCGCGCCCGCCACAGTGTGAAAGCCGAAATAGGCCAGCGCCGCCGCGAACGCGGCGCGCGCGGTCTTCCGCGTCAAGGCGCGCGGCGCGGCATCCGCCAGACCCTGTGCCACCAGATAGGCCACGCCGAAGATCAAGATCGCGCCGAGAGCTAGCGCCTGTGCCGACTTGGGCCCGAAGATCCAATCAAACCCGGCGGCAACCACGAAAAATAGTAGGAGCGCGAGCGCAAAGGACCGCCCCACGGCCCCGATATCCGGCACCGCGATGTGGCCGGGCCGACGCACCATCACAACCGCCTGCACCGCACCGCCAGAGGCGAGAAAGGCATGGGCCTTGTAAAGCGAATGCGCCACGATGTGCAAAAGCGCCAGCGGCCAAAGCCCGAGCCCGCATTGCAGAAGCATGAACCCCATCTGCGCCACCGTGGACCACGCAAGTGCCGTCTTGACCGCGCTTTGTGTCAACATGACCGCGCCGCCGAACAGGGCCGTGAAACCGCCCGCGATGACCAGCGCCGCCATCGCCCCCGGGCTGGCCTGCACCACCCCCGACAGCGCAATCAACATGAGCCCGCCCGCATTGATGATACCCGCATGCAAGAGGGCCGAGACGGGGGTCGGGGCCTCCATCACTTCGGTCAACCAGCCATGGAGCGGAAAGGTCGCGGTCTTCAGCGCGGCGGCAAGCACCAGAAGCGCTGCCGCAATTTGCGCGCCTAGCGGCGGACCTCCGGCTGCCGCAGAGTTCAGGGCCGCGATATCGACGGTGCCAAAGGCCGCCCACAAAAGTGCGGTGGCGACGATCAGCGCCGCATCGCCCATCCGCCAGACGAGCGAGAACTTGGCCGCCGCGCGCCGCGCCTCGACCCGCTCGGGGTAGAACAAAAGCAAATGACGCAACACCTGCCCCACGGCCACGAAGGCCGCGATCAGGACAAGCAGGCTTGCCGATTGCACGAGGATCAGAACAATGGCCAAGGCGGCCAGCATCCCGCCATGAAACGCCCCTTCGCGCGCCTCGCCGTCAAGGTAGAAGCGCGCATAGCGCACCACCACCCAGCCCACGAAAGCCACGAGGAGCGTCATCGTCACGCTGACCGCGTCGAGACGAAGCAAGGCGGGGCCATCGGCGAACCCGATCCGGTCCGGACCCGACAGGATAAGCTGACACAGGCCCCCGATGGCAAAGGCGAGAGCGGCCAGAGTTGCACCTTCGGCAAGGCGGGGAAGCCCACCGGGCCGCGATCCGGGGCGCATGGCGAAGGGGAGCGCGGCCAGAAGCAAGATCACGGGCGAGAACACGGTGAGCATGGGAAGCATCATCTGCGGGGCTCCAGTATTGCGAACGGGTGCGGCACAGATAGCGCTTGCCAAGCATCAAGAAAAATTCATATTTTCTGTAAAATCATTCTGTTTTGTAGAAGTATGGCACAGCTCAACCTGCACCACCTCCGCCTGTTTCGCGCCGTTGCGCGGGACGGGACGCTGACCGGGGCCGCGCGGTCGTTGAACCTGTCGCAATCGGCGGTCTCGACCCAGTTGCGCAGGCTGGAAGCCGCGCTTGGCCATGACCTGTTTGCACGGCGCGGTCGGGGGCTTGTTCTGACCGAAGCGGGCCGGATCGCGCTGGACCACGCCGAGGCGATCTTTCGCACCGCCGATGATCTCGCCGCGACGCTGTCGGAAACCGCCGGGTCGCGCCGGGTGCTTCGGGTCGGGGCATTGTCGACCCTGTCGCGCAATTTCCTGATCGGGTTCGTGGCGCCGTTGATCGGGCGGTCCGACGTGGAGCTGGTGCTGCGGTCGGGCACCCAAGGCGATCTGATCCGGGGGCTTGAGGCGCTGGCGCTCGATATCGCGCTAACCAACATGGCCCCGGCCCGCGATGCGGCAAGCCCTTTTCTCGTGCAGGCCCTGTCGGACCAGCCGGTCAGTGTCGTCGGTTATCCTGCACCTTCCGCAGATGCCCCCTCACTCGCGCAAATCCTGACCTCGGAACCGCTGATCCTGCCAACCCCGGAAACCGGATTGCGCGCGGCCTTCGACGCGCTCATCGAGCGGCTTGGCATCGTGCCCCGGATCGCCGCAGAAGCCGACGACATGGCCACGCTGCGCCTTCTGGCGCGTGAAAAAGCCGGGCTGGCCATCTTGCCCCCGGTCGTCGTGCGCGATGAGCTCGCCTCGGGCCTTCTGGTCGAGCGCGCGCGGCTTGACGGGATCACCGAGCGGTTTCTGGCCGTGACCCTGCAACGCCGGTTCCCCAACCCGCTTGTGGCGGAAGTTCTGGAAGGGGCCGCGCGCGCCGCCGACCCCGAGGCTTTGGGCCACGCGGGTGATGCGCGGCCCGGTCGACGCGGTTAGGGTGGGTCCATGACAGACCCCATGCTCACCCAAAACGACCTTGACGACCTGATCGACCTGCGCCGCGATCTCCATCGGGTGCCAGAGCTTTCCGGCGAAGAGGCGCAGACGGCGGCGCGGGTGGCGGCGCGCCTGTCACAGGACGCGCCCGAGCAGATCCTCACCGGGCTTGGCGGTCACGGGGTGGCGGCCATTTTTGACGGGCGCGCCCCCGGCCCCTGCATTCTCCTGCGGTGTGAATTGGACGCACTTCCGATCGAGGAACTGGGCACCCCGCCGCATCGCTCGACCGTGCCGGGCAAGGCGCATTTGTGCGGCCATGACGGACACATGGCCATCCTTCTGGGCGTCGCCCGCGCGCTTGGGCGACAGCGCCCGGCGCGGGGCCGGGTCATCACCCTGTTCCAACCGGCGGAAGAAACCGGGGCCGGCGCGCGACAGGTCATCGCGGACCCCCGGTTTACCAGCCTCGCCCCAGATTACGCCTTCGCCCTGCACAATATGCCGGGTGTGAGGCTGGGCGAGGCGGTGCTGGATGCAGGCGTGATGAATTGCGCCTCGCGCGGTCTGAAGATCACCTTGACCGGGCGCGCCGCGCATGCGTCGCAACCGGACACCGGCGTCTCGCCCGCCGGGGCGTTGGCGAACCTGATGCAAGGGTTTGCAGCACTTGAGGCCGGGGCGACACAAGCCGATCCCGCCTTCGCGCGGGCCACCGTGACCCATGCGCAGCTTGGCGCGCCCGCGTTCGGCGTGGCCCCGGGGCAGGCCGAGCTTTGGGTCACCCTGCGCACACAGCAGGACGCAGGAATGCAGGCGCTCTTTGCCAAGGCAGAAACCCTGATCACGCGGGAAGCCAATGGCGCGGGGCTGTCTGTTGACACCACGGTCCACGACCAATTTCGCCATTGCGAGAATGACACGGAGGCGGTCGAGATTGCGAAGGCGGCGTTGGTGGCGGAGGGGATCGCATTCGGCGCGCAAGACCTGCCCATGCGCGCCTCGGAAGATTTCGGGTGCTTCGGCGACCATGCCAAATCCGCGATGCTGCTGCTGGGTGCCGGGGTCGACGCCCCTGCCCTGCACACCCCGGACTACGATTTTCCCGATGCCCTGATCGAGACCGGCGTGCGGCTGTTCCTGCGCATCTTGCACCAACGCCTGTCATGACTGGACGGGACACGATAAAGAAAACCCGCGCAGGTCGCAGCCCGCGCGGGTTCACGTTCAGATCAGGTCTGGATCAGGCGAAGGACCAGCGTTCCATCCAGCGTTCACCATCCATGTCCCAATGCGACGAAAACTCGCCGCCAACGTTCACGTCATTGCCAGTCGCGAAGACGTAGTTGGCGAACATCGGGATGATCGCACCGCCGTCATCGTTCAAGATCGCCTGCATCTCGTAATACATCTCGCGGCGCTTGGCCTCGTCCAGCTCGGCACGCGCGGCCACGAGCAATTCGTTGAACCGCTCATGTTCCCAGAAGGTGTCGTTCCACGCGGCGCCTGACGCATAGGCCGTGGTCAGCATCGCGTCTTCGACCGGACGCCCGCCCCAATAGACCGCCGAGAACGGGTGCTTCATCCAGACGTCCGACCAATACCCATCGTTGGGCACCCGGTTCACGCTGATGTTGATGCCTGCTGGTTTGGCCGAGTTCTGGAACAACACGGCCGCATCGACCGCACCGGCAAAAGCCGCATCCGCCGACGACAGCGCCACGTCGAGCGTGTCCATCCCGGCTTCCTTCAGATAGAACGCCGCCTTGTCCGGATCATAGGTGGTCTGGGCCAGCTCATCATTGTAGAACCGCTGCCCGCGCCCGATCGGGTGGTCGTTGCCGACCGAGCCATAGCCGAACAAGATCTTTTCAACCAGCTCCTCCCGGTTGATCGCGTGCTTGAGAGCACGGCGCACGTTCACATCCGTGTAGGGCGCGTTGTCGGTCAGCATGGCGAAGGTGAAATGCTGGTTGCCCGCGACCGAATGCACGGTCACCTTGCCGCCGCGCTCGACCATGCCGGTGGTCTTGAGGTCGAGCTTGTCCGCCGCATGGACATCGCCCGAGACAAGCGCCGTGGTCCGCGCGTTGAGGTCGACGACCGACAGCATCTCGATGGTGTCGAAAAACCCGCGATCGCCGTCCCAATCGTTCTCGAATCGCTCGAAACGCGCGACGACGCCCGGATCGAACTCGACAAGCTTATAGGGGCCACAACCGACCCCGGACCGCCAAGCCACGCCCCGGTCATCGCCCGCGGGCAGGATCGCAAGGTGGTAATCGGTGAAGGTCGCCGGGAAATCGGCGTTGCCGGATTCAAGCTCAAACGTCACCGTATCGCCCTGCGCCGAGATATCGGTGATCGCCGACAGAAGCGGTTTCGCAGCCGAGGTGCTTTCCTCGCCACGGTGGTAGTTGATCGAGGTAACGACATGGTCTGCCGTCACGCTTTGACCATCGTGGAAGGTTACGCCCGAGCGGATCTTGAACATCCACGTCTTGGCATCCGCCGAGGCTTCCCAGCTTTCGGCCACCTGCGGTTCGATCGACCCGTCGCGGGCAAAGCCCGTCAGGAAGCCGTGCAGACCATAGGCAAGCGCAATGGTGAACCCGTTCTCATAGGTTGCCGGGTTCAAGGTGTCCGTTGTCTGGCCATGCCCCTTGGCGACCCGAAAATTGCCGCCGCGCGATTGCGCGCGCGCTGGCTGGACGCCGAGCCCCGCTGCGGCGAACCCGGTCAGCGCAACACCGCCCGCAAGGATCGAGCGACGTGTCGGATTGGCCCAAGCGGGCCCGGTTTTCAGATTTTTCATGTGACTCCCCGTTGATTGTTTGCCGCGCGTTTAAAGATATCATTTCGCATGCGACATTTTTATGAATGAGTGTGTCGCTTTTAGACCAAAGCTGACGGTAATAAAACAGCCTTGCCCGAACCACGCCGAAAATTCCACCGGCTGCAGGGCCGATCAGCCCCCAAAAATCCGGGCCTTTCCGGGGCAGCACACCGTCAATTCGCCCCTACCACCCGGCCAACGTCCCCCGTAGAGTGTGGCCATGGCTGATCTGACCGAGCTTCCCGAACCGGACCGTATCGAAGGCGCGCCCCACCCGCGTGAGACCGACCAGCTCTTGGGGCAGGCGGTCGCGGAGCAGGGGTTTCTCGATGCTTATGCCTCTGGTCGGTTACACCACGGCTGGCTCATCACCGGGCCGCGCGGGGTCGGCAAGGCCACGCTTGCGTGGCGGATCGCGCGGTTTCTGCTCGCCACCCCGCCCGCGGGCGATAGCGGGCTTTTCGGCGACACGCCCGCTTCGCCCGAAACGCTCGACACCCCGTCCGACCACCCGGTCGTGCGCCGGTCGATGCAGATGGCCGAGCCGGGGTTGTGTCTTTTGCGGCGCGGGCCGAATGACAAGGGCGACCGCCTGTCCGCCGACATCCGCGTCGGCGAAGTGCGCAAATTGCGCGAGTTTTTCGGCCTGTCCGCATCGGACGGCGGGCGGCGGGTGGTGATCGTCGATGCCGCCGACGAGATGAACACGCAAGCGGCAAACGCGCTTCTCAAGATGCTGGAAGAACCGCCCAAGGGGGCGACCATGCTGCTGGTCAGCCACCAGCCATCGCGCCTCTTGCCCACCATCCGGTCACGATGCCGCGAGTTGCGGCTGACCCCGCTGGCCCCACCCGACCTGGCCCGCGCCCTCGAAGCGGCGGGGGCCAGCCCCGGACCTGACGCCGAGGCGCTAAGCGAACTGGCGGGCGGCTCGGTTGGCGAAGCGATGCGGTTGAGCGAGCTGGGCGGGCTTGGTCTTTACGCCGATATCGTCGCGATCTTCGAGACCCCGCGCTTTGACCGGACCCGCGCCATTGCCTTGGCAAACAGCGCTGCGGGCGCGGCGAACGCGCCGCGTTACGCTTTGATCCTGCACCTGATCGACCTGTTTCTGACCCGGATCGCGCGCAGCGGCGCGGGCCAGCCGCCCGTGATCGAAGCCGCCCCCGGCGAGGCCGCGCTGGCCGCACGTCTGTCGCCCGACGCCCCCGCCGCGCGGGCCTGGGCCACGCTGGCGCAAGAGATTTCGGCCAAGGCCGCACATGGCCGGGCCGTGAACCTTGACCCTGCCGCACTCATCCTCGATATGGTTTTCAGGATCAACGAGACCGCATCGAAACGGGCAGCATGACCGACCAGCCGAATATCACAGACAGCCATTGCCACCTCGACTTCCCCGATTTCGAGGGTCAGCTTGACACCATCGTTGCCAATGCCGCTACGGCAGGCGTCACGCGCATGGTGACGATTGCGACAAAGCTCAGGACCGCGCCTGCGGTGCAGGCCATCGCCGAGGCGCATGACCCGGTGTTCTTCGCGGCGGGCACCCACCCGATGAGCGTGGCGGAAGAACCGATGGCGACGGTCGATGACCTGATCGCCCTGTCGAAACACCCGAAATTCGTCGGGATCGGCGAAAGCGGGCTGGATTATCATTACACCGCCGAAAGCGCCGGGGTGCAACAGGAAAGCCTTCGGGTGCATATCGCGGCGGCCCGCGAAACCGGACTTCCCCTCATCATCCATGCCCGCGACGCCGATGACGACATGGCAGCAATCCTCGCGGAAGAACACCGCGCCGGGGCCTATAGCTGCGTGATGCATTGTTTCTCGTCCGGGCGCGGGCTGGCCGAAGCGGCGCTCGATCTTGGCTTTTACCTGTCGATGTCCGGCATCGCGGCCTTCCCCCGGTCGACCGCGTTGCGCGAGATATTCTCAGTAGCCCCCCTCGACCGAATTCTCGTCGAAACAGACAGCCCCTATCTTGCCCCGCCGCCGCACCGTGGTAAACGCAATGAACCGGCCTACACCGCGCATACCGCGCGCGTCGGGGCCGAGGTCTTTGGCCTTGATTACCCGGACTTCGCAGCCAAGACGCAGGAGAATTTCGATCGTTTGTTCTGGAAGGCCGCGGCTTTCAGGGCAGCCGCCTGATGGCGCGGACCACGTTCACAATCCTTGGCTGCGGCTCGTCGGGCGGCGTGCCGCGCTTGGGCGGGCACTGGGGGGCCTGTGACCCGGACAACCCGCGAAACCGCCGCCTGCGCTGTTCGCTTTTGGTAACGCGCGAAGACACCGGCGGGACCACCCGCGTGTTGATCGACACCTCGCCCGACCTGCGCGAGCAGCTTTTGACCGCCGGGATCGGCACGCTGGACGCGGTCGTCTACACCCATTCACACGCCGACCATGTCCATGGCATCGACGATCTGCGGATGATCGTGTTCAACATGCGCAAACGGCTTCCCATCTGGGCTGACGGGGCCACACAGGATGCGCTCCTGTCGCGTTTCGGCTACGCCTTCGTCCAACCGGAAGGGTCCAGTTACCCGCCGATCCTCGACCTGTTCACTATCCGTGGCCCGTTCCAGATCGACGGTGCCGGTGGCCCGATCGCCTTCACCCCGTTCGAGGTCGAACATGGCGCGATCGACGCGCTTGGGTTTCGGATCGGGAGCCTCGCCTATCTTCCAGATGTCTCCGCCATGAATGAAGACGCGTGGACGGCGCTCGCCGGTGTCGAGACCTTCATTCTCGATGCGCTGCGCTATCAACCGCATCCGACCCATATCCATCTCGAACGCGCGCTGGAATGGATCGCGACCTCGGGGGCCAAGGCGGGGGTGCTGACCAACATGCATATCGACCTGGATTACGAGACGGTGAAGTCTGAGACCCCCGACCACATTACCCCGGCCCATGACGGGATGACGATCACTGTCGAGAGCTGATGAGCTCGCTGATCGAAGTCGTCCTGCCGGTCTTTCTCGTGATCGGTTTTGGCTACCTGTCGCGCTGGAAGCTCGGGCTGACCGAGGGCGCGGTCGACGGGTTGATGAAATTCGCGCAGAATTTCGCGGTTCCGGTCCTGTTGTTTCGGGCCATGTCGCAGCTCGATCTCGGGTCCACCTTCGATCTGCGTCTCCTGGCGTCGTTCTACACCGGCGCGGTTCTCGGGTTCGCGGCGGGGTTCTTCGGAGCCCGGGTGCTGTTCAAACGGCCTTGGGCCGACAGCGTCGCGATCGGCTTCGCCACCCTGTTCTCGAACGCGGTCCTCTTGGGCCTGCCGATCACCGAGCGCGCCTATGGGGCCGGCGCCTTGGGCCCCAATCTCGCGATCATCTCGATCCATGCGCCGACCTGCTACCTGATCGGCGTGACCGCGATGGAAATCGTGCGCTCCGGCTCGGGCGGCGGATTGATGCGCCCTTTGCGGCAGGTGGCGCGCACCATGGCGCGCAATCCGATGTTGATCGGCATCGTGCTGGGACTTGCGGTCAACCTGTCCGGTCTCACCCTGCCCCTGCCGGTCGGGGATGCGGTCAACCTGGTGGCCACAGCCGCGCTGCCCGCCGCGCTTTTCGGACTTGGCGGGGTGCTGCGCAACTATCGGCCCGAGGGCGATCTGCGGGTGGTAAGCTGGATCATCTTCGTCTCGCTTGTCCTGCATCCCGGCGTGACATGGCTCATGGTGCATGCCTTGGGCCTGTCGACCGGCCAGATCCGCTCGGCGGTCCTGACCGCCGCGATGGCCCCCGGCGTGAATGCCTTTCTCTTCGCCAACATGTACGGGGTCGGAAAACGGGTCGCAGCCACCGCCGTGCTGGCGGCAACGGGGGCCTCGCTCATCACCGTCTGGGTCTGGCTGCACCTCTTGCCGTGAGCGCGGCTATCGCCGGCGCAGGACCACCACGATGACGAAAATCGCCGCTGCCGCGACCACGATTGATGGGCCCGCAGGCGCATCGAGGGTGAAGGACGCCGCGAGACCGCCCAGCGCCGATGCCGCCCCGATCACGATCGCCCAGGCCACCATCGCCTCGGGATTGCGCGACAGGTTGCGCCCCGCCGCCGCCGGGATGATCAGCATCGCGGCGATCAGCAAAGTTCCCACCACCTTCAACGCAACCGCGACCACCACCGCGAGTGCAAGGGTCAGGACCAGTTGTTCACGCCGCGGGTTGATGCCCGACGCCATCGCCAAATCTTCGGACAAGGTGGCAGTGAGAAGCCGCGACCAACGCCAGAAAATCAAGGCACAGACCAGCGCGGCCCCGCCCCAGATGACCCAGAGATCGGACCATCCGACCGCGAGGATGTCGCCGAAAAGGAACGCGGAGAGATCGACCCGCACCCCCGGAACGAAAGAGATGGCCACGAGCCCCGCCGCCAAGGCGGAATGGGACAAAACCCCAAGCGTCGCATCCATCGCATAACCTTGGGCGACCAGCCAGCTCACGCTCAGCGCCATGGTCAGCGCAACGAGCAGGGTGCCAAGCGTGACCGGCACCGAAAACAACAGCGCCAGCGCGACGCCGAGAATGGCCGCATGCGCCGTGGCATCGCCGAAATAGGCCATCCTGCGCCACACTACGAAGCTGCCCAGCGGGCCCACGGCAAAGGCCAGCCCAACACCGGCAAGGGCGGCACGGATCAGGAAATCATCCAGCATGATCATGCGCCTTGTCGTGATCATGGTGTCCATGATCGTGGTGACTGTGGTCATGCTGGTGCTGATACAGGGCCAGCGCCCCCTTGGTGCCGGGGCCGAAAAGGGCCCGGTATTCCGGCGCATCTCGCACCACATGCGGCGTGCCTTCGCAACAGACATGATGATTGAGACAGATCACCCGGTCACTGGCCGACATGACGACATGCAGGTCATGCGACACCATAAAGACCGCGACGCCCTTGGTGTCGCGCAAATGCTCGATCTGGCGATAGAAATCGGCCTCGCCCGGCTGGTCGAGCCCGGTGGTGGGTTCATCGAGGATCAGAAGGTCGGGCGATGTCAAAAGCGCCCGGGCCAAAAGCGCCCGCTGCGTCTGCCCCCCCGACAGTTCGCCAAGCTGCCGGTCCACGAGACCGGTAATCCCCGTCTCGTCCATGACCTGCGCGATCCACGCGGCATCATGGCGCTTGGGCAGGTTGAGAAACCGCCCCACGGTCAGGGGCAGGCTGGGTGCAAGGGCGAGCTTTTGGGGCACGTAGCCGATCACCAATCCGGGGCGCCGCATCACCTTGCCCGACTTCGGCGTCGCGATTCCCGCCAACACACGAACCAGCGACGATTTCCCCGACCCGTTCGGCCCGATGAGCGTCAGGATCTCGCCCTCGGAGACAGACACCGAGACGTTATCAAGCACGGTGAGATCACCGTATTCAAGGGTCAGACCCTCGCCTTCAAGGAGTTTCACGGGCGCGTCTCCCGGCATTTCGGGCACTGGCCGATCGCCTCGATATTGGCGCGTTCCACGCTGAACCCGATCCCCTCGGCCGCCGCGTCCAACGCGGTGCGCAGGCTTTGGCCGGACGTCTCGGCAACCGCATCGCAGGTCGAGCAGATCAGGAAGACCGGCGCATGGGCGGATCCGGGATGCGTGCAGGCCGCGAAGGCGTTCAACCGCCGCACGCGATGCGCGAGCCCCTGTTCCACGAGAAATTCCAACGCACGGTAGGCGACGGGCGGTTGCTTGCCAAACCCGTCTTCGGCGAGCTTTTCCAGAACCTCGTAGGCCCCGAGCGCCCGATGTTCGGCCAACAGGATTTCAAGGGTTCTTCGCCGGACCGGCGTAAAGCGCGCACCGGTCTGGGCACAAAGCTCTTCCGCCTGCGCCAAAGCATCGCTCGCACAGGCGGCATGGTCGTGATCATGGAACGCCGCGGCAGGGTCGGGTCGGGTCATGGGTTGCGGGCCATTCTGTTATACTATAACAATAGATGTTATATCATCACGCACCAAGGAACAAGACATGAGCTACCGCATCGCCCTTCCCCTTCTCTTGTCGGCCAGCGCCGCGCAGGCCGACGTTCCGGACGTGGTGGCGGACATCGCCCCGGTCCATTCGCTTGTCGCCAAGGTCATGGGTGACCTGGGCGAGCCGACGCTTCTGGTGGACGGCTCAAGCGACCCGCATGCCGTGCAGTTGCGGCCATCACAGGCCCGCGCGCTTGGCAACGCGGATCTCGTGGTTTGGGTCGGCCCCGAGCTTGCACCTTGGCTAGAACGCGCGCTTGACGGGATTTCGGGCGGGCACACCATGGCGCTCATCGACCTTCCCACCACCAAAACCCGCGAAATGGATGCCCCGCACGCGCATGGCGAGGACGCCGGGCATGACGATCATGGCGACGAAGATCATGATGATCACGGGCACGCGGACCATGATGACCACGGGCATGATGACCACGGCGACGATCACGAGCATGACGAGCACGCAGACCACGATGACCATGGCCACGACGATCACGGAAAAGAGGATGACCATGCGGAACACACGGCGCATGATCACGCTGAAGAAGACGGGCACGCGCATCATGGCACCGATCCGCACGCTTGGTTGTCTCCCGACAACGCCCGCGCCTGGGTGACCGCCATCGCCGAGGAGCTGGCCGAACTTGATCCGGACAATGCCGAAACCTACGCGGCAAACGCAGCCCGCGCGCAGGCGGACATCTCCGAGGCTGACGCGCGGATCGTCGCCACCCTTGCACCCCATCAAGCCGCCGAAATCGTCACCTTCCACGATGCCTTCGGGTATTTCGCGGACCACTACGGGATCGAGATCATCGGATCGGTCCGGCCAAGCGACGCTTCTGCCCCGTCAGCAGCGGCCTTGTCCGCGTTGAAACAGACCGTCGATGACCACGGTGTCGCCTGCCTTTTCGCCGAACCGGCTTATGACCCCGCCCTGCTTGAGACGATCGGGGAAGGCATTGACCTGCGCACCGGCACGATCGACCCGCTCGGCCGGGACCTTGAACTGGGGGCCGGGTTCTACACCACGCTCATCGAGACCATCGGTGGTGAAATCGCCGATTGCATCGGTGGCGATCAGGGTTGACCCCACCCTCCCCCGCCGGGCGTGCGCATTTCGATGAGCGCGCCCGCGGGCAGGTCAATCTCGTCGTTTCCGTCAAGCCGCACCCGCGTGCCGTCTTCCATCTCGGCCCAGTTTTCGCCAATGGCCCCGGCCTCGCCGCCGTTGGCCCCGAACGGCGGCACCACACGGTGGCTCGTCAACGTGGTGACCGTCACGGGTTCGAGAAACCGCAACCGGCGCAGAACGCCGTTGCCACCATGCCATTCCCCCGCACCTCCGGAATTTTCCCGCACGGCAAAGTGTTCGAGCCGGACCGGAAAACGGGCTTCGAGGATTTCGGGGTCGGTCATCCGAGTGTTGGTCATATGGCTTTGCACCGCGTCGGCGCCGTGAAAGCCGGGGCCCGCGCCGGTTCCCCCCGCGATGGTTTCGTAGTTCTGGAACGCTGCGTTGCCCCAGATGAAATTGTTCATCGTGCCCTGCGATGCCGCCATGACACCCAACGCGCCCATGAGCGCGTTGCAGGCGGCCTGGCTCACCTCGGTGTTGCCTGCGATGACCGCGGCAGGCGGGCGCGGATTGAGCATGGAGCCTTCCGGCACCACGATATCCAGCGGCTTCAGACAGCCTTCGTTCAATGGGATGCTGCGCCCGACCAAGGTTCGAAACGTGTAAAGAACGACCGCGCGCGAGATCGAAAGAGGTGCGTTATAGTTGTTTTTGTGCTGCCCAGAGGTGCCGGTGAAATCAATCCGCGCACGCCGCGCGGCCCGGTCCACGGTGACCGAGACGACGATCTCGCTGCCATCATCCATGGCATAGCGAAACGCGCCGTCCGACAGGGTATCGATCACCCGCCGCACGCTTTCCTCGGCGTTGTCCTGCACATGCCCCATGTAGGCGCGCACCACGTCCACCCCGTAGCTTTCCACGACCTTGAGCACTTCGCGACGCCCGGTTTCATTGGCTGCAATCTGGGCCTTCAGGTCGGCGATGTTCTGATTTGGTTGTCGCGCCGGCCAGCGCCCCGATCCGAGAATGGCGCGCGCCTCGTCTTCCAGAAAAGCGCCCTTCGAGACGATCTTTTCAAGATCGATAACCACGCCCTCTTCCTCGATCCGGGTCGAATCCGGCGGGCCGGAGCCCGGCGTGCGCCCCCCGATATCGGCATGATGGCCGCGCGAACCCAGCCAGAAGACCGGTCGCCCGTCGATGAACACCGGGGTCACGACGGTCACATCGGGCAGATGCGTGCCGCCGTTGAACGGGGAATTCAGCATATAGGCATCGCCGGGGTCGAGCCTGTCGCCGACCTGCGAGATCACCGTCTTGATCGCGGCGGACATCGACCCGAGATGAACCGGAACATGCGGCGCATTGGCGACAAGATCGCCTGCCTCGTCGAAGATCGCGCAAGAAAAATCCAGCCGCTCCTTGATGTTGACGCTCCAGGAGGTGTTGGCCAGCGTCGCGCCCATCTGGTCGGCGACCGACATGAAGAGGTTGTTGAACACCTCGAGCATGACGGGATCGGCATCGGTCCCGATGCTCGCCTCTCGCGCAGCCTTCGCGACACGCGCAAGGATCAGGTTGCCATGGTCATCGACCGAGGCCCGCCACCCCGGCTCGACAATGGTTGTCCCGGTTTCTTCGCGGACAATCGCGGGCCCGTCGAAGGCGGTGCCTTGCGGCAGGCTGTCACGGTCGAACACCGGGGTTGTCGTTTCTCGGCCATCGATCCAAACGCCGATCTCGCCCAGGCGCTTGGGCGGACCGGCGGGGGCGCTGGCCTCTGCGTCGGTGCCCGTCGCCCCGATGGCTTCGATTTCCATCATGTCGATCTCGATAGCGCGCTCGGGCGACGCGAACCCGAACCGCTCGCGATGGGCTGCCTCGAAGGCCGCGATCATGGTCTCGCGCGCATCATACCCGACGGGGATCGACTGGTGCGCCCCGTCGTATTTCAAATGCAACCGACACAGGACATCCACCGATTGCGCGCCCTGGCTGCGGGCGGTGTCCTCGGCCGCCTCCGACAGCCGCCTGCGCAGGGGGCCGATGTCGTCCAGATCCTCAAGCGACACCGAAACCTGCGCCTCGCGCATCGCCCGAATATCGGCCAGCCCCATGCCAAACGCCGACAGAACGCCCGCGAAAGGGTGAAGAAACACGCGGGTCATGCCCAGCGCATCCGCCACCCGGCAGGCATGCTGCCCCCCGGCCCCGCCGAAACATTGTAGCGTGTAGGCGCTGACATCATGCCCGCGTTCGACACTGATTTTCTTGATCGCGTTGGCCATGTTGTCGATGGCGATCTGCAAGAACCCCTCGGCGGTCTCCTCGGGCGTTTTCTCGGCCTGCCCGGTGTGTTGCGCGATCTGCGCGGCAAGCGCCCGGAATTTCTCGGCAACGATATCACGGTCGATGGGCCGGGTGCCGTCGGCGCCGAAAATCGCCGGGAAATGCGCCGGGTTCAGACGCCCGAGCATGACATTCGCATCGGTGACGGTGAGCGGCCCACCCCGCCTGTAACACGCAGGCCCGGGGTCCGCCCCCGCGCTTTCCGGTCCGACCTGGAACCGGCCATCGCGGAAATTCAGGATCGACCCGCCGCCCGCCGCGACGGTGTGGATATCCATCATCGGCGCACGCATGCGCACCCCCGCGATCTCGGTCTCGAACCGGCGTTCGTAAAGCCCCGCGTAGTGGCTCACATCGGTCGAGGTGCCGCCCATGTCAAAGCCGATGAGCCGGTCGAACCCGGCTTCCTGTGCGGTGCGCACCATACCCACGATACCCCCGGCGGGACCGGACAGGATCGCGTCACGCCCGTGGAAATGCCGCGCGTCGGCCAGACCGCCATTGGATTGCATGAACAAAAGCCGCCCACAGGCCCGCCCGATGTCCAGCGCGTCCGCGACCTGCGCGACGTAGCGCGACAGGATCGGCGACAGGTAGGCGTCGACCACGGTGGTATCCGCGCGCGACACGATCTTCGCAAGCCGCGACACCTCGTGACTGCAAGAGACCTGCGAAAACCCGATCTCGCGCGCAATCTCGGCTGCGCGTTTTTCGTGATCCGGGGCGATATGGGCGTGCAGGAACGCGATCGCGACCGCGTCGGTCCCGCTGTCATATACATCGCGCAGCGCACGCCGAAGCGCGTCCTCGTCCAGGGGTTCAAGACAGCACCCATCTGCGCCCCGCCGTTCAACCGCCTCGACCACGCGGTGGTGAAGCCGCGATGGTTTGCGGATGTCGAGGGCGAAAAGATCCGGGCGCGCCTGAAACCCAATGTCCAGAAGGTCCGCGAACCCTTGGGTGATGACCAGCGCGGTGCGGTCGCCCTTGCGCTCCAGCATAGCATTGGTGGCCACGGTCGTGCCCATCTTGACCGCCGCGATGCTTTCGTCCGGAAAAGGCGTGTCGCGCGTTAGGCCCATGAGATCACGTATGCCTTGCACGGCGGCATCCGGGTAGCGTTCAGGGTTTTCCGACAAAAGCTTGTGCGTCTTGAGCGCGCCATCGGGCGCCCGCGCCACAACATCGGTGAACGTACCGCCCCGGTCGACCCAAAACTCCCACATGTCGCGTGCCATTCAGACCCCCTGTCGCTGTCCGGATAAGGCGGCGAGGACAGTGCATTGTCAAACAGAAGACGGGGTCAGAACCGGCCTTTCGCATGGGGCGACGCCCATGTGAGCCATATGGCCGCCGTCCATGTGAAGGCCGCGCCACCGGCGGCGGCCCCGTCGACCGGGCAGAAGTATTCGTAAAACCCGTGTTCGGCGATCAATTGCTGGGTATCCTTGCGCAACCGTTCGGCCAGCACCGTGTGCCCGGTCTCGGCCAGCCCGACCCCTATGAGCGCATTCATCATGCCCCAGACCGGCCCGCGCCAATAGCGAAGCTGATCGAAATGCGGGCTTTCCGGGTCAAGCGACGGGACGCCGAATTGCACCTGGTCGAGGATGCGGTGCAGATGCTTGAGTTGCCGATCATCGCGGATACCGGCATACCAATTCAGGAAGGACGCCGATGTCAGGGTGTTGGTGAAGGCCCCGGTGCGCAAATTCACGCTGTCATAATGCCCCCGCGCCTCGTTCCAATGGGCTTTCACGCCTTGCTTCAGCGTTTGTATCCAGCCCTCGATTTCATCCGTGCCTTGGTCGAACTCGGCCGCGATTGATAGAAGATCCCGGCAGGCCCGGAGAAACAAAAAGGTCATACCCACGTCCGCCACGCGAAACGGGCTGCGTGCGGCAATGGCGGCCTCGTCCCAATTTGCATCGCGGGCCAGTTGCACGAGCGCGACGTAGCGGTCGTAATCCTGTTGTGACGGGCGCATGGAGGCATCGACATGGTCGATGTCCGAGCGGTGGTATTCGCCGACCTGCGAGGTGTCGACATTAATCAGCGCCGCATCCCAGTCGGGGGCATTGTCACGCCCGCTTTCCCACGGGTGGGTGATGGCGACCATGCCCCCCTCGACCCGGTTGCGCATCCACCAGCGATGCCAGCTGACAAGCCGCCCGAACAGAAGCTCCATATGCACCCGTCCGTAATGCTTGTCGGCTTCAAAGACCGCGCGCGCCATGGTGGCGGCGATCGGCGGCTGCGAAATGCCCGAGGTATGCGGGATACGCGGAATATCCCAGACGTCCGGGCCGGGGAAATACCCATAGGCCTGTTTGTGAAACACGATATGGGGGACCATCCCGGTGTCCCATTGCCCTTGGAACAGCGTCTCAAGCTCGGCCCAGGCGCGTTTCGGATCGAAGCTGGAAAACCCCCAGGCGGCAAAGGCGCTGTCCCAGTTCCATTGATAGGGATAAAGGCCCTGTGTCGGCACCGTGTAGAGCCCGCGATCATTCGTCTCCATGACCTTGCGGGCTTTCTTGTCGATCTTATCGTAATTCATCCCGGATCTCGCGCCCGCCTGTCCCCATGGCCGACAGCCCCGTCGCGGGGTGACAAGCCGATGGGTCGGGTTTTACGCGCACACCGGCCAAGGTGCAAATGACCCCCTGCGCCGGGGCGGCCCGAAACACGGGCGAAACACGGGCGCGCACGGTTTTTGTGCAGGTGCGGGATGATCTACGCAAAAGACATGCCGGAAATGTTGGAAAAGTGATATCCAGCCCCGGCTACAGCCGATCCCGCAGCGAAAACCAGAGCATCCCGGCGATCAAAAGCGGCGTGCGAAGGGCCATCCCGCCGGGAAACCCCGGGCTCGGCACCTCGGCCATGATGTCGAAACGCCCCGCTTGTCCTGCGACCGCCTCCGACGCCAGCCGGCCCGCGAGTGTCGCCATGGCCACGCCGTGCCCCGAGAACCCCGAGGCGCTAAGGACGTTCTGACCAAGCCGGGCGAAATGCGGCATCCGGTTCATCGTGATCCCGAGCGTCCCGCCCCAAGCATAATCGATCCTTGCATCCGCGAGCTGCGGAAAGATCTCGACCATAGGTTTTCGCGCCTTGGATGCGATGTCGCGGGGGAAGCGGTAGCCATAGCTTTCGCCACCGCCAAACAGCATCCGGCCCTCTTGCGACAAGCGGAAATAGTTGATCACGAACTTGCTGTCGGCCACCGCGTTGTTTCCGGGCAGGATGGATGCCGCCAGATCGCCGAGCGGTTTGGTCGCCACGATGAAATTGTTGATCGGCATGACCCGGGTGGCGATCCGTGGTTCGGCCTGCCCGAGGTATCCATTGGCGGCCCATAGAACATGATCGGCCCGGATGCGGGCGCTTTCGGTGTCGACCACCACCGTGGGGCCGTCGGTCACCCGGATGACGCGCGACGTCTCGTGAATGCGCGCGCCTGCCGCAAGGGCGGCACGCGCCAGCCCGAAGGCATAGGCGAGCGGATGCAAATGCCCGGCGGCCATGTCGATGTAGCCGCCATGATAGGCATCGGACGCGCAGAGCGCGCGCAGGGCGTCGCGGTCCAGCGCACGGATTTGATCGTGGCCATAATCCTCTTGCAACTTGCGCACATAGGCATGGCTTTCGTCCACGAACCGGGCGCGGTGATCGGCATGGATCACGCCCGGCGTGAACCCGGCGTCCGGCGCATGTTTCACCGCCAGCGTCTTGGTCATCTCAACCGCTTCCTGCGCGAGATCCCATAAATCGCGGGCGCGGGGTTTGCCCAGCATCGCCTCCAACGCGTCCTGGTCCAGCCGTTGCCCGGTTCCGACCTGCCCGCCATTGCGCCCCGACGCCCCGAAGCCAATGCGCTGTGCTTCGAGCACGCAGACATCCAGCCCGGCTTCGGCCATGTGAAGCGCGGCAGACAGCCCGGTATACCCGGACCCAATCACCACGACATCCGCGCGCAGATCGCCTGTCGCGGGCGGGCACGGCGCGAGCGCTTCGGTCGAGGCGGCATACACCGATGACGGGTACCTTCCCGGCCGGTCGTTTACCGTCAGAATATCCATGCCCGCCTGCCTGCCTGATCAGTCGGCCGTTTCCAGAAGTCCCGCCTCTTTCACGTCCTCAAACGCCTGATCCAGCGACATCACCGCCCGTTCAAACAGCGTATCGATATCCGCGCGCGTCATCACCAACGGCGGGGCGATGATCATCCGGTCGGCCACGTGACGCATGATCAGGTTGTTGCCAAAGCACCGCTCACGGGTCATGAACCCCACCGTTCCCGCATCGGATTTGAACGGTTTGCGCACCGATTTATCCGCCGTCAGGGCGAGAGAGGCCATCATGCCGACAATCGTGGTCTCCCCGACAAAGGGATGATCGGCAAGCTGATGCCATTTGTCGGCAAGATAGGGCCCGGTGTCGTTCCGAACCGTCTCGACGATCTTTTCCTCTTCGAGAAGGCGCAGGTTCTCCAATGCAACGGCGGCGGCGACGGGGTGGCCAGAGTAAGTGTAGCCATGGGTAAATTCATCCCGCCCGATCACCGCGGCAACCTTGTCGGACACCATCGAGCCGCCAATAGGTGCGTAGCCGGACGATAACCCCTTGGCGATTGTCATGATGTCG
Source organism: Maritimibacter sp. (assembly GCA_011389895.1). GTDB lineage: Bacteria > Pseudomonadota > Alphaproteobacteria > Rhodobacterales > Rhodobacteraceae > Maritimibacter. The sequence continues at coordinate 110,816 of JAABTN010000001.1, read as the reverse complement.
GGGGCCAGCCCGTAGTATTCGGTCCCGAACCATTCGCCGGTGCGCCCAAAGCCGGTGATCACCTCGTCCGCGATCAAAAGGATATCACGCTCGGCGCAGATGCGGCTGATCTCGGGCCAATAGCTGTCGGGCGGAATGATTACACCGCCCGCGCCCTGTATCGGCTCGGCGATGAAGGCCGCGACCCGGTCTTCACCCAGCTCGTCGATCTTTGCCTCAAGCTCGTGCGCGCGCATCAGGCCGAAGTCCTCCGGGCTCATGTCCCCACCTTCGAGATACCAGTAGGGTTGGCCGATATGCACGATATCCGGGATCGGCATGCCACCCTGCGCGTGCATCCCCTGCATACCACCCAAGCTGGCCGCCCCCATCGAGGTTCCGTGGTAGGCGTTCTTGCGCGAGATGATGGTTTTCTTGCCGGGCTTGCCCATCAGGTCCCAATACCTGCGCACCAGCCGGATGTTGGTGTCGTTGGCCTCGGACCCGCCCGAGGCGAAAAAGACGTGGTTCAGATCCCCGGGCGCAAGGTCTGCAAGCTTGTCGGCAAGGGCGATCGCGGGCACATGCGAGGACATGAAGAAGGTGTTGTAATAGGGCAGCTCCTTCATCTGGCGCGCGGCGGCATCGGCAAGCTCGTCACGCCCGTAGCCGATGTTCACGCACCAAAGACCGGCCATCGCGTCGAGGATCTTTTCGCCTTCGCTGTCAGTCAGCGTCACCCCGTCCGCCTGCGTGATGATTCGCGCGCCGCGCTTTGCGAGATCGGCGTTGGCGGTGAACGGGTGCATGTGATGCGCAGCGTCCAGCGCCTGCAACTCGGCAGTCGGCATATGATTCGTGATCTTGTTCATGGCGCCCTCCGGCATAGGGAAAACTGGCGCTCACAATATGATCAAATTTTGGGCTGTCAACGCGCGGATCGTCAGCCACCCGGGCCACCGGCAACCGAAAGCGAGGCCTGCACTTGTGCAATGCCCTGTTCGATGTCGCCCCGGATCGCCGCCGCGACACCATCGGCATCACCCGCGCGCATCGCCGAGAGCGCCTCGCGGTGCATGTCGGGCAGGTTGGCGGTGCCCGCCCGCCCCAGCATGACCCGAAGCGATGGCCCGGAGCGCAGCCAGAGCATCTCGGAAATGGCCAACAAAACCTCGGCACCGGAGGCCTCATAAAGGCGGGTGTGAAACAACCGGTTGCTTTCCAGATAGCCGCGCACATCACCCCGCTCGATGGCCGCATCAACATCGGCATCAAGCGCTTCCAGAACGGAAATCTTGTTTGAATCCAGAAATTTGACCGCCCGGCGCGCCAGCTCGGGTTCCACCGACAAACGCACGAATGCCAATTCGCCGTAGGTGTCGGCATCCATCTCGGGCACGCAGACCCGTCGATTGCCTTTGAATTCCAGCGCCCCGCGGCTGGTCAACCTGCGAATCGCTTCGCGCACCGGCGTCATGCCAAGACCCATCTGGTCGACAAGGCCCTGAATCGTGACGGGCTGTCCTGGTGCCAGTTCACCGTGCAAGATCATGTCGCGAACACCACGGTATGCGCGTTCGTGGTCGGGCAGCTTGGCAGGGTCGTGGTTCATCTGTGTCCGCAGTCGAAAACCGGGCGCAGGGCCCATCGCATGCCGGGCACCTTAGCGCGCGGACATGGTTTTGATCAAACGCTTTGCGGCGGGGGCCGGAGCCTGGCCAGCCAAGGAGAAGCCTCCCCCTTGGCACGTCGGATCGGTTGGCCGGACGCGCGGCGTCGCGGAAAATCCCGAGCGGCCGATTTCTCATGTCTTGTCAGGGTGTTGGCGCCATCTCGCGGGCCGCATCCATAAGGGCTTGAAACTTTCCCATTCAGATCGAATATGCGCAGGGCCCGATCATGTTTGTTCCCGGCGTCGGAGCGTGCGTTCGGACCGGGCGGGCGCAGGGCGCGGATCGGGACAGGCAGCGTTCGGGTGTTACAGGAGGCCCGCGCAACATTACCATTGCGGGATATTCAGGAATTTGATCAAATACCGCGTTAAGGGAGCGCGACTCCCATTGAACCCAACAGGAAGGCAAACATGAAACTTAAAACCCTGCTCTTTGCAGCGACAGCCCTGTCGGCCCCGGCCGCGATGGCCGATGAAGTGCGCGTCTACAACTGGTCAGACTACATCGACGAGTCGCTTTTGACCAAGTTCGAAGAGGAAACCGGCATCGATCTCATCTACGATGTGTTCGATTCCAACGAGCTGCTTGAAACCAAGATGCTCGCGGGCGGCTCTGGCTACGATGTCGTCGTGCCGACCGGCACCTTCCTGCAACGCCAGATCTCGGCCGGTGCCTTCCAGAAGCTGGACAAATCCAAGCTCCCGAACCTTGACAACATGTGGGATGTGATCAGCTCGCGCACCGATCAATACGACCCCGGCAACGAGTATTCGATCAACTACATGTGGGGCACCACCGGCCTTGGCGTGAACGTCGGCAAGGTGCAGGAGCTTCTGGGCGAAGACGCCCCGATCGACAGCTGGTCTCTCGTCTTCGATCCCGCGAACATGGAAAAACTCGCCGAATGCGGCGTGCATTTCCTCGATGCCCCGGCGGAAATGATCCCGGCGGCGTTGAAATATATCGGCGAAAACCCCGACAGCCATGACGAAGACGTCATCGCCATGGCGGGCGAAGTGTTCGAGCCGATCCGCCCCTATATCCAGAAATTCCATTCATCCGAATACATCGAAGCGCTGGCAAATGGTGAAATCTGCGTCGCGGTCGGCTGGTCCGGCGATGTGCTTCAGGCGCGCGACCGGGCGGCCGAGGCCGACAACGGCAACGTGATCGCCTACAACGCACCGAAAGAAGGCGCACAGATGTGGTTCGACCAGATGGCGATCCCGGTCGATGCGCCGAACCCGGAAGGGGCCCATACGTTCCTGAATTTCATCATGGACCCCGAGAACATGGCCGCCGCGTCGAATTACGTCTATTACGCCAACGGCAACAAGGCCTCGCAGCCGCTGTTGCTTGACGACGTGATCGGTGATCCGGCCATCTACCCGGACGAGGCGACGTTGGACAACCTGTTCACGACCCGCCCCTATCCGCTCCGGACCCAGCGCACCGTGACGCGTCTTTGGACCTCGATCAAATCGGGCACCTGAACCCGAACGTGACATCGCCCCTGCCCGCGACCCTGCGGGCAGGGGGTACGCATCGAGGGAAAAAATGGCGCACTCCAATCCGCAAGACGTGTTTGCCCCGTGGACCGACCCGGACGCCAAACCGCTGATCCGTTTCGCCAATGTCACGAAGCGTTTCGGTGATTTCACCGCGATCGACGACCTGACCATCGACATTTACGAACGCGAATTTTTCGCCCTGCTCGGCCCGTCGGGCTGTGGCAAGACCACGATCATGCGGATGCTCGCGGGTTTCGAGACGCCGACCGAGGGCACCATTGAATTGGACGGGCGCGACATCGCGCGGGTGCCGCCAAACCTGCGCCCCGTGAACATGATGTTTCAAAGCTATGCGCTGTTTCCGCACCTGTCGGTCTGGGACAACATCGCCTTCGGGCTGAAGCGCTCGGACATGGCGAAGGACGAGATCCCGGCCCGTGTCGAAGAAATGCTGCGCCTCACGCGGCTTGACCGGTTCGCAAAGCGCAAACCGCACCAAATCTCGGGCGGGCAACGGCAACGCGTCGCGCTGGCCCGCGCGCTGGCCAAGGCCCCTAAACTCCTTCTGCTGGACGAACCTCTCGGCGCGCTCGACAAGAAGCTGCGCGAAGAGACCCAGTTCGAGTTGATGGATATCCAGGAAAAGACCGGCACCACCTTCGTCATCGTCACACACGATCAGGAAGAGGCGATGACTGTCGCCTCGCGCGTGGCGGTCATGGACCATGGCAAGATCAAGCAGGTCGATACCCCCGCCCATATCTACGAGACGCCCGCGAGCACTTATGTCGCCGATTTCATCGGGGACGTGAACCTGTTTCGCGGCACCGCCACCGCGCGTGGCGATGGCACCTATTCGATCGACTATGGCGAAGGCAGCGCGCCCATCGAGGTTTCGGAATGTGACCTTTCGCTTGAGACCGGCGCATCGGTGACATTCGCCATTCGCCCAGAGAAAATCCGCGTTTCGTCCGAACCGCCCGAGGACCGCGACAATGTCGTCGAAGGCACGATCATCGACATCGGCTATCTCGGCAACCTGTCGACCTATCACGTCGAATTGCCGGGGGGGCAGATGGTCAAGGCCTCGATGACCAATGCCACCCGCCTGTCGCGCCGTGATTTCACATGGGAAGACAAGATCTGGCTCAGCTTCAGATCATCCGCTGGCGTGGTGCTGACCGAATGAAACGCGCCGCGCTGATCCTGCTGCCCTACAGTTGGCTGGTCGTTCTCTTCCTCGTGCCCTTCATCATCGTGGTGAAGATCAGCCTGTCGGACCCGGCGCTGTCGATCCCCCCCTATTCCCCGACGCTGGACCTGAGCGCGGGCTGGGCGGGGCTGACATCCTTCTTCGGCGCGCTGGATTTCGACAATTTCCGGTTTCTGACGACCGACAACCTTTACTGGATGGCCTATCTTTCTTCGCTGAAGATCGCTGTCATTTCCACCTTCGTGGCGCTTCTCGTTGCCTATCCGATCGCCTACGGGATGGCGCGCGCGCCGGAGGAGTGGCGTCCGACGCTCTTGATGCTGGTGATCTTGCCATTCTGGTCGTCGTTTCTGATCCGGGTCTATTCGTGGAAGGCGATCTTGGCGAACGAAGGGCTGTTGAACCAGCTTCTGCTGTGGATCGGGGTGATCAGCGAACCGCTGACGATCCTGAACACGCCGACCGCGGTCTATATCGGGATCGTCTATACCTACCTGCCGTTCATGGTGCTGCCGCTGTATTCGGCGCTTGAAAAGCTGGACACATCGCTGCTCGAAGCCGCCGAAGACCTTGGGTGCACCCGGTTTCAGGCGTTCTGGCTGGTGACTTTCCCGCTGTCGCGCAACGGAATCATCGCGGGTTGTTTTCTCGTCTTCATCCCGGTGATGGGGGAATTCGTGATCCCAGCGCTTTTGGGCGGGTCGCAAACCTTGATGATCGGCAAGGTGCTTTGGGAGGAATTCTTCTCGAACCGGGATTGGCCGGTGGCCTCGGCGGTTGCGGTGATCTTGCTTGCGATCCTCGTGATCCCGATCGTGCTGTTCCAGAGAAACGAGGAAAAGCAGCGGGAGGCAGAAGGATGATCCATCGGCAAGCCCCCAGGATCGGAGGTGCCGGATGCGCCGCCTGAGCTGGTTCAACGCGACCTCCCTGACGCTTGGCTTTGCGTTCCTCTACATGCCGATGGTCATTCTGGTCATCTATTCCTTCAACGAATCCAAACTCGTGACGGTTTGGGCCGGTTTTTCGACCAAGTGGTATGGCGAGCTCTTTCGCAACGAGGCATTTCTGGACGCCGCATGGGTTACCCTGCGGGTTGCGATCTTTTCCTCGACGTTGGCGACGATCCTCGGCACGGCGGCGGCTTACGTGTTGGTGCGGGGGGGCAAGTTTTTTGGCAAGACGCTGTTTTCCGGCATGATCTATGCGCCCCTTGTCATGCCGGACGTGATCCTTGGGCTTTCGCTTCTGCTCTTGTTCATCTCGGTCGGGCTGGACCGGGGCATGCTGACCATCATCTTGGCCCATACCACCTTCTCCATGTGCTACGTGGCCGTGGTTGTGTCGTCCCGCCTGGTGTCCTTCGACCGGTCGCTGGAAGAAGCCGCCTATGATCTGGGCTGCACCCCGTGGGATGCGTTTCGATCCGTGACCCTGCCGATCATCGCGCCGGCCGTGATCTCCGGCTGGCTTTTGGGGTTCACCCTGTCGCTCGACGATCTCGTCATCGCCTCTTTCGCCGCCGGTCCCGCGTCCACGACGCTCCCGATCAAGATCTTTTCCGCCGTGCGTCTTGGGGTCAGCCCCGAGATCAACGCGCTGTCGTCCATCCTGATCGGCCTCGTCACCATTGGCGTGATCAGCTTCTCGATCACCACCAAGCGCGCGGCCATTCGCCGGATGCGTGAGGAGAACGCCACGTGACCACCGATTTCCTGTCCGAATACGCCAGTTTTTGCACCGAGCATGGCCGCCCGGATCGTCTTGAGCTGATGCTTTGTGACATCAACGCGGTGTTGCGGGGCAAATGGCTTCCGGGCGACGATGAAGAAAAGCTGGCCAACGGCGGCGTGCGCCTGCCGCTGTCCACCTATGCGCCCAACATTCTTGGCGAAGAGGTCGAGGCCACCGGGCTCGGCATCGCCGTGGGCGACCCGGACGGAAAGCTGGTGCCGGTCGCGGGGTCTTTGCACCCGGTGCCTTGGGCCAAGGGGACCGCGGCGCAGGTTCTGGTCGAGATGATCGACGAGAGGGGCGAGATCCCGGCGTATTCATCGCGCAGGCAGCTTGCCCTCGTTCTCGAACGGTTCAAGGCGCGCGGGCTGAAACCCGTGATCGCGACCGAGCTTGAATTCTATCTCTACCAGCCGCGCGAGGATCAGAACGATCCCCCCCTGCCCCCGGACCGCTCGCCCACCGCGCAGAATTATGATCTCGAAGTGCTCGACCGCACCCATGCAATCCTTGACGATATCCTGTCCGGAGCCACCGCGCAGGGCATGTCGCCCGATACGTTGATCGCGGAATATGGCCCCGGGCAATTCGAGGTCAATTTTCATCACACCGACGATGTCCTGTCCGCCGCCGATGACGCGCTGACCTTTCGTCGTCTTGTGCGCGGCGTCGCCCGGCGGCACGGGATGGCGGCAACGTTCATGGCCAAACCTTACGCCGACTATCCGGGCAACGGGATGCATGTTCATATCTCGATGGTGGATGAGACCGGCAAGAACGTGTTTGACGAAGGCGCGGCAAACGCCCCCGGCCCCCGTCTTTTGCAATGTGTCGCGGGCACGCTTGCAACGATGGAGCCGTTGCAGGCGATCTTCGCCCCGCACATGAATTCCTATCGCCGGTTCCAACCGATGAGCTTTGCCCCCCATACGCCAGACTGGGGTATCGACAACCGGGCCGCCGCGGTGCGGTTGCCGGATATCTCGGGGCCCGGCGCACGGCTTGAACACCGGATCGCCGGGGCGGATGCCAACCCCTATCTCGTCATCGCCGCCGTTCTGGGCGGGATGCTTCACGGCATGGACCATCCTGACCTGCCGCTCCCGCCCCCGCTCGACGAAGAGACCGAGACCGAGAGCACGCCGCTCACCGCCGACTGGGGCACGGCGGTCGAACGGTTCGCGGACGCGGACATCGCCAGCGCGATCTTCGGTGAGGGCTTTCGCGACATCTATACCGCCGTGCGCCGGGACGAGATTTCGCAGCTCACCACGGCGATCAGCCAGATCGAATACCGCACCTACCTTGGCCGCCTTTGAAAACCCTCTACGAAGCCCGCGCCTATTCGGACGCGCCGCGCGCGGGCTGCGCCTGGCAGCTTGAGCGCGATTGGCCCCGGCTATCAAGCGACCGGAGCGTTGACATCGCCATCATCGGCGGCGGGTTCACCGGGCTGAACGCCGCGCTGACGCTGGCCGAAGCCGGGCACAGCCCGCTCGTCCTTGACGCGCAGGCCCCCGGCTGGGGCGCATCGGGGCGCAATGGCGGGTTTTGCTGTCTCGGGGGCAGCGCGCTTGAGGACAAACAGATCGCGCGGGGCCACGGAGCAGACGCCTTGGCAGAGTTTCGCAAGGCCGAGGTCGACGCCATTTCCCATGTGCGAGACCTGCTTGACCGCCACGGGATCGACGCTGACCGACATTCCGATGGCGAGGTGTTCATGGCCCACAAACCGCGCGAGGCAAGGGCGTTTGACGATGCGGTGGCGGCCTACGCCGCGCGGGGGATCGCGGCGCGCGTTCTGGATCAGGCCGCGCTCACGGAAGCGGGCCTGTCCAGTCCGGGGTTTCACGCGGGCCTGCATGTGCGCGCCGGCTTTGCCCTCGACCCCGGGGCCTATTGTGCCGGTCTGGCGCGGGCCGCCGCGCAGGCCGGGGCCGACATCCGGGCCCAGACCCGAGTCGAGGGGATCGAGACCGTAGATGGGCAGCATCGGTTGCGCACGGCGGCGGGCACGGTCACCGCAAGGCGGCTTTTGGTTGCCACCAACGGCTACGGGGCAGAAGACCTGCACCCGTGGCTCAGGGGCCGGTTCCTTCCGGTTCAATCCAGCGTGCTCATGACCCGGCCCCTGAGCCGTGCGGAGCGCGCGCGCCAAGGCTGGACCTCGGACCTGATGGCCTATGACAGCCGGGCGCTGTTGCATTACTTCCGCCTGCTGCCCGATGGCCGGTTCCTGTTCGGCATGCGCGGCGGCATTCGCGCCACGGCGCGGGCCGAAGCGCGGTCGACCGCGCGCATGATCCGGGATTTTCGCAGGATGTTTCCGGCTTGGCGCGACGTGGACATTCCGCATCACTGGTCCGGTTTCGTGAATTTCTCGGCCCGCCTGCTGCCCCATCTGGGCCCCATCGACGGTGATCCGAGCGCCTTGGTCGCCATGGCCTATCACGGGAATGGTCTCGCGATGGGAAGCTATACGGGTCACCTCGCCGCCCGCATGCTCTTGGGTGAGGATGCGCGATCCCGGGTGCACAAGGCGCCACTGGGGCGTTTTCCGGTCCCCGCGCTGCGCCGAAACCTACTGCGTCTCGCTTATCCCGTCGCCATGTTGCGCGACGCGCTTTGACGAGAGGCCCGGGGCGGGATGTCTGTGTGCAAGGCCGGGGCGACGCAGCGCCCCCGTCGGATCAATCGAATTTCTTCGACGGGGCAAGAACGGTGGCATCGCCTTTCAGAACCGGCTTGCCATCGACCACGCATTCGGTCTTCAGCGTCACCTTGCGCTTGGAATGGTCGATTTCCATGACCGTCACCTCGGCGCGCACCACGTCACCCGGACGCACGGGCGCGAGGAATTTGAGGTTTTGGCCCATGTAGATGGTGCCGTGCCCCGGAAGCTGCTCGCCGATCACCGCCGAAATCAGCCCAGCGGTCAGCATCCCATGGGCAATGCGCCCGCCGAAGATCGTGTCGCGGGCATAATCATCATCAAGATGCACCGGGTTGCGGTCGGTCGACACCTCGGCAAACAACTCGATATCGCGATCCGTCACCTCCTTGGTCACATGGCGCGACATGCCGATCTCAAGGTCTTCGATACAAATCGTTCCCCGGGGCAGATTGTCCAACATGATTTTCTCCACGCAACATAAATTACCGAAACTCCGGCATTGGGCAACAATATTACTTTGCGGGTGCAGAAATCAAGGCCGGATTTCAGCCTAGCCAAGATATCCCATGGCATAGGTCGGGGTGATCATTTCCCGTTCCACAAGGGCCGCAAGCGCGGTCGCATCGGGCTGCGGCGCGGTCTTCGTCTCGGCCCGGGCCAGCCCACCGGTGATGAAGAGCGACTCCAAGTCTTCGCCCAAGGCCCCCTTGATATCGGTTGCGATGCCATCCCCGATGGCAAGGATGCGCCGGTCGGACGGCAGTTTGCCAAGCGCCGAAAGGCGGCGGCGCGCCAGATCGTAGATCGGCGGATGCGGTTTGCCGAAATACAGGCTTTCCCCCCCCATCTCGGTATAAAGCGCGGCGACGGCCCCCGCGCACCATTCGCGCACCTCGCCCCGGTCGACCACGATATCCGGGTTTGCACAGAGAAGCTTCAATCCCTTCTGCTTGGCGTAGAGCAACTGCGGGCGCAGATCTTCGAGCGGGGCGAGCGGATCGAAAGGACCAGCGCAGACGATCCCCTTGGCCTTGTCGAGAGACACCTGTTCGATGCGCAGCGGATCGTCGATGATCTGCATCGGATCGAAAAAGTCGGCGTCCCGCGCTTCGCCCATGAACCAAACCTTTTTCCCCACCGCTCCGGTGAACATCGCCGCGCGCGCGGCATCGCCCGAGGTTGCGATGGTATCCCAGGTGTCTTCGGGCAGGCCGATCTCCGCCAGATGCTCTGCCACCGCGCCCCGGTGGCGCGGCGCGTTGGTGACGAGCACGACAACCCCGCCCTTTGCCCGAAACGCCCGCAGCGCCGCGATGGCTGCCGGGAACGGGGCGTGCCCGTCATGCACGCAGCCCCACAGATCGCAAAACAGCGCATCATAGGGGGCGGAAATCTCGGCAAGGCTTTCGATGATCTGCGTCATGGGGTCTCCTGCGGTCGCATTGTTGCGGGGTCTTTCGCGCTATCGCCCCTCTCTACCCCGCGTCCGGCGCGCGTGCGACCCGGATCGCGCCGCTTGGGCAAAATTTCTGCCGGGCGAAATCCTGCATCTTTCAAAGGCCCCGCCACGTGGCCCTTGCAAACCGCCGCCGGGTCATCATATTCAAAATCACGAAGACTTGAGAAAGGTCGGGCCATGGCCAACACAACACGGCGCAACACGCTTTTGGCGATCGGCGCGGCTTTCGCGATCCTCGCGGGCGCGGGGCTTGCCCTGTCACCTGACGACCAGACCCTCGCCTATGAACATGGTCCCGTGTCGGTCGCAGAGCTGACCACGGGCGATGCCTTGGTGGTCGACATTCGGCGGCCCGAGGAATGGGCCGAAACCGGCGTCGTCGAGGGATCGCTTCTGTTCACCTATACCGCGCCCGAACGGTTTCTTGGCCAGTTGGGCCCGGAATTGGCGGATGGTCGCGATCTCGTGCTGATCTGCCGAAGCGGCAACCGCACGCAGGTCGCCGCGGATGAGCTCGCCGCCTTGATCCCGAACCGGATCATCTCGGTCGAAGGCGGTATCCGGCGGATCATCTCTGAAGGCTACCAGACCGTCACGCCGTAGACCGCGCGGGCTCAGAACCGCCGCCGGATATAGGGCAGATACGCCACGGCGAGCAGCGTTTCGATCGTCATCGCGACGAAGACGCCCGGGCCCACGCGGTCGGCCAGAAACTCGGCCAAGCCAAGGATCGCCATGCCCCCCATCATCACCACCATACCCCGGGCAAAGACCACCTGCGTCGCACCTTTGGCGCGGCGCGCGCCCCACAGAAGGATCGCGATGCCGGAAAACAGCACCCCGCAGCGGCGCACCATTACAGTCGCCGCCTCGGTCTGATCCAACCCGAAAAGCCAGAACACCACGCCGGGGACGAGCAGCAGCAGCAGCGTGAGCACCCCGGCAACAAGGAAGGCTAAAAGCGTGGCGTGGCGAAACGACATGGTGATCTCCGACGATGTCCGGTGTCTGGCCTTCTGACCCAGATGTTACGCTACCGCCTGCCACGGCGAAGTAAAGGCGGATTGCACTTTTCAGACATCCTGCATGAGAAAAGAGCGCCCTTGGCGGACGCTCTTTTCAAATTCCGGTCTTTGGCGGGATCACACCGTGAGGTTCGGGATGATCTGTTTCTTGCGGCTCACGACCCCCGGCAGAACCACGGTGTCGCCCGAAACCGACGCGTTGAAGCTTTTCTCGGCGACCTCTTTGACTAGGGCGTTGGGCACGAGAAGCGTGGCTTCTTCGCGCAGGATGTCCACGACGAAAAGCAGAACCTGATCGACACCGTCTTCGGTGGCGACGGTCTTCATCGTCTCCATCAGGCTGTCCTTGCGACCTAACGGGATCTCGGGTGCCGTGGTTTCGAGAACCGAGATGCGGAACTTGGTTCCCCCGATCTCGTATTCCTTTGAATCCATCCGCAACAGCTCGGAATCCGAGAACGCGCTGACGTCCGATTTGGCCGCGAACATCTCGGCGGCATAGTCTGGGATCGACAGGCCAAGCTCGGCGGCGAGCGTCCGGGCCACCTCGACATCGCGGTCGGTGGTGGTCGGCGAGCGAAACTCAAGCGTGTCCGACAGGATGCACGACAGCGCCAGCGCGCGGATGTCGTCGGTCATCTTCGCCGTGTCATCGCCCATCAGGTCATACATGATGGTGGCCGTGCAGGCGACCGGGCGGATGGTGATGTCGATGGGGCCCGCCGTTTCGAGCCCGCCCACCAGCTTGTGATGGTCGATGATCTGCACCACATCGGCGTCGTTGATGTTGGCGGGAAGCTCGGCGGGGTTGTTGGTATCCACCACCACGCACCGCTGCCCGTCGGGGAGCGACGACAGGATTTCGGGCTTGGCCTGTTTCCAGCGATCGAGCACGAAGGCCGCTTCCGTATTCGGTTCGCCCAGAAGCGCGGGCTTGGCCTCGATACCTTTGACGGTGTTCAGATACCACGCCCAGATCATCGGGCTGCCGGTGGAATCGGTGTCGGGCGACTTGTGCCCGAAAACGAGGGTTGTCATGATGCTCTTTCCCCTGTGGGTGTTGAATTTCGGCGCTTGTATAGGCGCGCCCCGGTCCAATGTCACCACCCCCTTGGGCTGATCCGTCGCCCGCGCTAGAAAGTCCCATGGGCAACGTCACCGAAACCGATCTCTACCCCCCCGTGAAGACCTGGCTCGAAGGCTTGGGATACGAGGTGAAATCCGAGATCGGCCCTGCCGACGTGGTGGCGCAGCGCCCCGGTGACGACCCGCTCGTGGTCGAACTCAAGGCGGGCTTTTCGCTCACCCTTCTGCAACAGGCCGTGGCCCGACAGGCGATCACCGACGCGGTCTATGTCGCGGTGCCGCGCTGGACCGGAAAATCTGGGTGGCGGGCATTCAAGGGCAACATCGGGCTGTGCAAACGCCTCGGACTCGGGGTTCTGTCGGTGCGGCTCGGGGATGGGGGCGTGCAGGTCCATTGCGACCCGGCGGAATTCAGGCCGCGCAAGTCAAAGAACCGGCGTGATCGCCTTTTGAAAGAATTCGCGGCGCGCGCGGGGGACCCGAACCTTGGGGGCACGCGCGGGCAGATCACGACGGCCTATAAACAGGATTGCGCGCGCATCCACGCCCATCTCGCCGCACATGGCCCTTCGAAAGGTGCTGACATCGCACACACGACCGGCGTCGCCCGCGCGACCCGGATCATGTATGACAACCACTTGGGCTGGTTCATCCGGGTCGAGACGGGGCGATACGACCTGTCTGACACAGGCCGCGCCATCACCCCCGAGCAATCGTGAACGAGGGGCCTGCCCCGGTTCTCAGGCCACGTTTTGCAAGACCACGCGGGGCGACACGCCCAACGCATGGGCAATGTCGCGGGTCAGCCCGGGCTTGTTGAGCGTGTAGAAATGCAGGTCTTCGGCTCCGCCTTCCATCAGCTCGGTGCACAGCTCGGTGGCCAGGGACACCGACAAGAGCTCTGCCCGCCCGTCCCGTTCGGCGCGTTCATAAGCTTCGTCGAGCCATGTGGGGATCGGCGTGCCGCAGCCGATCGCGAATTTGCGCACCCCGGACCATTTGTCGATCGGCAGGATGCCGGGAATGATCGGGGCCTCGATCCCGGCGGCGACGCATTTGTCACGGAACCGGAAATATGTGTCGGATTCGAAAAAGAATTGCGTGATCGCGCTGGTCGCGCCTGCGTCGATCTTGCGCTTGAGCCACTCGACATCGGCATCGGCATGGCCCGCCTCGGGATGCGGATCGGGGTAGGCCCCGACGCGGATGTTCACATCCCCGCGTTTGGCGAGCGCTTCGACAAGCTCGACGGAATTGGCAAAGCCGTCCTTCGACGCGGTGAAATGGCCCTGCCCCTTGGGCGGATCGCCCCGCAGCGCCACGATGTCGGTCACGCCCGCGTCCACGTAGCGGTCGACGATGTCCATCGTTTCGGATTTCGACGCGTTCACACAGGTCAGATGCGCGGCCACCGGAAGCCCGTAGGTGCGGTGGATCGTGGTCACCACGTCATGGGTCAATTCGCGCGTCGTGCCCCCGGCCCCGTAGGTCACCGAGACGAAAGAGGGCGCAAGCAGCGATAGGTCGCGCACCGTGTCGGACAGGCGAAAGGTGGATTGGACATCCTTGGGCGGGAAAAATTCGAAAGAGATGCGGGGCGGTGTCATGGGTCAGACTCGTTTCGTTCCGGTGTTCCTGTTCTCCCCTGTGCTACGCCCTTGTCATTAGTGAGGCAAATTCATAATATTCAAAAAGAATATGAGGAGCCCTCACATGTATATCGAATTCCGTCACCTGCGCACCATCCGGGCGATTCACGAAGCGGGCGGGCTCGCGCGGGCCGCCGACATTCTGCATATCACCCAATCGGCCCTGTCGCACCAGATCAAGGGGCTTGAGGACCAAGCGGGGATGGAGTTGTTTCAACGCCGCTCAAAGCCCATGAAACTCTCCCCCGCCGGGCTCAAGCTCTTGCGTCTGGCCGAACGGGTGCTGCCCGAGGTGTCGCGGCTGGAAGACGAATTTCACGCGATGCAGTCTGGCCGCTCGGGGCGCATGCACATCGCCATCGAATGCCACGCATGTTTCGACTGGCTGTTTCCCGTGCTCGACGGGTTTCGCGAGGCATGGCCCGAGGTCGATGTGGACATCCGCATGCGTCTCGCCTTCGACGCGATCGAGGCGTTGCGCCGTGAAGAGGTGGACTTCGTGATCTCCTCAGATCCGGTCGAGCTTCCGGGTGTGACCTTCACGCCGCTGTTCGACTATGAACCGATGTTCGTTTGCGCCGCCAAACATCCGCTGGCCGAACACGAATGGATCGAGGCCGAGGATTTCTCGGAAGAAACGCTTCTGCATTACCCCGTTGAGCGCGCGAAACTCGACATTTTCACCCAGCTTCTCACACCGGCCCGGGTCGAGCCGCGGGGTACGCGGAGCGTGGAGTTGACCGAGGTGATCTTGATGCTCGTCGCCGCCGGACGCGGTGTCACCGTCCTGCCCGACTGGGTGCTGGGCAAATATAAGACCAACCCCGATTACGCCATCCGCCCGATCACCGAGACAGGCCTGACCAAACGCATGTATGCCGCGACCCGCGACGAAGACGTCGCCAAGCCTTATATCGCCCACATGATGCGACTGGCGCGCACGGAGCCGGTGAGACTCCAGCGGGCGTGACCGGGTCGCGGCCCTTCCAATCTTGGCACCGCGGGTTTGCCCATCGTACATAAGCACCCGCTTATGACCCGCATCCTAAACCCCGCTCCAATGGCGCCACCCCCCGAAGCCTCTCAGGTTTATCGCACCAGCAGGCATTCCGCCCTGCACCAACCTGAAAGGATACACCATGCGTAAATCTCTCTTGATCCTCGCCACTCTCGCCATGACCAGCCCGGCCTTCGCCTCGGACGACGACAATTATTCCATGGCCAACGCCCCCGTCGATCTCACCATTGGCACCCTGCTCGGCAAAGACCCCGACGCGATCCGCACCGCGCTCACGTCGCTTGGCTATGACGTGCGCAAGATCGACATGGAGTATGGCAAGATCGAAGCTTACGTGGTCAAGGACCGCTTCATGGCCGAGGTCTATGTGAATACCGCGACCGGCGCAGTGACCCGGGTCGGCACCGATGACTGAGGCAGGGATCTCCGGGGCGGCTGCCAAGCCGCCCCAAGCCGCCACCGTTCGGGTCTGGGATCCTTTGGTGCGGCTCGTCCACTGGAGCCTCGCCTTGGCGATCGTGCTCAATGCGACCGTGGTCGAAGATGAAAGCCTCATGCACGAAGTCATCGGATATGCGGCGGTCGGTCTTGTGCTCGTGCGGCTCCTCTGGGGACTGATCGGCACCGAACACGCGCGGTTTAGGGCCTTCCCGCCCAACCCGGTCGCGGCGATCCGCTATCTCGCGTCGCATCTCTCGGGCAGGCACCAGAGCCACCTGTCACACAACCCCGCCGGGGCTCTCATGGCCTACAACCTCTGGGCCACGGTGATCGGAATGGGGATCACGGGATACATGATGGGAACCGTGCGTTTCTTCGGCTACGACTGGGTTGAAGAGCTACACGAAGGATTGTTCACTTGGCTTTTGATCTCCATCGGTCTGCACTTGGCAGGCGTGGTCCTCGACACGCTTGTCACGCGTCGTCCCTTGGTCCCCGCCATGTTTCATGGCAAAAAGCCCAAGGTTAAGGAGCGCTAAGGTGACAGGCCTCAACGGCACACCCCATGAACG
The DNA here is from genome assembly GCA_011389895.1 of Maritimibacter sp. Classification (GTDB taxonomy): domain Bacteria; phylum Pseudomonadota; class Alphaproteobacteria; order Rhodobacterales; family Rhodobacteraceae; genus Maritimibacter. The sequence continues at coordinate 94,782 of JAABTN010000001.1, read as the reverse complement.
GCGGGCGGTCCTTCTGGCCGCCGTTATCCTGCTCCAGGCGGTTACGGCTGCGTTCTTTGTCGCCGATGTGGTTGCGGACCTCGCGATCGACGGCGCGCTGGACGATGTCCACATGTGGCTCGAAGCGGTCGCTGCGGTCGCGTTGGTCGGCGGCATTGTGTTCCTGATGATCGAATTGCGCCGCGTTCTGGCCCGCATGGCCACGCTGGAAACCGTGAGCCAAGCGGCCCGTGGCGACATGGCCGAGGTCATCGACGCATTTTTCACCGACTGGCACCTCACCCCGTCTGAGCGCGACGTGGCGCTCATGGTGCTCAAGGGCATCGACAACGATGACATCGCGCGCATCCGGGGCACCGCACCGGGGACCGTGCGCGCCCAGTGCACCGCGATCTACACCAAGGCCGGCGTCGAAAGCCGCGCGCAGCTTTTCTCGGTCTTCATGGAAGAGTTGCTCTCGGGCGAAAACGAGCCCCCTCACCCGGCCGGTTGAATGAGCCGCCACCACACCAGCGCGCCAAGCGCGATGAGGAGCGTGACGGACACCCCGGCCGAAATCCACCGCGCTCTCGCCGCGCTTTTCTTCTCATAAAACGTGCGCGGTGTGATCCCGCGCGTCATCATCACGACCTGTGCGGCAAGGTTCACACAGACCACGTTGACTGCCAGAAGCGTCGCCGCCCCCATGACGAGGTCCGGGCGCGCGAAGCCCGCGAACAACCCGATCGCGGCGGTCGGCGGCAACAGCGCAACGGCCACCATCACGCCCACCAGCGCCGACGAGATGCCGGTGACAAGCGACAACGCAGCCGCCGCGCCGGAGGCCAGCGCAATGGCCATCCCGTCAAAGCCCACCTCGGACCGGCTCATGAGCTCCCCGGCGGTGAATACCGGCTCTGCCAGTACGCCGATCACGCCGGACAGGCCCAAGACCACCGCGACGCCCGCAAGGTTCGTCACCAGCGCCCGGCGCATGAGCGCCCCGTCGCCAAGCGCCACGCCGACCGCCAAGGCGAGGTTCGGCCCCAACAGCGGCGCGATCACCATGGCGCCCACCACGACCGCCACGTTGTTGGCCAGCATCCCGAAAGCCGCAACCACCGTCGAGAGCACGACGAACACGATGTAATTGCGATCCACCCGCGCGTTCTTCCACACCGATGTGTAGATCTCTTCGCGGGTGAGCCCGGTCGACGCCACTTCGCGCCGCGCCTCGGGTTCCGCCTCGGCCCGCGGGATCGTCGCCTCAACGGGCAGCAGCGTGATGCGCCATTCCCCGTCGTTTTCCGGGCCGAACACCGCCTGCATCCGGTCCAAAAGCGCCTGCCGGTTGTCGTCGTTGGCCAACACGAGAAGCACCGCTTTACCGTCCTCTCCAGCGGTCAGGACCCGGCATTCGATACATCCCACGGCCTCGATCGCCTGCACCAGGTAGGGCAAGGTCGAGGCGGGCGAGGTTACGATGATCTGACGCAGCGACACGCCCGAACCCTATGCGCCCTGCAAACCCTTGGCAAACCCCATCCCCGCGCGTATACGCGCGTCCTGATCCCCCCGCGCCCGGTCGCGCGGCCCGGTCCATAGGAGCCCCGGACATGCAGCAAGGCAGCGCAAACCTGAACATCATGATCAAAGCCGCGCGAAAAGCGGGGCGATCCTTGGTCAAGGACTTCCGCGAAGTCGAGAACCTGCAAGTCTCGATGAAGGGGGCGGGCGATTTCGTGTCGAAAGCCGACCTTGCCGCCGAAGCGATCATCAAGACCGAGTTGATGGAGGCGCGCCCGAATTACGGCTGGGTTGCTGAGGAAGGCGGATCGGAAGAGGGTGTTGACCCGACCCGGCGCTGGATCGTCGATCCGCTCGACGGCACCACCAATTTTCTCCACGGTTTGCCGCATTGGGCCATTTCCATTGCGCTCGAACACAAGGGCGAAGTGGTCGCCGGGGTCATCTTCGATGCCGCCAAGAACGAATTGTTCTTCGCGGAGAAAGGCTTCGGGGCCTTCATGAACGACCAGCGGCTGAGGGTCTCGGGCCGCACCAAGATGATCGAGTCGATTTTTGCCACCGGGCTGCCCTTTGGCGGGCGCGGCGATCTGCCCGACACGCTTCAAGACCTGGCCCGGATCATGCCCACCTGCGCCGGTGTGCGGCGTTGGGGCTCTGCCGCGCTCGACCTCGCCTATGTCGCCGCGGGCCGGTATGAAGGCTACTGGGAACGCCGCCTGAACGCGTGGGATCTTGCCGCTGGCGTCGTGATCGTCAAGGAAGCGGGCGGACTGATCGAACCGCTCGACCGGTCGGGAAATATCCTCGCGGATGGCGAGGTTATTGCCGCAAACGAAACAATCTTCGATCAATTCGCCAAGATTGTTCGCGATTGATCATCGCTGACTTAAAGATTTCGTACACACGGCATGGCAATGCCCCACTCGCGCCTGATTTCGCAACCAACGTCGGGTCAAGCGAAACGGAGCAAAGCCATCATGGAAGCCATCAAGAGACTTCTGACAAGATATGTTCGTAACGACGAGGGTGCCGTTACCGTCGATTGGATTGCCCTTGTCGCGGTGATCGTGATGCTTGGCATGGCGGCGGGGTTCAGCGTCTCGTCTTCCGTGCCAGAGCTTGCGAACAACATGTCGACTTTCCTGTCCAGTTCCCCGGTAGGCCCGAACTGATCCACCCGGACGGCTTGCAGTCATGATTGGGCGTAGGCCCGATTACTTGCGCCTGCGCACGGTCGGCACCGCGCTTTCCTGAAACCGGTAACGCGCCTCGGGGTGCGGCGGATGCCCATGGGTGCGCCGCCAGAAATCCGGCCCGCCCTCGCGCACCCATTTCGGCAAGGCCCAGAGGAACCCGACAACGAACCCGCCGATATGGGCGTAATAGGCAACACCACCGCCCTCGATCGGCGTCGCCGCGCCATTGAAAAGCTGGAGCGCGAACCAGGCGCCAAGCACGATCCAGGCCGGCAGGGGAATGATCTTAATGATCACGATGATGATGAAAAGCACATCGACCCGCGCCTTGGGGAAAAACAAAAGATAGGCCCCCATGACCCCCGCGATCGCCCCCGAGGCCCCGACCATCGGGACGCGCGATGTCGGGTCTGGCAGGATCTGTGCGAAAGCCGCACCGACGCCGCAGGCGAGATAGAAAAGACCAAAGTGCCAATGACCCAACTCGTCCTCAAGGTTATCGCCGAAGACCCACAGAAACAGCATGTTGCCGATGAAATGCATGAAGCCGCCATGCAGGAACATCGAAGTCACGAGGGTCTCGAACCCAAACCCTTGCGTCACCACCGCAGGCACCACCCCGTAGCTCACGATGAACATGTTCTCGCTGCGCTGGTCGAGCGAAAGCTGCCACAAGAACACCACCAGGTTGATGGCGATCAGCGCGTAGGTGACATATGGCGTTCGCTCGGACGGGTTGTGATCGCGGATCGGAAACATGCACGAAGAAGGCCTCAGCGGGCCGGTATCGTCAAGCGGCGATGGCGCAGTTGTGGTCGGATGTCAGCCGCACTTGGAATGGCCACAGGCGGCGCAGGTCATGCAGCCCTCGACCATCCGCATGTCATATTGGCCGCAGGACGGGCAGGCCGGACCCCGGCCCTGACCCTGACCGATGGCGATCACTTCGGCCTGTGGATCGGTCTTTAACCCCATGCCTTCGCCCGCTATGAACCCGGTTGCGATCATGTGCCGTTCGATCACACCGCCGATGGCCGCAAGGATCGAGGGCACGTATTTGCCCTGCATCCACGCCCCTCCGCGCGGGTCGAACACCGCCTTCAATTCCTCGACCACGAAGGACACGTCCCCACCCCGGCGAAACACCGCGCTGATCATCCGGGTCAGCGCCACGGTCCAGGCGAAATGCTCCATGTTTTTCGAGTTGATGAACACCTCGAAGGGGCGGCGATGCCCGCCGACGATCAGGTCGTTGATGGTGATGTAGATCGCATGTTCGCTATCTGGCCACTTGAGCTTGTAGGTCGAACCATCAAGCTCTTGTGGCCGGTCCAGCGGCTCCGAGATATAGACGACATCGCCCTGCCCCCGGTCGGTTTCAGCGACCTTTTCGCTGTCTGCCGAGACCGAGAGCACCGATCCCGTCACCTCGTTCGGGCGGTAGGTGGTGCAGCCTTTGCAGCCCGTCTCGTAGGCCTGCATGTAGACGTCCTTGAAATCCTCGAAGGAGATATCCTCGGGGCAATTGATCGTCTTCGAGATCGAGCTGTCGATCCAAGGCTGCGCCGCCGCCTGCATTTTCACATGCTCGGATGGGGCGAGGGTCTGGGCGTTCACGAAATAGTCGGGCAGCGCGGCATCCCCGAAGGTGTCGCGCCACATCTGCACGGCGTAATCCACCACCTCTTCCTCGGTGCGCGTGCCGTCCTTTTGCAGCACCTTCCGGGTATAGGCATAGGCAAAGACCGGCTCGATCCCGGATGACACATTGCCCGCGTAGAGGCTGATCGTGCCGGTCGGTGCGATGGAGGTGAGGAGCGCGTTGCGGATGCCATGCGCGCGGATCGCGTCCCGCACATCTTCGTCCATCGCCTGCATCGACCCGGAGGCGAGGAAGGCTTCGGTATCGAAAAGCGGGAAGGACCCTTTTTCTTTCGCAAGCTCGACCGACGCGAGGTAGGCGGCGCGCGCGATTTGTTTCATCCAGGCCTCGGTCTGTGCCGCCGCCTCATCCGAGCCATAGCGCAGCCCGAGCATCAGGAGCGCATCGGCCAGCCCGGTCACGCCCAGACCGATACGGCGCTTCGCCTGCGCTTCCTGTCTTTGGGCCTCAAGCGGAAAGCGGCTTTCATCCACCACGTTGTCCATCATGCGCACGGCGGTCGCGACCAGATCGTCGAGTGCGGCGTAGTCGAGCGAGGCGGTCTTGGTGAACGGGTCCGCAACGAGACGGGCGAGGTTGATCGACCCCAGAAGACAGGCGCCATAGGGCGGCAGGGGCTGTTCGCCGCAGGGATTGGTGGCCGAGATGTCTTCGCAATAGGACAGATTGTTCATCTGGTTGATGCGGTCGATGAAGATCACGCCGGGTTCGGCATAATCATAGGTCGCCTGCATGATCTTGTTCCACAGATCGCGCGCCGGGATGGTGTGATACACCGTCTCGCCGAAGGTCAGGTTCCATGGCCCGTCGGCCTTCACCGCCTCCATGAAATCATCCGTCACGAGCACAGACATGTTGAACATGCGCAGCCGCGCGGCATCCGATTTGGCGCTGATGAAATCCTCGATATCGGGGTGATCGCACCGCATGGTGGCCATCATCGCGCCCCGGCGACTGCCCGCCGACATGATCGTGCGGCACATGGCATCCCATACATCCATGAAGCTCAAGGGGCCCGAGGCATCCGCCGCCACGCCCAGAACATCCGCCCCGCGCGGACGGATGGTCGAGAAATCGTAGCCGATCCCACCGCCCTGCTGCATGGTCAGCGCGGCCTCTTTCAACATGTCGAAAATGCCGCCCATGCTGTCGGGGATCGTGCCCATCACGAAACAGTTGAACAGGGTCACCTGCCGCGCCGTGCCCGCGCCTGCGGTGATCCGCCCGGCGGGCAGGAATTTGAAATCTTCGAGCGCGCCGTAAAACCGCTCTTCCTGATCCGGCTCGCCGGCGGCCAATGCGCGGGCGATCCGCCGCCATGTATCCTCGACCGATTTGTCGCGCGGTGTGCCATCCGCCTCTTTCAGCCGGTATTTCATATCCCAGATTTGCTCGGCGATCGGGGCGGCGAAACGGGTCATGGCACGTCCTTGTTGAACGGTTACGTGAACGGTCTAATGGCTAGCCCCCGGTTGCACGGGCAGCCGGAGAAGACCTAATATAACAGAACATTTGGGTGAGTCACGCCGCGAGGCACCAAAGATGTAGCGGCGTGACATATTGGGGGCATTGCCTGTGAGCCATGTAAACTTGGTCAAACTCTGCGTCGGCGCGGAAAACGTCGAAGACCTGGCGGCCTGGCAGGCCCTGCGCGCGGGCGGGGCCGAGCACTTTGAACCCCGTCACGTCACCCGGATGTGGCCGAAACGCGAGGCCGAGCTGCTGGCGGGCGGGTCGCTTTACTGGGTGTTCAAGGGTGTGATTCTCGCCCGCCAGCGGATCAAACGGCTCGACGAGGTGATCGGGGACGACGGGATACGGCGTTGCGGGCTCGTGCTGGATCAGGAGATCATCCGCACCAACGCAGCACCGCGCCGCCCGTTTCAGGGCTGGCGATACCTCGCAGCGGGGGACGCGCCCGGCGACCTTCCGAAGGCACGCGCGGGGGACAGCGATCTGCCGGTCGAGCTTGAAAAAAAGCTGGCCGAGATTGGCATCTTGTGACCCTGCGACCGCGTCCGGCTCAGTTTCGGTAGCCTGCCTCGCGCGCAATGCGGTCCAGAACATCGGCAACCGTGAGATCGTGATCAAAGGCGCCGGTTTCAAGGAATTCGACGACTTCGGCGATGACCAGCGGATTGGACATCATGAACGTGTGGGTCACCGGCAGAACGATGTGATCGTCCATGCCCTTGATCCGGGTCGAAGCGACCGAAACCTTGCCGTCATCCTCGCCTTCGATCATGGCCGACAGGATCGGATTCAACGACCGATCCCCGGCGATGACCCCAAGCGCGAAACGCGGCAGGCCAATCGCATTGGGCGTCGATCCCGGCCCGGTCCCAAGTTCGAGCCCGGCGGGCCCCATGATCCATTCGAAGGCGGCGAGGTCGGCGAAACGGTCGACCACCTCGGTGCCATGGTTCGGGGGGGCGAGCATCACGACCCGCCCCATGTTCTCCGGTCGATGATCTTCCAGCCAGACGCGCAACAGGATGCCCCCGAGCGAATGGGTGACGAAATGAACCGGACCTTCGGGACAGGCCTCCACGGCCTCGGGCACCGCCTTGACCAATTCGTCAATCGGGGCGTCGGTCGAGGGGTAGTCGCGGTTGACCACGTCATAGCCCGCCTGCGTGAGCGCCTCCTCCATGATCAGAAGCGACGCGGAGGTGCGCGACAGCCCGTGCAACAGCACGGCACAATCGGCCCGGGCGTCCTGCGCCCAGACCGATGACGCGACGACTGCACAAAGGCCAAGCGCAAGGGTGCGCGTCATTCTGGGCAAGCCTCTCACATCAGGCCCTTGCAAAGAACGCCGGCTCGAACAGCCGGATCACCAATCCGCCGACCCCGACCAGAAGCACGGCAACCACGGCAGGCCAGCCGACGAACGGGATCAGGGACGCGATGGTCAAAAGCCCGGCCCCGACAAAGGCGGCGATCGCGCGGTCAAGCGTGCTTTGCGGCACCTCCTGCCCCACGGCGGTCATGGCCCAGACCCCGAGAAGATAGGCGCCCACCACGTAGCCCGCAGCCCCCAAGGCAAGGGCCGCGAAGACCGCCAGCGGTGCAACGAAAATGCCAATGCCGGTGATGGCCAGCACCACGGTCGCGCCGGTCACGGCAGACAGGCCCAGCGCCCCGATCCACAGGGTGCGACCCGGTTGCGCCAGCGCGCGTTCCCGCAGGCTCGCGGTGAACCCGGGGGCAAGGGCCGCCAGCGCGGTGGCGATCACGCCGGTGATCAGGACCGGGCCGAAAAGCCCGCCCAGACGCGCCCAGAACCCGCGCGGCTCGTCCTCTTCAGCGGCCTCGACGTCCCCGTCCCAAGCCGACATCGGGTGGAGTTCCACCCGGTCCGCCGTGGCGACGCGCGCCGGAACCTCGATCTCTTCGCCCTCTTCGACATAGAGATGCAGCGTCCCGTCGACCCGGGCACTTTCGCCCCAATCAATGTCGCTGCCGCCAAGCGCCAGATCGCCCAGGATCGCGGCATCAATGACAACCCCGTCACCCCCGAGAATGGCGCTGCCGGCCACCGGGGCCCTGAGGTAGACATCCGCGCCCATCGCCCGAAGGTTGCCCGAGACCGGCTCATCCACCCGGATGGAATTGCCGGTGAGCGTCGCGTTGCCCGACACAGCGCCGTTCACATCCACGCTGAAGCCCCCGGCATAAAGGTTGGTCCCGATCTGGCCATTCACGATGATCTTGCGGCCCGCGAGATGCGCGCTCCCACCCACGTCGCCGGTGACGGTGACGCTGTTGCCCGCGGCAAAGACATCGCCGTCGACCGCGCGGCTGGCGTCCACGGTCCGGCCCGCGAGAAACTGATCCCCGCCGAGCGAGAAGGATGCGCCCTCTTGCGCGGCGAGCGGTGTTGCCGCCATGAGAAAAATGAAAATAAGCGCCTGTCGCAACATGATGGGTGTCCTTTTTGCAAAAGCAGCGTCCTGTTCACATAGGCGTTATGGCGGACGACTTTAAGGTTTGAGGCCCGGAAATTCGACATCCCCGGCCCGCGTCTGATGCATGGGTCGCGGGCGTGGATCACGGGCCGTTCGGCACGCCATGAAAAAGGGCGACGCCTGCGCGCCGCCCTTGTTCGATCTTGTCCGTATCCGCAGCGCGGACACCGGCGTTTACATCATGCCGCCCATGCCGCCCATGTCGGGCATGCCGCCGCCACCGCCGGCACCAGCCGGTTCGGGCTTGTCCGCGATCATGGCTTCGGTGGTGATGAGCAGACCAGCGATCGAAGACGCATCTTCCAACGCGGTGCGGGTCACTTTCGCCGGGTCGATCACGCCGAACTTGAACATGTCGCCATATTCTTCGGTCTGCGCGTTGAAGCCGAATGTGACGTCATCGCTTTCGCGCACCTTACCGGCCACGACAGCCCCATCCACACCGGCGTTATCGGCGATCTGGCGCAGCGGGCTTTCCAGCGCGCGACGCACGATGGCAATGCCAGCCGTCTGGTCGCTGTTTTCACCTTCGACACCTGCGAGCGCCTTCGCCCCCTGCACGAGCGCGACACCACCGCCCACGATCACGCCTTCCTGCACGGCAGCGCGGGTGGCGTTCAGGGCGTCGTCGACGCGATCCTTACGCTCTTTCACCTCGGTTTCGGTCATGCCGCCGACCTTGATCACGGCAACACCGCCGGCCAGCTTGGCCACACGTTCTTGCAGTTTCTCACGGTCGTAGTCCGAGTTGGTTTCCTCGATCTGCTGACGGATTTGCGAAACGCGTGCTTCGATCTCGGCCTTGTCGCCCGCACCGTCGACGATGGTCGTCTCATCCTTGGTGATGTTGACGTTCTTGGCCGTGCCGAGCATGTCCATGGTCACGGATTCAAGCTTCATGCCGAGGTCTTCCGAGATCACCTGACCGCCGGTCAGGATCGCGATGTCCTGCAGCATCGACTTGCGGCGATCACCAAAGCCCGGTGCCTTGACGGCTGCGATCTTCAGGCCGCCACGCAGCTTGTTGACCACGAGGGTTGCAAGCGCTTCGCCTTCGACATCTTCAGCGATGATGAGAAGCGGCTTTTGCGACTGGATGACCTGCTCGAGAAGCGGGACCATCGGCTGCAGCGACGAAAGCTTTTTCTCGTGCAGCAAGATGTAGCAGTCTTCCAGCTCGGCAACCATCTTGTCCGGGTTGGTCACGAAGTAGGGGGACAGGTAGCCACGGTCGAACTGCATGCCTTCGACGACTTCGACTTCGGTTTCCATGCCACGGTTTTCTTCGACGGTGATGACACCTTCGTTGCCCACACGCTGCATCGCGTCCGCGATGAAGCGGCCGATGGCGGTTTCGCCGTTGGCCGAAATCGTGCCGACCTGCGCGACTTCGTCGGAATCCTTCACTTCACGCGCGGATGCCGAGATCGCATCCACGACTTTCGCGGTGGCAAGCTCGATCCCACGCTTGAGGTCCATGGGGTTCATGCCGGCGGCCACGGCCTTCATGCCTTCGGTCGCAATCGACTGGGCCAGCACGGTGGCGGTGGTGGTGCCATCGCCGGCTTCGTCGTTGGTGCGATTGGCGACTTCTTTCACCATTTGCGCACCCATGTTCTCGAATTTGTCTTCGAGCTCGATTTCCTTGGCCACCGTGACACCGTCCTTGGTGATCCGCGGGGAGCCGAAGGATTTGTCGATGACCACGTTCCGGCCTTTCGGGCCGAGGGTGACTTTGACCGCATCGGCCAGAACGTTCACACCGCGCATCATCGCATTGCGGGCTTCAGTGTCGAACTTGACTTCTTTCGCCATGGTTTAACTCCTTGTAGAGATGTTTCGGGTCGACGATCAGGCGATGATGCCCATGATGTCGGATTCTTTCATGATCAGCATTTCTTTGCCGTCGAGCGTGATTTCGGTGCCCGACCACTTGCCGAACAACACGACGTCGCCTTCCTTGACATCCAACGCGATACGGTCGCCGTCTTCGTCCTTGGTCCCGGCGCCAACGGCAACAACTTTGCCTTCGGCCGGCTTTTCCTTGGCACTGTCAGGGATGATCAGGCCACCGGAGGTCGTTTCTTCGCTCTCGACGCGCTCGACGAGAACGCGGTCATGCAGGGGAGTAAATGCCATCTCTGAGGCTCCTCAACTCGATTGAATTCGATATTGGCACTCACGGAACGCGAGTGCTAACGGCGCATAGCTAGGGAGGTCACGCGAGCGTGTCAACGGCGCGCGTGTGAAAAATTTTCACCTTGCGTGCGCCAGCTTCTCCGGATGTCCCCGCTTGCCGCCCGACCTGCCCCCCCGACCTGCCCCCCCGACCTGCCCCCCGCCCGAACCCAACGTCACGCTTGCCCCCGTGGCCAGGCAGCGCAACGCTCACGCGTGAAAAGGAGATCCAGATGCGCGCGCAAACCCCCGACGACCTGCCGTCACAGGCCGAAGCCCTGTCCATGTCCGGCCTCGAATTCATGCAAAGAATGCTTGCGGGCGATCTGGCCGGCCCCCCGATCGGCACCACGATGAATTACGAGGCGACCCATGTGGAGGACGGCAAGGTTGTCTTTCGGGGCGCCCCGACGTTTGAGGTCTGCAACCCGATGGGCACGGTTCATGGCGGCTGGTATGGCACGCTTCTGGATAGCTGCATGGCCTGCGCGGTGATGACGAAGGTGCCGAAAGGGTCGGTCTACACCACGCTCGAATACAAGGTGAACATCACCCGCCCCCTGCCGATCGGCATGGAGATCGAGGCGACCGGTTGGGTCCAGCATGCCGGGCGGTCGACCGGGATCGCCAGCGGTGAAATACGCGGGGTGGAGGATGGTAAACTCTATGCCACCGGGTCGACCACCTGCATCATCATGCAGGTGGGGTGAGCGCGCGGGTTATCGCGCACCCTCGCGTTCCGTCTGGGCATTCTTGTGGGCGGCAGGGTCCGGCTGCCAGTCCGCCTCGGAAGGGTCATTGCCGCGCTGCCGGACACTACGCAGGAAAAAGAGCCTGCCCCAGCCGTGCCGATGCCCCATGGACGGGGCGTCGGGATCCGCAGGAAATCGCTTGCCCCAATCCTCGGGCAGCGGCAGACCGGTCTCTTCCGCGCGCGCAAGCATCCAGTTGAGCGATACCCAGGACAGGGGGCGCGCCGCCTCGAACCCGTCCAATTGCCCGCCGACATCGCCATGTGTGCCGGGAAACCACAGCTGTTCGATCCGACCGGGAAATTCACCAAAGGTGCGCCACAGGATCGGTTGATAGGCACGCCGCGTCTCGTCACGCGCCAGCGCGTGATAGCCATGGCGCACGTTCAACCCGAGGCTCGCGTTGTGAAACCGGTGGTGGCGTTCGAAGAGCCGCCAGATGATCGGCCAGGGCAGGCCAAGCGCCTTCACCGTATCCCAGACCCCGATCATCTCGATCTCGACATAGCCATGGCAATGGGTTTGGGCAAAGCTGTGCCCGGCGGCGCTCAGGCTGTCGGCCTGGTAGTGGCGAAAGGCGGTCTCGACATTGCGCACGGTCGCCTGATCGGCCCGCAACAACCCGACCCGGTCGATCATCCCGGCGAGCGAGCGCACGGCGAAGGCCCCGCGCGAATAACCGAACAGGAAGACCCGGTCGCCGGGGCGATACCGGCTGGCAAGCACGCCGTAGGCGCGGCATATCTGGGCGTCGATGCCCTTGCCCGTCGCCACCGGCCAGGCTGAACGCCAGTCGCGCCATTGGATGCCGGCCTCGTAATAGACCGACAGGCGCGGCGAGCCGCTGCGCCGGCGCATTTCATCGGCAAGGCGATAGACCAGCCCGGCATTGGTTTCGCGCCCCGGCTCCAGCGTCGACATGGTCCCGTCGAGCAGGATCACATGGGTTACCGGCGCGCGCGACGGCGTTTGCGCCCCGGCCCAAAGCACCTTGCCCCGCAACAGTTTGCGCAGCCGCGTGAACCCACCGCCGGTGAGCCCGTGAAGCGTGCGATTGATCCTGCGTCGAAGCGACATGACCGGGTCTTACCCTGTTCTCCACGTGGACCTCAGCGCGCGTCCTGGATCATTTGCCAGACCCGAAGCGGGGTGAAGGGCATTTGCGGATCGCGCACCCCCGCCTGCCAAAGCGCATCGGCCATGGCGTTGCCGACCGCGGCCATCGACCCGACCGTCCCGGCCTCGCCACACCCCTTCATGCCCATGGGATTGGCGGTCGAGGGAACCGGTTCGGTCGTGAATTTCATGAACGGCACATCGTCGGCGCGCGGCATGGCGTAATCCATGAAGCTCGCCGTCACGACCTGTCCGTCCTCATCGGTCACGGCGTGTTCCATGAGCAATTGCCCCGCCCCCTGCACCACGCCGCCATGCACCTGTCCTTCGACGAGAAGCGGGTTGATCATGTTGCCGAAATCATCGGTGACCGTGTAGCGCACAAGACGCGCCGCGCCGGTCTCGGGATCAACCTCGACCTCGGCCACATGGGCCCCGTTGGGGAACGATCGGGCAGGCAGCTTTGCCGTCTCGGTCACCCGCATCAGATCCTTGCGCCCACGCGCATGGGCCAGTGCGGCGGTGTCGAGCATGGTGGGGGTGAGGTTCGAGCCGGGAATGCGAAACACCTCGTCATCAAAGCTGATGTCGTCCGCGTCCACGCCTTCCTCGGCCGCCAAAAGCGCCTTGAACCCGGCGATGACGGTGTCGATCGTGGCCAGCGTCACGTTGTTCTGCACGGTGACAGAGCGCGACCCGCCGGTGCCGCCGCCGCGCGCGATGCGATCACTGTCGCCTTGTACAATTTCGATCTTTTCGACCGGAATCCCGGTCTGATCGGACAGAAACTTTGCAAAAACCGTCTCATGCCCCTGACCGTTGGATTGGGTGCCGACATAGAGCCGGACATGACCATCATCGGTGAATTCGAGGGTCGCATCCTCTTCGGGGGCGCCAAGGATCGATTCGATGTAGAAGGCCAGCCCGATGCCGCGCAAGCGCCCCTTGGCCTTGGACGCCTCGCATCGTTTGGTGAAGCCACCAAGATCGGCCTCTTCCGCGACCCGCGACAACACACGGTCGAAATCCCCGACGTCATAGGTTTCGCCTGACACGGTGTCATAGGGGAATTGATCGGCGGGAATGAAATTGCGCCGCCGCAGATCCCAGCTATCAAGCCCAAGATCATGCGCGGCGAAATTCATCATCCGTTCGAGCACATAGATCGCCTCGGGCCGCCCGGCCCCGCGGTAGGCATCGACCTGCACCGTGTTGGTGTGAATGCCCCGCGCGTTCTGCCACGCGGTCTGGATGTCGTAGACGCCGGTCAGCACCCGGGCGAACAGGTTCGACTGGATCGGCTGGCCGAACTGGCTGCTATAGGCGCCAAGGTCGCTCAGGGTTTCGACCTTGTAGGCGGTGATCTTGTAGTTTTCGTCAAAAGCAAGCGTCGCGGTCGAGGTCAGCGCGCGCCCGGCATTATCAGAGAGCATCGATTCCGTGCGATCCGCCATCCAGCGCACCGGCGAACTTAACACCCGCGCTGCATGTGTCAGCACGATGTATTCGGGATACATCTGCGCTTTCATACCAAAACCGCCGCCCACGTCCGGCGTTGTCACTCGAAGCTGATCCTCGTCCAGACCCAGCGCCTTCGCGATCTGAGATTTCGGGCCCCACACGCCCTGCCCGGACATGGCAAGATGGAGACGCCCGCCCTCGATCACCTCGGCAAAGCCCCCGCGCGGCTCCATCGAAACGGCATAGACGCGGGTGTCGGGAATGGTCCTTGTCACCACGTGGGCGGCCTTGGCAATGGCGGCTTCGGTCGCGGCTTCATCCCCCAGACCAAAATCATAGGCCACGTTATCGGGCACCGCGTCATGCACCACCGCCCCGCCGGGGGCGAGATCGGTCTTGGCGGGGTGTTCATCGAAATCCAGCTCGATCATTTCGGCAGCGTCACGCGCGGCCTCAAGCGTGTCGGCGACGATGAACGCCACCGCTTCGCCCACGAAGCGCAGCTTGCCCTTCGCCAAGGGCGGGCGGGCGGGCTTTGCCCCCCGGCTTCCGTCCCGGTTCGGGACTTGCGAGGCCCACATCTCCATCTTCACACCTGCCGCTTCAAGATCCTCCGCCGTGAGGATCAGACGCACGCCATCCGCGCCCCGCGCGTCGTCGACATCCAACGTTGTGATCGTGGCATGGGCGACCGGCGAGCGCAGGAAATATCCATAAGCCGACCCAAACGGTGCGATATCGTCGATATATCGCCCTTCACCTTTCAAAAATCGAATATCTTCAAGACGCGTGAACGCCTGTGCCTTGCCGAACTTTTCCATGCCTGTCTCCCCGCGCGGTTCGGGGCGAGACTAACCGCCCAACGCGCGATGTCCAGACCGCCGCACCGTCACGATATCGTAGGCCCCATATCCGTTGAAACGGGTGTTCGTCGCGGTGGAATAGGCCCCGATCCCGTCGAAGATGACATAGTCGCCCTCGACCACGTCATCGGGCAGATCGACCGTGTCCGGCAACCTGTCGAGACTGTCACAGGTCGGGCCATAGAGAACACGGGGCCGTGGCGCGCCCCGGCGCATCACGCCTTCGGGCGAGACCACGCGCAACCGGTGGTGCGGCCCCATGATCGGAAGCTCGGCGAGAAGGCCATAGATCCCGTCATTCAGAAACAATCCGCCACAGGCGCGCTCGGCCTTCACCCGGAACGCCGCCGTAAAGGCCTCGGCCACCATCGCCCGCCCGGGCTCACACAAGAGCTTCGGTCGGTGCGCGCGAAACGCCCGCGTCACCGCTGCCTCGATCGCATCGAAGATCGGTTGCAACCGGGCGCCCTGTCCACGATCCGAGGGGAACCCGCCACCAAGGTTGAGCCGCTCCAACCGAACCCCCGCCGCCTGCGCCACCTCTGCGCAGGTTTCGATATACTGCGTCCAGGCCGCCGGGTCTTCGCATTGCGTGCCGGGGTGAAAGGTCATCGCAGGGGTATAGCCCGCCGCTACGACCGCCCGGAGCAAGGTTGCCGCGCCCTCCGGCCCTTCGCCGAATTTGGTGCCAAAATGATAGGCTGCGCCCGCGACGGGAAGCGCAAGACGCACGGCCATTTCGCGCCCCTTGGGCACCTGCGCACAGAGCTTGTCAAACTCGCCAAACCCATCAACGGCATAGGACGTGACCCCGGCCTCCACCGCCAGCGCAATTTCATCACGCCCGCGCACCGGGTTGTTGTAATGCAGCGCCGCCCCCGGAACCAACGCGCGCAGCGCCGCGATTTCGGCAGGCGAGGCCACGTCGAAGGCCCGCATGCCGCCCTGCGCCAGCGTTTCGATCACGCCGGGGTTGTCGTTGGCCTTGACCGCATATGTCACCTCGCCCGCGAAGCCGGCGCGCAACCTGCGGTGCGTCTCGGCCAGTGTTTCGGGTGCGAAGTAGAGCACGGGATTGCGCGGGGTGTCGGCGCGAAGATGGTCAATCTCCGTCGCCCAAATGCTTGAAAAGCGGCTCATGGGGCTCCTGCACGATGTTTTCTTGAGCATCCGGTGGTTTTCCGTCGATTCAAAGCGGCGGATCGGGCGAAATGCGGTTTACTTTCGTCAATTCGTCGGATTGCGTGGCGATATGGATGATACTGACCGAAAGCTTTTGGCCCTGCTTGGCGAAAATGCCCGGCGTCCCGTGGCCGATCTGGCCCGTGATCTCGGGCTGGCGCGCTCAACCGTGCAGGCGCGGCTCGAGCGGCTTGAGCGGACCGGGACGATCTCCGGCTACGCGCTTCGGCTGGGCGAGGATGCGACGCTTGGGCAGATCCGCGCCACGGTGTTGTTGGCGCTTGAACCGCGCGCAACCGGGGCCGTCATCGCCCGTCTGGCCCGGATGCCGGAGGTTGCCGCTGCCCATACCGCCTCTGGTCGCGCCGATCTCGTCCTCACGCTCGCCGCGCCGACCACGGCGGCGCTCGATGCCGCACTCGACCGTCTTGGCACCATCGACGGGGTCAAGTCGACCGAGACGTTGATCCATCTTTCCACGAAAATCGACCGACTTGGATGACCCATAGAGATGCAGATTGAAGCCCACGCCACACGACCGATCGACGGCCAGAAACCCGGCACCTCCGGGCTGCGCAAGAAGACCGCCACGTTTTTGAGCCCCGACTACCTGCAAAACTACGTGCAGGCGATCTTCGATGCGATCGAACCCGCCGGCAAAACCTATGTTCTCGGCGGCGACGGGCGGTATTTCAACGATGTCGCCATCGCGATCATCCTGCGCATGGCGGCGGCGAACGGCGTCGCCCGCATGATCGTGGGGCGCGCGGGGCTTTTGTCCACGCCCGCCGTGTCGCACCTGATCCGCCTGCATGAAACAGATGGCGGGCTGATCCTCTCGGCCTCGCACAACCCCGGTGGGCCCAAGGGCGATTTCGGCCTGAAATACAACATCGCCAACGGCGGCCCCGCCCCCGAGGCGATCACCGATGCAATCCACGCCCGGACCCGCAAGATCACCGAATACCGCATCGCGAAAGCGGACGCCCCGGACCACACGCAGGACGGTGAGTTCGCGCTCGGAGACATGCGCATCGACATTGTCGATCCGGTCACGGAGTACGCCGACCTGATGGAGACGCTGTTCGACTTCGATGCCATCCGGGGCCTGATCGCGCGCGGTTTCACGCTGCGGTTCGACGCAATGCACGCGGTCACCGGGCCTTATGGCGTCGAGATCTTCGAACGCCGCCTTGGCGCGCCCGGCGGCAGTGTCGTGAACCACCGGCCCCAGCCCGATTTTGGCGGCGGGCACCCCGACCCGAACCCGGTCTGGGCCTCGGACCTTGTTGCCGCGATGATGGCGGCGGACGGGCCCGATTTCGGGGCCGCCTCGGACGGGGACGGGGACCGGAACATGATCATGGGCCGGGGCATCTATGTCACCCCGTCCGACAGTCTCGCGGTGATCGCGGCCAACGCGCATCTCGCGCCGGGGTATCGCGACGGGATCACGGGTATTGCGCGCAGCATGCCGACCTCGGGGGCGGCGGACCGGGTCGCCCGGACGCTTGGCATCGAATGTCACCAGACGCCGACCGGGTGGAAATACTTCGGCACGCTGCTTGACGCGGGCCGGGCCACGATCTGCGGCGAGGAAAGCGCGGGCACCGGTTCGGACCATGTGCGCGAGAAAGACGGGCTTTGGGCGGTGCTCATGTGGCTGAATATCATCGCCACGCGCGGTCAATCTGTCGCAGAGATCATGGCGGACCACTGGGCAACCTATGGCCGCACCTATTATTCGCGCCACGACTTTGACGGGATTGACGCGACGGTGGCCAACGCCCTGATGAACGACCTCAAATCCGCGCTGGCGACCTTGCCGGGGCAGGCGGCCGGTCCTCTGACCATCGTGGAGGCGCAGGATTTCGACTACACCGACCCGGTTGACGGGTCGGTTGCGACCAGCCAAGGCGTGATCTTGACGTTCGAGGGCGGCGGGCGCGCCGTTTTGCGCCTGTCGGGCACGGGGACCGAAGGGGCAACCTTGCGCCTTTATCTCGAGCGTCACGAAGCCCCGACCGGCGATCTGGGCCAAGACCCGCAGGCGGCCCTTGCCCCGGTAAAGGCGGCAGCAGAGGCCGTGGCGGGGATCCGCGCGCGCACCGGGCGCGATGGCCCGGATGTCGTCACCTGAAAGACGCGCCCGGCGGAAGGTCGCGATACGCCCGCGCGGGGCGCGGCACAATTTGACAGCGCCACCTTTCCCTCGCCGCCATTGAGCGTTATCACCCATTCCGATCAGACGCATGAGACGGGACCAACGCCATGGCCATGGACAAGACCTTCGACGCAGCCGCCGCAGAGCCGCGCATCACCCGCGAGTGGATGGAAAAGGGGGCCTTTCGCGCCGGTGCCAATGCCTCGCGCAAGGAAACCTTCACGGTGATGATCCCGCCGCCGAACGTGACCGGCGCGCTGCATGTCGGCCATGCCTTCAACAACACGCTTCAGGACATCCTCGTGCGCTGGCACCGGATGCGCGGCTTCGACACGCTCTGGCAGCCCGGACAGGACCACGCGGGCATCGCCACCCAGCTTCAGGTCGAGAAAATGCTGGCATCGACCGGCCAGCCGCCGCGCCGCGATCTGGGCCGTGATGCGTTTCTGGAAAAGGTCTGGGAGTGGAAGGGGCAGTATGGCGGCACCATCGTCGAGCAACTGCAACGCTTGGGCGCGTCCTGCGACTGGGAGCGCAACGCCTTCACCATGGCGGGCGCCGACGGCGACCCGCGCACCGGGCACGAGAACTCGGCCAATTTCCATGACGCGGTGATCAAGGTCTTTCTCGACATGTACGAGAAAGGATTCATCTACCGGGGCAAGCGGCTGGTCAACTGGGACCCGCATTTCGAAACCGCGATTTCCGATCTCGAGGTCGAGAACATCGAGGTGCAGGGTCACATGTGGCACTTCAAATACCCGCTCGCGGGAGGCCAGACCTATACCTATGTCGAGAAAGACGCGGACGGGGCCATCCTGTTCGAGGAAGAGCGCGATTATATCGCGATCGCCACGACCCGGCCCGAAACCATGCTGGGCGACGGGGCGGTTGCGGTCAGCCCGAAGGATGAACGCTATGCCCCCATCGTGGGCGCGCTGTGCGAAATTCCAGTTGGCCCCAAGGAACACCGGCGCCTGATCCCGATCATCACCGACGAATACCCCGACCCGGACTTCGGCTCGGGCGCGGTGAAGATCACCGGCGCGCATGACTTCAACGACTACGGCGTGGCGTCGCGCGGCGGTATCCCGATGTATCGGTTGATGGACACCAAGGGGGCGATGCGCGACGATGGCGACGATTACGCCACCTGCGCCACCCGCGCCCGCGAGATCGCGGAAGGGGCGGCGTTTACCGGGGCCGAGGTCGACACCCTGAACCTCATCCCCGACGATCTGCGCGGTCTCGACCGGTTCGCGGCACGCGAGAAGATCGTCGAACAGATCAACGCAGACGGGCTTGCCGTCATGGTGCGCGACGACGAGGGCGGCCTTGCCCCCTTTGTCGAGAACAAGCCGATCATGCAGCCGTTCGGAGACCGCTCGAAGGTCGTGATCGAACCAATGCTTACCGACCAGTGGTTCGTGGATGCCGAAAAGGTCGTCGGCCCCGCGCTTCAGGCCGTGCGCGACGGGCGCACCCGGATCATCCCGGAATCGGGCGAGAAGACCTATTACCATTGGCTTGAGAACATCGAGCCTTGGTGTATCTCGCGCCAGCTTTGGTGGGGGCACCAGATCCCGGTCTGGTATGGTCTCGATCTGGGATATGAGGATTACGTGTCCGCCGATGGCGATCTTGACGAGGTCGAGATGCTAAAGGTTCTGATCGGCGGGCTCGTGCATCGTGGTGAGGTTCACCATGCCGCCGAAAGCTTTGACGGCGTCACCGAGCGTTTCATGGACGAGATCGCCGATACGCCGGTGCCGCTGTCGCATATGCGGGTGATCGAGGTTGCCGACAAGAAAGAGGCCGTCGACCGGCTGTCCGAGACGCTTGCCCAATACACCATCGACCAGGATCCGTCGAAGCTGGTCTACCCGGTCTGGCGCGACCCCGATGTGCTCGACACCTGGTTCTCGTCGGGTCTGTGGCCGATCGGCACGCTGGGCTGGCCGGAGGAAACCGAAACCTTCGAGAAATATTTCCCGACCGATGTCCTCGTCACCGGCTTTGACATCCTGTTCTTCTGGGTCGCCCGCATGATGATGATGCAGCTTGCAGTGGTTGGCCAGGAGCCGTTCCACACGGTCTATCTTCATCAGCTCGTGCGCGACGAGAAGGGCAAGAAAATGTCGAAGACCACCGGCAACGTCATCGACCCGCTGGAAATCATCGACGAATACGGGGCCGACGCCCTGCGGTTCACCAATGCCTCGATGGCCGCGCTCGGGGGGGTGTTGAAGCTGTCGGAAGAGCGCATCAAGGGCTACCGCAACTTCGGCACGAAACTGTGGAACGCGGCACGGTTCGCCGAGATGAACGACTGCCGCCCGCAGCCGGACTTCGACCCGGCCAGCGCGACCCAAACCGTCAATCGCTGGATCGTCGGTGAAACCGCGCGGATGCGCGAAACCGTGGACGAGGCGATGACCGCCTACCGGTTCAACGACGCGGCCAACGGGCTTTATGCCTATGTCTGGGGCAAGGTCTGCGACTGGTATGTCGAGTTCTCGAAGCCGCTTTTGGGATCAGAAGATGAAGCGGTGGCCTCGGAAACCCGCGCCACCATGGCCTGGGTCATCGACCAGTGCCTGATCATGCTGCACCCGATCATGCCCTTCATCACCGAAGAGCTTTGGGGCCAGATCGCGCGCCGCGACACGATGATCGTGCATCAGGATTGGCCGACCTACGGGACCGAATTGATCGACCCGGCGGCGGATCGCGAAATGAACTGGGTCATCAAGTTGATCGAGAGCATCCGCTCGGCCCGCGCCCAGATGCACGTCCCGGCCGGGCTTCAGATCCCTGTCATCCTGCGCGACCTCGACGCGGCGGGGCGGCAGGCTTGGGACAGAAACGAGGCCCTGATCCTTAAAATGGCCCGGATCGACAGCCTGACGGAGCTGTCCACCTTGCCCAAGGGCTGCGTTACGATCCCGGTGGATGGCGGCACTTTTGCGCTACCGCTGGCCGACATCATCGACGTGGACGCGGAAAAAGCCCGACTTGAGAAAAGCCTCGGCAAGCTGGACAAGGAAATCGGCGGGCTGAAAGGCCGGCTCGACAACCCCAAGTTCGCGGAAAGCGCGCCGGAAGAGGTGGTTGCGGAAGCGCGCGGCAACCTTGCCGCCCGCGAAGACGAAGCAGGCAAACTGCGCGAGGCGCTCGCCCGTCTCGCAGAGCTTGGCTGAGCCTGAAATCCGGGCCCCGTCCTCGCGGATGGGGCCGGGTCACATGCCCTGCCCGTCAGAACCGGTAGCTTAACGAAAGCTCGGCCGAAATCGCCGGGCCCTTCTTGTGCATCGTCATGAGCGGATGGGCATAAAGGGCCGCATCGGCGGTCATCGCGCCCCAACGCCACCCCATGCCCACGGTCGGGGCCACCGGGAAGGGCGGGGCGAGGTTCAATCCATTGCTCGTGGTGATGTCGAGCGGCGCCCAAAACCCGGCGCGCCATGTCTGCGCATCGGTCCGCGCCCATTCCACCCCGGCATGGGCGGTCTCGAAATTCAGGGCATTCGCCCCGTAATTGCCCCAGAATTTCTGGTATCCAGCGGCAAACAGAAGGCGGTCGTTGAATTGAAACGCCGCCTCTGCGTTCAGCTTGCGCGGCAATGCGGCCTGAAACCCGCCGGGCCGTGTGCCCGCGTTGTCGGTAATCTGGGTCGTCACATCGAGCGTGGTGTCGATGTCGGAAAAGGCAGCGGCCAGCGTCAGCCGGTCGGTCACCTCGTAACTCGCCCCGACCCCGAAACTGAGCGCGGTGGCATGCACCGAGCGGGTTTCATAGCCGTTCGACGTGCTGTGCACTCCACAGGTCTCGGTCTTGCAGTCGATCCAGTCGATGTTGGCGCCGATGCTCAGCCCCGGCACCGCGTCGTGGCGCACCCCGACGGCAAAGCGGTTCACCAGCGTTTTCGAGTCGATATCACCATCAAAGGTGCCCGAGACACCGGGCAGGAGAAGGCGCAAGAAGGTGCTCTCGAACTCTGCCGCCTTGAACGCGCCGGTTGAGCGGACATGCACCCGGTTATAGCGCGCCACGCCAAGGGTCAGGTCCAGCCCCGAATCCGAGAACAGGTTGATCGGAAGCGTCGCGCCAATGAAGGCATAAGGCCGAAGCTCGGCGTCGATCTGGCGGGTGCCGCTGACGATCATCTCGTCGACACCCGCAAGGAGTGCGGGATTGTAGAACACCGCGTGCGGATCATTGGCCGTGGCGGTGCCGGTGCCACCCATGGCCAAGTGGCGCGCGCCAAGGCCCATGACGGTATCGGACCCTTCGGCGCTGAAACTGCGGCCCTGCGCGCTTGCGCCGGACGCGGTGAGGGCAACCAGCGCCGCCAAGGCGAAACGCCCGATTGCCATCGTTGTCATTGATCCTGATCCGCAGGTTTCCGTTCTTTCCTGAATAGGGTGTCGGGGTCGCGTGCGTCAAGCACCGCACCCACTTGCCCCCTGCCCCGGTTTCGGGTGAAAAGAACACATGACCCATGGATCGCCCCCGGCCCTACGCGTGTTTTTCCGGCCCGCCGCCGTTCCTTTTGTCGGCTCCGGCGCGATGTCGGCGCTGGACCCTGCGCGCAGGTGGGGATAACCCGGTTTTATGCAGATCATTCGCGATTTCCAATTCGTTGCTGAAGCCGATCGGGGCGCCTCTGCCGCCATCGGAAACTTTGACGGGGTCCACCGGGGGCACCAGTATGTCATCGATATCGCCCGCACGCAGGCGCGACAGTTGGATGCCCCCTTGGGTGTCATGACGTTCGAGCCGCATCCACGGCAGTATTTCGCAGGCGACGGCCCGGATTTCCGGCTGATGAACGCCGAAGCGCGGGCCAACCGGCTGAACTGGCTCGGGGTGGAAAAGCTTTATGAGCTGACCTTCAACGACACGCTCTCGGGTCTCAGCCCCGAGGATTTCGCCGCGCGCGTCATCGTCGAGGGGCTTGGTCTCAAGCACGTGGTCGTCGGGCAGGATTTCCATTTTGGCGCAAAGCGCGCGGGCGACTCCGCAAAGCTTCAGGCACTGGGAGACGCGCTTGGGTTCGGGGTGAGCATCGCGCCACTGATGCAGGTAGACGGGCTGGAAATCTCGTCCACCGCCATCCGCGAGGCATTGACCGAAGGCCGGGTGCGCGATGCCGCCACGATGCTGGGCCACTGGCACCGGATCGACGGGGCGGTGATCCGGGGCGATCAGCGCGGGCGCGATCTTGGGTATCCCACGGTGAACATGGCGCTTTCCGGGCTGCACCAGCCGAAATTCGGCGTCTACGCGGTGAAGGTCGACGTGCTGTCGGGTCCGCACGCGGGCGCATACAGGGGCGCGGCCAGCGTTGGCGTGCGCCCGACGTTCGGCGAGAACATTCCCAACATCGAAACCTACCTGTTCGATTTCGGCGGAGATCTTTACGGCGCGCATCTGTCGGTTGCGCTGGTCGATTACCTGAGGCCAGAGGAAAAATTCAACAGCCTCGACGCGCTCATCACCCAGATGGACGAAGACTGCGCCCGCGCACGCGCCATCCTCGACGCGCTCTGATCGCAAAAGGGGCCGCGCCCAGCGCAGCCCCCAAATTCGCAAAAGGTTTCGGATCAGACGATGGTCGCTTCCGTCTTGGCGCGAACTTCATCCTCGGTCACCTCGGGCGCGGTTTCGACGATCTTCAGACCGCCTTCGACCACGTCGAACACGCCCAGATCGGTGATGATCCGGTCCACGACACCCGTGCCGGTCAGCGGCAGCGTGCAGGCCTTCAGAAGCTTCGCATCACCCGCTTTATTGGTGTGATCCATGACCACCACGACCTTTTCGACACCGGCGACAAGGTCCATCGCCCCGCCCATGCCCTTGATCAGCTTGCCGGGGATCATCCAGTTCGCCAGGTCGCCGTTTTCGGCCACTTCCATCGCGCCAAGGATTGCCGCCGCGATCTTGCCGCCCCGTATCATGCCGAAGGACGTGGCGCTGTCGAAATAGGATGTGCGGTTCAATTCCGTGATCGTCTGCTTGCCCGCATTGATCAGGTCCGGGTCTTCCTCGCCCTCATAGGGGAACGGACCCATGCCAAGCATCCCGTTCTCGGATTGTAGCGTGATGTCCTTGTCACCCACGTAGTTCGCCACCAGCGTCGGAATACCGATACCAAGGTTCACATACATGCCGTCTTCAAGCTCTTCTGCGGCGCGGGCCGCCATTTGATTCCGATCCCAGGGCATTATGCGTCCTCCCGGCTGCGCGTGGTGACTTTTTCGATCCGTTTCTCGTGCTCGCCCTGAATGATGCGGTGCACGAAGATCCCCGGCAGGTGAATGTGGTCGGGGTCGAGCGTGCCGCGCGGCACGATTTCCTCGACCTCGACAACGCAGATCTTGCCGCACATCGCCGCAGGCGGGTTGAAGTTGCGCGCGGTCTTGCGGAACACGAGGTTGCCGGTGTCGTCGGCTTTCCAGGCTTTCACGATCGCCAGGTCCGCGAAGATGCCTTCTTCGAGGATATAGTGCTCGGGTTGGCCCTGGGGGCCGGTCGGGAACACCTTGACCTCTTTGCCCTCCCCGATCTGGGTGCCGTAGCCGGTCTTGGTGTAAAACCCCGCGATGCCCGAACCGCCCGCGCGCATCCGCTCGGCCAGCGTGCCCTGCGGGTTGAATTCAAGCTCCAGCTCACCCGCCAGATACTGTCGCATGAATTCCGCGTTCTCGCCCACGTAGGACGACATCATCTTCTTGATCTGCTTGGTTTCAAGCAGCTTGCCCAAGCCAAACCCATCGACGCCCGCGTTGTTCGAGGCGACGGTCAGATCCTTGACCCCGCTCTTGACCAGCGCGTCGATGAGAAGCTCGGGGATCCCGCAAAGGCCAAAGCCACCGGCGGCGATCAGCATCCCGTCGTGCAGGATGCCGTCCAAGGCCTCATCTGCCGTAGCGAACACTTTCTTCATACTATCCTAGTCCTCGTTGGTTGCACCGGCCCTCCTCAGGCCCTCCGGTCCGAGACAGGCGAAAGGCCCGCGCCTGTCGCCGCGCGATCCCCCAAACCTATCGCGTTTCGGATCATGGCCTTTGCTAGCAAGGGGCGGGCCGGACCACAAGCACGCAAGGTTAGGTAGAATTACCTAACGGAAGGGGGGTGATCAGACCTGCGGCCAAGGCATGGTTTTGAGCGTCTCGCGAAAGGCAAAGCGTTCAAGGTGGCGGTCGATGACGTTTTGCAGGCCGGGAATATCCTCGGCCTTGTCGGTTTCCACCTGACCCCACAAACCGGCGTCATCCGCTTTTAGCCGCGCCACCCCCGCGCGCAGTTTCACACGACCTTCCTTTGGCGTGACTTCGACCTCGGTCTTGTGGCCGAAGTGCTTGCGCAGTTGTTGCAGGTATTTCGACCCGTTCTCGGTTGTCAGGTAGGCTTCACTGGTCACCATGTCCCGGTCCTTTTCAGCATATCCTTATTATTTTTATCAGGTAATATGGATGATTCACCCTTGGCAACCCAATCAGCCGCGCAACGCGTGGATGACCATGTGCATAATTGCAGGGCCGGGGGCGTTAGCTTTCGTCATCCTCGATCGGGAAGAACACCCACATCACGATGATTGAGCCCACTGGCGACCAAACCAGCGAAATGATCCACCAGACCCATGGGTCATGCCCCCGGTCCGTCGCCATGTCGCCGACCAGCGCAAAAAGCTGGTAAAGAATAACGCCGATAACAGTGATAGCCGCGAAGGGAAGAAGGGCTTCCATGGCAAGACAATGCCTTGATGCGCGCCAAAGACAAGCTCATTTTAGTTTGTCGCGCGTCGTCCCGAAACCCAAAAGCCCCACCGAAACGGCGGGGCTTTGTGCCTCTCCCATCCGGGAGATTGGTGCGGTCGAGAAGACTCGAACTTCCACGGGTGTTACCCCACAGCGACCTCAACGCTGCGCGTCTACCAATTCCGCCACGACCGCAAATCTTGGCTTGGTGGCGCGCTGAATAGCGTGGGTTAAGGGGGATGTGAAGGGGGTATTTGCGATTTGTGCAAAATCCCCCCGCACCGCTCATCTGGTGGCGATATCGCGATAGCCGCGCGGGAAGCCGTAGCGGGCCACGAGGATCGTCGCGATCGTGAAGGCGGCCGCAAAACCGGCGACCGATGCGTCGCCGAACAAGGCGTGGTTCATCATCCGCCCCGGGAGGAGCGTGAAGAGCCCGGCAACCCCCAGCGACCAGAACGCCGTGGTCTTCAGGATCTGTTCATGGGTGCGGATGCGCCGCCGGCGCACCTCGACCAGCGCCCAGACGACATTGACGATGGTCAGAACCGACAGCGCGTGGATCGGTGAGAACGGGCCGACAAGGCGAATGCCATTGATCCAGAACGACGAGAACGCGGTGACCATCATCGCGGTGATCCAGATGTAACCCGACACCTTGTGCACCCGGTCGCGTTTCTTGCGAAACAGCGTCAGGGGCAAGAGCGCAAGTGTCAGAAGGGCGGCGATCACGTGGATCTGGATCTCGGGTGTTGCGGTCAGGATCGGGGTGAGCGTCATGTCGGGGTCTCCTTGTCTTGGCGGGATCGAAGTGGCACTTCTGTGACAAGGCGCGGACCGGCAGGCGAGCGCGGATACGTGGGCCGATAGGAGGAAAACGTGGACGGATCGCCGTTACAGATCGCGAAGCGTGAAATGCAATCGCTCGCGACCAGCCCCTCGGTCTGGATCGGGGTCCTTGCGGCGGGCGTGATTCTGGGGCTTGCCGCGCCCTTCGGCACCGGCGGTCTCGCCGTTGCGCCGCGCGTGGTCTACTGGGTGTTCGTCGCCACGCTCGGGTTCTTTCTCGGCTCTCTCGTCGCGACGCCTGTTGCCGAGATCCTGCGCGCGCGAAATGTCCCGCTCTGGCCCTCGGTGGTGGCGTCGGGCGCGGCCGCCGGGGTGGCGAACCTCGGAGCCCTTCTGGTCGTGAATTGGCTGGTGTTTCGCCTGACGGTGTCCGAGCCGGGGTATCTTGCCACCCTTGGGATCAACGTCGTCCTCATCTCGATCGTGGTGTCCGGTGCCTATGTCGCCATCGAACGCAGCATGATGCGCGACGACACCGCGACACCGGCCCGCCTTCTCGAACGGTTGCCGGTCGAAAAGCGCGGGGCGTTGATCTCGCTCTCGGTGCAGGATCACTATGTCGAGGTGGTGACGACCAAGGGTGCGGAGTTGGTCCTGATCCGGCTGTCGGATGCGATGGCAGAGGTGGGAGACACACCGGGGTTGCAGGTTCACCGCTCCCATTGGGTGGTCACCGGCGCGGTCAAATCCGCCCGGCGCGATGGCGCGCGCGCGGTTCTGACCATGGTCGACGGGCGTGACATTCCCGTCAGCCGCACCTACATCCCTGCGATCAGGGAGGCGGGGCTTTTGCCCCGGTGACAGCCATGGTCGAATGGAACATCTCCGAAGGTTTGACGGACTACGACACCGCCGTGGCCCGGATGGAGGCCCGCGCCGAGGCTATCGCCAAGGGCGAAGCCGATGAGTTGATCTGGCTGGTCGAACATCCGCCACTTTATACCGCCGGCACCTCGGCCAATATCCGCGATCTGGTCGACCCCGACCGCTTTCCCGTCCATGTGACCAGACGGGGCGGGCAATACACCTATCACGGACCGGGGCAGCGGGTGGTTTATGTGATGCTTGACCTGAACACGCGCGGGCGCGATGTGCGCGCCTTCGTGAAACAACTCGAGGCATGGGTGATCGCCACGCTCGATGCCTTCAACGTGACCGGCGAGATCCGCGACGGGCGCGTCGGCGTCTGGGTCCATCGGGATGACAAGCCGCGCACGGCGGCGGGCGCCAAAGCCGAGGACAAGATTGCGGCGATCGGCATTCGCCTGCGCAAATGGGTGAGCTTTCATGGCCTGTCGATCAATGTCGAACCCGAGCTTGATCACTTCACCGGCATCGTGCCCTGCGGCATCAGCGAGCATGGGGTCACCTCGCTCGTCGATCTGGGCCTGCCCGTGACCCTTGCAGACGTGGATGTCGCCCTGAAACGCACATTCGACGATGTTTTCTGACCGGCTCCCATCTGCGCGGCCCACGCCGGACATTGCGACAAAGCGACACTTGCGACCGCGCCCGGCAGCGGCCATGTTCGCATCAGACCTTGGGACGGAGTTGATCGATTCCTTCCACGGGATCACTGAACGCAAATATCGAGGAACGCCATGAAAGCCATCCTGACAACCGCTACCTTCGCGCTCGCCTTTTCCGGCACCGCGCTGTTCGCAGAAGGCGATGCAGCCGCCGGTGAGAAAGAATTTCGCAAGTGCAAAGCCTGCCATGAAATCACCGATGCTGACGGCGAAAGCATCGTGAAGGGCGGCCGGACCGGACCGAACCTTTACGGCATCGTGGGCAGCACCGCCGGCACCGTCGAAGGTTTCAACTATGGCGACAGCATCGTCGCCGCCGGGGAAGCCGGGTTGGTGTGGACCGAAGAACTGCTGGTCGAATATGCCGCTGATCCGAAAGCGTTTCTCTCCGACTATCTTGGCGAAACCGCCCGGTCGAAAATGACCTTCAAGCTGAGAGACGGCGAAGATGTCGCAGCCTATCTTGCAACCTTTTCCGAGTAGCATCGGACACTGACCGGGCCACGGGCTGGACCGCTGACCAGACCACGGACCGACCCCGATCCCTTCAAAGCCCCGCCCGATCCGGCGGGGCTTTTTCAGGCCCGCGCCTCGGCCCAAGGTCCGCCAGGCACCGCGCCGCCCGACCCGGCCCAAGGTCACGGCACCGGGATTTCGGCCCGGGCGGCGCACGGTTTTTTCAAAAACCCGCACACCCGGTCGCGATTCCTGCGGCATGCCGTCGCAGATAACTCCCTGAACCCACGTTTTTTTCGGTTCACATGCAGGAACGTGCAGGTTTGATCTCGATCAACATTGCCCTGCGCGAATTGTCGCATTAAACACGACCCCAATGCTGCGGGGGCGAGTCTGTCTTTGAGCCCGCGAATTTATCATCGCCCCCGTGTGGGAAGGAAAACAAGGGAGACCAGAATGGCCGACGCAGCCATCCAGGGTCATGACCACGAAGACAACCGCGGTTTCTTCACGCGCTGGTTCATGTCCACCAACCACAAGGATATCGGTATCCTTTACCTGATCACCTCGGCCATCGTGGGGCTGATCTCGGTGTCGTTCACCGTGTTCATGCGCCTCGAACTGATGGAGCCCGGTGTTCAGCACATGTGCCTCGAAGGCGCGCGACTGTTCGCGGACAGCGCAGCCGAATGTACGCCGAACGGCCACCTCTGGAACGTGATGATCACCTATCACGGCGTCCTGATGATGTTTTTCGTCGTCATCCCGGCGCTCTTCGGGGGCTTTGGCAACTACTTCATGCCGCTCCAGATCGGGGCCCCGGACATGGCCTTCCCGCGGATGAACAACCTGTCCTTCTGGCTTTTCGTGACCGGCACCGCGCTTGGCGTAGCGTCGCTTCTGGCCCCGGGTGGCAATGATCAGCTTGGCTCGGGCGTCGGCTGGGTGCTGTATCCGCCGCTGTCCACGACCGAGGGCGGGTATTCGATGGATCTCGCGATCTTCGCGGTTCACGTGTCGGGGGCCTCGTCGATCCTCGGGGCGATCAACATCATCACCACCTTCCTCAACATGCGCGCACCGGGCATGACGATGTTCAAGGTGCCGCTCTTTGCATGGTCGGTCTTCGTCACCGCGTGGCTCATCCTTCTGGCCCTGCCGGTGCTCGCGGGCGCCATCACCATGCTGCTGATGGACCGCAACTTCGGGACGACCTTCTTCGACCCGGCGGGCGGCGGTGACCCGATCCTGTATCAACACATCCTGTGGTTCTTCGGCCACCCGGAGGTGTATATCGTGATCCTGCCCGGCTTCGGGCTTGTCAGCCACGTCTTCGCGACCTTCGCGCGCAAACCGGTCTTCGGCTACCTGCCGATGGTCTGGGCGCTGATCGCCATCGGCGTGATCGGCTTCGTCGTCTGGGCGCACCACATGTACACGGTCGGGATGTCGCTCCAGCAACAGTCCTACTTCATGCTCGCCACGATGGTGATCGCGGTGCCAACGGGCATCAAGATCTTCTCGTGGATCGCGACGATGTGGGGCGGCTCGATCGAGTTCAAGACACCGATGCTCTTTGCCTTCGGCTTCCTGATCCTGTTCACCATCGGCGGTGTGACGGGTGTGGTGCTGTCGCAGGCCGGGGTCGACCGGGTCTATCACGACACCTATTATGTCGTGGCGCACTTCCACTACACGATGTCGATGGGCGCGGCCTTCACCATCTTTGCCGGGATCTACTACTGGATCGGCAAGATGTCGGGTCGCCAGTATCCGGAATGGGCAGGCAAGCTGCACTTCTGGATGTTCTTCATCGGCGTGAACGTCACCTTCTTCCCGCAGCACTTCCTGGGTCGTCAGGGCATGCCGCGCCGTTACATCGACTACCCGGAAGCCTTCGCTTACTGGAACAAGATCTCGACCTACGGTGCGTTCCTGTCCTTCGCGTCCTTCGTGTTCTTCTTCGGGATCATGCTCTACACGCTCAAGGCGGGTCGGCGCATCACCGAGAACAACTACTGGAACGAATACGCCGACACGCTTGAGTGGACGCTGCCGACGCCGCCGCCGGAGCATACCTTCGAACAGCTCCCGAAGCGTGAAGACTGGGATCACGGCCACAGCCACTAGGGGCTGGCGGTCACGATAACCGAAGGGCCCGGGCGGAGACGTCCGGGCCTTTCTACTTGGAAGGACACCCATGCTGCCGCCTGCCGTCCTGCTGCTATTGATTCCGGCCCTGGCCCTCGCCGCACTGGGTCTACGTCTGCGGACATCGTTGGTGATGGCCGGGGGCCTGCTTGGCGTGGTGGCCTACATGGTGACCGCCATGTTCTGGCCCATGGAGTCCGCCGATGCCAATGGCGACAGCTATTTCCTTTTCGGCTCCATCGTCTTCATCCGCAGCCTCGTGATCCTGACCTTCCTCCTGCTTGTCGCCCAAGCGGTGAAAGAGCGCCTCGGCCCCGAGGACCGCTTGACCACGGTCACGCTTTTCCTCATGCTCCTCATCGGTGGCGCGCTGAGCCTCCTGCCGCTCACCACCCTGCCGCCCAGCACCGGCGGCTGGCGTTCCGCGATTGCCAACCTTGGCGCCTATTTCTTCATGGCGGGCCTCTTGGGCCTCGGCTTCGTCATCCTCCTGCGCCCTGTCATCCGCCGCCTCCGGGGGTCCGCCTGATGCCCTTCGAATGGGACACCCCGCTTTATGAGCCCCCGCGCCAGGACACGCCGGGCCACGCAGACGGGGGCGATCCCATCGCCGTGCTGCACGCCTGGCCTTACAGAAGCCTGCCCAAACGCGGCTTCGCCTTTGCCATCGGTTTTGCCTATGTCGCGCTGATGATCCCGGTGGCGGGCTTCGTCGGCACCGTGGCGATGTGGTGGCTCTTCTTCCCCGGCCTCTTGGTCATCTTCGCGCTCTGGTGGTCCCTTGGCAAAAGCTACCGCGACGGGGAAATCCTCGAAGAGTTGTCAATCTGGACCGATCACATCCAGCTCACCCGCACCGGCCCCCGGGGGAAGTTCTCGGACTGGGAGGCCAACCCTCACTGGGTCACGGTGCAGCGCCACAAGGACAGCGGCCCGATCGAGGATTACATCACCCTCAAGGGCAACGGGCGCGAGGTCGAGATCGGGGCCTTCCTATCCGATGACGAACGCCCCGCCCTCTATGACGAGATCGCGCGCACCCTGACCCGCGCAAAGTCGCGCCGCGCCTGACCCGGGTGCCACGCCCCTTCAGCGTTTCGAAAATACCTTGGGGGACGCGGGGCGCAGCCCCGTGGGGGCAACGCCCCCTGCCCGCGCGGCGCAAGCCGCGCATATCCTGCGCCTGCGCCCCCGGCGCAGGCTCCGGTCGACACCGCCAAGCGTGGGGATCAGCGCGGGGCGTTGGCCTGATCGGGCGGGCGGCGCACGAAGACCCCGGCGCCGATGAGAAAGAGCGAGGCCACGGCACCGCAGGCAAAGCCATATCGCAACCCCTCGGCCAAGGCCGCGACCTCGCCCAGACCACGGGCGAGCGCGGCGGCAGACCCCAGCGACATGACCGACACGAAAAGCGCGATCCCGGCGGCCCCCGACACCTGCTGGATCGTCCCGATGAGCGCGGAGCCGTGCGAATACAGCTCACTGGGAAGCGCCCCGAGGCTCGAGGTGAAGAGGGGCGTGAACAGGAAGGCCAGCCCGATGCTCAACAGGATATGCCCGCCCAGCACCATGCCAATGCCGGTATCCACCCCGAAGGTCGTCATGGTCCAAAGCGCCGCCGACACGGCGACCGCACCGGGGATCACTAGCTTGCGCGCACCATGGGCATCAAACAACCGCCCGACGACCGGTGCCAAGAGGCCCATGGTCAGCCCGCCGGGCAACAGCATCAACCCGGCCTGAAGCGGCTCCATCCAGAGCACGTTCTGCATGTAGATCGGCAAAAGGATGATCATGCCGAAGAGCGCCATCATCGACAGGCCAAGCATTACCGTCCCCACCGTGAAAACCCCGTGGCGAAAGGTGCGCAGGTCCAAAAGCGCGCGCTCCCTTGGTCCCAGGGCGATCTGGCGCGCGACAAAAACCGCGAGCACGGCGCCCCCCACCGCGATCGGCAGCCAGACCGGCACGCTCCCGCCGCCCCCGTCGCCACCGCCCGTTGCGCCCCCGCCGTGCCCCTCGCCGATGACCGAAAGACCATAGACCAGCCCGCCGAACCCGACCGCCGCCAGCGGCACCGAGACGACATCAAGCGGCACCCGTTTCGGCACCGTCACGTTGACCAGCCGCGCATAGCCCAGCGCAAGCGCGGACAGGCCGATGGGCAGGATAAGCCAGAACATCCAGCGCCAGTCCAAAAGGTTGAGGATAATGCCCGAAATCGTCGGCCCGATGGCCGGCGCGACCGAGATGACGATCGAGATATTGCCCATCACCTTGCCGCGCCCCTCGGGCGGCACCAACGTCATGACCGTGGTCATCAGGAGCGGCATCATCATTGCCGTCCCACAGGCCTGCACCACCCGCCCGACGATCAACACCCCAAGCCCCGGGGCCATGGCCGAGACAAAGGTGCCAAGGCTGAAAAACCCGAGCGCGGTGATGAACACGGTCCGGGTGTGCAGCCGTTGGATCAGGAACCCGGTGATCGGGATGACCACGGCCATTGTCAGAAGGAACGCGGTGGTCAGCCATTGCGCCGCGTTGGCCGTGACATCGAGATCGACCATCAGACGGGGCAGCGCCACCGCCATGACGGTCTCGTTCAGGATCATGACGAAGGTCGAGATCAAGAGGAGCGCGATGACCAGCCGGTTTCGCCCTGTCAAATCCTCATCCGATGTCGCCGCCGCATCGGGGATCGGCGCTGCACTTTCTGTCGGCATGGTCTGCCTTTCGGCCCGTGGTCAGGAACGGGCCGATTGCCCCGGCCCCGTGCGCACGCTCGTCCCATTCCCGCTTGGGGTCAATCTGCATCTGCGCACAAGCATGGCGCAGCCTCTGGCGCACCAGAGAGCCACGGCTCAGGCGAGCCGGGCTTTCACCATCGGGCCGACCGCGCCGAAATCCATCCGCCCGGTGTATTTCGATTTCAGGGCGCCCATCACCTTGCCCATGTCGCGAATCGATGACGCGCCGACCTCGTCGATCGCCTTCGACACCGCCGTCTCGACCTCTTTGTCGGAGAGTTGCTTGGGCAGGAATTCCTCGATCACCCGGATCTCTTCGCGCTCGTTCTCGGCCAATTCCAGACGCCCGCCTTCCTCGTAGGCGCGCGCCGATTCCTGTCGTTGTTTCACCATCTTGCCGAGAATAGACAGGATCATTTCATCGGTCACGCTGCCGGCGTCCTCACCCTCGCCCCGCATGTCGATCTCGCGATCCTTGATCGCGGCGTTGATCAGGCGCAGGGTCGACAGGCGCGCGGCCTGCTTTTCCCGCATCGCGGTTTTCAGCGTTTCATTCAAACGGCTGCGCAAGTCCATCGGTGGTCTCCGGTTTGGCTTTCACAAAGTCCGGTAGATAAGCAATCGGACTTTGGAAAACAAGCGTCCTCGCCCTTGACCCTGTGCGCGCGCGACCGTAATTACCACGCGATCCGCCGGGAGTTTCTGCCATGTCCGCACCGACAAGACCCACCGCCTGCCTCGTTCTCGCAGACGGCACCGTTTTTTACGGGAAAGGCTTCGGGGCACCGGGGGTGACCACCGCCGAATTGTGCTTCAACACGGCGATGACCGGCTATCAGGAAATCATGACCGACCCATCCTATGCGGGTCAGGTCGTCACCTTCACCTTCCCGCATATCGGCAACACCGGCGTGAACCCGGAAGACGACGAAACGCAAGATCCCGTGGCCGAGGGCATGGTGGTGAAATGGGATCCGACCGACCCCTCGAACTGGCGCGCGGCACAGGGGCTGGGCGAATGGCTCGCTTCGCGCGGACGGATCGGGATCGGCGGGCTGGACACCCGGCGTCTGACCCGTGCCATCCGACAACAGGGTGCGCCGCACGTGGCCCTGGCCCATGATCCCGAAGGGGCCTTCGATCTCGAAGCCCTCGTGGCCAAGGCGCGCGGCTTCTCCGGGCTTGTCGGGCTGGACCTTGCCGGCAAGGTGACCTGTGCGCAGAGCTACCGCTGGGACGAAATGCGTTGGGCTTGGCCGTATGGCTTTGCCCGGCAGGAAAACCCGGTGCACAAGGTGGTCGCGATCGACTACGGGGCCAAGCGCAATATCCTGCGCTGCCTCGCCTCCGCAGGCTGCGACGTAACCGTTCTGCCCGCGACCGCCACGGCACAAGAGGTGCTCGCCCACGACCCCGACGGCGTGTTCCTGTCCAATGGACCCGGCGACCCGGCGGCCACCGGCGACTATGCCGTGCCGATGATCCGGGAGGTGCTCGACACGACCGAGTTGCCGGTGTTCGGCATTTGCCTCGGGCACCAGATGCTCGCCCTCGCGCTTGGGGCCAAGACGGTAAAGATGAACCACGGCCACCACGGGGCGAACCACCCGGTGAAGGACAAGACCACCGGCAAAGTCGAGATCACATCCATGAACCACGGGTTCACGGTGGATTCGCAAAGCCTGCCGACCGGTGTGACCGAAACGCATGTCTCGCTGTTTGACGGATCGAACTGCGGCATCGCGATGGACGACCGCCCGGTGTTCTCGGTGCAATACCACCCCGAGGCCAGCCCCGGGCCGATGGACAGCTATTACCTGTTCGAACGCTTCGCCGAGGCGATGGCGGCGCGATCTGTGCCCGCCTGACCGGATTCCCCCGGCTGGCAGCGCCCGCCGTGCAACAAGCCGACTTTCATTAACCGAACATTAACCATGCTTAACGCAGAATTGCGTGACCCCGGAGCAAGGTTTGATGACGGTTTTCCAACGACAGGCAGGCGAAGAGCCTTCGGCGCCAAGCGTCCCCGGCCCCCGGGCGCCCGCCGCGCAGCCTGCCCCCGGGTCTGACCTTTGGTCCGGGCATCAGCCAGCCCCCCAGCCCCGACACCCTGCCCCGCAGCGGCCACCGGGTCGCAAACCGCTGGGCCAGATCCTGCTCGACCGCGGGGCGATCACGACCGGGGCCTTGGGCGACGCCCTTGCCCGGCAGGCCGGCGAAAACGCGCGTCTGGGGGATATCCTTCTCGCAAACGGCCTCGTTTCCTCCCGCGACCTTCATGCGGCGCTGGCCGAACGACACCGCACCGTGGTCGTCGATCTTCAACGCGATCCGCCCGATGTGCGGCTGGTCGATGACCTTGGCGTGGATTTCTGTATCCGCCATGCCATCGTGCCGTGGAAACGGGTCGGCGGGGCCATTGTCCTGATCTGTTCGCATCCGGACGAGTTTCCAAAGATCGCTGCGACCCTGCCCGAGGGGTTTCGTCACCCGCGTCTGGCCGTGGCCCCCGAAGCCGACATTCAGGCCGCACTCGTGTCGATGCGGCACCGCGCGCTGGCGCGCAGGGCGGAAAACCGGGTCGATGACGCGGTCTCTTGCCGGACATGGGAGGCCAGGGCGGCGGGGCGGCTCGGGATCGGGCTGATCCTTTTCGTGGTCGCGCTGTTCGTGCTGTCGCCCATCCTTGGATTTGCCGTTCTCACCGGCTGGGCGGTGCTGACGCTGGTCATCAATTCGGCGGTCAAGCTGATTGCGGCGGCCATCCATCTGCACCGGCGCCAGCGCGTGGGGCGACGCACCCCGGACCCGGTGGCGATAGACACGGGCGACCCCGCGCAACGGTTGCCCACCGTGTCGATCCTTGTGCCGCTTTACAAGGAACGCGAGATTGCCGGTCGATTGATCAAGCGATTGGAAAAGCTGGAGTATCCCCGGTCCATTCTGGATATCTGCCTCGTGGTCGAAGAGGATGACACGCTCACCCAGAATACGCTCGCCCGGGCCAAGCTACCGCCCTGGATGCGCCAGATCATCGTGCCGCGCGGCACCGTGCGCACGAAACCACGCGCGATGAATTTCGCGCTCGATTTCTGCCGTGGGTCGATCATCGGGATCTATGACGCCGAAGATGCGCCCGAGCCCGACCAGATCCACAAGATCGTGGCCCGGTTTCGCGCGGCCGGGCCTTGGGTCGCCTGCCTGCAAGGGGTGCTGGATTTCTACAACCCCCGCACCAATTGGCTAAGCCGGTGCTTCACGGTCGAATACGCCACATGGTTTCGCATCGTCCTGCCCGGTCTCGAACGTATGGGGTTCGCGGTTCCGTTGGGCGGCACCACCGTGTTTTTTCGGCGCGCGGCGCTGGAGGCGCTCGGGGGGTGGGACGCGCATAACGTGACCGAGGATGCCGACCTTGGTATCCGTTTGGCCCGCCGGGGGTTTCGCACGGAATTGATCGAAACCGTCACGTTTGAAGAGGCCAACTGCCACTGGTGGCCTTGGGTCAAGCAACGCTCGCGCTGGATCAAGGGCTACGCGATGACCTATGGCGTGCACATGCGCAGGCCCGCACGGCTGTTGTCGGACATGGGATGGTGGCGGTTCACGGGCGTTCAGTTCCTGTTTCTCGGCACGTTGGGCCAGTTCATTCTGGCCCCGTTCCTGTGGTCCTTCTGGCTTTTGCCCCTGAGCCTGCCCCACCCCTTGGACGGGATCATGCCCATGGCGCTGATCGTCGTGCTTGGCGCAACCTTTCTTGCCTCCGAAGTGCTGACCATCACGGTGGGCGTCCTCGCGGTCTCAACCCGAGAGCGCAAGTTCTTGCGACCTTGGGTGCCGACGCTGCATTTCTATTACCCGCTGGCCTCGATCGCCGCCGCAAAGGGGTTGGTCGAATTGGTGGCGAGACCGTTTTTCTGGGACAAAACGCGCCACGGGACCCACGACGATACGATCCGCGATACCCTTAGACAGGTGTCAGGACCGGAGGTTGCGTCGCCACCCGCAGAACGCCCGGTGCCCGCGTAAGCCAACCCACCTACATATCGTCGAAACTGTCGAGCTTCAGGCGCGTCTCGAAGGCCATGGAAATATGGGTGCGCAGCGCATCATCGGCCCGGTCGCCATCCCGCGCCTCGATGGCGCGCACGATGGCGTCATGTTCCTCGATCGCATCCTCGGGGCGTCCCGCAACGGCGAGCGACGAGGTGGCGAGCAACGCCATCGTCCGGTGCACCAGATCGAGCTGTTGCAACAGGTAGCGGTTATGGGACGCAAGGTGGATTTGCCGATGAAACCGCCGATTGGCCCGCGCCATGGCATCAGGATCTTTCAACAGCGCGCGATCCTGCTCGACCATTTCGCGCAGCACGCGCTGCTCTTCCGGGGCCGCATGTTGCGCCGCCAGCCGCGCGGCCAGCCCTTCGAGCTCGGCGCGCACCGCGTAAAGCTCGTGCAACTGGTTGTGATCCAGCGAGGCGACGATCAGCGACCGACCATCACGGATCAGAAGGCTTTGGGTCTCAAGCCGTTGCAACGCCTCGCGCACGGGCGTGCGCGACATACCGAACCGCTCGGCCAGCTCGCTCTCGACCATGCGGTCGCCGGGTTGATACAATCCCGCATCAATGGCCTCGAGAATGAGTGCGTAGGCATCCTTCTGCCCGGATTTGATCTGCGACACGCGCGGCTCCTCCCCTTGATCCTGCGATCTTGCACGCCCCCCCGCGACATTCAAGCGTGCGAAAGGTAGCACGGGCGATCACGGCTTTGCCCTTGCACCGCGCGCGCCCCGCGTTACCGTGACGCCATGCTGTCAGACCGCTTCAACCACGTCACCACATGGGTCTTCGACCTCGACAACACCCTGTATCCGCCAGAACAGGGCCTATTTGACCAGATACAGGTTCTCATGACCGACTGGGTGATGGAGGCATTGAAGGTCGAGCGGGACGAGGCCGACCACCTGCGCCACAGCTATTGGCGGGATTACGGCACCACGCTCGCCGGTTTGATGGCCGAGCATGACATGGACCCCGCGCCTTATCTCAAGGCCGTGCACGACATCTCGTTCACCTCGCTGATCCCGGACCCGGACCTCGCCGCGCGCATCTCCGAGCTGCCCGGTCGACGCGTGGTCTATACAAACGCCACCGCGCCCTATGCCGAGCGCGTGCTGGACGCGCGCGGCCTGACGGGCCTGTTCGATGCGATCCACGATGTCGAAACGGCGGATTACCACCCCAAGCCTGCCCGCGCGGCTTTCGAGACGGTGTTTGCCAAGGATGGCATCGACCCGGCCACCGCCGCCATGTTCGAAGATGATCCCCGCAATCTCGCCGTGCCCCATGACATGGGCATGCGCACGGTTCACGTCGCGGGCGCGCCCCAGATCGAGCCCCACATCCATCACCATACCAGCGATCTCGCGGACTTTCTGTCGCAACTGGGAGACTTGGCCTCGGCAGCCCACGGGGATAGATAATCCGCATGACACAGCGTGACGCGGACATCTTCATCTCGGGCGGAGGCATCGCCGGGCAGGTTGCCGCGGCAAGCTTTGCCGCGCGCGGCTTCTCGGTCGTCATGGCCGATCCGGTGCCGCCCGTGACCGAGGCCGATCTCGATGGCTCCGATCTTCGCTCGACCGCGTTTTTGCAACCGGCCCGCGACTTGTTCGAGACCTGCGGGTTGTGGTCGCTACTCGAACCGCATTCAAAGCCGCTCGACCAGCTTGCCGTGATCGACACCACCGGCTGGCCGCCGGAGGTGCGGGCGCGCCGGGCGTTCCGGGCGTCGGATCTCTCGGATGAACCGTTCGGCTGGAACCTGATGAACTGGGTCGTGCGGCGCGAGCTTTGGCAATACCTCAAGCATGCCGACGCGGTCACGGCGCTTTATGGCACCGGCTTCAAGAGCCTTGTGAACCGGACCTCCGGGGTGATCGTCAATCTCACCGATGGGACCAGTGTGCGCGCCAAGCTCGCTCTGGCGGCGGATGGAAAGCTTTCGCCCCTGCGCGAGGCTGCCGGGATCGGCGTGCAGACCACGCGCTACGGGCAGAAAAGCCTCGCCTTCACCGTGACCCACGAGGTGCCGCACGACAATATCTCGACCGAGATCTACAACGAAGGGGGGCCGTTCACCATCGTCCCCCTGCCCGACATCGACGGCACGCATGCCAGCGCGATCGTCTGGATGAACCGGGGCCCGCGCTCGGTCGATTTGTTGGAGATGCCGGTGCCTGCGTTCGAGGACGTGATGCAGCTTCGCTCTGCCAACCTGCTGGGCCGGATGCGGCTCAAGGGGCGGCGGTCGATTTGGCCGATCGTCACCCAGACCGCCGATCGGCTGGTCGAGGGGCGGGTGGCCGTGGTCGCCGAGGCAGCGCATGCGCTGCCCCCCATCGGGGCGCAGGGGTTGAACACCTCGCTCAACGACATAGCGGTGCTTCTGGATCTGGCCACCCGGCACCCCGACGATCCCGGCGCCCCCGAAACGCTCGCCGCGTATGAACGCGCGCGCAAACCCGATATCATGCGCCGGGCCCGTGTCATCGACCTGTTTAACCGCGTCGCCGGGTCGGGCGAAGCCGGGGTGCAGGCGGCGCGTCTGATCGGGTTACGCACCGTCCATGACGTGGCCCCGGTGCGCCGGACCATCATGCGCGCCGGTCTCGGCCCCGCGTAACCCGGGCGCGGGCCTGTCGCATCTGCGGCATCCCGCCGCGCGACGGAAATGCATATTTCAGATTCACCTATGATCGTGGCACAAGGTGCGCGAAGTCGCGCGAACAGGAGAAGATGTCATGACCGAAGACCCCGCCGGGGCCACCCCGACCAACGACCGAAAGGCTGAAATCTGGGCCTTTGTCATCGCGCTCGGCGTGATTGCCGCGCTGGTCGCCGCCTACCTGATCGTGGGGCTCGCGGGCGTCGGGGTTGTCATGGTTGCAATGACCGCGATCATCTTCGTGGTTCTGGTGACGATCACGGTCGGCGGGTAGCCGATCCTACCCTTTCGCCGGGTCGACCGCGTCGAATGCCGCGTCGAGACGGGCGACAGAGGCGTCGACGTCATATAGCTTGTCGAGACCGAAGAGCCCCAGTCGGAAGCTCTTGTATCCCTCGCCCTCGCCGACCATCAGCGGAACCCCCGCCGCGATCTGCACCCCCTCAGAAAGAAAGGCCTTGCCGGTTTGAAGCTCCGGTTTGTCGGTATAGGCGACGACGACACCGGGGGCCTCGAACCCCGGTGCGGCGACCGATTTGAACCCCCGCGCGGCCAGGAGCGCGCGCACGCGGCGCCCCTGCTCCCACTGGGCGTCGCGAAGCCTGTCCAGCCCGTAATCCCGGGTCTCGTGCATCGCATCGCGAAAGGCGCGCAGCGCGTCGGTCGGCATGGTGGCGTGATAGGCATGGCCACCGGATGTATAGGCCTCCATGATCGTGACCCATTTGCCAAGGTCGATGGCGAACGAGGTTGATTGCGTGTCCTTGACCCGCGCATGGGCCGCCTCCGACATCATGACCAGCCCGGCCGAGGGCTGCGCCGACCAGCCCTTTTGCGGGGCCGAGATGACGACATCGACGCCCAGATCCTTCATATCCACCCAGATCGTGCCGGACGCGATGCAATCGAGCACGAACAGCCCGCCCTCGGCATGGACCGCCGCGCTCACCGCGCGGATGTAGTCATCGGGCAGGATGATGCCGCTCGAGGTTTCGACATGGGGGGCAAAGACCACGTCCGGCTTCACCTCGTGGATCTTCGCCACGACCTCGTCCACCGGGGCGGGGGCGAAGGGGTCGGTGTCGCCGTTGCCGGTGCGCCGCGCCAGCATGACCTCTTCCTGCGCGGGGATATGCCCGGCCTCGAAGATCTGGCTCCAGCGATATGAAAAGAACCCGTTGCGGACCACCAGCGCGGATTTGTCCGTCGCGAACTGTCGCGCCACGGCTTCCATCGCATAGGTGCCGCCCCCCGGCACCACGGCGGCATGATCGGCGTTGTAGACGGCACAAAGACCCTCGGAAATATCGCGCATCACCTGTTGGAACGCACCGCTCATGTGGTTCAGCGAACGGTCGGTGAAGACGACCGAGAATTCCAGCAATCCGTCGGGGTCGATGTCGTTGCGAAGCGCCATGGTCGGGGTCCTTATCTGCAATAGGCACCGGAGCGGTAGGCTGCGGTGTCAAAGTGGAAGTGGTTCTTGTGAAAGCGGTCCGACTCCGGCCCGAGGACGGTGCCGAAATTGCCGCAGGCTTGTTTGTGCAGGGTCTTCATGATCGCACCGTGGCGCGAGGACCAATCATCGAGAACCGTCAATGTTTCACCGTTCTTGAGAATGATCCCACCCACGTCAACGGCCCGGCCCCGCCCATGTTCCGAGATTTTCGCGCCCTTCTGGTTGTTGCGCGACCGGCAAGCATAGCTCGCCATGATATCAAGCCCGGCGACCCCGCCGCCAAGACGCCCCACGGTCGGGATCACCGTGTAGCGCACCCATGTATCAAGCGCGACGGCGGTCGAGCATTCGGTCGTCATCGGCTGATCCAGCGCGACGCCGGCCACCGACACGACCTTTACCGGTTCGGCCACACCGCATCCCTTGACCCGCCCCGGGATCGGCTGAAGCTTGACGCCCTTGATCGTGTCCACGCCACAGACCGACCCCCGGGCGGTGGTCCGCGCCTGCCCGGCCTCGAACAGGGTGGCAAGCCCGGTGCGCTGCACGGTGTTGCGGCGCTGGAGGTTCTGTGGACGCTCCGGCGGGATACGCGACCGCGCAACGGCAAGCGCCGTGATGGACGAGGATGCGGCGGCGGTGCGTTGCACCACCTGCGTATCCGTGGGGCGTTTTTCGGGGCGCAGGATGTTGTCCAGCAGCTGTTCGATCGGGTCGGCGGGCGCGGGCGTGCTCAGCGGTGTCTGGATCGCCGCCGGGCCGCTGGCCGGGCGCGCGGGCGGGACCAGCGACTGCGACGGTGCCTCGGCCCATGCCGCCTGACCCGCAAGGAGCAGGGCGAAGATCGCCCCGCGCATCATTCCGGCTTGACCCGCCCGAAGTCGGGCGCATCGGTGTCCTGCCCGGCCTCGATAATCCCCCGGCGGATTTCGCGGGTATGTGTGAAATAGTCAAACAATTGTGCCCCATCCCCGGTGCGAATGGCCCGTTGAAGTGCGAAAAGTTCTTCCGTGAACCGCCCGAGAATTTCCAGCGTCGCATCCTTGTTGGTCAGGAACACGTCGCGCCACATCGTCGGGTCCGAGGCCGCGATCCGGGTAAAATCGCGAAACCCCGCAGCGGAATACTTGATCACTTCGCTGTCGGTGACACGGCGCAGGTCATCGGCGACCCCCACCATCGTGTAGGCGATCAGGTGCGGGGTATGCGAGGTGACCGCGAGCACGAGATCATGGTGATCCGCGTCCATCTCTTCGGTCTTGGCCCCCATCCCCTGCCACAGCGACTTGAGCCGCTCGACCGCGTCCCGGTCCGAACCTTCGATCGGCACGACGAGGCAAAAGCGGTTGTCGAAAAGCGAGGCAAAGCCCGAGCGCGGGCCGGAATGCTCGGTCCCGGCAAGGGGGTGCGCGGGGATGAAATGCACGCCTTCGGGGATGAACGGGCCGACCGTGTCGATGACCGCGCGTTTGACCGACCCCACGTCCGTCACCGTCGCGCCGGGGGCAAGGTGTGGGGCAATCTCTTCGATCACCGTGCCCATGACCCCGATGGGAACCGCAAGCACCACGAGGTCGGCACCTTCGACCGCCTCGGCGGCGGTGTCCACGACCCGGTCGACAAGCCCGATCTCGCGCGCCACGTCGCGGGTTTCGGCAGAGCGGGCGGTGCCCACGATCTCGCCCACAAGACCGCCGCGCCGCATGGCGTGGGACATCGACCCGGCGATCAGGCCAAGACCGATCAGGGCCACGCGGTCATAGATCGGCGCATCAGCCATCGGCATTCGCCCCCTTGAATTCACCGATCAGATGCGCCACCCGGCGCACCGACGGTTCGTCGCCCACGGTGATGCGCAGGCAATGGGGCAACCCGTAGCCGCCCACGCGGCGCACGATGATCCCGTTGCTTTTCAGATGCCCGTCCACCGCCTCGGCCTCGCTTTCATTCTGGAACCGCGCCAGCACGAAGTTGGTGCAAGAGGTATCGGACGGCACGCCATGTTCGGCGAGCGCCTCGGCCAGCCATGCGCGCAGGCGGGCGTTCTCGGTTCGGCAGCGCTCAAGATGCGCCTGGTCGCGCACGGCGGCTTCGGCGACGTCGAGCTGCGTGGTGGAAAGGTTGAAGGGCCCCCGGATACGGTTCAACACGTCGATGATGTCCTTGGCGGCAAAGCCCCAGCCAATCCGCAGCCCGCCAAGCCCGTAAATCTTTGAAAACGTGCGCGTCATCACCACGTTGGGAAAGCGTTCAACCAACGATGCGCCGCCGTCAAACGTCTCGACATATTCCGCGTAGGCCCCGTCGAGCACCAGCACGACATGTTTCGGAAGCTCGCGCGCAAG
The DNA here is from genome assembly GCA_011389895.1 of Maritimibacter sp. GTDB lineage: Bacteria > Pseudomonadota > Alphaproteobacteria > Rhodobacterales > Rhodobacteraceae > Maritimibacter. The sequence goes on along the minus strand of JAABTN010000001.1, from coordinate 50,689 downwards.
GCGGGCCAGCTCTTTCTTGCCGACCATGGTCGAGGTCGGATTGGCCGGGTTCGCGATGAACACCAGCCGGGTCTTGCGGCTCACATCAGCGAGGATTTCATCGACATCCACCGTGCGCTCGCGTTCGCGCACGGCCACCGGGGTCGCCCCGGCGGCAAGGGCCGAGATCTTGTACATCGAGAACCCATGCTCGGGGTAGATCACCTCGTCTTTCGGGCCCGCGTAGGCTTGGCACAACAGGTTGATGATCTCGTCCGACCCGGCACCGCAGATGATCCGGTCGGGGTCGAGCCCATGGATCTCGCCAATCGCCGCGCGCAGGGCGCGGTGGTCGGTGTTCGGATAGCGGTGCAGATCGTGACCAGCCCGCCCATAGGCCTTGATCGCCGCCTCGGAGGGCCCGAGCGGGTTCTCGTTGGAGCTCAGCTTCACGACATTGTCGACGCCCTCGACCTTCGACGCGCCGCCTTCGTAGAGCTCGATGTCCATGATGCCGGGTTGCGGCGTCGGTCTGCTGTGTTTGGTCATCTTCTTCCCCGGACCCGAAAATTCGCGTCTCTGCCGCCTTCTAGCGGTCATGACCGCCTAGGGCCAGAGGTATTGCTGCGCCAAGGCCTGGGTGTGACCGCATGCCCGCGCAGCATGGGCGGCGCCACGAAAAAGGACCGCCCCGAAGGACGGCCCCTTGATCGCGTATCGGCAAGCAGCCGACAGGTGCGCTTAGTTCTGCGCGTAGAATTCGATGACGAGGTTCGGTTCCATGTGCACCGGGTAGGGCACATCCGAGAGACCCGGGGTGCGCACGAAGGTCGCCTTCATCTTCGAGTGGTCGGCGTCGATGTAATCGGGCACGTCACGCTCGGGCAGTTGGCTGGCCTCGATCACCATTGCCATCTGCTTGGATTTCTCGCGAACCTCGATCACGTCGCCTTCCTTCACGCGGTAGGACGGGATGTTGACGCGCTTGCCGTTCACCAGCACGTGGGCATGGTTGACGAATTGACGGGCGGCAAAGACGGTCGGCACGAATTTGGCGCGATAGACCACCGCGTCGAGACGACGCTCAAGCAGACCGATCAGCAGTTCACCGGTGTCGCCGCGCAGACGCTCGGCTTCGGCAAAGATGCGGCGGAACTGTTTCTCGGTAAGGTCGCCGTAGTAGCCCTTGAGCTTCTGCTTGGCGCGAAGCTGAAGACCGAAGTCCGACATCTTGCCCTTGCGGCGCTGACCGTGCTGGCCGGGGCCATATTCACGGCGGTTGACCGGTGACTTGGGGCGACCCCAGATGTTTTCGCCCATGCGGCGGTCGAGTTTGTACTTGGCAGACGTGCGTTTGGTCACGGCTGATCTCCTTTATAGTGGCATTTCGACTTGATCCGAAAACCGGTTCCCACGTTTCGGGTCGAAATCGCATTTGCGGTTCCGACCGTGGGGCGCGGATGGCCGGATGGCCTCGTGCCGTTGTTAAAGGGCGTTGTCCTCTCCCCGGACTGTTTCGCGTGCGATCCAGCGACCCGGGTTGACAGGCTGCCTCTTGCGAGGGCCACCAACACCAATGAAAACCGGCCCCATGCAGGGGCCAGATGGCGGGCTTATAGCGGTCCGGGCGGGCGAGTCAACGCTTTGTGGCCCGGCACCGGCCCTTATTTCTTGCCATCCGCGCGTCCCGCTTTATTCTCGGGGCTAACCACGATGGAGCGTTTATGACCCGCTAAGGCCGGGAGGCAGATGGGCCTCCCCCACATGGACAGACCCAAGGCCCCGCCGCAGGCGGGCGGTGACCCATGTTCGAGCCCGAAAGACCGTTCCAGAAAGATACCCTCCATGACACGGGACTACTCCCAATTCCTTGGCACCGCAGCGCCCAACCCCGCCCCGAGAACCCGCCTGACCCAATTGGGCTGGCAGGGGTTCTTCGCAAGCCAGCTTGACGCCGACGCGCTCAGCACGACGCCCCCGGTTCGGGTGACCGAAGTGCACCGATCCGGCCTTGTCTGCATCGGCGAAACACTTGATGTCGAAGTGCCCCCGGACGATGACCTGACGGTGGGCGATTGGCTGCTTTATGACGCCGAGCACCCGAAAAACAGCGTCCGGCTGGCGCGCAAATCGCTGATCCAGAGGGTGGCGGCGGGGCGGCTGAAATACCTGCAACTCATCGCCGCCAATGTCGACACGGTGTTTATCGTCACCTCGGCGAATGCCGATTTCAACATCGCGCGGCTGGAACGCTACATCGCCCTATGTTTCGAGGCCGAGGTCGAGCCGGTCATCTTGATCACCAAATCCGACCTCGCAGCGGATGCCGACGCCTACCTTGCCCGCGCGGCGGCAATTTCAGACCGTGTGCCGGCGCTCGCCCTGAACGCCAAGGCGGACGACGTGAAAGCCCGGCTGGCCAATTGGGCCAAACCCGGGCGCACGGTGGCCTTTCTTGGATCTTCCGGTGTGGGCAAATCGACCCTGACCAACGCCTTGGCCGATACCACGCTCGACACCCAAGGCGTGCGCGAAGACGACGCCAAGGGCCGCCACACCACCCGGCACCGACAGCTATACCTCACCAAAGACGGCCCCGCCGTGCTCGACACACCGGGGATGCGGGAGTTGCAGCTGACAGACGTGGGGGCCGGGATTTCAGAGCTTTTCGAGGACATCGAAGGTCTCGCCACCCGCTGCAAGTTTCGCGATTGCGCCCATGAAAGCGAGCCGGGCTGCGCGGTTCAGGCGGCGATCGCGGCGGACACCCTTGACCCAACCCGGCTCGACCGGTTTCGCAAGCTGGCGGCGGAAGAGATACACAACCGCGAAAGCATCGCCGAAAAGCGGGCGCGCGAGAAGGGCTTTGCGAAACATGTGAAGCGTATCGCGAAAGAAAAACCCAATCGGCGGTGACCAGCCCGAGACGTCAGCCCGCTGCACCCATGATCGCGGCCTCGGCCTTCGACAGGATCCGGCGCGCCGGTCGTCCATAAAGGTCGGAGCCATTTTGAAGCTCGGGCATTTGTGACAACAGGCGCTCGCGCTGACCGGTTTCAACCGCCGCCATGGCTTCATCCTCCGGCAGGAAGCTTTCGGTTTCCAGACCGTTGGCGAACACCACTTGGTGCGCATCGAGCAGAAGGTGAATGTAGGTCACCCGGCTCACGCTGCGGTCGCGCATCACATGTCGGTCGTCGATCAGGTGGCGGGCGGCAACCAGAACCTCGTCCTCGCCAAAGAGCGCCCGCGCCTTCGCGCCTTTCACAAGCACCCGGTGGGCGGGTGACACAAGCAGGCTGCCATCCGGCCGCGCATCGCCCAGCGCATGGGCGCGCAGGCGGATAGGCCGAAGCTCTGGCATGGCAAAAAGCCGCGCGCCGGTGACCTGTCGTTGACCGATCCAGCGCACATCCTGGCACCCGTTGTCCTTGGTCTGGATCCGGTCACCTTCGCGAATGTCCTCGACCGCCACATCGCCATCAGCGGTGCGGATGCGCGTGCCCGGCGTGAAACAGATAACCCCGGTGGGCTGATCGAGCTGTCGGTTGACCTCGGCGGCCTCCATGCGGGCCTCGACCACCCAAAGATCGCGATCCGAGGGGGGCAAGCCGTCCTTGAACATCAGAAGCGTTTGCGCGCCCTCTGCGCTGTGGATCAGCGACACGTCATAGCCGTGATAGCCATCGGTGACCGTGAACCCGAGATCGAACAGATGTTCCGGTTCCGGGCGCGGTGCCCCGTCGCCCCCACCGTCACCCATCATGCGGCGCACCTTGCGCGCCGCGCGCTTGCGTATGTCTGCCTCTCCACTGGCGAGGTCCAGTCGGATCACGTCGCGCGGGCCATCGACCCGCATCGCCTGTCCGAACCACCGCCAACTCGCACCAATCCCCAGCGACCCGCGCGGTGCATCCGCGAGGCCGTCTATTTCGGTTTGGGACCAAGAGATGACAAACGAGCCGAGAATGCCCGTCATCATGCCTGAATGCCTGCCTTTGCTCGTCTTGTCTTGCGGTTTCTTGTGAACCGCTTCGTTCATTAACGATCAATCACTAGCACGGGTGATTCGCACTGTTAAGCTTTTTGTACGAGTTTTTCCAATCTCGCGCAGACTTCAGAACTTGAGCCGAAACTGGAGCGAGCCGACAAGCTGCCCCGATGGCTGCCCGACGAATTCGCGGCCAAGCCAGGTTGCGCCGTAGAACACCGAGAAATTGTTTTCTTCCACCAGCAACCCGCCGCGCAAACGCGGGCGCAGGCGCGTCGGGGCGGGAAGATAGCGTGACGACACCACCCCCGCCACGTCCGCCCCGAAGATCGCCGAGACACCGGGGGAGCCGCCCTTGTTGGTTTTGTAGAGATGCCCGGTCACGTAATCGCGGGCGAGCACACCTTGGTCAAACCCCGGACCAATCAAGACATCGACCCCGACGCGCCCATAGGTTTCAAGCCCCGCGCGCGCCTCGGCAAAGGGGCGCAGCGTTATGGCATCGCTCATATGGACAGAGCGCGCAATCGACGCGGAAGCCATGGGGCGAATGGTCGTGCCGATCTGCCCGGCGCGTGCAGCCGGGGCGATCCGGTCAAAGCCAAATCGTTGGTGAAACCGGTCTTGCGCCGCGATCACGCGGGTGCCCGGGCCGACCGCTTCGACCCCGACGCCCAGCGCCATGTCCCAACCGCCGCGCGCGGCGTGGGTCCAAAGCTCGGCACGAAGAATGCCTGCCACGGCGCGATCCCCGGGTGCCGGTGTCTGCGTGTTCTCAGGCGTGATGATCTGCATGCCGGTGCGCAATTCCCAAAGCGCCCCGAACCGCGATGGCGGGTCGGCTAGCCCCTTGGGGCCATAGAGAAACGACGTGGAGAGCGACGAGGTCTGCCACCGATCCGCCCCATCCCCGAAGGCGTCATTGGTGGTGAAGGTCGAGAAGCCAAGAAACCCACGTTCCTGCGCCAGCAACGGGGTTGCCAACGTGACAAGCAAAGCAAGGGCTGCGCCCGGCAGGCGGCCAAAGGATACAGGCATCCATCATCTCCCGGCCCCCACCAGAAAGTCAGACTATAGCCGGGCAACCGATTCGCGCCGAGTCGGAATTCCATTTTTCCAAGATAGCTTTAGATTATCCGATTTTTGATAGCGGTTTTCGATGGAAAACCGGGTAATTGATGGTAGGTTTCGAACATGTTGTCGAAACTGGAAATGTTCATCGCGCTGGCCAACGAACGGCATTTCGGGCGCGCGGCGGAGGCGATCGGGGTGACCCAACCGACCCTCTCGGCGGGGATCAAGCAGCTTGAGGCAGAGCTGGGCGTCAAGCTCGTCCAACGCGGATCGCGCTTTGGCGGGCTCACCCCCGAAGGCGCGCGCGCGCTTGATTGGGCACGCCAGATCGTGGGGGACGCCAAGCGGCTGAAGGAAGAAATGCGGTTCTCGCGCGAAGGGCTTTCGGGCCACCTGCGTCTGGCCGTGATCCCCACCGCCCTGACCTGGGCCTCGCGCCTCGCCGCCCGATTTTCCGCCGCGCATCCGCGCGTGCGGTTCACCATTCTCAGCCGCACGTCGACCGAAATCTTGGAAATGCTCGAGAACTTCGAGGCCGACGTGGGGTTGTCCTATCTCGACAACGAACCTCTGGGCCGGGTGACCACGCGCCAGCTTTACCGCGAAACCTATGCCTTGGTCACCGCGCCGGATGATGACCTTGCCGGGCGGGCCTCGGTCGGCTGGGCCGATCTCGTGGATCACCGTCTGTGTCTTCTGACCCCCGACATGCAAAACCGCCGGATCATCAACCGTGCTTTCATGGAAGCGGGGCTGGCGCCGGTGGCCGAGATGGAGTCGAATTCGACCGTGGTTCTGGTCAACCACGTCGAACAGGGCGGGTGGTCCACCGTGTTGCCCGTGGACATGGCCAAGAGCCTTGCCAAGGGGCGCGACGTGGCGCTGGTCGCCATTGCGCCGGGGGTGCCGGGGCCTGCCGTGGGCCTTGTTGCGCCGCATCAGGAACCGCAGACGCCGGTTCTGCAATCGCTTATCGACATGGCGCGCGAGATCGAGAGGGGCTCTTGATAGATAATTCCTATTGCCTGACGGTATGGCGATATTGATTCATCGGGTGAATCCCGCGATACCGCGCGGGCAACACCGGAGGTTTCATGCCAGCCCAGCAGCCAGCCACGCCCGACCGGGGCGACATTCGTGACCTGATCGAGGCGCATCTGCATCTCGAAGGGCCACTTTTGCCCATCCTGCACGCGATGATGGAGGCCTTCGGATATGTTCCCGAGGAAGCCCTTCTCGACATCGCCGACGCGCTGAACATCAGCCGGGCCGAGGTGCATGGCGTGATGTCCTTCTACCACGATTTCCGCACGCTTCCGGCGGGCCGCCACGTGGTCAAGATTTGCCGTGCCGAAGCCTGCAAGGCCGTGGGGGCCGATGCGCTCGCCGAAGGGGCTTTGGCGAAACTCGGCACCGCGTGGCACGGAACCTCGCCCAACGGCGCTGTGACTGTCGAGCCGGTCTATTGCTTGGGGCTTTGCGCCAACGGGCCTGCTGCCATGGTGGATGACCGTGTCATTGCCGGGCTGGACGAAGCTAAGCTGGACGCGGTGTTCAAGGAGGCGGGTGCATGAAGATATATCTCAGCCAAGACGCCGTGGCCCGCGCGCTCGGGGCCGACGATATTGCAAAGGCTCTGGTCGATGCCGGGGTGGAGCTTGTCCGCGTCGGTTCACGCGGCATGACATGGCTTGAGCCGCTGGCAGAAGTCGAGATCGACGGTCTGCGCCACGCCTATGGCCCCCTGACCCTCGCCGATGTGCCAGCCCTTCTGGACGGTTCATTGGAAGGGCACGGGCCGACCGAGGACATCCCCTTTTTAAAGAACCAGACGCGGCTTACGTTTCAACGCTGCGGCGTGATCGACCCGCTCGATCTTGACGCCTACCGGGCGCATGGCGGGCTTTCCGGGCTTTCCCGCGCGCTCGATATGGAGGGCATGGGTGTCGTCGAAGAAGCCAAGGCGTCGGGCCTGCGCGGTCGCGGCGGCGCGGGCTTTCCGACCGGGATCAAATGGGAAACGGTGGCCAAGGCCGAGGCCGACCAGAAATACATCGTCTGCAACGCGGATGAGGGCGACAGCGCCACCTTCGCTGACCGGATGATCATGGAAGGCGACCCCTTCTCGCTGATCGAAGGCATGGCCATCGCGGGCATCGGGGTCGGCGCGACGAAAGGCTATGTCTACCTGCGCTCGGAATACCCGGACGCCATCCGCGTGATGAATGACGCGGTGAAGATCGCTCGTGCCAACGGTGTCTTGGGCGCGTCGGTTATGGGCAAGGGTCCTGCCTTCGACATGGAAATCCGCGTCGGTGCCGGGGCCTATGTCTGTGGCGAGGAAACATCGCTGCTCAATTCGCTCGAAGGCAAGCGTGGCGTGGTGCGGCCCAAGCCGCCGCTTCCCGCGCTCGAAGGTTTTCTGGGCAAGCCCACGGTCGTGAACAACGTCATCTCGCTGGCCACCATCCCGGTGATCTTCGAGAAGGGCGCGCAAGCCTATGCCGACTTCGGGCTGGGCCGGTCGCGCGGCACCATCCCGCTCCAGATTGCAGGAAATGTGAAATTCGGCGGGCTCTACGAGGTCGCATTTGGCCTTCCGCTGGGTGATATCGTCAATTCCATCGGCGGTGGCACGCGGTCTGGACGCCCCGTGAAGGCGGTGCAGGTCGGCGGCCCTCTGGGCGCTTACTTCTCGCCTGACCAGTTCGACACACCCTTCGGCTACGAAGAATTCGACGGGGCCGGGGGCCTGATCGGTCACGCGGGTCTCACCATCTTTGACGACCAAGCCGACATGCTTCAAATGGCCCGTTTCGCGATGGAGTTCTGCGCGGTCGAGAGCTGCGGTAAATGCACGCCCTGCCGGATCGGCGCGGTGCGCGGGGTCGAGACCATCGACCGCATCGCTGCGGGCGACGACGCCGCGAAAGAGCTTCTTGCCGATCTTTGCGAAACCATGACCGATGGGTCGCTGTGCGCCTTGGGCGGCTTCACCCCCTACCCTGTCATGTCCGCGCTCACGCTTTTCCCCGACGACTTCGCCACCACCAAGGAGGCAGCCGAATGAAAGATTTCATCATCCCAACGACCGACGACCGCGATATGGGCACACCCGCTGTGACCGATGTCAACGGGGCGACCGTCACGCTGACCATCGACGGGGCCGAAGTGACCGTGCCAGCGGGCACCTCGGTCATGCGCGCGGCGAACGAGGCCGGGGTCACCGTGCCAAAGCTCTGCGCGACCGACAGTGTCGCGGCCTTCGGATCCTGTCGGCTTTGCGTGGTCGAAATCGAGGGGCGGCGTGGCACGCCCGCCTCCTGCACCACGCCGGTGACCGAAGGCATGGTGGTGCGCACCCAATCCTCAAAAGTGCAGAAAATCCGCAAGGGGGTGATGGAGCTTTATATCTCGGATCACCCGCTTGATTGCCTGACCTGTTCCGCCAACGGCGATTGCGAATTGCAGGACATGGCCGGGGCCGTGGGCCTTCGCGATGTGCGCTATGAATATGGCGAGAACCATTTCGACGCGACCGGCACTGGCGCGCTGTCTCTCGCCGATGCCAAGCGGCGGGCGGATGATACCGAGATGCCGGGCAATGCCCGCTACATGCCGTTGGATACCTCGAACCCCTATTTCACCTATGATCCGTCCAAATGCATTGTCTGTTCGCGTTGCGTGCGCGCCTGTGAAGAGGTGCAGGGCACCTTTGCGCTCACCATCGAAGGCCGAGGGTTCGACAGCCGCGTTTCTGCCGGCACCCCGGCGGATGATTTCCTGTCGTCGGACTGTGTGTCCTGCGGTGCCTGTGTGCAGGCCTGCCCGACCGCCACGTTGCAGGAGAAATCCGTGGCCGAGCTTGGCACACCCACCCGCTCGGTCGTGACAACCTGCGCCTATTGCGGCGTGGGCTGTTCGTTCAAGGCCGAGATGAACGGGGATCAGCTTGTCCGCATGACGCCCTACAAGAACGGCAAGGCGAACCGGGGGCATAGCTGTGTGAAAGGCCGCTTTGCCTATGGCTACATGGAGCACCCCGACCGTATCCTGAACCCGATGATCCGCGAGAGCATCGACGAGCCATGGCGCGAGGTGTCTTGGGACGAAGCGCTTTCGTTCACCGCGACCCGTCTCAAGGGTATCCAAGAGAAATACGGGCGTCGGTCTCTGGGCGTGATCACCTCGTCGCGCTGCACCAACGAAGAGACCTTCCTGGTCCAGAAACTCGCCCGTGGCGTGTTCATGAACAACAACACCGACACCTGCGCCCGCGTCTGTCATTCGCCCACCGGCTATGGTCTGGGTCAGACCTTTGGCACCTCGGCGGGCACGCAGGATTTCGACTCTGTAGAACACACCGACGTGGCGATCGTGATCGGTGCGAACCCGACCGACGGGCACCCGGTGTTTGCCTCGCGCCTGAAAAAACGGCTGCGCCAAGGGGCGAAGCTGATTGTCATCGACCCGCGTCGCATTGATCTTGTGAAATCGCCGCATATCGAGGCAGCGCATCACCTGCCGCTGCGCCCCGGCACCAACGTGGCCGTGGTCACCGCGCTGGCCCATGTGATCGTCACCGAGGGGCTGGCGGACGAGGCCTATATCCGCGAACGCTGTGATTGGGACGAATACCTCGCTTATGCCGAGTTCGTGGGCAATGAACGTCATTCGCCCGAGGCGGTGGAAGAGCTCACCGGCGTGCCCGCAGACGATCTTCGGGCCGCCGCGCGCACCTTTGCGGGCGAGAAGAACGGGGCGATCTACTACGGTCTGGGTGTCACCGAGCACAGCCAGGGCTCGACCACGGTCATGGGGATTGCCAACCTCGCCATGCTCACCGGCAATGTCGGGCGCGAAGGCGTGGGCGTGAACCCGCTGCGCGGCCAGAACAACGTGCAGGGGTCGTGCGACATGGGGTCGTTCCCGCACGAGCTTCCGGGCTATCGCCACGTGAAGAACCCCGAGGTCCGCGAGATCTTCGAGAAAGCCTGGGGCGTGACCATCGACCCCGAGCCCGGCCTGCGCATCCCCAACATGCTGGATGCGGCCGTGGATGGGAGCTTCAAGGGGCTCTATTGTCAGGGCGAAGACATCCTGCAATCGGACCCGGACACGAAACACGTGGCCGCTGGCCTTGCCGCGATGGAGTGCGTGATCGTTCACGACCTTTTCCTGAACGAGACCGCGAATTACGCCCACGTCTTCCTGCCCGGCTCGTCGTTCTTGGAAAAAGATGGCACCTTTACCAACGCCGAACGCCGCATCAACATGGTGCGCAAGGTCATGGCACCGAAAGCCGGCTATGCCGATTGGGAGGTGACGCAGCTTTTGGCTCAGGCCATGGGCGCGGACTGGAACTACACCCACCCGCGCGAAATCATGGCCGAAGTCGCGGCCACCACGCCGACCTTCGCCGGTGTCAGCTACGAGAAACTCGACGCGGTCGGGTCGCTCCAATGGCCGTGTAACGACGCAGCCCCCGAAGGCACGCCGATGATGCACGTCGACGGCTTCATGCGTGGCAAGGGGCGGCTGATGATCACGGAATACGTCGCCACGGATGAAAAGAGCGGCCCGCGCTTCCCGCTGCTCCTGACCACCGGGCGTATCCTGAGCCAGTATAACGTGGGCGCACAGACGCGGCGCACCGCGAATTCGACATGGCATGAAGAGGACCTTCTGGAAATCCACCCGCATGACGCCGAGGTGCGCGGGGTGAAAGAGGGCGATTTCGTGAAACTCGCCTCCCGCTCCGGCGAAACCGCGTTGCGCGCCACCTTGACCGACCGGGTCAGCCCGGGAGTGGTCTATACTACCTTCCACCACCCTGACACGCAGGCCAACGTGATCACCACCGATTTCTCGGACTGGGCCACCAATTGCCCGGAGTACAAGGTGACGGCGGTGCAGGTGTCGCCCTCGAACGGGCCGACCGATTGGCAGGAAGACTACGCGGCACAGGCCCAGCAGTCGCGGCGTATCCTCCCGGCGGCGGAATGAACGGCGCGCTGTCAAAACCGGGCCTCGCGATCGGGGCCGAGGGGGCGCGGCGCGTCACCCGCTCGCTGCCCGACGAGTTGCCCGTGGCGGTGTCCTTTGACGGAACGACGTTGGCCGTGATGATGGCCACGCCGGGCCATATCGAGGATTTCGCCTTCGGGTTCGCCTTTACCGAGGGCGTGATCGACAGTTCCGCCGATGTCGAGGATTTCGAAGTTCAGACCCACACCACGGGGATCGAGGCCCGCTTTTGGTTGCGGTCGGACAAATCCGGCCCGCTGAAGGACCGGCAACGCGCGCTGATGGGCCCGGTCGGCTGCGGGCTGTGCGGAATCGACAGCCTTGAGGCCGCCCTGCCGACCCTGCCCACGGTGAGCGCCGATTTGCGCCTGGCACGGGACGAGGTGGCGCGGGCCACCGACGATCTGCGCGCCCATCAGCCCTTGCATGATCTCACCCGCGCGGTTCACGCCGCCGGGTTCCTGATCCCCGGAGAAGGGATCGTGATGACGCGCGAAGACGTGGGGCGCCACAATGCGCTCGACAAGCTTATCGGGGCGCTGCACCGCGCGGGGCTCGACCCGGCGGGGGGCGCGATGGTTCTGACCAGCCGCGTTTCGGTCGAAATGGTGCAGAAAACCGCGCGGGCGGGGAGCCCTGTCATCATCGCCGCGTCCGCGCCCACCGCCCATGCCCTGCGTCTCGCCGAAGGGGCCGGAATCACGCTCGCCGCCTTCGCACGTGGCGAGAGCTTCGACCTTTATGCCCACCCGCATCGCATCCAGACGGGAGCCTCCGATGTCGCCTGAGAAAATGGTCACCATGGCCAACCAGATCGCCACCTTCTTTGAAAGCCAGCCGGGGGATCGCCCCGGGCTCGTCGCGGCCCATATCAACGATTTCTGGGAACCCCGGATGCGGCGGCAGTTGTTCGATCATGTCGCGGCGGGGGGCGACGGGTTGCGCCCGCTGGTCATCGAGGCGATGGGCAAGATCAACGAACCGGTGGACTGACACGACAATATCAGACACAAACCACCCATGCGGTTTCATCCCGACCTGACCCGCGCGGAGCGGGTTTCCAAAAGCTTTATTTCCGAAACCTCGCTGCCCGTCATGCGTTTCGCCTTGCGGGCGGGCGGTGCGCTGCTGCGTCTCGGGGTGCGGACCAGACGCGGCGCGACGGGGCAGCGCATCTGGGTCTACCCGGCCAAGGGGGATCAGGCGGCCCCGGCGCTTTTGTGGGTGCATGGTGGCGGGCTGATCTTCGGAAGCCCGCTGACCGAACATCGGTTCATGAAGCGGATCAGGGACCGGTTCAACATCACCATCGCGAGCCCCGAATACCGTTTTGCGCCCCGCCACCCCTACCCCGCCGCGCTGGATGACGTGAGTGCCGCGCTTGATTGGCTTGCCGCACAGCCGGGGGTGGACCCGGAACGGATCGCGGTCGGAGGCGATAGCGCGGGCGGGCATCTTGCCGCCGCGCTGGCGATCCGGGCCCGCGACCGGGGCGGGCCGCGCATCGCCTTTCAGGCCCTGCATGAACCGATGCTCGACGACGCCTCGCGCCACAGCGACATGGACCCCGAGGGGCTGCGCGTCTGGTCGCCCAAGATCAACCATTTTGCCTGGACCGCCTATCTCGCGGGGCTTGAGACGCCCCCGCCGACCGCCGCGCCCGCGCGATTGTCCGACGCGACCGGGCTGCCGCCTGCCTTCATCGGCTGCGGCACGGCGGATCTTTTTCATCCGGGCTGCGTGACCTATGCCGAAACGCTCCGCGCCGCGCATGTCCCGGTCGAGACCAACTGGATCGAAGGGGGCTACCACGGCTTTCACGCGATGGAACCGAAGGCGCAGGTTTCGCGCGATTATACCGACCGGCTGATCGCCGCGATCGGGCGCGGTCTCGGCCTGTGATGGATCACATCTCGCTTATAGTCACGGATCGGTGAGACCCCTCATCCACCCCCAGAACCTCCCCGTATCCGAAGGGTAACGGAACAGACGAACAGGAGGTTCAACATGAAGATCTTTACCACCGCTGCACTCGCCGCAACGCTCGCCGCGTCCACCGCGACCGCCGACAACATTGTCGAGATCGCGTCTGGAAACGACGATTTCTCCACCCTCGTGGCCGCGGTCGATGCCGCCGGGCTCGTGGACACGCTGGCGGGTGAGGGCCCGTTCACCGTGTTTGCCCCGACAAACGCCGCCTTCGCGGCCCTGCCCGAAGGCACGGTCGAGAGCCTGCTTGAGCCTGAGAACAAGGACCAGCTGACCGAGATCCTGCTTTATCACGTGGTATCGGGCGAAGTGCCGTCCTCGGCCATCGAGATGGGCACGACGGGTGTCGGCACCGTGGCCGAGAAACAGGTCTGCGTGACCAATGACAAAGGCTCGGTGATGCTGGAAGACGGCATGGGCGAAATGGCGACGGTCGTGACCGCCGACATCGAGGCGGACAACGGCGTGATCCACGTGATCGACAAGGTTATCTTGCCGGGTGACGGCGCGACCTGCTGAACCCAAGTCAGGGGCGTGAAAAAAATCTTCTGACGATGGAACCAACCCCTCTGGCCATGCGTCGTCTTCATGTCCCATGACTGTCCCCGCCGGGGGTGTCCCTCCCCCGGCTCGGCGCGGAGCCCACGCGGGCTTCGCGCCATTTTCTTGCCGGGTTTGCCCACGGGACTATCCTACCGGTGAAAGCCGACACCAATGACGGATCACTGCGGCCTCGGACGTCTCGGTCCGGCACCCGACGCCTAAGCCCCCCGTAGCCCCCGACCGAAGCCGTCCACACGGCCAACCGGCTTGATCCCCCCCTCCAAAACCGCCAAGACTGGCAGGAACACGGGGGAAAGATCATGGCGTTGCCGGTCGGTGTACAATTCAGGTATTGGGGGATTGCTGCGGTGATCTTCCTTCTCGTGCTTTGGTTTCTCGGCGATGTGTTGATGCCTTTTCTCATCGGCGGGGCCATCGCCTATTTCCTCGACCCGGTGGCGGACAAGTTGGAGACTTGGGGGTTCAGGCGGATCTGGGCCACCGTGGCCATCACCATCATGGCGCTACTGGTCTTCATCGCCATGGTGCTTTTGATCATGCCCTCTCTGGTCAGCCAGGCCGCGCAGTTGATCAACACCGCGCCGGAGATTTTCGGACGCCTGCGCGATTATCTTATCGAAACCTTCCCCGAGATCGTGGATCAGGATTCCGCGATCCGGCAAAGCATCGACCAGCTTGGCAACACCGTGAAGGAACGCGGGGGCGAGCTTTTGAACGCGGTCTTCTCTTCGGCCATGGGGGTGTTCAACGTCGTGCTCCTGATCGTCATCGTGCCGGTCGTGACCTTTTACCTCTTGTGGGACTGGGACCGCATGGTCGCCGCCATCGACGATCTTCTACCGCGTGACCACGCGGCGGTGATCCGCGATCTCGCCGGTCAGATCGACGCGACCTTGGCCGGGTTCATCCGGGGCCAAGGCACGGTCTGCCTGATCCTTGGAAGTTTTTATGCCCTCGCCCTGATGCTGATCGGTCTGCAATTCGGCCTGATCGTCGGGGCCATCGCCGGGCTTTTGACCTTCATACCGTATGTTGGCGCGCTGGTTGGCGGTGCGCTTGCTATCGGGTTGGGCATGTTCCAGTTCTGGGGCGAATGGTGGCTTCTGGGCGGCGTGGTCGTGATTTTCGTCTTTGGTCAATTCGTCGAAGGCAACATCCTGACCCCGAACCTCGTCGGCTCCTCGATCGGGTTGCACCCGGTCTGGCTGATCTTCGCGCTGTCGGCCTTTGGCACGATCTTTGGCTTCGTCGGCATGCTGGTCGCGGTGCCGGTCGCCGCCGCGCTCGGCGTGCTCGCCCGCTATCTTGTCGATCGCTACAAGGACGGGCGGCTCTACAAGGGGCTCAATACCCGCGACGCGGATCAGGACGAGACCGACGAGGCATCGGAGACCTGAGATGAGCGCCCAGCTTACCTTCGATCTGCCCGTGCGCCTGTCACGGGGGCGCGGGGATTTCTTCGTGGCCGACAGCAATGCCGTGGCGCTCGCCGCCATTGAAGGATGGGCCGACTGGCCGGGGCGCAAATTGGTGCTGACCGGCCCGGCGGGCGCGGGCAAAAGCCACCTTGGGCAGGTCTGGAGCACCCTGACGGGGGCATTCACGGCACAGGCGCGCGATCTCGCGACCGTCGCACCAGACGAGGTGGCGGGGCGTCACCTTCTTGTGGAAGACGCCGACCGGGTGGCAGGCGATGCGGGCGCGGAGACCGCGTTGTTTCACCTTCACAATCTGGTCCTTGCCGAGGGTGGATCGCTTCTCCTGACAGCGCGGGTGGCACCGTCGCGCTGGGGGCTGGGTCTGCCGGACCTTGCCAGCCGGATGGAGGGCACGCCGGTGGTCACGCTCGCGCCCCCAGACGACAGGCTGATCTCGGCCGTTCTGGTGAAGATGTTCGATGACCGCCAGATCGAGGTGAAGCCCAACCTGATCACCTATCTCGCCCCCCGTTTGCCCCGATCGCTTGCGGCCGCCGAAGATTTCGTAGCCCGGCTCGATGCGCTGGCTCTTGCCGAGAAGCGGGACATCACGCGAAGTTTGGCCGCGCGCCTTCTGGACAGCGAGGGGTCGGAGGGCGCATAACGTCATAAATACGTGACAATTTTCCCCGATACCCGAGCCATGCCAGACACGCATCACCCCCCCGCTCCGCCGAACGCCGATTTCCTTGATACGGATTTCCCGGCGCCGGTCGACCTGCCGCTTGAAGAGATCGCGGGACCGAAGCGGTTTTTCAATCGCGAAATGTCGTGGTTGGGGTTCAACTGGCGCGTGCTGGAAGAATCCGAGAACCTGCGCGTGCCGCTTCTCGAACGGCTGCGGTTTTTGTCGATTTCGGCCACCAATCTTGATGAATTCTACACCGTGCGCGTGGCGGGCCTGCGCGAGCTTGAGCGGGAAGGAAACACCACGCCGGCCGCCGATGGGCACACCCCGGCCGAACAACTGGTGATGATCAATACCAATGCGCGCGCGCTGATGAACCGTCAGCAGGATATCTTCGAAACCCTGCGCAACGAGATGGCCGGGACCGGTATCGTGATCTGTGATCGTGACGGGCTCGACAAGACCGACATGAAGCATCTTGAACAGGTGTTTCTGAACCGCGTGTTCCCGGTGCTCTCGCCGCTCGCCATCGACCCGGCGCACCCGTTTCCCTTCATCCCCAACACCGGCTTTGCGCTGGCGCTGGAGCTTGAGCGCAAGGATAACAAACGCAAGCTTCAGGCGCTGTTGCCGATCCCGCACCAGATCGACCGTTTCGTGCGCCTTCCCGCACGAAACGGCACGCTGCGGTTCCTGCCGCTCGAAGACCTGCTTATCCTCGAGTTGGGAAGCCTGTTTCCGGGCTATACCACCAAAGGCCATTGCGCCTTTCGCGTGCTGCGCGACAGCGATCTTGAAGTCGAGGACGAGGCCGAAGACCTTGTGCGCGAATTTGAGACCGCGTTGAAGCGGCGGCGGCGGGGTGAGGTTGTGCGGATGAAAATATCCGGCGGCGCGCCCGCGGGCCTGCGCAAGCTGATCCAGCGCGAGCTGCATGTTTCGGACGACGAGATCATCGAGATCGACGGGTTGATCGGCATCGCCGATCTTTCCGAACTGGTGATCGACGATCGCCCCGACCTTCTGTGGCCGACCTTCGTGCCGCGCGTGCCAGAGCGGGTGCAGGACCATGAAGGCGACATGTTCGCCGCGATCCGGCAAAAGGACATGTTGCTGCACCATCCCTATGAAACCTTCGCCATGGTGGTGCGGTTTCTGGAGCAGGCCGCGCTCGATCCCAACGTGGTGGCGATCAAGCAGACGCTTTATCGCACCTCGCGCGATTCCCCGATCGTCTCGGCGCTGTGCGAAGCGGCGGAGAACGGCAAATCGGTGACCGCGCTGGTGGAGCTCAAGGCCCGGTTCGACGAAGCCGCCAATATCCGGCAATCAAGGCGGCTCGAACGCTCCGGCGCGCATGTGGTTTACGGCTTCATGCAGTACAAGACGCATGCAAAAATCTCGACCGTGGTGCGCCGCGAGGGCGATGACCTTGTCACCTATACCCATTATGGCACCGGCAATTACCACCCGATCACGGCCAAGATCTATACCGACCTGAGCCTGTTCACCTGCGACGCCGCCTTGGGGCGCGACGCCACGCGGGTGTTCAATTATCTCTCCGGGTATGCCCAGCCCGAAAGTCTTGAGAAATTGGCGATCAGCCCCCTGACCCTGAAGCCGCGTCTGCTTGAGCTTATCGCGGCGGAAGCGGCCTATGCGCGCGACGGGAAACCGGCCGAAATCTGGGCGAAGATGAACAGCTTGGTGGAAGAGGACGTGATCGACGCGCTTTACGCGGCGAGCCAAGCGGGGGTGAAGATCAGCCTCGTGATCCGGGGCATTTGCGGGTTGCGCCCGGGCATCACGGGGCTGTCCGAGAACATCCGCGTCAAATCCGTGGTCGGACGCTTTCTTGAACACAGCCGGATCGTCTGTTTCGGCAATGGCCACGGCTTGCCGTCGAAGAAGGCCCGGGTGTTCATGTCATCGGCGGACTGGATGGGGCGCAACCTGAACCGGCGGGTCGAAACGCTGGTCGAAACGACGAACCCGACGGTCAAGGCGCAGATCGTGAACCAGGTCATGGCCGCGAACATGCATGACGAAGCCCAGAGCTGGGTCATGCAACCGGACGGAAGCTTTGCCCGCCCGGACCTGAGCGACAACGACACCCCGTTCAATTGCCACCGGTTCTTCATGGAATACCCGTCGCTGTCCGGGCGCGGCACCGCCGGGGCCGCCGATGTGCCGGAATTGGCACACAGCCACGACTGAGCATACCCCCGCGCCCCGATTGCCGCGTTGACCCCGCGCCCCCGCTCCTGCAATAACCGGATTGAAGTAGCGAGGAGTCGTCATGGACGGCAGTGAAGAGCGGGACTGGGGCCCTTTCGGTCGCCCCCTTTTCGCCGATCCCCAAGCGCGCGACCTTGCCCGTGTCGGTGTGGTCGATATCGGGTCCAACTCGGTCCGCTTGGTCGTGTTCGACGGTGCAGCACGCTCGCCCGCGTATTTCTACAATGAAAAGATCATGTGCGGCCTTGGCGCCGGAATCTCGGACACCGGGAGGCTGAACCCCGAGGGGCGCGAACGTGCGCTCAAGGCCATTCAACGGTTTCAACTTCTGGCGGTCGGCATGGATCTTCCGCCGCTCACCGCCGTTGCCACCGCCGCCGTGCGCGATGCCGAGGATGGGCCGGAGTTTCGCGAACAGGTCTTGCGCGAAACCGGGCTTGTCGTCCACGTCATCGACGGTGTCGAAGAAGCGCGACTCTCGGCACAGGGCGTGCTCTTGGGGTGGCCGGGTGCCAATGGGCTCGTGTGCGACATCGGCGGCTCGTCCATGGAATTGGCCGTGATCAAGGATGGCGAGGTATGCAAGAAGGTGTCATCCGGCCTTGGCCCCCTGAAACTTGCCGGGATCAAGGGGGGCAAGAAGGGGCTCAAGAAGCATATCCAAAGCGTATTGCAAGAGCTTGCTGACGAGGTTGGGACCGACCACAAGCGGCTGTTTCTGGTCGGCGGATCCTGGCGTGCCATCGCCAAGCTGGACATGTATCGGCGGGATTACCCGCTGACCGTGCTCCACGAATACCGGATGCGTCCAAAAGAGCTGGGCAAGACCCTGTCCTGGATCGGTAAAACCGATCTGGACGAAGTGCGCCTGCACACCTCGACCTCGGCCACGCGCATGGCGCTGGTTCCGATGGCGTCAGAGGTTTTGAAACGGCTGATGCGCACCTTCAAACCCAAGGAGGTTGCGGTATCCTCCTACGGCATCCGCGAGGGGATGCTGTATGAACAGATGCCCGACGCGCTGCGCCAGCGTGACCCGTTGATCGAAGCCTGCCGGTTCGCCGAGAACAAGGATGCCCGCATGCCGGGCATGGGCAAGGCGCTTTATGCCTTCATTCGCCCGCTCATCGCCCATGAGCCGACCGATCGCCGCCGGATCATTAAGGCCGCCTGTCTTCTGCATGACGTGACGTGGCGCGCCCACCCCGATTACCGGCACGAGGTCTGTTTCGACAACGCCACGCGCGCCAATCTTGGGGCCATGACCCACGAGGAACGGGTGTTTCTGGGGCTCGCGCTCTTGCACCGTTACAAATCCAGCCGCCAAGACAGCCGGTTCGAAGAGATCTTCACCATCCTGCCGGACAAGGCCGTGGCAAAGGCCGAGATCGTCGGCAAGGCCATGCGTTTCGGGGCCATGTTCGCGGTCGACGAGCCGCACAAGAAGGCCACGCTCCTGTGGCGACCCAAGCGCAAGGAATTGCACCTGACGATCAAATCCGAGGCCGCCGGGTTGTTCGGCGAAGTCGCGGAAGCGCGCTTCAACAGCCTCGCCGCCGCCTTGGGTGGCGTGGGCAAGGTGACGGTGAAGGATTAAGGCAGGCTAGATATCCGTGCCTGTCGCATCCTTACGCCGGATGATGATATCGCCGTTCGGCAATTCCTCGGGCGTCTGGTATTTCGGGATATCCTCGATCAGGTCGCGCCACGCCTTTGCCAGCGGCTCCATCTCGTTCGAAAATCCGTCCATGAACAGCTCCAACGCTTCGCCGAGCTTTTCGGCCCCCTGCCGGAACTCGTCCGAAGGGGGTGTCTCGTCCTGCGCCAGAACCGGCGATGCCGCGATCAGACCGGCGGCAAGGGTCATCGTGATCCGTTTCATTCCCGATATATGGGGCGACGCGCGGCCCCTTCCAAGTCACAGATCAATGTCGATGGTGACCGGGAAATGATCCGACGCGGTCAAAAGCGCCTCGCGCAGCTCCGGCGTGCGGTAGCAAACCGGGTCATCGAACGGGTGCCAGATGCGCCAATGCGGGCGCGGCGTCATCAGGTCGCGCGACACCATGATGTAATCCAAGAGCGCCTGAAGATAGCGCTTTTCCTCATGGATCCAGAACCGCGCGGTCACCGGCATCGCCCCGACCCGGCGCGAGAGCGCCAGACGCGCGTGCGGATCGAAAAGCTCGGGCGCACCGTCTTCGCCCAACACCACCTCGACCCCCGAGCGCCCGAACAGCTTTTCGTATTCATCCAGCCCCGGACCATCATTGAAATCCCCCATGACCATAAGGCTCTCGCCCCGGGCAAGGTGTTCGTCAATGCGTTGGCGCAGCCAAATGCACTGCGCCATCTGTTTGCGCCGGTTCTCGATCGCGAGGCGCATGACCTCGTCCGGGCCGTTCGCCCCATGCGGTGCCTTGGATTTTGCATGCACCCCGATCAGGCGAACGGCCCGCCCGGTTTCGGTGACGGTCAGGGCCACCTCCAGCGGGGGTTTTGACCACGTGATGCGCTCGGCTTCGGCATCGGTATCAAGATCAAGGCGAAAGACACCATCAAATCGCGGCGCGTCCACGGCCCCTTTCTTCCCCGTCTCATCCCCGATCGGGGCATGTTCGGCGGTGAAGACATCGGGGTTGTAGAGCAGCGCAATCTCTTGCTGGGTGGCATTGCGAAACCCCAAGAGCGCGCGCCGGGCCCGCAGGCCACAGGCATGGGCGAACCCTTCGAGCGCGCGTTTGGTCGAGCGTCGCCGGTTGTCGTCGGGCGCTTCGATCACCATGACGGCATCGGCGTCCATCGCGGTGAACACGATTCCCAGCGCGGCAAGCTGCTGGGCCCGTGTCACGTCATGGCGACCGGACCAGCCATCATCTTCGATCATCTCGCCGTCATCATCGAAGAGCGCATCGAACCATTCCACGTTGTAGGTGGCGATTCGCACCATCAGGTGCGGCCTTCGCTGATTTCTTCCCACGCGCGGTTCACGGCGATGAGGTGGTGTTCGGCCAGTTTCACCGCTTCCTCGGGCACGCCGCGCGCGATCAGCTGATCAGGATGCGAAGCGCGAACCTCGGCGCGCCAGACACTTCGGATTTCATCCAGAGGGGTGTCCGGGTCCACGCCCAGAACCTCGTAAGGGTTGGGTGCGGCGTCGGGCACGTAGCGGGCGCGCAGGCTGCGAAACCGGGGCTCTTCGATCCCGAAAATCTCGGCGACGCGCGCGAGAAAGGCATCCTCGGCCGGGTGGTAGTCCCCGTCCGCCATGGCGATGTGAAACAAGCCCTCCATCAAATCGCACAACGCGGGGTCTGCGCGGCCATACATGGCGGCGATCCTTTGGGCGTATTGTTCGAAACCTGCAACATCGGTGCGCGCCATGTTGAACACACGCGCGGCGTTTTGCTCTTCCGAAGGCGGAATCGTGAAAACTTCGCGAAATGCCGACACCTCGTTGCGGGTGACCTGTCCATCGGCCTTGGCCATCTTCGCCCCAAGTGCGATGACCGCGATCGCAAACCCTGCCGAGCGTTCCGGCGGCGTGCGCAGGCGGGAAAACACCTCGGACAGGCTTTCGCCCGAGGTCAGCGCGGACAGCGCGTCGGTGATGCGGGTCCAGATCGACATGGGCGTGATTTAATCAGAACTGCCGCCGGGGTGACAGGGCGAAACTCACCCCAAGGTGACGGTTTTGCCCCCGACGTCGATCTGCGCGGTGATCTTCACCGGGCCCGCGCGCACGCTGAGCCGCTGATCTTGCACGAGCGGGGCCAGCGCCCGGCGCAGGGCGTCGGCGTCGGGATGGGTCAGCTCCAGCGTGACAAGCCGCGCGCCGGTATCGGGCAGCGCCGGGGCGGGATGCGCCCCGTTCCATTCGATCAGCCCGGGAATCAGGCCATCGAATGGCAACCGCCCATCTGTCGGAATGCCCATGCGCCAGGAATAAGCGCCACGGGTCAAGGCCACCGCCTCGCCCGCGCCGGAAGGCGCCCGGGCCAAGGCCGCTTCAAGATCATCGACGCGCAAGGCCCAATGGGTCAGCGCCGCCCCCGGCCCTTGGCGGTCCAGATCGAACCACCGGGCCCGGTCGGGCTTCGGGGCCGCCGGGTCCACCGCGATCACTTCAAGGTAATCGGCGGGCCCAAGCGACAAAAGCCGATTGTGCGTGCCCATCACCGGATGCGCACCGCCGCCCGACATCGTGAGGCCCAGCGCACGCTCGACCTGCGCCACGCCCCGCTTTAACCGGTCGGCGGTCACCACGAGATGATCCAGCGTCGCGGGCATCCCGACCGGCCTCAGCCCGCGAGCCGGGCGGCAAGACGGTTTTGCGCCGCGATCACCCGCGGCAGATCGACCGTGGTGATCTGGCCCTCGCGCACGACCTGCCGGCCCTCGACGAACAAATCACGCACCCGTGTCGGCCCGGCAAGCAAAAGCGCAGCGGGATCCCAGCTTCCCGCGCTCTCGATCCCGGTGGTGTCCCAAAGCGCGATATCGGCGCGTTTGCCTTGGGCGATCTGGCCGCAATCGTCGCGCCCCAGCACTTGGGCGCCGCCGCGCGTGGCGATCCAAAGCGCCTCGCGCGCCGACATCTTGTCGGCCCCCTGTGCCACCCGCTGCAACAACATCGCCTGACGGGCTTCCCCGATCAGATTGCCCGCGTCGTTCGAGGCCGATCCATCAATCCCGAGCCCCACAGGAACGCCCGCATCGCGCATCGCGCGCACCGGCGCGATGCCAGAGCCAAGGCGGCAATTCGAACAGGGGCAATGGGCCACGCCGGTGCGCGTTCTTGCGAAAAGGTCGATCTCGTCCGGGGTGAGCTTTACGCAATGGGCATGCCAGACATCGTCACCGGTCCAGCCGAGATCCTCGGCATATTGCCCCGGGCCACAGCCGAACATCTCATGGCTATAGGCGATATCTTCGTCGTTTTCGGCCAGATGGGTGTGCAACATCACGCCCTTGTCGCGGGCGAGGATTGCCGCCTCCCGCATCAGGTCGCGCGAAACCGAGAAGGGCGAACAGGGGGCCACGCCAACCCGCACCATCGCGCCCTCGCGCGCATCGTGATGGGCGTCAATGACACGGATGCAATCTTCCAGAATGGCGGTCTCGTTCTCAACAAGGCTGTCGGGCGGCAGGCCGCCCGCGCTTTCCCCGATCGACATCGCGCCCCGGGTCGGATGAAATCGAAGCCCGATGTCCTGCGCCGCCGCGATGGTATCATCAAGCCGCGCCCCGTTGGGAAAGAGATAGAGATGGTCCGATGTGAGCGTGCACCCCGAGAGCGCCAGCTCGGCCAGCCCGACCTGTGCCGAGACATGAATTTCCTCGGGGCCAAAGCGCGCCCAGATCGGGTAGAGCGTCTTGAGCCAGCCAAACAAAAGCGCATCCTGCCCGCCCGGCACGGCGCGCGTCAACGTCTGGTAGAGGTGGTGATGCGTGTTCACCAGCCCCGGGGTCACGACGCAGCCCGTGGCGTCAACCACGTCGCCGGTGGTGGTCAGCCCCTGCCCGACGGCGGCAATCACGCCGTCGCGCAGGAGCACATCGCCGCCATGAAGCTTCCGATCCGTGTCATCCATGGTCAGAACCTTGGCCGCGTTCCGGATCAGGATCTCGGTCATGGCGTGTCTTTCAGGATGGCAAGGGCGGCGGCGTGGATTTCGCGGTTCGCGGCGGCGAGCGCGCGACCGCCATGATGGGCCGGGCCCCCGTCCCAATCCGTGACGACCCCGCCCGCAGCTTCGATCACCGCAAGCGGGGCCTGAATGTCATAGGCATTGAGCCCGGCCTCGACCACGAGATCGACTTGCCCGGCGGCAACCAGCGCATAGGCATAGCAATCCATCCCGTAGCGCGTGAGCTTGGCCTTTTCGGCAAGCCGCGCGAATGCCGCGCCCTCCGGGGCGCTGCCCACCTCGGGAAAGGTGGTGAAAAGCGTTGCCGCCTCCAGCGTCCCGGTCGAACGGGTGGCAAGGGGATGTGTGCCATGTGGACCGATGACCTCGGCGCGGCCAAAGCCGCCCATGAACCGCTCGCCGATGAACGGCTGGTCGATGATGCCGAAGGCCGGGCCTTCGTCCCCGCCAACGGCGATGAGCACGCCCCACGTTGGCGTGCCCGAAATGAAGGCCCGGGTGCCGTCGATCGGGTCGAGCACCCAAGTATACCCGCTTGTCCCGGCGGTTTCTCCATATTCTTCGCCAAGGATCGCGTCGTCTGGCCGCCGGGTTGCCAGCACCGCGCGCATGGCGCGTTCGGCGGCGCGATCGGCCTCGGTCACCGGGTCGAAGCCCTCGGACAGCTTGTTGTCCGCCGCGAGGTGGCGCGCCCGGAAATGTGGAAGGATCGCGGCGCGCGCGGCGTCCGCCATCGCCTGCGCCGTTTCGATCAGGTCATCATGTAGGTCTGGCTGGTCAGGCATGGCATTTCCGCCGAAGGGGTCTGGTTCCCTTCGGCGGTAGAGTTTCCTTCAACAAGCGTCAAGCATCACGCGGCGCCACGACCCAAAGCGGCACGGGCCCGGCCCTTTATTGGCTCACGCCACGTCGGACAGGACGCGGGCCAGCTCGAACAGGCGACGACGCTGGTTCTCTGGAATCGCGTAGTAACTGCGCACCAGCTCCAGTGCTTCCTTGTCGGCCAGGATGTCGTCGGGCAGCGCGTGATCATTGTCGCGCTCGACCCCGCCTTCCAGGCCTTCGAAGAAAAAGCTTACTGGCACAGACAAGGCATACGAGATATCCCACAGACGAGAAGCAGAGACACGGTTCATCCCGGTCTCGTATTTCTGGATTTGCTGGAACTTGATACCCACCTGTTCAGCAAGCTGTTGTTGTGTCATGCCGACCATCCATCGCCTATGACGAATGCGTTTCCCGACATGCACATCCACAGGATGCTTCATTCTTAAATCTCCTAGAACTCGATCAGCAACATCTCTACAAAGCGCCATTCATCATTCAACCGCAACCTGTCTTTTTGTCTAAATGGATAATCCACAGAGATTTCGGGGTTTTATTGTTTATTTACAATAAGATGTAATGTTTTCATGGTTAAGGAAATGTTGGAAACCGGCAATTCTCGACTCTCAGCAATACACGCATAGCGTGTTTTGCATTTTGCAACACGTGTCTGGGCCCAGGCTTGCGAAGCCACGTCCCGCCCCTCGAATTGAAAGTATCACGCAACGTTCCCCTCGTTCCCGCCGCGATGGAAACTTATCGTGCCAGGAAAGGAGGACATCATGCGAGCATACCAGATTCTATCATTCGACGAAGCCCCGAGTCTTCGCGAGGTTGAAAAACCGTCACCGGGCGAGGGCGAGATCCTTCTCGAAATCGCGGCCTGCGGGCTGAATTTCGGAGATCTGCTCATGGCGAAGGGCGAGTATCAGGAAAAACCACCCCTGCCCTTCACCCTCGGGATGGAGGTCGCGGGCACCGTCGTGGAATGCGGCCCCGGCGTCGAGGGTCTGACGCCCGGCACCCGGGTTTTGGTTGGCGGTGGCAACGGCTTGGCGGATTTTGGCGTCTTCCCGGCGGCCAAGGCGCTCCCCATCCCCGACAGCATGCCCTTTACCGATGCCGCCGCGTTCCAGGTGGCTTATGGCACCTCGCACGTGGGGTTAGAGCATCGCATTGGTCTGCGCCCCGGCGAGAACCTTCTGGTGCTGGGGGCTGCGGGCGGTGTCGGCATGACCGCCATCGAGATCGGCAAGCTGATGGGGGCGACCGTGATCGCCTGCGCACGCGGGCAGGAGAAGCTGGATATCTGCAAGGCCATCGGGGCCGACCACGTGATCGACAGCGAAACCGACGACATTCGCGAGACGGTGAAGTCACTCGGCGGGGCGGATGCGGTCTATGACCCGGTCGGCGGGGCGCAGTTCAAGGCCGCGATGCGCGCCTGCAACCCCGAAGCGCGGCTTCTTGTCGTCGGCTTCGCGTCCGGCGATATCCCGCAAATCCCGGCAAACCACCTGCTGGTGAAGAACCTGAACGTGATGGGCTACTACTGGGGCGGCTATAACGTTTTCCGTCCCGATGTGATCCGCGACAGCATGAAGACACTGGTGAGCTGGTACGAAGAGGGCAAGATCAAACCGCATGTAAGCCATGCCATGCCGCTTGAACACGCCGGCGACGCCTATGAATTGCTCCGCTCGCGCAAATCGACGGGCAAGGTCGTCGTGACCATGGCGTGACACGGTTCCCCGGCGGTGGGGGTCATTCCGCCGCCGGGGACATCCGTGCAGGGGTCTTTGCCATGGCGCCGTAGGTCAGGCGCAGATCCTGCACCAGCCGTTCGGCCGCGGCCCCTTTGAGGGTGTCGGAGACATAAAGGCCCACGTCATAAGACGGAAGTTCGGGCAGCGCGCCCCCGTGATCAACCGGCACCATCGGGTGTATCATCGTGCCCGACAACCGCGCGCTCACCGCGAGATCGGCCCCGACCGAGGCATCAATGGTGCGTTCCTCGTTGCTCGACACCGCCATTTCCCAAGCAATGCCATGGGAGTCGAGCACCGCCTGCGCGCGGGGCCGAAACTTGCACCGGGTCTCGAATGCCAGCCGGAGGGGGCGTTGTTTCCACGCCTGCCCGCCGGTCGCCCCCATCCAGCGCAGCGGAAGGGTGGCCAAAACCTCGCCCGTGCCTTCGCCCGCTTCCTCGGTGGTCAGGATGATGTCGGTCTTGCCGCGCTCGAAATCATCTTTCAGCGACTTGGTGTAAGATGACACCAGCGACACCTTCATGCGCGGAAACATGCTGCTGAACGTCCGCAGGACCGGGGGCATCATCGGCAACACGATGTCATGCGGCACGCCCACCCTGATCTCGCCCTCGAAAACGCTGTCGGTCAGCCGTGACAGGGCGAGGTCGTTCAACTCCAGCATCCGCCGCGCGTAGGACAGAAGCTGATCGCCATCCGGCGTCGTCTCGATCCCCCGCCCGGACCGATCAAGCAGCGCGCAACCAAGGCTGTCTTCCAACCGCTTGAGCTGCATCGACACCGCCGATTGCGTTAAATGCAAAACACCGGCGGCGCGCGTCACCCCACCGGTCTCGGCAACCGTCACGAAAGCACGCAGCGCGGTCAGGTCGAGATTTCGGGCCATATCAAGTTCCGTGATGCTTGGAGTCAGGAATATTCGTTTCCAGAATTGCGCACGCTCTGGCAAAGATCAAGTATCGAAATCCACAACGCCCCCGGCATCACGTTTCTTGAAGGATGGCCCTCATGACCCATGCGCATTGCATCGACACACCGCGCGCCCCGCGTCGGCGCGCCCGGTTCGCCCCCCTCGCGCTGATCACAGCCGCGCTTGAGACGCGCCGCCAACGTCGGGCGCTGACCCGGCTTGATGATCATCTGCTGGACGACATCGGTCTTGGCGCCCGCACGGCCTGGTCCGAAGCAAAGCGCCCGTTTTGGGAGCTTCCGGACCGTCATCACTGGTAAGTCATCGTTTGGAGCCTGTTTTCGCTCCGGAAATCCTTGAAAAAACGCCAAAGCCTGCCAATATCTGCTCCAAGTCCGAGATCGTGTGATTTCGGCGAGGGAAACGCTTTTCAGGAGGCAGTCAATGGCTGACTACAACACGGTTCGTGCTGGCGCCGGTGCCCGCAGCGCGGATATTGATGCGGGCCTGCGCGCCCACATGAACAAGATTTACGGCATCATGTCGGTCGGTCTTCTGGTGACCGCGGCGGCGGCTTGGGCCTTTGGCACCGCCGAACCGCTGCAGGCGCTTCTGCGCAACCCGGAAACCTTCCAGATGACCATTCTCGGCTGGATCGTCATGTTCCTGCCGCTGGTGATGGTGTTTGCCTTCGGCGCGGCGATCAACCGGCTGTCCGCCTCTGGTGCGCAGTTGTTCTTCTACGCCTTCGCAACCGTGATGGGCGTGTCGATCAGCTGGATTTTCATTGCCTTCACCGGCTTCTCGATCGTCCAGACCTTCCTGATCACCTCGATCGCCTTTGCTGGTCTCAGCTTGTGGGGCTACACCACGAAAAAGGACATCTCCGGTTGGGGGTCGTTCCTGATCATGGGTCTGATCGGTCTGATCGTGGCGTCGATCGTGAACATCTTCCTCGCGAGCCCGGCGATCCATTTCGCCATTTCGGCCATCGGGGTTCTGATCTTCGCGGGTCTCACGGCCTATGATACCCAGAAGTTGAAGAACGACTATATCGCCCACGCCCATGCGATGGACAGCGAATGGTTGGCAAAGTCGGCGATTCTCGGGGCATTGAACCTCTACCTCGACTTCATCAACCTGTTCATGTTCCTGCTGCAATTCCTGGGCAGCCGCGAGTAACCATTTGGGCCATTGTCGCCTATTCGGGGCCGATCCTTGCGGATCGGCCCTTTTCTTTGCCGCTGGGAAACGACGGCGCGATCAAACCCCCAGCAGGGCCAATTCACGACAAATTCCACGCATATCCAGAGCTTGGGGGCATCGGAAATGAAGAGAGGGAACACAACATGACAACCATTTCATTGGTCGGAGTCGGCGCGTTTTTCTGCGGCGTGGCCTTGATGTATCTGGTGATGCAGCGCACGCGCAAACGGCGGATGGAAGCGTTCGAGGCGTCAGAGTCGTAAGCGACGAGCGCCTTAAGAACGGGCCGCATGCCGGGGGCGCATGCGGCCTTTTTCGCGCGCGGATCACAAAACCCGGTGCATCTCAACCGCCGGGAAACGCAGGCCCGGGGCCAGCGAGAGATCGACCTCGCCCTGCGCCACGAAGCCCAGCGCGGCATAGAACCGGCGCGCGGTCAGGGTGGAGAGGCAGGACAGAACCCGCATACCCGAAGCGCGCGCATGATCGAGCGTCTGCTCGATGATCAGCCGCCCGATCCCCTGCCCGGCATGGGCCGGATCGGTCGCGACATGGCGCACATGGCCCCAGTCGATCGGCCCTGCCGCGCCCGCCGGACCTTGCCAAGTCCAGCCACCTGCGGCGATCAAATCCCCGTCTCCCGCCTCTGCCACCACGTAGCCCGGTGCGCGCAGCAAATCCGCGTTGGCCTGCCCGATGATCGGCAGGGCATCACGTAGCACGTCGGGGTCGTAATCCGGGGCCAGCAGGGCCCGGTAGCTGCGGGTCAGAAGCGCGCTCAGCGACGCTTCGTCCCCGGCGCGGGCGGGGCGCAGGGCAAACGGCGGCGGCGCCTGCGCGGGTCTGGGATTGTATGGGGTCCGGGTCATCCTGTTGGTCCTTTGCTGTCGTGGCGGGGGACCGGGCGGATGGGGTGGCATCACAAAGAAAAACCGCGCGGTCCCGTTCGGGCCGCGCGGCTTTTTCTGTCGATGGTCGGGAAGATTACTTGATCTTGCCTTCCTTGTATTCGACGTGCTTGCGCGCGACCGGATCGTATTTGCGTACGGTCATCTTCTCGGTCATGGTGCGCGCGTTTTTCTTGGTCACGTAGAAGTGGCCGGTATCCGCGGTCGAGTTCAGGCGGATCTTGATCGTGGTCGGCTTCGCCATGTGTCCTAGCTCCTCATCAGGCACATGCGACACGTGCCCGGGTAAATCCTTGAAACCTGCCTTTTAATGCCCCGGGCCTCCAAGTCAACCGAAGAATCCGGCACCGGGCGATAATCGGCGATAATTCGGGCGGGCGGGCGACAGGGTCCGCCGCCCGCCACCTCGGCGGTCAATCCGACAACTCTCAGGGCGTGGGTTTGCCCATCGCGGTGTGGATGTTTGCCACCTTGTCCTCGGATAGCTGCAATCCGCTTGCGAGGTTTTTAAGAAACGCCCGTTCCGCGTCGGTGTCGACCGAGATCGCCATGAGCGACGCGGAGTAGACCTGGGCTGCCGCATTGCTGCCCGCATCCTGCGCCAGCACCATGGGATCAACCGGGGCGGCAAGCTGTTCTGCGACGAAATTCACTTCGTCCTCCGAGGCGTCATCGAGACTGTCGAGGATTTTCTTGCGCTCTTCCGGATCAATCTCGCCATCGGCTTTCGCGGCCATGATCATCGCCCGGATCATCAGCTTGGCGTTCTCTTCGCTGGCCTGACCGACCGGCGTGTCCTTCGTGACGGCCGCGAACATGTCCGACATCGACCCGGCTCCGGCAGCGGCCGCCCCCGACATCGCCGAAAACAACGAGCCCAACCCGGCCTCGGTCGATTCGGACATATCGGCTGCCTTGCCACCGAATTTGCCCATCATGTCGCGCACCGTGTCGGCCCCGCCGGGAAACCCCATCTTCTCGGCCATCTCGCCCATCTGGTCGCCCATGCCGCCCTTGTCGCCAGCAGACCGCATGGCTTTGCGCATAGCGTCCATGCCGCCTGCGTCTCTCATCTTCTGCACGCCTTTGGCGGCGGCAAAACCGACCGCCAGCGTCGCCAGTGTTCGAACGAAACTCATGAGAATCCTCCTGTTTGAAATACCATCACGCCGATCCTGCGCCGAAACTGGTCTGCCGCGCAATGACGGGCCGACAGGGGGACGACAGGCCGCATGAAACGCGCGGATGGCCTGTAAGCCGGATTTTGTGAGGGTGGCAGATGCCGCCCCCGACGATCATTCCTCTAGAGCGCCCGTTACCGGACGCCTCAAGCCGCCAACCCGAACCTCTGGACCAAGACGGCCCTGCCCTTGCGGACGCGAAGTTCCTATTTGGCGTTGCTCCCGGTGGGGCTTGCCATGCCGGTTCCGTTGCCGGTCCCGCGGTGGGCTCTTACCCCACCGTTTCAGCCTGACCTCCGGCGGATCGGGTCGCGACCCGCGAAGGCGGTTTGTTCTCTGTGGCGCTTTCCCTCGGGTTGCCCCGGCCGGGCGTTACCCGGCACCGTTGTCTTGTGGAGTCCGGACTTTCCTCCCGTGCAGCAGAACCGCACCGGCGACCGTCCGGCCATCCGCGCGTTTCGGGATTTAGGCATTGGAAGGCGCGCGGTCAACGCCGAAGCGATCTGCAAGGTTGCGCGCCATGGCGTGATCGACACCGTCAAGCGGCCCGCGCGCCCAGGGGCGAAACCGCAACCGGAAGGCGGCAAGGATCGTCTCGGCCCCCTCGCCCGCCGGGTATCCGAACCGCGCGGCGTCCGCGAGAAAGCCCGCATCGGAGCCTGCCGCTGCGGGCTCCGGGGTCTCATCGCCCAACTCGGGCCAGACCGATTGCCCGGATCGCGCGAGACGCTTCCAGTCGAACCTTGGGCCGGGGTCACGCTTGCGCGCCGGGGCAAAATCGCTGTGGCCGATGACCCCTTCGGGCGCGACACCCCAACGCGCCCGAATGTCGCAAATCAACAGGGTCAAAGCGGCGATTTGCGGTTCTGGGAACGGGAAAAGGCCGGAATTGTCCAATTCGATCCCGATCGAGCGGGAGTTGACATCGCCCCGCCCGGCCCATGCGCCGGCCCCCGCATGCCACGCACGCTGCTTCTCGTCGACAAGTTGCACGACCTCGCCCGTCCGCGCGATCAGGTAATGCGCCGACACCTCGTGCTCGGTCGAACAGAGCCGCGCCAGCGACACCTCGGCATTCGCCATCGCGGTGTAGTGAAGGACCACGAGCTCGGGCAAAAGCCCGTCGCGCCGTTCGCCGTGGTTGGGCGACGGATACCAGCGTGGCTTATTCCGAGACACCGGGGGATTCGACATCCACGTATTGCGTCACGACATCCGGGGCCCCGTTGCGGGCGGCCCGGAAGGGCGTGGGATCCCAAAAGCAGGCGAAACCATCACCATCAGGGTCAAGCCCCATGCGATCGCGCTGCGGCCCGCCGGCATCAAGAAACGCCTCTTGCGCCTTGTCGGACGAGGTGTATTTCGCGCAATTGCGCTCGAACCGCGCTTCGGCATTCAACCCGACGCGCGAATACATCTCCTGTCCAAGAGGGTTGTTGGTCTGGAGCGCGAATTGCACGATCGAGGCCCCGTTCCCGTCTTCACGCTGGGGAAGCTCGGTGGGTTCGACCACGAGGTACTTGGCGCGGTTCTCGGCCAGCCTCTCGGCGTCCGATTGAATCGTTTCGCGCGAACTTACCGCTTGGAAATTCTGCTCGTCGGACAGGGCCGCGCCGGGGTTGGCGATACGGGTTCCGGTTTCGGGCACCACCCCGTCGCCGCCCGACACGACCGAGCTTGACGACATCGCGCTCAGCGGTGCGCCGGACGCACTCTCACCCGTCGTGCTCTCACCGGTCGAAAGGCCCAGCGCCCGCGCGGTTTCGGCCGCGACCGCCGCGCCTTCGCTATCTAGGGGTTGCGATGACACCGAGGCGGCTTCGGGCAAGGTCGGCCCGCCGACAGCGCGCGCGGCGTTCGGGTCACCGACCCCTGCCCCGCTGTCGGGCATGGTCGAAGAACAAGCCGTGAGGGCGAGGGTCGAAACAGACAGGGCTGCGATCAAACGCATGAAATATGCTCCGGATAGCTATCCGCGCCAATTACCACCATTTCTCCGGCTTGGAAACAAATCCCGCCGCACCTTCGAGCGCATAGGCGACATTCAGCAAGTCACCTTCCTCCCACGGACGCCCGATAAGTTGAAGCCCAAGCGGCAGGCCCTTGGCATCGAGACCGGCGGGCACGGTGATACCCGGCAACCCCGCGAGGTTCACGGTCACCGTGAAAATATCATTGAGATACATCTGCACCGGATCGGCGTCGGTCATTTCACCCAGCCCGAAGGCCGCCGAGGGGGTCGCCGGGGTCAAGATCGCGTCGACGCCCTGGTCAAACGCCTGGTCGAAGTCACGTTTGATCAGGCTCCGAACCCGGCGGGCCCGGTTGTAGTAGGCGTCATAGAACCCTGCCGAAAGCACGTAGGTGCCGACCATCACACGGCGCTGCACCTCGTGGCCGAACCCTTCGGCGCGGGTCTTTTCATACATGTCCACGATGCCCTCGCCGGTGTCGAGCTTGGCCCGGTGGCCATAGCGCACGCCATCGTAGCGGGCGAGGTTCGAGGACGCCTCGGCAGGGGCGATGACGTAATAGGCGGGTAGCGCGTATTTCGTATGCGGCAGCGAGATGTCGATGATCCGCGCACCTGCGTCCTCAAGCATCTTGCGCCCCTCGGACCAAAGGGTCTCGATCTCGTCGGGCATGCCGTCCATCCGGTATTCATGCGGGATGCCGATGACCTTGCCCTTGATGTCGCCGGTCAGCATGGCCTCGAAATTCGGGACCGGCAGGTCGGCCGAGGTCGAATCCTTCGGATCATGCCCACACATGCTTTCCAGCATGATCGCCGCGTCGCGCACCGATTTGGTCATTGGCCCGGCCTGATCGAGCGACGAGGCAAAGGCGACCACGCCCCAGCGCGAGCATCGGCCATAGGTCGGCTTGATGCCGGTGATGCCGGTGAAGGCGGCGGGTTGGCGGATCGAGCCGCCCGTGTCAGTGCCGGTGGCGGCAAGACACAGGTCGGCGGCAACCGCGCTGGCTGACCCGCCCGACGATCCGCCCGGCGTGAGGTTGCGCGCGTCCACCTTCCACGGGTTGACCGCATCGCCGTAAACGCTGGTCTCGTTCGATGAGCCCATGGCAAATTCGTCCATGTTGAGCTTGCCGAGCATCACCGCCCCGTCGTCGAAAAGCTGGGTGGTGATGGTCGATTCGTATTCCGGTTTGAACCCTTCCAGAATGCGCGAGGCTGCCTGGCTTTCGACACCGCGGGTGCAAAACAAATCCTTCACCCCGATCGGGATGCCGCACATGGCCGGGGTGTCGCCACCCTCGGCCAGCCGCGCATCCGCCGCGCGCGCCTGTTCAAGCGCGATCTCGTCCGTGTTGTGCACGAAGGCGTTGAGCGCGCCCTGCCCGTCGATCTGCCCAAGGCAGGCTTCGGTCAGCTCGACGGAGGTGACATCGCCTTTTTTCAGGGCATCGCGCGCATCGGAAATCGTCAGCTTGTTCAGATCGCTCATATCCCGCCCTCTCACTCGACCACTTTGGGCACCGCGAAGAACCCTTCGCGCGCGTCCGGTGCGTTTTTCAGAACCTTCTCCGGCATGCCGCCATCGGTCACCACGTCTTCGCGCCGGAAAAGGCGCTGCGGCGTGACCGATGTCATCGGCTCAATGCCGTCCACGTTGACCTCGTTCAACTGCTCGATGAAACCGAGGATCTTGTTGAACTCGTCGGCCAGCGCGGGAAGGTCGTCTTCCGCCACGCGGATGCGGGCCAAATGCGCGACCTTGCGCGCGGTGTCCTTGTCGATCGACATTTGTGCCTCCGATTGTCTTCGGGTTGTCTGCGCGCTTTCTGCGGGCCTTCTGGGGCGTCCGGGTTGGGGCGGGTTTAGCCCTCGTGGCCAGCCTTCGCAAGCGGGGCTTGGATCGCGGCGCGGCGGTAGGTTTCGATCAGCCAGCCCAAGAGGCAGCCGTTCAGGATGTGCCACAGGAAATGCGTGCCGAGCGGGATCGTCTCGCACAGCGGTAGATCAAGACCGCGCGCGGTGAGCGACAGGGTCAGAAGACCGAAGGCGATGGCGAAATGCCAATTGCTCGGGCGCGGGGCGATCAGCGCGAACAGGCCGATCCACAGAAGAACCGGCACATAGGCCGACGAGCTTCCCAACAGCGTGATCTGGCCCAGAACGGGGGCGAGGATCGCCGCGAAGGGCACGAAGGCAACCGTCACGGCGACCGATTGCCAAAGGCCCAGCCGCAGGATGCCACGGGCCGAAGCAAAGGTATGCGCGAAGACGAACAGCAGGATCGGGAGCACATCGGCCAGACCGGCCCAGCGCGTCGCGAATGTGTGAAACAGAAAAGACCCGATGCCGATTGCGGCCAAAATACCCACCAGAAGGTTGGCAAGAGGCAATCTCTCACCGCGCAACCGCCACGCCATGACCGCCGCCGCGATCAGGAAGGCGAGGTTTGTGAGCGCATTCACAGGCTCGGCCCAGAACGCGAAATCGAGCCGCTCACAGTATCCGTCTACCTGTGCGCTCCAGTCCATCGACAAAGCTCCTCATCATGTTAGATTCCCGTCAAACGACAGGAGGGTGCCACCATGAAGATCATCTGGCTTGGACATTCAAGCTTTCGCATCGAGATCGAAGATCAGGTCTTGCTCATTGACCCATGGCTCGCGGGCAACCCGATGCTTGACGAGAGCCAGCATACCGAGGCGCTCGACGGGGCCACGCATGTGCTTGTCACCCACGGGCACAGCGACCATGCCAATGACGCGCCGGGCATTTGCACCGACCGGACTATTCCCTGCGTCGGCATCTACGACCTGATGCAATATTGGGAGGCCCGGCATGGGCTGACCACCGTCGGGTTCAACAAGGGCGGCACGGTCGCCTTGGGCCGCGTTCAGGTCACCATGGTCAATGCGACCCACAGCTCGTCGCAACAGACGGCGGATGGCCCGCGCTACATGGGGCATGAAGCCGGGTTCATGATCACCGGCGAAGGGCACACGATCTATGTCTCGGGGGACACCGACATCATGGCCGACATGGAATGGATGGCCGATGTGCATCAGCCAGATATCGGTATCCTGTGCGCCGGCGGGCATTTCACCATGGACATGGCACGGGCAAGCTATGCGGCGAAGCGGTATTTCAACTTTCGCACCGTTATCCCCTGCCATTACCGCACCTTCCCGCTGCTCGAACAGAACGCCGAGCTGATGAAGGCCACGCTCACCGGCGTGGATGTGATCGAACCCGAGGTCATGCAACCGATCGAACTGTGACGCGTGCAGAGCAGAACAAACAATCAAGACCGTGCAGGCAAAAAGGACGACCGGATGGTGACCACAGAATACGCGGGCGATCTCGGCGGGCAACGCATGATGGTCACCGGGACAAGCGGTCTGGCCGCAGCGATTGTCGAAGCGCTGGCGGCCCGGGGGGGCGAGGTCATCGTGGCCGGGCGCGCCCCGGATCGGGCCCAAGCGCTGATCGCCGACATCACCACGCGCCACCCGGGCGCGCAGCTTTCGCATCGCACCGTCGATCTCGCCGATCTCGCCTCGGTGCGGGACTTCGTGGAGACGGCCAACCGCGATCTCGACCGGATCGACGTGTTGATCAACAATGCCGCCGTCATGGCCGAACTTGGCCGCTCGGAAACCCGCGACGGGTTCGAAATGATGTTCGGGGTCAATCACCTCGCCCATTTCGCGCTGACGCTTGGCCTTTTGCCGCTGTTGCGCGCCGCGCCTGACCCGCGCGTCGTGTGCCTCGCCTCCGGTGCGCATAAATACGGCGAATTCGATTTCGACGACCTGCAAAGCACGCGCGGTTTCAAACCGATGAAAGCCTATGGCAGGACCAAGCTCGCCTGCCTGATGTTCGCGAAAGAGCTTCAACGCAGATCGGACGCGAACGGTTGGGGGCTGACTTGCGTGTCGGCGCATCCCGGTTTCGCCCGGACGCAAGGGGTCTATGATCGGTTGGCAACGATCCCCGTGTTGGGATGGATCGCGGGCAAGACCGTCGTGCCGCTGTTGTCGCAAGTCCCGCGAAAGGCCGCCGAGGGAACGATTTTCGCCGCCACGTCGCCCAAGGTCGAGGGCGGCGGATATTATGGCCCACAATCCTGGGGCGGGCTCAAGGGCAAGGTGGGGCCGGCGTCCACGGCACCCTATGCCGAACGCACCGACATCGCCGCGCGGCTTTGGGACGAGAGCCTGCGTCTGACCGGTGTCAGCGTTTGAGCGCGAAGAAGGTTTTCAAAAGCGCCTCGGCCTCGCCCGCCGCCAGCCCGTCATAGACCTCGGGCACATGGTGGCATTGGGGGTGCGAGAACACCCGCGCGCCCTGTGCGACGCCGCCCGATTTCGGGTCCGCCGCCCCGTAATAAAGCCGCCCGATGCGGGCAAAGCTGATCGCGGCGGCGCACATCGGACAAGGCTCAAGCGTGACATAAAGATCGTGATCCGTAAGCCTTTCGGTCCCGAGCGCCACGCAGGCGTCGCGGATCACGAGGGTTTCGGCGTGCGCGGTCGGGTCATGGCGTTCGCGCGTCCGGTTCCCGTTGCGCGCCACGACCACGCCCGTGGGCGAAACCAGCACCGCGCCCACTGGCACTTCGCCCCGATCGGCGGCCGCGCGCGCCTCGTCCAATGCGAGGTCCATGTAGGATCGAAAGACGGTCATGCCACTACCTGCCCTGCCCCGTCCCGCTGGACAAGGGGGCGCGTCCCGCCTAGAGCGGGGAAATGTCAGATCAACCTCCCAAGACCCCGCCGGGCGACCGGATCGCAAAAGTGCTCTCGCGTGCCGGGATCGCCAGCCGCCGCGAAGCCGAGCGCATGATCGAGGCGGGCCGGGTCACGGTGAACGGCAAGGTCATCGACAGCCCGGCGCGCAACGTCACGCCAAAAGATCAGATCACAGTGGATGGCACGCCCGTCTCGGACCCGGAGCCTGCGCGCCTTTGGCTTTATCACAAGCCCATCGGGCTGGTGACCACCGAGCATGACGAGAAGGGGCGCGACACCGTGTTCGACAGCCTGCCGGACGACATGCCACGGGTGATGAGCGTCGGGCGTCTCGATATCAATTCCGAGGGGCTTTTGCTCCTGACCAATGATGGCGAGATCAAGCGGCGGCTGGAGCTTCCGTCGACCGGCTGGGTCCGCAAATACCGCGTGCGGGTCAAGGGTGCGCCGGACGAAAACCAGATCGCCCCCCTGCGCGACGGTGTCACGGTCGAGGGCGAGCGGTTTCAAGGCATGGCGATCACGCTGGACCGTCAACAAGGCGCCAACGCATGGCTGACCGTCGGGCTGCGCGAGGGCAAGAACCGCGAAGTGCGCCGCGCGATGGAGGCGGTGGGCCTGTCGGTCAACCGCCTGATCCGTATCTCATACGGTCCCTTTCAGCTTCGCGAGCTGAAAGCGGGCGCGGTGGAGGAAGTGAAAGCCCGCGTGTTGCGCGATCAATTGGGGATGGCCGCCGAGGCGCCGAAGAAGGCCCCCGTGCGCGGGCGCAGCGCGCGATCCCGGCGGACATGACACCCCGATGACCGACCGCGCGCTTGGCCTTCGCCGCAACCTCAACCTGTTTCTCGAACAGCTCCTTCAGGTGTTTTTCGTCGGCCTGACCATCGGGATGCAGCGCACCGTTCTGCCGGTGATCGCCGAAACCGAATTCGGCATTGCCGAAGGGTCGGTCACGGCTCTGCTCGCGATCATCGTGAGCTTCGGGGTGGTCAAGGGGACGATGAATTTCGTCTCCGGGCGGATGTCGGAACGGGTCGGGCGCAGGCGCGTGTTGATCTGGGGCTGGATCGCGGCCTTACCGATCCCGGTCATGATCTTGCTGGCCCCAAGCTGGGAATGGATCGTGGCGGCCAATGTCCTCCTCGGCATCAACCAAGGCTTTGCATGGTCGATGACGGTGACCGCCAAGATGGATATCGTGCGCGCCAATGAACGCGGGCTGGCAACCGGGGTCAACGAATTTGCCGGATACGGCGGTGTCGCGCTGGCCGGGCTGGCCACCGGATACCTTGCCAGCTTCATGGACCCCCGATGGGCGATGGCGCTCTTCGGCGGCGTGGTGATCGTCGCGGCCCTCGTCACCGCACGGCTCGCCTTCACAGAAACGCTGCCCTTTGCACGGGCAGAGGCCGCGCGTCATGCCGCGGCGCCCAGCGAGGCCGGTTCGAGATATGTCGAGGGCCCGGACACCCCGACCACCGGGCAGGTCTTTGCCCTCGTGACGTGGCGCAACCCCACCTTCATGGCGCTGGCCCAAGGCGGGAGCATCGAGAAATTCGTCGATGCGCTGATGTGGGGCGTCGTGCCGCTTTTCCTCGTCACCCGGGGCGCCTCCCTGATCGAGGTCGGTTGGGTCACCACGATTTATGGTGTGTTCTGGGGCGCAAGTCAGCTTTGGACCGGGCCGCTCTCGGACCGGATCGGGCGCAAGATACCGATTGTCCTGGGCTTTCTTCTTTGCGCGATCGGTGTGTTCGCGTTTCCAATGGTGTCGGGGATCGCCCCATGGTCGCTGGTCGCGGCGCTCATTGGCGTGGGCATGGCGCTTCTCTACCCGACGTTGATCGCGGCGATGGGCGATATTTCGCACCCGTCGTGGCGCGGGTCCGCTCTCGGGGTGTATCGGTTCTGGCGCGACCTCGGCTATGCCATCGGGGCGCTGGCCATGGGGCTCATGGCCGATTTCGCGGGACTGCTTGACGCCGGGTTCTGGGTAACAGGGTCGGCCATGACCCTGTCGGCCCTCTGGCTCTTGGTTTTCATGAAAGAGACCCACGGTCCAGCAGCCCGTCAGCGTCCAAAACCCGCGCGGTGATCGGCACAGATCGGCCCGCCGACCCATTTCCTCCTAGCCGCGCGCGGACTTCGCCCCTATATCTGTCATCAACCAGTGAATTTTCGGGTAAGGGGTGCCTGTGTCCGGTTCCGGCTTGCAAAAACTGTCTTATTTTCTCCTGTTGGCGTTGATCCTTTACGTCGCCGTTACGGGAGGCGGATGATGTCGCAACGATACGGCGGGAAATTCAGCCCCGATGGGGGCGGGTCTTCGCAGGGCACGCCCCCCAAGAACCCGTTTGACGGTAAAAACCCTGCGCGCGCCGGTGGCCGGGTGAATTTCCTGTTCCTCGCCCCGCTGCCGTTGGCGGTGTCGGCCTTCTTTCTGGATGCCTCAGGGCTAGCCATGCGGCTTGCCGCGTTTGGCCTTCTGATCCTTGCCGCTTGGTTGACGCGCGAGGGCGTGATGGCCCATGAAGCCTATGATGCGCGCAAGATTGCACGTCGCCCGACGCTGCCACGAAAAATCCTTGGATCCCTCTTGACCGGCGCGGGCCTCGCGCTTGCGGGTTATGTCGGGGGCGGGTTTGCCAATGCCGCGATCTTCGGCGTACTGGGGGCCGTGCTCCATGGCTTTGCCTTTGGCCCCGACCCGCTCAGAAACAAGGGCATGGAGGGGGTCGACGCGTTTCAGACCGACCGGGTGGCGCGCGCCGTGGGCGAGGCCGAGAAGCTCCTTGCCGCCATGAAGGACGCGATCATACGCGCCAAGGACCGCGAGCTTGAGCGCCGGGTGGACAGCTTTCAGGCCACCGCGCGCCACATGTTCCGCACCATCGAGAACGACCCCCGCGACCTGACCGGCGCGCGCAAGTATCTGACCGTCTACCTGATGGGGGCACGGGACGCGACGGCCAAGTTCGCCGATGTCTACAGCCATTCGCGCGATGCCGGCGCGCGCGCCGATTACATCGCGCTTCTCGACGATCTCGAAACGAATTTCACGGCACGGACACAAAAGATGCTTACCGAGGACCAAGGCGATCTCAACATCGAGATCGAGGTGCTTCGGGACCGCTTGGCCCGCGAAGGCGTGGTCGCAAAATAAGGACAGGGACAGATGATGGACGACGAGACATTCAAGGACGCCGAGACCCAGACCAAGGAGGTCGAAAATCTTTCGGCGGTGGTATTGAAAGAACCCTCCACCGCGCTCGTGCCGCTGGAGAAGGCAAACAAGACCCAAGGGGCCGCGATCCGCAAACGGATGGCCGAGATCGACATGGCCGACAGCCAGTCGATCATCGGCTTCGGCTCCTCGGCGCAATCCGAGCTTCAGGTGATCAGCCAGGAGATGCTCTCGGGCGTGCGCAACAAGGATGTGGGCCCGGCGGGCGACAGCCTGCGCACCATCGTCACGGCGATACGCGGCTTTTCGGTCAGCGAGCTTGACATGCGCCGTCAGCGCACGTTCTGGGAACGGCTTTTGGGGCGGGCGGCACCGGCGGCGAAATTCGCGGCACGCTATGAAGACGTGCAGGGCCAGATCGACAAGATCACCGACAACCTCCTGATGCACGAACACA
The DNA here is from genome assembly GCA_011389895.1 of Maritimibacter sp. Lineage (GTDB taxonomy): Bacteria > Pseudomonadota > Alphaproteobacteria > Rhodobacterales > Rhodobacteraceae > Maritimibacter. The sequence goes on along the minus strand of JAABTN010000001.1, from coordinate 9,901 downwards.
CGCTGCTCAAGGATATCAAGTCGCTCGACGTGCTTTATGACAAGACGCTGGAGTTTTATGACGAGCTCGCGCTCTATATTTCGGCGGGCGAGGCCAAGCTGAAAGAGCTGGACGACGAGACGATCCCGGCCAAGGAGAAAGAGGTCGAGGGCGCGCCGGACGACCAAGGCGTCATCCAGGCGCAGGAGCTGCGCGACCTGCGCGCCGCGCGCGATGATCTTGAGCGCCGCGTGCATGATCTGAAACTCACGCGACAGGTCACCATGCAATCGCTGCCCTCGATCCGGCTGGTTCAGGAAAACGACAAGTCGCTGGTGACAAAGATCAACTCGACGCTGGTCAACACCGTGCCGCTTTGGGAAACCCAGCTGGCGCAGGCGGTGACGATCCAGCGCTCGGCCGAGGCCGCGGCTGCGGTCAAGGACGCCAACGACCTCACCAACGAGCTTTTGACATCGAACGCCGCCAACCTGCGCGAAGCCAACAAGATGGTGCGCCAGGAAATGGAGCGGGGCGTCTTCGACATCGAGGCGATCAAATCGGCCAACCAGGATCTCATCGCGACGATCGAGGAAAGCCTTCAGATCGCGGACGAGGGCAAGGCGAAACGCGCCGCTGCCGAAGAGGAACTCACCAAGATGGAGAGCGAGCTCAAGACGACGCTGGCCTCTGCAAAGGCACGCGGCACCGCCGACGGTCACGAGGTCGGGGGGTCCGTTCCCAAGTGAGGCATTGGCAGGCGGGATTGGCGAGCTTGACCATGGCCGCGCTGCTGGCCGGATGCGACATGCCGAACACAGGGGCGGTCTCAACGGCCCCCGCCCCGGCAGAGCGCCCGGCAGCGATGGCTGTTCCCGAGGCCGGGGGCCTGTCGCCCGAGCTGGTCAGCTATTACAGCCGCCTGCAAAACGGTCTGGTTGCGCAGGGGCTCTTGCGCACCGATCGTGGCGGGGCGGATGCGCCCTTTACCCAACGCGACGTGGTGCGCAATTTCATGCGGATCGCGTTTTATGAAGAGTATACCGAGGTGGGTGGGCGATTGGTGGCCCGCGAAAAGGCATCGCAGCTTCACCGCTGGGAAAAACCTGTGCGCCTGACGTTGGAAACCGGCCCATCGCTTTCGGCCGCGAAAAGCGCGCGTGACAGGAACGAGCTGGTCAAGTTCGCCAACCGGCTGGAGCGCGTCTCCGGCCACCCGGTCTCGGTCGGCGCAAACGGCAATTTTCACGTCTTTGTCGTGAGCGAAGGCGAACGCCGCGCGCTTGCCCCCCGGCTCAAGCAATTGATCCCGAACATTTCGCGCGTCGCGCTCGATACCGTGATCGACCTGCCGCAATCGACCTATTGCCTCGCCTTCGCCACCGATCCGGAACAAAATGGCACTTATGATCAGGCCGTCGCGGTGATCCGGGCGGAACACCCCGATCTCCTGCGCGCCTCCTGCCTTCACGAAGAGATCGCGCAGGGCATGGGGCTGTCGAACGACTACCCCCTCGCGCGCCCCTCGATCTTCAACGACGACGAGGAATTCGGCTTTCTCACCACGCATGACGAGATACTTTTGAAAATACTCTATGACCGTCGCCTGCGCCCCGGCATGTCCGAGGCCGAGGCACGCCCGGTCGTGGAGAAGATTGCCGCCGAGCTTCTGGCCGGCTCAACATAGGGGACCACAATGGGCATACTCGATTTCCTTTCCGGCCAATTCATCGACGTCATCCACTGGACCGACAACACCCGTGACACCATGGTCTGGCGGTTTGAGCGCGAGGGGCATGAGATCAAATACGGTGCCAAGCTTACCGTGCGCGAAGGTCAGGCGGCGGTGTTTGTGCACGAAGGCCAGCTGGCGGATGTGTTCACACCGGGGCTCTACATGTTGGAAACCAACAACATGCCGATCCTGACCACGCTCCAGCATTGGGATCACGGGTTCAAATCGCCCTTCAAATCGGAAATCTACTACATCAACACGACGCGGTTCACCGACCTCAAATGGGGCACCAAGAACCCGATCATGTGCCGCGATCCCGAATTCGGCCCCGTGCGCCTGCGGGCCTTCGGCACCTATTCGGTGCGGGTGTCCGACCCGTCGAAATTCCTGGTCGAAATCGTCGGCACCGACGGCGAGTTCACAATGGACGAGGTCAGCTTCCAGATCCGCAACATCATCGTGCAAAGCTTCTCGCGGGTGATTGCCGGGTCCGGTATCCCGGTGCTCGACATGGCCGCCAACACGATGGAACTCGGGCAGATGGTGGCCAAGGAAATCTCGAAGATCATCGCCGACTACGGCCTGGCGATCCCGGAATTCTATATCGAGAACATCTCGCTCCCCCCGGCCGTGGAAGAGGCGCTGGACAAGCGCACCTCGCGCGGGCTTGCAGGAAATCTCGATGAACACATGAAATGGTCCGCCGCCGAGGCGTTGTCCAAGGGCGGGGCCGCATCCGAAGGCATGGGCGCGGCCATGGGCATGGGGCTTGGCATGGCCATGGGCGGCAACATGGGGGGGCAAAGCGGGCCTTGGGGCGCTGCCCCCACCGCGCAACAGGCCCCCGTGGCCGCCCCGCCGCCACCGCCGCCCACCGAGAAGGTCTGGCATATCGCGAAGGCCGGCGAGACGATGGGGCCGTTTTCCCGCGCCACCATGGGGCAAAAGGCGGCATCTGGTGATGTGACGCGTGAAACCCTCGTGTGGACAGCGGGTCAGGACGGATGGCTGCCTGCCGAGGATGTGACCGAGCTTGCCACCCTCTTCACCGTGATGCCGCCGCCGCCCCCTGCGGGATGACATGACCCGCGTCTTTGCGTCCAACCACGGCGCCGACAGCCCGAAAGACGCCATGGCACAAGAGATCGCCTTGGCGCTGATGGGTGTCGGCGCGTTGCCAAAGCATCTGTTGGCCGAAGCCGCGACATGGCAGCGCCCTGACCGGGCGGTGACCGGGCGGGCCGAGATCTTGGCCGCCGTGGAAACCGGGCTCGACCGGGTCGAGGTCGAGCAGGTGGTGACCCATGGCAAGGCGGGGTCGGTCTCTGGCCGTCTGGTGCGGGGCGGCGAGGCGCGGTTGTTCTGTCACGTGATCCGGTTCACCACCGCCAATGCAAAGCAGATCGCGCAACTCGTGAGTTTCGAACATGCAGGATGATGCCAACCCCTTCGACGTGACCGCCCCCGAAGAAGAACACCGCTTTCCCTGCGATCAATGCGGGGCCGACCTTCGGTTCGACGCGGTCGCGGGCGATTTGAAATGCGATCATTGCGGCCATGTCGTCACCATCGAAGGGCATGGCGGAGCCGTGACGGCCATTCGCGAGCTCGATTTTCGCGCAGCACTCGACGCGCAACTGCCCGATGCCGAGATCGAGGAAACCCGCGTCCTGTCCTGCCCGAACTGCGGCGCGCAGGTGGAATTCGACGCCGACACCCATGCCGCCGAATGCCCCTTTTGCGCCTCGCCCGTGGTGACGGACACCGGCACGCACCGGCATATCAAGCCCAAGGGGCTGCTGCCCTTCGCGGTGCAGGAACGCGACGCGCATGACGCGATGAACGCATGGCTGGGGCGGCTCTGGTTCGCTCCCAACGGGTTGCAGAAATACGCCCGCAAAGGGCGCAAGATGTCGGGGATCTACGTCCCCTACTGGACCTTCGACGCCGACACAAAATCAAGCTACCGGGGCGAACGCGGCACGGTTTACTACGTGACCAAGACGGTGATGCGCGATGGAAAACGGGTGCAGGTGCGCGAACAGCGCGTGCGCTGGCGCCCCAAATCGGGCCGGGTCGCGCGGTTCTTCGACGACGTGCTGGTGCTGGCGTCCCGGTCGCTTCCCAAACGCTTCACAGACAACCTCGCACCATGGGATCTTGCAGCACTCGAACCCTACCGGCCCGAATACCTCGCCGGGTTCCGGGCGGAAGGCTACACGGTCGAGCTCCCCGATGGATATACCGAGGCGCGGCGACACATGGATCAGGTGATCTTGCGCGATGTGAAATTCGACATCGGCGGGGATCGTCAGCGCGTGCACAACGTGGACACCGCGGTCGCCGACGTGACGTTCAAGCATATCCTGTTGCCGGTCTGGCTTGCCGCCTACAAGTATCGGGGCGAGACATACCGATTCGTCGTGAACGGTCGGTCGGGCAAGGTGCAGGGCGAGCGGCCCTGGTCGTGGATCAAGATCACCATTGCGGTCATTTTGGGCCTGATCCTCGCGGCAGGCATCGGCTTCATCGTCAGCCAATCACAATAGAGCCGGCCCCTGACCGGGCCCCACCACGCGCGACGGGAGACCGCATGAGCGATTTCGACATATTTCACGCCATTCTCAAAGCCCGCCATTCCTGCCGGGGGTTCAAGCCGGATCAGGTGCCGCGCGCCGACATCGAGGCCGTGTTGGGGGCAGCCCAGCGCGTTCCAAGCTGGTGCAATGCCCAGCCGTGGCAGGTTTCGATCACCTCGGGTGCTGAAACCGATGCGCTGCGCGACGGGTTGATGGAGGCGGTGACGCACGGGCGACCTGCCCCCGACCTGCCGTTTCCCGAAGGTTACAGCGGCGAACACCGGGAGCGGCGGCGCGTCTGTGGCTGGCAGCTTTACGACGCCATGGGGGTTGAGAAAGGCGACCGAGCCGGATCGGCGCGCGAGATGATGAAGAACTACACGTTCTTCGGCGCCCCTCATGTGGCGATGGTCACCTCGGGGCGCGAGCTGGGCGCTTACGGCGCGCTCGACACCGGCGGGTTCATCACCGCCTTCACCCTTGCCGCCCAGGCACGCGGCATCGCCACCATCGCCCAAGCCGCGCCCGCCGCCTTCGCGCCCTTCCTGCACGACTGGTTCGGGCTTGGCGACGACCGCCTTGCGCTCTGCGTGATCTCTTTTGGCTACCGCGACCCAGACCATCCCGCCAACGGCTTTCGCACCGAACGTGCGCCTTTGGAAGACTGGGTTTCTTGGCGCGGGTGATGGACAAGCGCGCAAGCCGCCGGTAGTCATGTGATCGCTAACACCCGAGGCCTTTCCATGATCCTGTGCTGCGGCGAATCCCTGATCGACATGCTTCCGCGCGAAACCGCCGCGGGCGAACCGGCCTTTGCGCCCCACGCGGGCGGCGCGGTGTTCAACACCGCCATCGCGCTTGGGCGATTGGGGGCCGAGACCGGGTTTCTGTCCGGTCTCTCGTCGGACATGTTCGGCACCATTCTGGACGATGCGCTGCTGGCCGCCCATGTCGATGCAAGCCTCGCGATCCGGTCAGATCGGCCCACGACGCTCGCCTTCGTCAAGCTTACCGATGGGCACGCGGATTACGCCTTTGTCGATGAAAACACCGCTGGCCGGATGCTGACGGAAGCCGATATGCCGCCGGTGCCGGACAGGGTCGGCGCAATGTTCTTTGGCGGCATATCGCTGCCGGTCGAGCCCTGTGGCGCGGCCTACGAGGCGCTCATGCTACGCGAGGCCCCGGCGCGCGTCACCATGATCGACCCCAACATTCGCCCGGGGTTCATCGAGGATGAAAACCGCTACCGTGCGCGGATCGAGCGCATGATCGGCGCGGCGGACATCGTGAAAATCTCGGACGAAGACATGGATTGGCTGGGGCTTGGCGTGGCGGGGATGATGGCGCTCGGGGTGAAGCTTATCTGCCTGACCGAAGGGGCGCGGGGCGTCACCGGGTATTTGCCCGACGACAAGGTCACGGTCCCGGCCCGGCGCGTCATCGTCGAAGACACGGTGGGCGCGGGCGACACATTCAACGCGGGCCTGCTCGCGGGTCTTGCCCGCGACGGTCATCTGACCAAGGATGCGCTCGCCGCGCTGACCGTGGATCAACTGCGCCCGGCGCTTGAGCTCGGGGTGGCCGCCGCCGCCGTGACCGTGTCGCGCGCCGGGGCGAACCCGCCGTGGGAGCATGAGTTGTGAGGGCGCTTTTGCAACGGGTCTCTCACGCCTCGGTCCGGGTCGAAGACACGGTGGTAGGCGAGATCGGCCCCGGGCTTTTGATCCTCGTGTGCGCCATGCAGGGCGACACGGAGGCCCAAGCGGACAAGCTTGCCTCCAAGATCGCCAAGTGCCGGATATTTCGCGACGAGGCGGGCAAGATGAACCGTTCCGTCTTGGACACGGGCGGCGCGGTTCTGGTGGTAAGCCAATTCACACTGGCCGCCGACACGACAAGCGGCAATCGCCCGGGCTTTTCCGCCTCGGCCCCCGCCGCCGACGCGGAACGGCTTTACGAGTATTTCGCTGATCAGATGCGCGCACAGGGGCTGGGCACCGCGCAGGGCCGCTTCGGGGCGGAGATGAAGGTGTCACTTGTGAACGACGGGCCGGTCACGATCTTGATGGACGTGTAACGGTCACTTGCCCCGCAAGATCGCCGCAGGATCCTGTGTCGCCGCCCGCGCCGCCGGGACAAACGCCCCGATCAACCCAATGCCCAGCCCAAGCGCCACGCCGCCCGCGATCAGCGACGGACCAATCACCGGTTCCACGAACCCTTCGACCGTGGGCGCGCGCGCGACGCCCCATGCGACCGCGACCCCGGCAACAATCCCCAGCGCCGATCCCGCACCGGTCAACCATGCACCCTCCAGCATCAGGCAGCGAATGATCCGCCCGCGCGGCCAGCCAACCGCGCCCATGATCGCAATTTCGCCGCGCCGTTCGTTCACCGCCATTGCCATGGTGTTGAGCACGGCCAACGCCGCCGACAGGATCGCCACGGTCGAGACCACCCAAGAGAGGATGCGCGCGATCCGTACGTTGACGTATTGCGCAACCATCTCTTCGGTCGCATCGACGGTGAGATTGGGGAAAGTGGTCCCAAGCCTGTCGATCACGCGGTCGCGCGCGGCGCTGTCGAGCCCGTCGTCAAGCCGCGCCACGATCGAGGTCGCCTGCCCGTCGCGGTAGGTCTGCGCCTGCATATCGCCCAGCAGCATCACCGCGCCATTGCGTGTCAGAACGCTGTCGGTGGTATAAAGCCCGGTCACGATGAAGGGTGCAGAGAAAATGGTGATGACATCCCCCGGCGCGACCGCGATCCGTTCGGCAAGGCGATGCCCCAGCGCGACACCCCCGACCGCAGCCTGCTCCGCCCCGTCGTCTGGCACGGGAAAGCGCCCTTCGGTCAGGGTCAGCGCTTCCCACCCGTAGGCGTCGATGGCCCAGCCGTTGACGAAGCTCGTGGTGCCCTCCCCGATCGTGGTCATGCGGCCCAGCTCGGGGTCCGCCATTGCCACGCCCTCAACCGCCGCGACCTCGCGCGCGACCTCGACCGGCACCACGGAAGACAGGATATCCGCCGCCCCCGCCTCGGTCAGGATCACATCCGCGTTGCGCGACGAGAAATTCTCCAAAAGCGTGGTTTCGATCCCCCGCACAAGCCCGACGAGCGCGACATAGGCGGCGATGGCAAGAACGACACCCATTAGCGTCAGGCCAGAGCGCCATGGACGGTGCACAAGGTTTCGCGCGGCGATCCCGGTGAGCGTCATGGCCCCTCCTCCAGCTTGCCGTCGACGACCCGCACCGTGCGGCCACAGGCCCCGGCCACTTGCGGGTCATGGGTTACGATCACCACCGTGGTGCCCTGCCGGTTCAACGCGGTGAGCAAGGCCATCACCTTGTTCGAGTTGCCGGTGTCAAGCTCGCCGGTCGGCTCATCGGCGAGGATGAGGGCGGGGTGGTTGGCCAACGCCCGCGCGATGGCGACGCGCTGCCGCTCGCCACCCGAGAGCCCAGCGGGCATCCGGTCGCCCATCGCCCCCATCCCGACCTCTTCCAGCGCCGCGTGCGCGCGGGCGTCGCGGCGCGGACCCGAAGGTTCGACCCCGATCATCGGCATCTCGACATTCTGGCGCGCGGTCAGGGTCGGCAAAAGCCAGTCTTCCTGGAACACCAGCCCGATGCGGGCCGCGCGCAACGCGGCCCATCCGGCGCGCCCGCGCGGCGTGTCGCCCAACACCGCGACCGTGCCACCGTCCAACGATATCAGGCCCGCCATGGCGTAAAGCGCGGTCGATTTGCCCGAACCGGACGGGCCGGTGATCGCCAGCATCTCGCCCACCCGAACATCGAGCGACAGGTGATCGAGCGCCGGGTGTTCCAGCCCGGGAAAGCGTTTCACAAGGCCCACTGCCCGGACCGCAAAGCTCATGTGTCACCTTCCAGATGGGCGATCAGCGCGGGAAGGCCACCGGCGTCGAGGTGAGGTCGGAAATCATTTTGCTGCTGCGCGGTGACAAGAAGGCCTTCGACGGTGACATTGACCACGCGAAACCCGGTGTCGGTGCGTGTCATGAGAAATTCGACGAGCCGGACAATGCGCCCGTCCTCGATCACATTGGCCCCGACGATGGTGACACGCTCAAGCGCGCGCTCCCCGATCGGCTCAAGCCGCCCGGTCCCGGCAGACAGCGATCGTGTGACAAACGCCCGCGTGAGGTGGCGCTGGTAGGCCGCGACATAGGCCGCATCCGCCGCATCGCGATACGGATCGGGCAGCGCAGCCAAGGCCATGCTTCTGACCGAAAACCATTGGTCAAGCACCGCCGCCATCGCCGCGCGCCCCGCCGCGCTGTCCTGCTGCCCGGTCTCGGCCGCCGCCGCCAGTTCCGACCCGATCACGCGCACTGCCTCTGACGCACTATCAGACGCGTTTGCGGCCCGCAGCCTGTCGGGGGCCAGCCCGAAGCCAAGGAGCGCAATCAGGAGTGCGGCGAGATATCGTTTCACAGGTGACGTCATTCCCGCCACAATAGGGGGCCCGAGCGGGGCCCGAAAGCCCCTTGCAAAAAACCTGCGCTGACCCAACGTCATGTTGACCGGCGTCAAGGCAGGCGGTCGTATTCAAGGCAAACTGCGAGACGAGGGAGGACTGAACTGGCCTGATCCGGCCCCGCATCGCCCATCATGGCCCTGGGTCGATCAAAGGAGCGCAACATGGACGACAACCCCCTCAAGGGGATGATGGACCCCGCCTCGATCGCCGTTTTCGGCGCGTCAGAACGCAAAGGCGCGGTCGGCACGCAGGTCTTCGACAACCTTATCTCGGACGGGTTCGAAGGCGCGCTCTACCCGATCAACCCCAAGCACAAGAGTGTTCGGGGCATGACCAGCCACCGCTCTGCGACCGCGACCGGCAAGGACATTGACCTTGCCGTGATCTGCACGCCGCCGGCCCGCGTGCCCGGTATCCTGCGCGACTGCGGCGAGGCGGGCATTCACAACGCCATCGTGCTCTCGAACGGGTTCGGCCAAGGCGGGGACGAGGGGCGCGCCCACGAGGCCGACATGGTCGCCGCCGCAAAGCGCGCCGGCGTGCGCTTCATGGGGCCGAATTGCGTCGGGCTGGTGCGGCCATGGGCAAAGATGAACGCAACCTTCCTGCGCGGCGGCACGCCCCGGGGGCGGCTCGCGCTGATCTCGCAATCCGGGGCGCTGTGCTCGGCGATTTCCGATTGGGCCGGGCCCCATCACCTTGGCTTCTCCGCCTTGGTGAGCCTTGGCAATTCGACCGACATCGACTTTGGCGACATGCTTCACTACCTCGCCTCGGACCCGAGAACCGACGCGATCCTCTTGTATGTCGAAGGGGTTCGTCATGCGCCGGAATTCATTTCGATGCTGCGCTATGCCGCCCGGCTGAAACCGGTGATCGTTTTGAAATCGGGCCGTCACGCGGGGTCATCGCTGGCCGCCCATACGCACACCGGCGCGCTGATCGGGTCGGATGACGTGTTCGACGCGGTGTTGGAGCGCGCGGGCGCGGTGCGGGCCATGACCTTTGGCCAATTGTTTGCTGCCGCCGAGATCCTGTCGTCGAGCAAGCGAACCGCTGGTAACCGGCTGTCGATCATGACCAATGGCGGCGGCGCGGG
>JAABTN010000019.1 GCA_011389895.1 Maritimibacter sp. | reverse complement strand
GAGAATACCTCCTTGTCCTGCTTCCCCAAGTCTCCCATATGGAGGCCAGCCAAGCGATGATGTGGGTCAAAGGATGAGAAGATGAACGCGCGGGTCACCCAGTTGGAAGAACAACTCGCCCACCTTGCCCGCACGGTCGAGGATCTCTCGGGTGTCATCGCCCGACAGGACCGGGACATCGATCAGCTTCGGCACCGCACCCAGATGCTCATGGAACGCGAAGCGCAGCGAGAGCTTGACACGGGCGGCGGCGGCGCAGCGACCGAGCAAAAACCGCCGCACTGGTAACCCTGCGCGCGCCCCTTCACCGTTCCTGAAATATTCTGGGGAAGCCCGGAAAGCCCGACGGGCTTTGCGGGCTGGGGTGAAACCCCGCACCGCCCGCGCCCCCGGCGCGGGCTTGACCGGCGCGGGCCACCGGCCCGCACCATTGTGCCCCCTCAGACCTCTTGCACGTCCATCACACCGGGGAGCGATTTCAACGCGCCCTTGATCTGCGGGTTCAGCGGGAATTCCGCACCCAGGTCGACCTCGACCTCGCCCGGCAGGCCCGGGTCCATCAGGCAGAAACTCAGGCTTCCGGGCCGCACGCCTTTCGCCGTCGCCCGCGCGTCGTCCAGAAGCTTCGCGACCGTTGCCACCGCGTCCGGCCTGTCGACATAGACCCGAAGCGCCATGCCGCCCGCATCCGTGACCATGGTGTCTACCGGCGCGACCGACCGGGCCAGCAGCTTCAATTGCTCCGATTCCACGTTCGCCTCGACCGTGACCACCACGTTCTGTCCGGGTTCAAGGTATTCACGGCAGGCTTCCAGCGTTTCCGAGAACACCGTGACTTCGTAAAGCCCGGTGGGATCCGACATCGCGACGAAGGCAAAGCGGTTGCCCCGGCTCGACTTGCGCTCTTGTCGGGCCGAGACCGCACCGGCGATCTTTGCCACGCAAGGCGCGCGCTCGGCCTTCTTGGCCAGGTCTTCCAGCGTGATCACCTGCCTGCGTTTCAAGGCGGGCATGTAATCGTCCAGCGGATGCCCGGACAGGTAGAAGCCGATTGCCTTGTGCTCTTCCGCGAGCCGTTCGTTGGGCAGCCAGTCGGGCACATTGGACAGCCGTGGTTCGGGCAGGTCATCGCCCGCTTCACCGAACAGCGACACCTGTGCGCTGGCGCGTTGTTCATGGATCGCCGCCGAATAGGCCACCAGCGCGTCGAGGCTGTCGAACACGCGCCGCCGGTTCGCGTCCAGCACGTCAAACGCCCCGGCCCGCGCCAGCATCTCCAACGGTCGCTTGCCGACGCGCTTGAGATCGACGCGCCGGGCGAGATCGTAGAGCGTCACGAAATCGCCGTCTCCGCGCGCCTCGGTGATCAGCTTCATCGCCTCAAGTCCGACATTCTTCAGCGCGCCCAGACCGTAGACCACCTTGCCATCCTTGACGCTGAAGGCGGCCAACGACCGGTTCACGCAGGGCGGCACGATCTCGATCTCAAGCCCCCGACGCACCTCCTCGGCATAGACGCCCAGCTTGTCGGTCAGGTGGATATCGCAATTCATCACGCCCGCCATGAATTCGACCGGATGGTTCGCCTTGAGCCAGGCTGTCTGGTAACTCACCACCGCATAGGCGGCGGCATGGGATTTGTTGAAGCCGTAGTTGGCGAATTTTTCGAGAAGGTCGAAGACCTCGCTCGCCTTCTTCTTGTCGACCCCGTTCTTGGCCGCCCCCGCTTCGAATTTCGGGCGCTCGGCGTCCATCGCTTCGCGAATTTTCTTGCCCATGGCGCGGCGCAAAAGGTCAGCTTCGCCCAGGCTGTAGCCCGCCATGACCTGTGCGATCTGCATCACCTGTTCCTGGTAGACGATGATGCCTTGGGTTTCTTCAAGGATATGGTCGATCAGGGGATGAACGCTCTCGATCTCGCGCAGCCCGTTCTTCACCTCGCAATAGGTCGGGATGTTCTCCATCGGGCCGGGGCGATAAAGCGCCACCAGCGCGACGATATCTTCGATGCAGGTCGGCTTCATCCGCCGCAGCGCGTCCATCATGCCGGTCGATTCCACCTGGAACACCGCCACCGTTTTCGCCCGGGCATAAAGCTCATAGGTTTTCGGATCATCCAGCGGAATCAGGTTGATCTGGTTCTCGCCACCCTCAGCAGGTTCATAGATCCGGCTCCCGTCCGGCGCGGTGTGCAGATCGCGCCCCTGCCCGTGGATGAGGTCGATGGCGTTCTGAACCACCGTGAGTGTTTTCAGACCGAGGAAATCGAATTTCACCAGGCCGGCCTGCTCGACCCATTTCATGTTGAACTGCGTCGCCGGCATGTCCGAGCGCGGATCCTGGTAGAGCGGCACCAATTCGTCCAGCGGCCGGTCCCCGATCACCACGCCCGCCGCGTGGGTCGAGGCATTTCGCAACAGCCCTTCGACCTGCTGGCCATAGCGCAAAAGCCGGTCCACGACCTCTTCCGCCTCGGCCTCCTCGCGCAGGCGCGGCTCATCCTTCAGGGCCTGCTCTATCGACACCGGTTTGACCCCTTCGACCGGGATCAGCTTCGACAGCCGGTCGACCTGCCCATAAGGCATTTGCAACACCCGGCCCACGTCGCGCACCGCGGCCTTGGACAAAAGCGCGCCGAAGGTGATGATCTGCCCCACCTTGTCGCGCCCGTATGTCTCTTGCACGTACTGGATCGTCTCTTCGCGCCGGTCCATGCAGAAGTCGATGTCGAAATCCGGCATCGAAACGCGCTCGGGGTTCAGGAAGCGTTCGAACAGAAGCGAATAGCGCAGGGGATCGAGATCGGTGATGGTCAGGGCATAGGCGACCAGCGACCCGGCCCCTGACCCCCGGCCCGGCCCTACGGGTATCTTGTTGTCCTTCGACCACTTGATGAAATCGGCCACGATCAGGAAATAGCCGGGGAACCCCATCTGCTCGATGATCCCAAGCTCGAAGTCCAAGCGCTTGTCATAGGCCTCGCGCGGGGCGGCAGGTTCGATCACGGCAAGCCGCGCCTCAAGCCCCTCCAACGCCTGCCTGCGCAATTCCTCGACCTCGTCATCGGCGAACCGGGGCAGGATCGGATCGCGTGTGGTGGCCATGAAGGCGCAGCGTTTTGCGATTTCGACCGTGTTGTCCACCGCCTCCGGCAGATCGGCGAAAAGCGTCACCATTTCCTGCGGGCTCTTGAAGTAATGCTGCGGGGTCAGGCGGCGACGCGGCTCCTGCTGGTCGACATAGGCCCCGTCTGCGATACAGATCAGCGCATCATGCGCCTCGTAAAGCTCGGTCCGGGGGAAATAGACGTCGTTGGTGGCGACCAGCGGAATATCCATGGCATAGGCCATTTCGACGAACCCGCGTTCGGTTTTCTGCTCGGACTCGGTGGGCTGCCCGCCCTCGCCGGGATGACGCTGAAGCTCGATATAAAGCCGGTCTTCGTAAACCCGATGGAACCAGTCCATGAGCGCCTTTGCCCGGGTGCGATGGCCGAGTTGAAGCCATTGGCCAACCGGCCCATCGGCCCCGCCGGTGAGGCAGATCAACCCGTCGCTGTGCTCTTCAAGTTCCGCCAGCGTCACGCTTGGAAGCGCGCCGTGTTTGTCGAGGTAAAGCCGGGAATTGAGCTTCATCAGGTTGCGATACCCGTGATCGTTCTGGGCCAGCAGAACCACCGGCGCCGCCGCGCGGGCCTGTTCGCCCGGATCAGCCTCGTGATAGGCCACGTCGACCTGGCAGCCGATGATCGGCTGCACGCCCGCTGCACTCGCCGTCACGCTGAATTCCAGTGCGGCGAACATGTTGTTGGTATCGGTCATGGCGACGGCGGGCATCGCCATCTTCTCGCACAGGCCCGGCAGTTTCTTGACCGGCACCGCCCCTTCGAGAAGTGAGTATTCCGTGTGGACGCGAAGATGAATGAATCGGGGAGATGAAGCGGACATGCGGAAACAGTAAGTGTGCCGCGGCGCCGGTGAAAGTCCCAAATCGGGCAGCGATCATTTCCCGGCATCTGCGGAGCGCGTTGACGGCACGACACCGAAAAACTTAGCCCAAAGGCTAATTGAAGCTTGACCGACTCGTGCCGTGGTGAAAAGTTAGCTTCATGGCTAACATAATCGACACCCTCTTCGCCACCCTTGCCGACCCGACACGCCGGGCGGTGGTTGAACGGCTCGCCCACGGCGAGGCCCCGGTGAAGGAATTGGCGGGGCCCCACGACATGGCGCTTCCGTCCTTCATGAAGCATATCGACCGGCTACAGGACGCAGGATTGGTCACAACGCGCAAACAAGGCCGCCAAAGGATCGTCTCGCTCAGACCCGAGGCCTTCGACCCGGTCGATACATGGCTGGCGGGGCAGAAACGGGTTTGGGGCAGCCGGTTGGATCGGCTCTCGACCCTTGCCGAAGGCTTGGAGAAAAGCGCTCACCCGTTTGCCCGAGACCCTGAGAGTGACGCAGAACCAGACCAGAAGGACCGCGCATCATGAACTTTGATATCAACCCCGAGACCGATCTCGAACTGACCCGCGACATCGCGGCCTCGACCCTCACGGTCTGGCGCTGCCTGACCGAAGCGGACCTGTTGGAGCAATGGTTTTGCCCGCGCCCCTACAAGGTGGTCGATGCCGTGGTCGACCCGGTTCCCGGCGGGGCGTTTCACACCCCGATGGTCGGGCCAGATGGCGAGACGATGGACGAGGGGCCGGGCTGCGTGCTCACCGCCGAACCCCACAAGCATTTCGTGTTCACCGATCACTTTCACCCCGGCTACAAGCCAAGGGGATCGGGGTTCATGGTCGGGGCCTATATCCTTGATGCCATCGACACCGGCACACGCCTGCGCGCGATCGCGATGCACACCGACCCGGCGCAAAAGGCCGAGCACGAGAAGATGGGCTTTCACGAGGGATGGGGCACCGCGCTTGAGCAGCTTGACGATCTCGCCAAACGTCTCTGACCCTCAGCGCAGAAGGTCGTATTCGGTCAGCCACCCGCGGAAATAGGGCGCGTACCCGATGTCGTGGATATATCCGACCTCAACCTGGCGCGGCACGCGGCGCGCGCCGATGATGCCGTAATCGTCCATCGTGCCCTTCCAGTCGAGGTTGACGGTGGCCCCCTCGGGCGTCTGGGCGGGGCGGTCCTTGGCGACCATGGTGGTGATGTCGCCCGCGCTGTCGAAGGTGAAGGCCACCTGCGCATCGCCGCCCTTGGTGGACAGGGACGCCTCGACCCCGTCTGTCGTCTCGGACCAGCGGATATCGCCGTTTGTCAGGATCGCGTCCGGGAACCACGGCAATTCCGCGAGGTAGCGCATCGCCTCGGCCCGGTCCATCTCGGCGCCGCGCATGGTGCCGACCGGAAAGGCCCCAAAGAGGCGCACCGCGAGAACTCCACCGCGCGTCGGATCATAGGCATCGAGCACCCGCACCAGCGGCAAGATGCCCTTGTCCTGCCGCGCGACCCAGACGAAGGCCGCCGTGCCCGCCGACATCAGGTGTCGCGCACGCATCGGGGACCAGTTGGCCCCCGGGGCGCGGATCATCTCGACCTGCTGGGTGATCCGGGCCGCCGCTGCCGGGGAATCACCTGCCAGCCCCCGCATCGCGAAGTCTGCGAGCTTTGGGGGCAAATCCGTGCGATCGGGTCCGACGGAAACTGCACGCAAGGCGCGCCGCCGCATCCCGATGGCCACCGCGAATTGCACCGCCAGCGCCAACCCGGCCACCACGGTCAACCCGAGCACGGTCAGAAGCGTGATCAAAGCAAGACGAACCATGCCCCATCCTGCGACCCCACGGCCCGCACCGCAACCGGAATGCGCCGCTCCCACCCCACCGCGAGACCTGCGGTCTGCCCAAATTCCCGGCATTCTCGACAGGAGAGGCCAAAAACCCGGCATAATCACCGGCCCGCGATGCTTCATCTTTCAGCACCCGGGTAGACTCGGACCATTTTCTGCGCTTTGCTGCCGAGGTCGGGGCTCTATGCCGCATCGAGACCCGGCTGCGAACAAGAACCAAGGGTAAAGCGGCGGGACACACAGGGATGGATATCGCGTTTCTTCTCAATGGAGAGACCGTCAACCTGCGCGGAGTCGACCCTACGACAACCGTGCTGGATTGGCTGCGTGAAACCCGGGGGCTTACCGGAACGAAAGAAGGGTGCAACGAAGGCGATTGCGGGGCCTGCACGGTGATGGTCACCGACCATTCCGGCACGCACCCCTTGAACGGCTGCATCCTGTTTCTGCCACAGATCAACGGCAAAGCGCTAACCACGGTCGAAGGTCTCGCTTCGCCCGAGGGCGATCTGCACCCGGTGCAAAGCGCCATGGTCGACCACCACGGGTCGCAATGCGGGTTCTGCACCCCGGGCTTCGTGGTCTCGCTCGCCGCAGGGCAGATCAGCGGTGAAAAGGACCACGACCTGCAATTGGCCGGTAACCTGTGCCGCTGCACCGGCTACGCGCCGATCGTGCGCGCCGCCGCGAATGCCGCGCGTCACCCGGTGCCGAAATGGCTGCGCGCGCTGCCCGAAGGCCCGGAAATGGGGCCTGCGGTCAACGATTTTCAACCCACTTCGACCGAGGCCCTGGCCGACCTTCTGACCGCGCACCCCGACGCCACGCTGGTGGCCGGGGCGACCGATGTGGGGCTTTGGGTCAACAAATCCATGCGCGACCTTGGCACCGTGATTTTTCTCAACCGCATCCGCGAGATGCAGCGCATCGAGATCGCGCCTTACATGATCCGCATCGGCGCGGTCGCGACCGTGGAGGCGCTGCGCCTTGCGATGCAAAAGCACCACCCACATTTCGCCGCCATGCTCGACCGCTTCGCCTCGGCCCAGGTGCGCGCCGCCGCCACCGTGGGCGGCAACATTGCCAACGGGTCGCCCATCGGGGACACCCCGCCGCCGCTCATCGCGCTGGGCGCGATGGTGCAGCTTCGCAAGGGCGACAACACCCGCGAGATCCCGCTTGAGGATTTCTTCATCGACTACGGCAAACAGGACCGCGACACCGGCGAATTCGTCGAGGCCGTGGTGATCCCCCGCGATAACAGCCCGGACCGGCTCAAGGTCTACAAGCTTTCGAAACGCTTCGATCAGGACATTTCCGCCGTGCTCGGGGCCTTCAACATCACCCTCGCCAACGACAAGGTGACATCGGCCCGCATCGCCTTTGGCGGCATGGCGGGCACCCCGATGCGCGCGGCGGCGGTCGAGGCCGCCCTGATCGGCAAACCCTGGACGCGGGACACGATCCGCAAGGCGAAATGGTCCTTTGCCGAGGATTTCAAACCGATGACAGACATGCGCGCCTCGTCAGGCTATCGGCTTGAGGCCGCCGCCAACATGCTTGAACGCTACTGGCTTGAAGATCAGGACATGTCCACCGATGTGCGCGAGGTGGCGCTATGACGATGGGGAAAGCCCTTGCCCACGACAGTGCCACGCTGCATGTCACCGGCGCGGCCCGCTATATCGACGATCTGCCGGTCCCCACAGGGTGCCTGCATCTCGCTTTCGGGCTGTCAAAGGTCGCGCGGGGCGTCATCACCGCGGTCGATCTGACCGAGGTGCGCACCGCCCCCGGCGTCGTCCGCGTTCTCACCGCCGCCGACCTGCCGCATGTGAACGACATTTCCAGCGCCGCCCATGACGAGCCGCTTCTGGCCACGGGCGAGGTGCATTACCACGGCCAGCCGATCTTTCTCGTCATCGCGACCAGCCACCGCGCCGCGCGCGAAGCTGCCGCACGGGCCAAGGTCGAGATCAGCGCCAAGGACGCCATTCTCACCATTGACCAGGCTGTGAGCCTGCGCTCCTATTTCGAAGGCGGCCCGCTTACATGGGCGCGGGGCGACGCCGAAGCGGTCATGCCCGAGGCCGACCATGTGATCGAGGGCGAGATCGAGATCGGCGGGCAGGAGCATTTCTATCTCGAAGGGCAGGTCAGCCTTGCAGAACCCCAAGACAACGGGGACATGGTGGTCAAATCCTCGACCCAGCACCCCACCGAGATCCAGCACAAGGTTGCCGAGGCGCTGGCCGTGCCGTTTCACGCGGTGCGCGTTGAAACCCGGCGCATGGGCGGCGGGTTCGGCGGCAAGGAAAGTCAAGGCAACGCCTTGGCCATTGCCTGCGCGGTCGCGGCCCATCTGACCGGTCAGCCCTGCAAGATGCGCTATGATCGCGATGACGACATGGTCATCACCGGCAAACGCCATGATTTCAAGATCCGCTACAAGGCAGGGGTGGATAAACGGGGGCGGTTCCTTGCCGTCGAGTTTGACCAATTCGTGCGCTGCGGCTGGTCCATGGACCTGTCGCTGCCCGTGGCCGACCGCGCCATGCTGCATGCCGACAATGCCTATTACCTGCCCAACGTGCGCATCACGTCACACCGGCTTAAAACCAACACCTGCTCGGCCACCGCCTTTCGCGGCTTCGGCGGCCCGCAGGGCGTGATGGGGATCGAGCGGGTGGTTGACCACGTCGCACACCAGCTGGGCCTTGATCCGCTGGTGGTGCGGCAACGCAATTTCTACACCAAGTCAAAGGTGCAAGAGACGCCCTATGGCCAGCCGGTCAAGGGTTTCATCCTGCCCGACATGGTCAAGACGCTGGTCGAGAGCAGCGACTACCACACCCGGCGCGGGGCGGTGGCGACGTGGAACGATGAGAACGAAACGCTCAAGCGCGGCATCGCGCTGACCCCTGTGAAATTCGGAATCAGCTTCACCCTCACCCAGATGAACCAGGCCGGGGCTTTGGTGAATGTCTATTCCGATGGGTCGATCACCATCAACCACGGCGGCACCGAGATGGGCCAGGGCCTGTTTCAGAAGGTCGCGCAGGTCGCGGCCTCCGGATTCGGGATCGGCATCGGGGACGTGCGCATCACGGCCACCGATACCGGCAAGGTGCCCAATACCTCGGCCACCGCCGCCAGCTCTGGCTCGGACCTCAACGGGATGGCGGTCAAGGCCGCCGTGGACGAAATCCGGGGGCGCATGGCAAGGCTCATGGGCCAGTTGTATCAGGCCAAGCCGCGCGAGGTGAAATTCAAGGGCGGCAAAGTCAGCGTGGGGCAGGAGATTCTCACCTTCCGCGACGTCGCGCGCCTGTGCCATGAAAACCGGGTCAGCCTGTCTGCCACCGGGTTCTACGCCACGCCCGATATCTCTTGGGACCGCACGATTGGACGGGGCAACCCCTTTTACTACTTTGCCCACGGGGCGGCGGTGACCGAGGTGGTCATGGATCGGCTGACCGGCGAGAACCGCATCCTGCGGTGCGACATCCTCCATGACGCGGGTCAATCTTTGAACCCGGCAATCGACATCGGCCAGATCGAGGGGGGATACGTGCAGGGTGCAGGCTGGCTCACGACCGAGGAACTGGTCTGGGACGACACCGGGCGGCTGCGCACCCATGCCCCCTCGACCTACAAGATCCCGGCCTGCTCGGACCGCCCCGAGGTGTTCAACATCGCGCTCTGGAACGGCAAGAACCACGTGCCGACGATCTACCGGTCAAAAGCGGTGGGCGAGCCGCCCCTGATGCTGGGGATCTCGGCCTTCCTCGCGCTGTCGCACGCGGCGGCGGCCTGTGGCGAAACCTATCCGAACCTCCATGCCCCGGCCACGCCGGAACGCCTGTTCTTCGCCGCCAAGCGGGCCGCGAAATGAGCTTTGAGCGCGATACATACGCGGCCCTGATCGCAAAACACGGTCCGGTCGTCCGGGTTGTCGTGGCCGACACCGCGGGCTCGGCCCCGCGCGAAGCGGGCGCGTCCATGATCGTCTGGGCCGACGGCATGGCCGGCACCATCGGCGGTGGCACCCTCGAATTCGAGGCGCTGAAATCCGCGCGCCGGATGCTCGCGGACGGCGGGCGGGCGGCGATCACCAGCCACGCGCTCGGACCCGACATGGGCCAATGCTGCGGCGGACGTGTCACGCTTGTGCGCGAACGGCTCGACGAGCTGCCCGAAGGCGACATTGCCGCGCGCGCCGTGACCGGCGACGCCACCCCGCCGCTCGCCGTCACGCGCCTTCTGGCCCGCGCCCGCGACCGGGGTGAGCGCCCCTTGCCGACGCTGGTGGACGGCTGGATGGTCGAGCCGATCACACCGGCCACCACCCCCGTTTGGATCTGGGGCGCGGGCCACGTGGGCCGCGCGCTTGTCACCGCGCTCAACGCCCTTCCTGGCCTTACCATCACGTGGATTGACACTGGCCCGGAGCGGTTCCCGACCGAGGTTCCAAACGGCGTCACGACCCTGCCCGCCCCCGATATCGCCTCTGCCACCCGCCTCGCCCCCCGCGCGGCGCATCATGTCGTGATGACCTATTCCCACGCGCTGGACCTTGCCATCTGCGACGGGCTTTTGACACGCGGGGTCGCGGGGGCCGGGCTGATCGGGTCCGACACCAAATGGGCGCGGTTTCGCAAACGCCTCGCCAATGCCGGGCACGACGCGCGGGCGATCGACACCATCCGCTGCCCGATCGGGGACAAGACATTGGGCAAACATCCAGCGGCCATCGCGCTTGGCGTGGCGTATCAGGTGATGGGCGATATCGCGCGCGCCGAGGCGAAGACCATGGAAGGAACGGGGCATGACAACAGACGCCTATCTGGCGCTTGACGGGCTGACAAAAGCCTATCCCGGTGTGGTGGCGAACGACGCGGTGTCGTTTCAGATCATGCCCGGACAGATCCACGCGCTGCTCGGTGAAAACGGCGCGGGCAAATCGACGCTGGTGAAGATGATCTACGGGCTGGTCAAACCCGATAGCGGCACAATGCGCGTGAACAACCAGCCCTATGAACCCGCAACCCCGCACGCCGCCCGTGGATCGGGCGTGGCCATGGTGTTTCAGCATTTCTCGCTGTTCGATGCGCTGGACGTGGACGAAAACATCGCGCTCGGCATGGACAACCCACCGCCCATGCGCGAACTCGCGGCCCGGATCACCGAGGTGAGCCATGCCTATGGCCTGCCCCTCGACCCGTCGCGCCGGGTCGGCGATCTGTCCGCCGGGGAACGTCAGCGGGTCGAGATCATTCGCTGCCTGTTGCAAAACCCCAAGCTCCTGATCATGGATGAGCCGACCTCGGTGCTGACACCGCAAGAGGTGGGCATCCTGTTCGAAACCCTGCGCAAACTGTCGGACGAAGGCACCGCGATCCTTTATATCTCCCACAAGCTGGACGAGATCCGGGCGCTCTGTGAAGAGGCCACCGTGCTTCGGCTTGGCAAGGTCGTGGCCACCTGTGACCCACGCGAAAAAAGCTCCCGCGATTTGGCCGAGCTGATGGTGGGCGAAACCCTGCACACCCCCGAACGCGAAGGCGGCGAGACCGGCGAGGTGCTCTTAGAAGTCCAGAACCTCTCGCTTTCCCCGGCCAACCAATTCGGCACACGTTTGAAAAACATAAGCTTTTCGTTGCGCGCCGGGGAAGTCCTTGGCATTGCCGGGGTCGCGGGCAACGGGCAGGACGAGCTTTTGGCGGCGCTCTCGGGCGAACGCCGCGTGACCCCAGAGGCGATCCTGTTCAAGGGCGAGGCGATCGGGCGCGCGGGGCCAAACGCACGTCGCGTCCGCGGGCTTCTTGCCGCACCCGAAGAGCGGCTCGGTCACGCCGCCGCACCGACGATGAGCCTGACCGAGAACGCGCTTCTGACCGGCGATATTCGCGAGGCCCTGTCGCGCAACGGCTTTGTCATCTGGAGCAAGGCGCGGCGTTTCGCAGAACGGGTGATCGAAGCTTTCGACGTGCGCACCCCGGGGGCCGAGACCGCCGCCGGAGCGCTTTCGGGCGGAAACCTGCAAAAATTCGTCATCGGGCGGGAGATCCTGCAACGCCCCGATGTCTTCGTGGTGAACCAGCCCACCTGGGGTGTCGATGCCTCGGCAGCCGCCGCCATTCGGCAGGCGATCCTCGATCAATCGGCGCGCGGCGCAGGCGTCGTGGTGATCAGCCAGGATCTCGATGAACTGATGGAAATCTCCGACAATTTCGCCGCGTTGAACGAGGGCACGCTGGCCACGCCCCGCCCCGCAAAGGGGCTCACCGTGGACGAGATCGGCCTGATGATGGGCGGGGCGCACGACATGGATGTCGCCCACCCCGAGGAGCTTCACGCATGAGCCTTTTTCGCCTTGAAAAACGCCCCGCCCCCTCGAGCCTCTTGTCGGGCCTGACGCCGATCCTCGCGGTGCTCGCCACCATGGTCGCGGGCGGCGTGATGTTCGCGATCTTGGGGTTTCAGCCGCTCGAAGCGATCCGCACGATCTTCTGGGATCCGCTGTTTGACCCCCAGTTCGGCCCCTACTCACGCCCCCAGCTTCTGGTAAAGGCCGGACCCCTGATCCTGATCGCGATCGGGCTTGCGCTCGGGTTCAAGGCGGGGATCTGGAACATCGGCGCGGAAGGCCAATACATCATGGGCGCGGTGGTCGGCGGCGGGGTCGGCCTTGCGTTCTATCCCTCTGAGAGCCCGCTGATCTTCCCGCTCATGGTCTTCGCGGGCGCTTTTGGTGGTTGGGTCTGGGCCTCGATCCCGGCGGTGTTGAAAACCACTTTCGGCACCAACGAAATCCTCGTGTCCCTGATGCTGGTCTACGTGGCCGAGAACATATTGGCCAGCATGGCCTCCGGCATTCTGCGCAACCCCGATGGACAGGGCTTTCCGGGCTCACGCAACCTCGCACGTGATTATCCGGCGGCCTCCAACCCGGAGCTGATCGCCGATACCGGCATGCACTGGGGCGTGGTCGCCGCCTTCATCGCGGTGATCCTCGCCTATGTGCTGATGACCCGGCACAAGATGGGCTTTGCCATCCGGCTTGCGGGGGAAGCGCCGCGCGCGGCCCGCTTTGCCGGTGTCTCGCCCACCCGTCTGATCCTGTTCTGCCTCGGGACGGCAGGCGCGCTCGCCGGTCTCGCGGGCCTGTTCGAGGTCACCGGTCCCGCCGGTCAGATCACCATCGACTTCAACTCGGGCTACGGTTTCACCGCGATCATCGTCGCCTTCTTGGGTCGCCTGCACCCGGTCGGGATCCTGTTTGCGGGCCTCCTCATGGCCCTGACCTATATCGGTGGCGAATTGGCCCAGCTCATGCTCGGCATGCCCGCCGCCGCAATCCAGCTTTTCCAGGGGATGCTCCTGTTCTTCCTTCTGGCAATGGACGTCTTCGCCAACTACCGCCTGCGCATCGGCCAGCCCGAGGTCACCTCATGACAGCTTCATCGTTTCATAAATACCTCGGGGTGTTTGAGGGGCAGAGCCCCTCATCGCGCACGCACCATTTGGAAGGAGCCGCCTGATGGACTCGATCAATCCGATCCTGCTGATCGCCTCGCTGATGGTCGCCTCGACCCCGATCCTGCTCGCGGCCCTTGGCGAAATGGTGGTGGAAAAGGCGGGCGTTCTGAACCTCGGGGTCGAGGGTATGATGATCACCGGCGCGGTCGTCGGCTTTGCCATCGGCGTCAACTCCGGCTCCTCGGCACTGGGCTTCGTCTCGGCGGCACTCGCGGGTGCGGCGCTCTCGATGGTGTTTGCGATCATCACGCAGGTGCTTTTGGCCAACCAGGTCGCCACCGGGCTTGGCCTCACGCTCTTCGGGCTCGGGCTGTCCTCGCTGATCGGCAAGCCCTATGTGGGGGTCAAGGCCCCCGGATTTGCCAAGCTCGACATCCCGTTTTTGTCCGATATCCCGGTGCTTGGCCCGATCCTGTTTCGCCATGACCCGATGGTCTACCTGTCGCTGATTCTCGTGGCGGTGGTCTGGTACCTGCTGGCCCGCACGCGCGTCGGGCTGATCCTGCGCGCGGTGGGCGAAAACCACGCAGCCGCCCATGCCTTGGGCTACAAGGTGGTGCGCGTACGTTTCGCGGCCATCGCCACCGGCGGGGCCATGGCCGGGCTTGGCGGGGCTTACGTGTCGCTGGTGCGGGTGCCACAATGGGTCGAAGGCATGACCGCAGGCGCAGGCTGGATCGCGCTGGCCATCGTAGTTTTCGCCTCGTGGCGGCCTTGGCGCATTCTGCTTGGCGCCTATTTGTTTGGCGGCATCACCGTGCTACAGCTTAATTTGCAGGCAGCAGGGTCGTCCATCCCCGTGGAGTATCTGTCGATGAGCCCGTATCTTGTGACCATCCTTGTGCTGGTTATCATCTCTGTCCGCGGCAACCACGGTGCGCCGGGGTCACTTGGGCGGGTGTTCCATGCGTCGCAGTAGCCGGATGGGTGGGCAACAACGGACCGACACGGGGGACAGGTGGCACGCAACGACATTCCGAAACCCCGCGCGCACGCCGGGCGGCACGACCGCCCCGGCGCAGGCGCGGCAAGAACCCGAAAACCGAAAAACCAACTTGGGAGATACCAACACATGAAAATGATCACCAAACTTCTTGCCGGGGCGACCCTCGGCCTGACCATGGCGGGCCCCGTGCTTGCACAAGACGATCCCACGAAGGTCGGCTTCATCTACATCGGGCCGGTCGGCGATGGCGGCTGGACCTATGAACACGACCAGGGCCGTCTCGCGGTCGAAGAGGAATTCGGCGATGCGGTCGAAACCGTGTATCAGGAAAACGTGCCGGAAAGCGCCGACGCGGAACGCGCGATCACGCAGATGGCGCTCTCGGGGGCCGACCTGATCTTCACCACGTCCTTTGGTTACATGGACCCGACCATGGCCGTGGCCGAAAAGTTCCCGGATGTGAAATTCGAACACGCCACCGGCTACAAACGCGCCGACAACGTGTCCACCTATTCGGCCCGCTTCTACGAAGGGCGCGCCATTCAGGGCCACATCGCGGGCAACCTGACGGAATCCAACATCATCGGCTACATCGGCTCTTTCCCGATCCCCGAGGTCATCCGGGGCATGAACGCAGCCTTCCTTCACGCCAAGAAGGTCAACCCGGACGTTGAGTTCAAGATCGTCTGGGCCTTCACATGGTTCGATCCGGCGAAAGAGGCCGATGCGGCCAAGGCCCTGATCGACCAAGGCGCGGATGTGGTGCTGCAACACACCGATTCCACCGCCCCGCAGGCGGCGGCGCAGGAAGCCGGCGGTGTCTATACCTTCGGGCAGGCCTCGGACATGTCAGAATATGCCCCGATGCCCCGCGTCTCGTCGATCATTGACGACTGGGCCCCCTATTACATCGCCCGCACACAGGCGGTCATGGATGGAACATGGGAAAGCACCGACACCTGGGACGGGATCGGCCCGGGCATGGTTGGCATCGGCGAAATCACCGACGCTGTTCCGGCGGACGTGAAGGAAGAGGCGCTGGCCCTGAAAGACGCCATCGCGTCGGGCGAATACCACCCCTTCACCGGCCCGATCAACAAGCAGGACGGAAGCGTCTGGCTCGCCGAAGGCGAAACCGCCGATGATGGCACGCTGCTTGGTATGGATTTCTTCGTCGAAGGCATCAACGCCGAAATCCCGAACTGATCAACGCTAAAACCACGTCGCGAAGGCCCCGCCCGTTGCGGGGCCTTCGTCATTTCCGGCAGCGGGTGCGCGGAGTGACGGGTTTCTGCCCCCAGTCTCTTTTATTACCCCGGTCTCTTTTCTTCACCCGATCGCCATGACAGCCTGCCGACATGTTCGATTATCTCATCATCGGCGGCGGGGTTGCCGGGCTTACCGCGGGGGCGCATCTGGCCACGCATGGGCGCGTTTGCCTGCTGGACGGCGAAGACAATCTCGCCCACCACGCCTCCTCCCGCTCCGCCGCCGTGTTCATCCCCGCCTATGGGACCGACGCGGTGACCGCCCTCAGCCGTGCGTCCGAAACGGCGCTACGCGGGGCTGAGGTTCTGTCGCCCCGGGGCGGTATGATCGTCGGCATGGCGGGGGAAGAGGCGGCGTTCGATGCCGCGCTCACCGGCTTTGGCGCGACCGAGATATCACCCGGCGTGGCCGCCGCGCAGGTGCCGCTTCTGAACCCCGACGCCGTGACCCGCGCGGGCATCTTCGACCATGCCTGGGACATCGACACCGACCGGCTCATGCAGGGCTACGCGAAACGCATCCGGACCACCGGCGCGGTGCAGGTCAAGAACCGGGTCGAAGCGATCCACCACGAAAGCACCGGCCATTGGCGTGTCGAGGCGGGCGACGACACCATCGAGGCGCGCGTGTTGATCAATGCGGCAGGGGCCTGGGCCGACGAGATCGCGCGCCTGGCGGGCGTCGCCCCCGTCGGATTGACCCCCAAACGCCGCTCGATGGCGCGGATCGAGGTGCCGGGGGGCTTCGACCCGACCGGATGGCCGATGATCTTCGGCGTCTCGGACGACTGGTATGCAAAGCCCGATGCAGGCGCGCTCATCGTGTCTCCGTCTGACGCCGATCCGCTGCCGCCGCAGGACGCATGGGCCGACGACATGGTGCTGGCCGAAGGGCTGGGCCGGTTTCAGGAACGGATCACCCACGAGGTCACGCGCATGTTGGCCAATTGGGCCGGGCTTCGCAGTTTTGCCCCCGATGGCGATCTGGTCATCGGGCCGGAGCCGGAGGTGCCCGATTTCGTCTGGATGGCGGGTCAGGGCGGCTACGGGTTTCAAACCGCGCCCGCCGCCGGTGGGCTGCTTGCCGCACGCGCGCTTGGACTCGCGCCCGAGATCGACGCGGGCGTGGTCGCGGCCTGCGACCCGGCCCGTCTTCGCGGCACGCCGTGAAAGGACAGAAGAGGTGGTGCGGGACGTCGCTAATGCGCCTCGGCCCAGTTACCGCCTTGCCCCGCATCGACCACCAGTGGCACGTCCAGCTTCACCGCCGGGTCCGACGCCCCCTCCATAACCGCGCGGATCACCGGGATCGCATCGTCAACCGCATCCGCGTCCACCTCGAAGATCAATTCGTCATGGACCTGAAGCAGCATCTTGACCGGCATCCCGGCGATTGCGGCGGGCATCCGGATCATCGCGCGCCGGATGATATCCGCCGCCGTGCCCTGTATCGGCGCGTTGATCGCGGCGCGTTTGGCGAACCCGGCCTGCGGCCCCTTGGCGCCGATCTCCGGCGTATGGATCACGCGGCCAAACAGGGTTTCGACGTGGTCGTGTCCCTTCGCGAAGGCCACGGTTTCATCCATGTATTCCTTGATGCCGGGGTATTTCTCGAAATAACGGTCGATGAACCCCTGCGCTTCCTTGCGCCCGATCCGCAGGTTGCGCGCCAGCCCGAAGCCCGAAATGCCGTAGATCACGCCAAAGTTGATCGCCTTGGCCTGTCGGCGCACATCCGGCGTCATCTCTTCCAGCGGCACATCGAACATCTCGCTCGCCGTGGCCGCGTGGATGTCTTCGCCGTTGCGAAACGCCTGTTTCATGCTGTCGATCCCGGCGACATGGGCGAGGATGCGCAATTCGATCTGGCTGTAATCCAGTGATAAAAGACGCTTGCCTTCGGGCGCGACGAACGCCTCGCGGATGCGCCGCCCTTCCTCGGTGCGCACCGGGATGTTTTGCAGGTTCGGGTCCGTGGACGCGAGCCGCCCGGTGTTGGCACCGGTTTGCAGGTAAGACGTATGCACCCGCCCGGTGTCAGGGTCGATATGGGTCTGAAGCGCATCGGTGTAGGTCGATTTCAGCTTCGACAACTGCCGCCAATCCAGCACGCGGGCGGGCAGATCATGCTGCGCGGCGAGGTCTTCGAGCACATCGGCAGGTGTCGAATACTTGCCTGCCTTGCCCTTCTTGCCCCCTTCGAACCCCATCTTCTCGAACAGGATTTCACCAAGTTGCGCGGGGCTTCCAACGTTAAAGCTCTGCCCGGCAAGCTCGTGTATCTCGGCCTCGAGCCCGGCCATCTTCTGGGCAAAGGCATTGGACATGCGGCTCAGAACCTCGCGGTCCACCTGCACCCCGTGCATCTCCATCTCGGCCAACACCGGCGACAGGGGGCGTTCCAACGTCTCGTAGACGGTGGTCACATGGGCGCGGTGCAGCCGGGGCTTGAACGTCAGCCAAAGACGCAGGGTGATATCGGCATCCTCGGCGGCATATTTCACCGCCTCCTCGATCTTCACTCGGTCGAAGGTGATCGCGCTTTTGCCGGTGCCAAGCAGATCCTTGATCGGGATCGGGGTATGGGCAAGATGCCGGTCCGCCAGCGTATCCATCCCGTGGTTGTGCAAGCCCGAATGCAGCGCGTAGGACATGAGCATCGTATCGTCGATCGGCGCGACCGCGACACCGTAGCGCTTGAACACCTTGCAGTCATACTTGGCATTCTGGAACACCTTGAGGATCGCGGTATCTTCGAACACCGGTTTCAACGCCGCCAGCACATCGTCCAGCGCCATCTGCCCGTCGGCAAGGTCCTCGGACCCGAACAGATCGCCCCCGTCGCCCGCCTTGTGGGTCAGGGGGATGTAACAGGCTTCGCCGGGCACAACGGCGAGAGAAATCCCGACAAGCTCGGCCTGCATTTCGTTCAAGGACGTGGTTTCGGTGTCGACCGCCACATAGCCCCGTTCACGGATCAGGTCGATCCAGCGGTCCAGCGCCCCGCTGTCCTTGACCCATTCGTAGGCCTCGGGGTCGATCTCGGGCCATGCGGGCATCTCTGTCTCGGCACCCGAAACCGCTTCAGGCTCCGGGATCGTCACGGGGTCCACCCCCAAACGGTCCGCGATCCGCTTGGACAACGACCGAAACTCCATCTCGGCCAAGAACGGCAACAGCATGTCCGCCTCGGGTTCGCGCAGCTCGAAGGCGTCAAGGTTCTCGATCACCGGCACAGCGTCATCGAGCTTCACCAATTCGCGGCTCATGCGGATCTGGTCGGCCTTGTCGATCAGGGTCTCGCGCCGTTTGGGTTGCGTGATCTCGCCCGCGCGGCTGAGCAGCGCTTCAAGGTCGCCATATTCTTTGATTAAAAGGGCTGCGGTCTTGATCCCGATCCCCGGTGCGCCGGGCACGTTGTCGACGCTGTCGCCGGCGAGCGCCTGCACATCCACCACCCGGTCCGGCCCGACGCCGAATTTCTCTTCGACCCCCTCGACCCCGATCCTCTTGTTCTTGATCGGCTCCAGCATCTCGACCCCGCCGCCGACAAGCTGCATCAAATCCTTGTCCGAAGAGATGATCGTCACCCGCCCCCCGGCCTCGCGGGCCTGCCGGGCATAGGTGGCAATGATATCGTCGGCCTCGAACCCCTCCTGCTCGATGCAGGAAATGTTGAAGGCACGGGTGGCGTCGCGGGTGAGCGGAAACTGCGGCACGAGATCTTCGGGCGCAGGCGGGCGGTTGGCCTTGTAGAGCTCGTAAATATCGTTGCGAAACGACTTGCCGGAATAATCGAAGATCACGGCCACATGGGTCGGCGCATCGGGCCCGTGATTGTCCTCGACCTGCTTGAACAGCATGTTGCAAAAGCCCGCGACCGCGCCGATGGGCAACCCATCGGTTTTCCGCGTGAGCGGCGGCAGCGCGTGATAGGCGCGAAAAATGAAGGCCGAGCCGTCGATGAGGTGCAGATGGCACCCTTTGCCGAATGTCATCTCACCCCCTGACGCGAACAAGGTTCACCTGTCGTCCGCGAAATCCTTGTAGACAAATTTCGCGTCGCAATAGCCGCATTCCACGTATCCAACATCATCGGGAATGGTAAGCCAGACGCGGGGATGGCCGTTCGCCGGCCCGCCGCCATCGCAGGCGACCTTTTTCGTGTCTACGACCTTGGTCTCGGGTGCCTGGGTTGTCATGAGATACGCCTATTCGTTGGTTTGTGACAGTCTATCAGCCCTGCGGGGAGCGACAAGCCTCAGCCCGGCAACATGCGGCCCAGAACACGCCCGCCCAACACATGGGTGTGCAGATGCGGCACCTCCTGCACCCCGGCCTCACCGGAATTGACCAAAAGCCGGTATCCCTGCCCCGCGCCACCCGGCGCGACCCCCAGCTTTTCGATCACCGCCTGCACGGCGCGGGTGTAATCGAGGATCTCGGCATCCGACGCTTCGGCGGAGAAATGATCATAGGTGACATAGGGGCCCTTTGGAATGACCAGCACATGCACCGGCGCCTGTGGCGAGATGTCGTTGAAGGCAAGACTATGCGCGGTTTCCAACACCGTATCGTTCGGTATTTCACCGCGCAGGATCTTTGCGAACACGTTCTGGTCGTCGTAGTCGTAGCTCATCGGTCTCACTCAGTCGTCGAACAGGCCCTCGGTCCGGGCAATTTCCATCGCCCTTTCTTCAGGGATCGTCAGGAACTTGGCAAGGGCTTTGGTGTTCTCTTCGGTGGTTCCCGCTTCGCGAATGATATGGGTTCCCTCGAAACCCTCGTCACGGACCCGATCGGATTCGTAGTAGAAATCCTGCCGGATCGTCGGGATCAGCCGCGCGATGGCATCCTCCGGCGTGCGTTCCCCCGCCAGCCCGAGACGCATCGCGTGCCCCAGGATCCAGTCATCGGTGAAGCTGGTCTCGATCTCCAGAATCCGGGTCTTCGACCGGTCGGCATAGAAATCTTTCATCAACTCGATGTCCGCCGGGTCAAGACCGATGGCGAGCCGGTCGGTCTGGTAGTAGTCAAACAGCATCCGCATCAGGGCGCGGCGGTGGCGCGTGCGCTTCTCGATGCTCACCTGGATACCGCCAAGATCGGGCAGCGGCGTGCCCTCTTCATCGAACAGGTAGTCGATCGCCGGGATATTCGTGGTCTCGCGCAACCGTTGCAAAAGCCGTTTGCCCACGTGCCATTTCTTCGCCACCACGATCAAAAGCTCGCGGTCGCGACCCAGCGTCGTCTCGCTTTCCCAGAACCGCTCAGCGAATCGCTGTCCGATCCGCCCGCGCCCGGTCAGGAACCGAAACAGGTTCCGGCCCTCGTTCGAGATTTTGAAATCCAGCGTGTCCGAGGCATAGAGCGCACCCAACCGGCGCTTCAACTCTTGGGCATCCGGGCTGATCTTGCGGGCGAAGAGATAATCTTGCGACAACAACAGATCATAGTGGTCGTTATAAAACGTCACCGGCATCCCGTAGTCGGTGAACATCAGAAAGGTGAGCGTGCGGGTTTCGATCTCTTCCCCGGGCACGAGATGGCGCACGAGGGTCTGGAAAAACGTCTCGTCCGGGATCCACGTGGTCGCGAAGAAGCGCATGACATCACGCCGCGTCCGGGTGAAGTCGAGAATCCATTCGATGGTGCGCCGTCTGAGGCACCACCATTGCGACCCGATCTGCACCTGGATGTCGCTTGGCACATCCCGCTTCAACCCAAGACGCTTTTGGATGTTCATCGAGGCATAGAAGCGCCGCTTCTGCGTCCGTTCGTTGAACCAGTGGCGCCAGATCAACCGATCTTCCTTGATCCCGGTCTTGATCCAGTCCGAGTCGAAGAAATCGAAGCTCTCGATGTAATCCACGTCATCGGCATCGAGAAATTCATGCGCGTACTCGGCGGATTTGATCGCCATGCAATCACCGGACACCATGTAGAAATGTGTCGCGCGCGGAAACGCCTCAACCGCCGCCTCGACCGCATGAAGCGTGCCCTGCACCAATGACCATTCCCCCCAGCCGCATTTCACGCGGGTCTTGGCAAAGGTGACCGAGGCATTGTCATCCAGCGCGGCGCGGATCATCTCGTAATCCGACTTCGGGCTGCGCGCGTCGAAATGGATCGCGATGTAATCCCCGGCCGCGGTCAGGCGCATCGCCTGATCGATGATCGCCTTGGGGTCCTTGTGACACAGAAGTATGAAGGCAATCTTTGCCATGCTCGATCCAATTCGCCTCGCTGGCGGGCATTGTTGACATGCTTACCGTAACGAAGCATTGAAGTTACAGGGTTTCTTTGTTTTTTTTATGGAAAACATAATAAGGTCCGATCATCCGGACCACGTATGGAGGCAATGACAGTATCATGGGGTTTCCCGGAACGTGGATGACCGAAACTGAAACCATGGTGTACCGGGTTGTCCCGAAATGCGCCTGCTCGACCATCGGTCAGGTCATGTATTATTCCGACCATGGCGAATTTTTCGACGGCGACATCCATGATGCGACCACGGGCATCATCAAGTGGGCGCAGGAAGAGAACCAGCAGAAAATCGAACGCAACGTGAAGACGCACAAAAGCTTTGCCTTCACCTGCGTGCGCAATCCCTATACCCGCATCCTGTCGTCCTTTTTCGACAAGATCTGCGGCATTCAACGCAACGGGAAACGCTATCGCGGCAATCTCGTCCCGCTCCTGATCCAGAAATACGGGATCGAGGTGGGAAGCCCGGAGGACGGATTTGAATTCGATCAGATCCAATCCTTTCGCCGGTTCCTGCTTTTCACCCGCGATACCATCCGGTTTCGCCGCCCGATGGACCCCGACATCCACTGGTCGGCGATGTCCGGCCATGTCTCGACCTTCATCCTCAACGGCGGTCACTACGATCACATCTTCTGGACCGAGAATTTCAACGACGGGATGAAAAAGGTTCTGGATAACGTGAAGACACCGAAAAAGGTGATGCTGAAGCAGATCCCCCGGTTCAACGAAAGCGCGGGCCACGGCCCCGAGCGCGCGCACCCGGTCGAGGACTACTTCGACGATCTCTCCATGCACTTGATGTGGGAGATTTATCGGCGCGATTTCGAGCTTTTCAAATACGACTTCGACAATCCGGCGAACAAGCTGCCAGTGGGCGACATCGACCTCGACGAGGTGCACAAGAAACTGGGAACCTGACGCGGCCTTTGCCCGCGTCCTTGATCGGGGTCATGGCGGGCGCACCCCGCCCATGGACATGTTCGGTCTGGAGGTCTCACATGTCCCAAATCATCACCGTCACCGCCGACACCGTCGAACAGCATGGCTTTTTCTGCAAGATGAGCGCACGCAAAACCCATGCATGGCAGGCAAAGCGCGACTGGATCACCGCGCGCTTCGCCGAAGGTCTGCAATTGCGCCTTCTGGGTGAGAAACAGCGCGGATTTGCCGAATTCATGCCCGGCGACCGATGCTGGCGCGCGATTGTGGATGCAGGCGACCTCATGGTCATCCACTGCCTCTGGGTCGTGGGACGCTCCAAGGGGCAGGGTCACGCCCGCGCCCTGATGGAGGACATCGAACGCACCGCCCGCGACCAAGGGTTCGGCGGCGTCGCTGTCCTCGCCTCCCGGGGCAACTGGCTGGCCAGCCCGGACCTGTTCGCCCATTTCGGGTTCGAGACGGTGGAAGAGCAAGCGCCGGGGTTTTCCCTCATGGTGAAACGCTTCGCCCCCGGCCCGACGCCCCGGCTATCGGGCGATTGGGCGGCAAAGGCCGCCGCCTGTGGCCCCGGTCTAACGGTCCTGCGTTCGGCACAATGCCCCTATCTCGAAGACGCCGCCGCCCATGTCGCCGCCTATGCCGAAAGCACCGACCAACCGTTCCAGGATATCGTGCTGGAGAGCGCGGAAGCGATCCGCACCCGCGCGCCCACCCCCTATGGCGTCTACGCGCTGGTCCGGGACGGTAAGCTCAAGGCCTACCATTACCTCCTGCCAAAAGACCTGCCAAAGGTCATGGAGCTTTGAGTGTCAGGAAAAATCGACCACTCCGGCCTCGACCACCTCCACCGCATCGCGCGCGGCCAACTCCGCGTTGACCCGCGCGATCACCTCCCGGTGGCTCTCGCCCTCCCGGTCGCGGGTGGAATGCCCGTCCTGCACCAGAGTGACAGCGAACCCGAAGTCGGGCGCCTGCCGCACGGTGCGCGCGATACAGCGTTCCGACCGCAACCCGCAAACGACAAGCCGCTCGACCGCCCGGCCCCCGAGCGCCCCGGCAAGCGTCGAATCGCGAAAGGCATCGCAAGTCGGGGGTTTCAGCACCGCCTCGCCGGGCCGGGGCTTGAACACCGGGTGGATCTGCGGGTCCGGCACCACGCTCTGATCCGCCACCCAAACCACCGGCACACCTTCGCGCCGGGCCCGTTCGACCAAACCGACGACGACCGGCATCAGCGTGTCCGCGTTGGGGGCTTCGGTCTCGATCAGGCTCACCTGCATCGCGACGACAAGAAGGGCAGCGGTCATGTGCAACTCCAGTCCGGATCACCAAAGCCTTGCAAAATCCGACCGGCGGGACCAGCCCAAACCTTTTCACCGTTTCGAAAATACCTCGGGGGTCGGTGAAATTGCCCGCAATTTCACCGTTTGGGGGCAGCGCCCCCACTGCACGGCCCATGGGTCGTGCAAAACCTGCGCGCGCGACCGCGCGCTCAATCAGGATACCCTACCTGCCCAAGCACCAGCGCATGATGGCCTTCTGCGCGTGCAACCGGTTCTCGGCCTCGTCGAACACCACCGACTGCGGCCCATCCATGACACTGTCGGTCACTTCCTCACCCCGGTGGGCCGGAAGGCAATGCATGAACAGCGCATCTGGTCCGGCGGCCTGCATCAGCGCCTCGTTGACCTGGTAGGGGGCCAGAAGCGCATGCCGCGCCTCGCGCGCCGAAGCGTCATCATGCATCGAAAGCCATGTGTCCGTGACCACGAGGTCCGCCCCCGCGACCGCCGCGATCGGATCGCGCTCGATCTCGACCCGGGCGCCATGCCCGCGCGCCTCGGCGATGAATGCGGCGTCCGGATCGAACGCCTCGGGCCCGGTGAACACCATGTCAAAGCCCAGCTTGCCAGCAGCGTGGATGAAGCTTGCACAGACGTTGTTGCCATCGCCCGACCAGACCACCTTTTTCCCGGTGATCGGCCCGCGATGCTCTTCAAACGTCTGGATATCGGCCATGATCTGGCACGGATGCGACCTGTCGGTCAGCCCGTTGATGACCGGCACGCTGGCGTTCTCGGCAAGCTCGCGCAGCGTTGCTTCGGAAAACGTCCGGATCATGATGAGGTCGACGAAACGGCTTAGGACCCGCGCCGTGTCGGCAATGCTCTCGCCATGCCCCAATTGCATCTCAGACCCGGTGAGCACCAGCGTTTCAGCCCCCATCTGCCGCGCGCCCACGTCGAACGAGACACGGGTGCGGGTCGAGGGTTTTTCAAAGACCAGCGCCACGACATGACCGTCGAGCGCCAACTCCGCATCCCGGGCGCCGCGTGGCTGACCGGCACGCGCGGTCTTGATCCGCCGTGCCTCGTCCAACATCGCGCGCAGGTCCGCGGCAGGAGTTTGGTTGATGTCCAGAAAATGCCTCATGCTGCACCTTTCACGGCAGTGGCCGCCATATCGAGCCGCGCGATCCCCGCGTCGATGTCATCATCCGAGATGTTCAGCGCGGGTAAAAGCCGCACCACGTTGTCGGCGGCAGGCACGGTGATCACCCCGGCCTCGTATCCGGCGGCGACGAAATCACCGGCAGAAACCTTGGGGGCAAGCTTCAGACCGGTCATCAGCCCCACACCCCGGACGCTTTCGAACACATCCGGATGCGCCGCGATCAACCCTTCGAGCTTCTGGTTCAGCCGCCCGGCCTGCCGGGACACGGCGTCGAGGAAACCGGGCGCACCGACGATATCCATCACCTTCCCCGCCACCGCCATGGCGAGAGGGTTTCCCCCATAAGTCGACCCATGGGTGCCC
Source organism: Maritimibacter sp. (assembly GCA_011389895.1). Taxonomy (GTDB): domain Bacteria; phylum Pseudomonadota; class Alphaproteobacteria; order Rhodobacterales; family Rhodobacteraceae; genus Maritimibacter. The sequence goes on along the minus strand of JAABTN010000019.1, from coordinate 26,515 downwards.
AGCGTCATGCCCTTGGCCGCCGCTTCGGTGGCCAGAACGGCCCCCAGCGGAAAGCCCCCGCCGATGCCCTTTGCGCTCATCACGATATCGGGCGTAATCCCGGCCCATTCATGGGCAAAAAGCCTGCCGGTGCGCCCCATGCCGCATTGCACCTCGTCCAGGATCAAGAGGATGCCATGCGCATCGCACAGGTCGCGCAGCCCCTTCAGGCATTGATCAGGCACCGGGCGAATACCGCCCTCGCCCTGCACCGGTTCGATCAGGATCGCCGCCGTTTTCTCACCGACTGCGGCGCGCAGCGCGTCGTGATCGCCGAAGGGCAGATGTTTGAACCCCGGCATTAGCGGGCCAAAGCCCTTCACCATCTTCTCGGCCCCCGAGGCCGCGATGGCCCCGGTCGAGCGGCCGTGAAAACAGCCATCGAAGGTGATGATCTCGATCCGCTCCGGCGCGCCGTTATCAAAGTGATACTTGCGCGCCATCTTGATCGCGAGCTCGGCGCTTTCCGTGCCCGAATTGGTGAAGAACACCGTGTCGGCAAAAGACGCCGCGACCAGCTTGTCCGCCAATTCCGCCTGTCCGGCGATCTCGTAAAGGTTCGAGACATGCCACAACTTGTTGGCCTGCGCGGTGAGCGCTGCGACCAGCTCCGGGTTGGCATGACCCAGCGCATTCACCGCGATCCCCGCCCCAAGGTCGAGGTATCGACGCCCGTCATCTGCCGTGAGCCATGAGCCTTCGCCTTCGACGAAGTTCAGTTTCGCACGTGCATAGGTCGGCAGAACGGACGGGATCATTGCGTCATTCCTTGCAAAAAGAGGCCTTTGCGTGCCGCAAGGGCAGGCCGGTGTCAACGATTTAGGATTGGTTTTGGACGAAACGGGGTTACGAGGTCACAGGCAGATGCGGCGACGTCGCGTGATGAAATGTGCGGTCCGTTTGGTCATGGCGGCTGTCTACGGACAATTGGCTGCGCTGTCCACGCCCTTTGCGCCCGCGACGTTGCGCCGAAGCGCTGCAAGAAACAGGCTGCACACCGGGCCGAAACTCCCTATGACCGCGCCATGACACGTGACGACGCCCCCCTTGCCTCTGCCGGGTTCATGTTGCTGGCCGCAGCGCTCGTGGCCGGCACCACGCTTTTGGCCAAGCTCGCAGGTGCAGCCGGGCTTCATCCGCTTCAGATCAGCCAAGGGCGGTTCTTCTTCGCCTTTCTCGCGATCACCCTTGCCACGCTGGTCCTGCGTCCGACGTTCACACGACCAAACTGGATGGTGCATGCGGGGCGCTCGGTCGCGGGCTGGGCCGGGATCACGCTTACTTTCGCGGCGATCCAGTTCATTCCGCTGGCCGATGCCACCGCGATCTCGTTTCTGAACCCGGTGTTCGCGATGCTTCTGGCCATTCCCGTGCTGGGGGAAAAGGTCGGGCCATGGCGGTGGATGGCCGCGGCCATCGCGCTCACCGGCGGGGCGATCCTTCTGAACCCCGGCAGCGGGACCTTGCAGGTCGGCGCGCTTCTCGCGCTGGGTGCGGCATTGGCGATGGGGGTGGAAATCACGGTGATCAAGTTTCTGACCGGGCGCGAGCAACCGATCCAGATCCTGCTGGTCAACAACGCGATGGGGCTGACCATCGCAAGCGTCGCGGTTGTCGTGACCGGCGTCTGGACAATGCCCGACCCCGCCACATGGGCCATCCTCGCCGCGCTCGGCGTGATGATGGCACTGGCCCAGACCTGTTTCATCCAGTCGATGCGCCGCGCGGATGCGAGCTTTGCGACGCCGTTCTTTTATGCCACCCTTGTGTTCGCCGCGCTCTACGACGGTGTCGCCTTCGGCACATGGCCCGATCCGGTCTCCGGTCTTGGCGCGGGCATCATTCTTGCGGGCGGCGTGATCCTCGCCTGGCGGGAAGGCCGCTTGAAAAAGGCAAAGGTTTAGGCCATATACCGCCCTTCCGCTTGTATCCGATTGCCGGGGGATTAAAATGCCCCGGAACGAAAAGGCCAAGGCCGACACACCGGCCCACGAGGAATTGCAATGTCCTGGACTGACGAACGCGTCGAAACCTTGAAGAAGATGTGGGCCGAGGGGCAATCGGCCAGCCAGATCGCGAAAGAGCTGGGCGGTGTCACCCGCAACGCCGTGATTGGCAAGGTGCATCGGTTAGGTCTGTCCAACCGTGCCGGTGGCACGACCACGACCGCCAAGACCCCGGCCAAGGAAAAGGCCAAGCCCGCGCCGAAAAAACCGGCCGCGAAGAAACTTGACGCAAAGCCTGACACCCCGCCCGAGGTTCCGGCGAGCGAAGAGGTGGCCGAGATCAAGCCCGCGGCCCCGGCCCGCAAGGCGATCATTCCCGCCGGACAGCCGCTCCCGCCGCAACCCAGTGCAAACGAAATCAGCCCGGAGGCGCTCGCCAAAGTGTCGGAAATCGAGAAATCCGCCAAGAAGCTTGGGCTTCTCGAATTGACCGAACGCACCTGCAAATGGCCCATCGGCGATCCGGCGACCGAAGATTTCTGGTTCTGCGGTCTTCCGGTACAAGCGGGCAAGCCCTATTGCGAAGCGCATGTGAGCGTGGCGTTCCAACCCATGTCCTCGCGCCGCGACCGCAAGCGGTAACATCCAGACGTTGAACGGGGCGCGGCGGCGGTCAGAGCAACGCCTGACCCGCGCCCCGCCGGTATCACCGGCAGGGCGGAGGCGTGCTACGCCAGTTCAGGGTGCTTGTAGTCGGCAAGCTGTTTGCGAAGGTTCAACTTCGACACCTTGCCGGTCGCGGTCAGCGGAAGCTCTTCGACCCAGATCACGTCATCGGGCAATTGCCACTTCGCGAAATGCGCTGCCATATGATCGCGCAGCACGTCGAGGGACGGTTTGTCCTCCCCCGCCGCGACAGCGACGAGGATCGGGCGCTCATCCCATTTCGGATGCGCCACACCGATAGCGGCGCAATTCGCCACCCCCGCATGGCTCATCGCCGCGTTTTCAAGGTCAATGGATGAAATCCACTCTCCCCCCGACTTGATCAGGTCCTTGGCCCGGTCCTGAATGGTCAGGAACCCGTCTTCGTTTATCGAAGCCACGTCGCCGGTGCCAAACCACCCTTCGGCATCCAGCGCCTTCTCGCTTGCCTCTTCGTTGTTGAAATAGCCTGACACGACACTGTTGCCACGCACATACAATTCCCCGATGGCCTTGCCATCATGCGGCTGCCGGTTCCCGTCCTCGTCGACGATCTTAAGATCGACACCGAAACAACGCCGCCCCTGAAGCTGCTTGTAATCCATCCGTTCTTCGAACGGCAGCTGGTTGACCTCGGGCGGCATGACACCGTGGGTTCCAATCGGGCTCATCTCGGTCATGCCCCACGCGTGGTTCACGTTCACGTCCATCTTCTCGAACTTCTCGATCATGGAACGCGGGGCGGCAGAGCCGCCGATCACCACGTCGGCCAGCGCAACGGGTTTGCGCCCCTGTTTCTCGATCTCGCCCAAGAGACCCATCCAGACCGTCGGAACGCCCCAGGCCGAGCCGACCTTTTCAGTGTCCATGAGGCTCCACAGGCTTTCACCATCCAGCCCGGGCCCCGGCATGATCAGGTTCGCACCGATGATCGGGGCGGCATAGGGAAGGCCCCATGCGTTGACGTGAAACAGCGGCACCACGGGCAGGATGTTGGTCTTGCCCATCTCGTCGCGCGGGAGCGCCGGGCCAAGGATCGTGCCCACCATGAAGGCGTGCAGCACCGTGGAGCGGTGCGAATAGAGCGCGCCCTTCGGGTTGCCGGTGGTGCCCGAGGTATAGCACAGGCTCGCGGCGGTGTTCTCATCCATCTCCGGCCAGTCATAGACGGTCTTCTGCCCGTCCATCAGGCCCTCGTAACAAAACACCTCAAGCGGCGTGTCCGGCATGTGATCGTGGTCGGCCATGACAACGATGCGCAGGTCGTCCGGAAGATGCTCTTTCAACGCGGCGAGAATCGGAAGGAAGGTGGCATCGACGAAAATCACCCGGTCGGCGGCGTGGTTGACGATATAGATCATCTGTTCCGCCGACAGGCGCGGGTTGATCGTGTGACACACCGCGCCGATGCCCGAGATCGCGTAATACAGCTCGAAATGGCGGCGGTTGTTCCATGCCAGCGTCGCAACGCGATCGCCCGGCTTGATCCCCATGGCGCTCAGGGCATGGGCCAATTGACCGACCCGCGCATAGGTTTCGCGGTAGCTCTGGCGCGTCACCTCGCCATGGGTTTCGACCGTGACAAGCCCCGCCCGCGCGTTGGCTTCTGCTGCGAATTCCAAGATCGAAATGATCGACAACGGCCGATGCATCATCATGCCTTGCATGCTATCTCCTCCCTGTATCCCATGGGCGCTCCGGGCCTCCTCCGTCGCGTCACCTCGGGTTGTTTTGCCTTGCGAAATTGAATTTCAGGCATGAGTATCTTCAAGACTCAGGGAGAAGGAAAGCATAAATGTCAGTCACTGCAAAACGCATCGTTCTGGCGAGCCGCCCGAATGGGCCGGTGAGCAAGGACAATTTTCGCCTTGAAAGCCATGACCTTGGCGCGCCGGTGGCGGGCGAGGTTCTGATCAAGGTCACGGCAATGTCACTCGACCCCTACATGCGCGGCCGCATGGATGACGCAAAGTCATACGCGGCCCCGGTCGAGGTGGACGGGGTCATGGAAGGCGGCGCGGTCGGCGAGGTTCTCGAGTCGAACGCCGAAGGGTTCGCCGCAGGTGACAAGGTCTTCGGCATGGCCGGCTGGTGCGACCACGCGATCATGCGCGCGAAAGATTTGCGCAAACTGCCCGATGGCATTCCCGAAACCACCGCGCTCGGCGTGCTTGGCATGCCGGGGTTCACCGGCTGGTACGGGCTGACCAAGATCGGGCAACCGAAAGCGGGCGAGACGCTCGTGGTTGCCGCCGCCACCGGCCCGGTCGGCTCGATGGTCGGTCAATTTGCCAAGCACAAGGGGCTCACAGTCATCGGCATCGCCGGGGGCGAGAAGAAATGCGCCCATGCGGTCGAGAAATTCGGCTTCGACGCCTGTCTCGATCATCGCAGCTTCGCGGATGCCCGCGATGCGCGCGCCAAGATCGGCGACGCCTGCCCAAACGGGATCGACATTTATTTCGAGAATGTCGCGGGCCCCGTGCTCGAAGGTGTGCTTCCCAACATGAACGTCTTCGGGCGTATCCCGATCTGCGGCATGATCGCCTATTACGATGCCGGGGGCGGGGCCGAGGTGTTTGATCTGCCGAAATTCTGGCGCTCCATGCTGGTCAACCGGATGCATGCACAGGGCTTCATCATCGCCGACCATTGGGACCAATACCCCGCGTTTTTGAAAGAGGCGGGGCCGCTCGTCGCCAATGGGACGATCAAGTATACCGAGGACGTGGCAGAGGGGCTTGAAAACGCGCCCGACGCCTTCATGTCGATGCTGAAAGGCGGCAACTTCGGCAAGCAGATCGTCAAGGTGGCCTGATGCATTCGCTGTTCGATCTCAGCGGGCAAACCGCGCTTGTCACGGGTTCGACCCGCGGGATCGGGCGCGCCATCGCCGAAGCGATGGCCGAAGCAGGGGCGAATGTCGTCATCTCGTCGCGCAAGGGCGATGTCTGTGACGCGGTCGCCGCCGACATCAATGCCAAGGGGGGCGGGCGTGCCGTCGCCATCCCCGCCAACATCGCGGAAGACGCCGACCTCGACGCGCTCGTCACCCGGACGGAAGAGGCACTGGGGCCGGTCGACATCCTTGTCTTGAACGCCGCCGTGAACCCCTACATGGGTCCGTTTCTCGACACCCCGGACGAGGCGTTCGACAAGACGATCCACGTCAATATCCGAGCCAACATCAAGCTCGCCAAACGCGTGGTGCCGGGTATGCAGGCAAAGGGGGGCGGCGCGATCATCATCATCTCGTCCATCGCCGCTTTCAAGGGGTCGAAAAACCTTGGCATCTATGCCGTGACCAAAGCCGCCGACACCCAGATCGTGCGCAACCTCGCCACCGCCTATGGCCGCGACAACATCCGGGTGAACGGCATCGCGCCCGCCGTGGTGAAAACCAAGTTCGCCGCCGCGCTTTACGAAGACCCCGAGCGGGAAAAGGCCATCGCCCGGTCCTATGCCCTGAAGCGCTTGGGCGAACCTGACGACATCGCGGGGGCGGCGCTGTTTTTCGGGTCACGCGCCGGGGCCTGGACCACCGGTCAAACCCTGATCGTCGATGGTGGCTGGTCGATCGAAGAAGGCGGCTGACGCGCCCGGTTTCAGTGATCGCGCGCGCACTGCGCGTGATCGGCGAAGGCATCCAGAATGAGGAATTATACAGATCGGGCAGAGGGAGAAAACCATGCCCCAGGATCACACACACCACCACGTAGACCCCGAAGCGGGCGACCGTTCTGTCGCGACGGCGGTGGGGATCAACCTTCTGCTCACCGTGGCCGAGATCATCGGGGGGATCCTGTCCGGATCCGTCGCGCTGATCGCGGATGCGGTGCACAATCTCTCGGACGCCGTGTCGCTGGCCATCGCCTGGGCCGCGCGCCGGATCGGGCGGCGACCGACCGATGCGACCATGACCTTTGGCTACAAGCGGGCCGAACTGGTCGCGGCCTTGATCAACCTCACCACGCTTGCCGTGATTGGCGTCTACCTCGTCTACGAAGCCGTGGAACGGATCATCACCCCGACCGAGGTCACCGGATGGCTGATGATCGGGGTCGCCGGGCTCGCCCTCATCGTCGATCTCGCGACCGCGTGGCTGACATGGCGCATGGCGAAAGACAGCGTGAACATCCGGGCGGCGTTTCTGCACAACCTTGCCGATGCGCTCGGCTCGGTCGCGGTGATCATCACCGGCCTGCTCATCGTCGCCTTAGGCTGGACATGGGCCGACCCGGTCGCAACGCTTCTGATCGCCGGGTATATCCTGTGGATGTCACTCACCGAAGGGCGCGGTGTGATCCGCATGCTCATGCTGGGCACGCCGCCGGGGGTGCAGCCGGAGGCGGTCGTCGAAGGCATGGAAGCGATCCCCGGCGTTGTCTCGGTCCACCATCTTCACATCTGGCAGATCAGCGAAACCGTCACATCGCTTGAGGCCCATGTGGTGGTGAATGCGGATGATCTCGCCACCATCGCGGCCACCAAACAGGCCTTGCGCGCCATGCTCGCCGACCGCTTCGCGATCACCCATGTGACGCTCGACACCGAGAGCTCAGATCAAACCTGCGACCAGCCTGCGACTTTCGGAACCTAGGCGCGCTGGTCTTGTCCTGTCAGCGGCGCTTGGCAAGGTCCATCCACCCAAGACCGTCGCGCGTGTCGGCGGCGGGATTGTATTCCGCCGACACCCAGCCGGTGTATGCCCCGTCGTCCAGCGCGGCGAAGAAGGCCGGGTAATCGACCTCACCGCCTTTCGGTTCATGCCGCCCCGGCGCACCGCCGATCTGAACATGAACGGCCCTGTTCCCATGTGCCGCCCAGGCCGCAAGACCGTCTTCGGTGATCATCTGCGCATGATACATGTCGAATTGCAGACCCACGTTCCCGGCCCCCACCGCGTCGAGTATCTCGGCGGCCTGCCCGAAATCGTTGAGAAAATATCCGGGCATGTCATGGCGGTTGATCGGCTCTATGGTGAGCTGACGTTTCGGCGCCTGACCTGCCGCCCAGCGCAGGTTCTCGATAAACGTCTTTTGCGCGACCAGACCGGCGGCATTGCCCGCCATCACGTGCATCCGGGTCACACCCAGCGCCTCGGCAAACCGCAGCGCACGTTTGAAGTCGTGGCGAAAACGTTCGGCCATCCCAGGAACGGCGGCAAACCCGCGCGGACCGCCCGCCCAGTTGGGCGGCGGGCAGTTGATAAGCACCATCGGGAGACCGGCCAGCTCAAGCCGCCGGGTGATCTGGCCCGCCGCGTCATCATAGGGAAACAGCGCCTCTACGCCTGCAAACCCATGGTCGGCGGCAGCGCTGATTCGGTCGAGAAACGGCAATTCGCGAAACAGGAAGGTGATGTTGGCGGCAAAGCGGGGCATGGCGCATCCTCAAGTCATCGGCCCGACCGGGGACCGCAGGGTTCAGCGATACGACCCGCTTGCCGCGAAGGGGTAAAGGCGGCGCGCGTTGCGCCGCCGTCCCGGGTCAGCTGCCTCCCGGGTCAAGAGTTCGGAATGATCATCACCTCGACGCGCCGGTTCTGGGCGCGACCTTCGGGCGTGAGGTTCGTGGTCACCGGTTCGCTGTCACCCTTGCCAATGGCCTGAACCCGCGCCCCGCCAACGCCGTTGTTCAAGAGCACGCGGGTCACGCTTTGCGCCCGCCGTTCGGACAGCCCAAGATTGTAGCCCGCGTCCCCGGTGTTGTCGGTGTGACCGATCACCTCGACCCGCGAGCCGGGGTAGTCCTGCAAATGCGCGGCGAGCGCGCGTAGATCGCCGCTCAGGGCGGGTGAGATGTCGGCGCTGTCGGTGGCAAAGAGGATATCCTGCGGCATCACGACCTTGAGCGCGGAGCCGGTGTTGGTCACCTCGATCCGGCTGTCATCGAAGCTTTCGCGCAAATCTTCTGCCTGCGCGTCCAGCCTGCTCCCGATGATCCCACCGACCACGGCCCCGCCGGCTGCCCCGGCAGCAGCCGTGGCCCCGCGGTTGCCCGGCACCAGTGCGCCCAAAAGCCCCCCGGCCGCAGCCCCGGTGGCAACACCGGCCCGCTCACGCTGACCCATGGAAGAACAGGCCGACAGCGTGAGGGCGGCGAGAACGGGAAGGACGAGAACGGGTTTCAAACGGGTCATGGTGCACCTTTCTTCGCGCGAAAAAACATGGCCCGACCATAGGCGTTTTGGCGCCAGAGGAAAGCCACCCGGCACCCGATGGGCGACAAATCGCGCCCCTACCCCACCTCTGTCCGGGCGCTCTCATAGGCCAGCATGGCGCGCTTGACCGGCAGACCCCAGTGATACCCGCCCAAGCCCCCGGATTTGCGCAGGGCACGGTGGCAAGGGATCAGCCAACTGACCGGGTTGCGCCCCACCGCCGTGCCCACGGCGCGCACCGCGCGCGGGCTACCGATCGCCCCCGCGATCTCGGAATAGGTCGTGACCCGCCCGGTCGGGATCGTGATCAGCGCCTCCCAGACCTTGATCTGGAACGGGGCGCCGATCATGTGCAGCCGCGCCGCGCCGGAGCCTGCGAACACCGCCTGCACCTCGGGGGCGAGCGATGCGCGATCCGCGACGAAATCCGCCTTCGGCCACCGCGCGCGCATGTCGGCCATGGCGGCCTCTTCCCCGGTCTCGGCGGCAAAGGCCAGCCCGCAGATCCCGCGTGGCGTCGCCATGACCAACGCGCGGTCGAAGGGGCTGTCAAACCACCCCCACCGGATGGTGAGCCCCGCGCCACCCCGCGCATAATCGCCGGGGCTCATCGCTTCCCACGTGAGAAACAGGTCATGCAACCGCCCGGTGCCCGAGAGGCCCAGCGCGTTGGCGGTCTCGAGCGTTGTCAGACGGTCACGTAAAAGCCGGCGCGCATGATCCAGCGTCAGGTATTGTTGGTAGCGTTTCGGGCTGACCCCCGCCCATTTCGAAAACAGGCGTTGCAGGTGGGCCGGACTCAACCCGACCGCGTCCGACAGGTGATCGAGCGACAGGGGTTCTCCGCCCGCCGCGTCGATCGCCGTGATCGCCCGGCGGATCACCTGGTAATGGTAGTGGCCTTCGCTGGGTTCTTCACCGGTCATTTGGGTGGCGGTCTCTACGGTGAATTCTGTGTCCGGCGCGGTCATGGCATCTCTCCTTCCCAGCAGAGACTACGCGCCCATGGCCTGTCCCGCGACCCGTTTCCTGCGCAATGCGCCTGTCTTCCGCGCGATGCGCCCGTCTTCTGCGCGATGCGCCCGTGGCTTCAGGCAACCTGCCGGATCAGGAGGTGCACCGACCGGGCACCGACGCCGCGCAGCACCGCCACCTCCCACCCCTCAAGACAGGGGCGCACGGCAAAGGCATGGCCACGGCGCACCGCCGCGCTCGACAGGATATCAGGCGGCAGATCACCGGCCAGAAGCGCCAGCGCATCGGGATCGAGATGCAGGGTTTCGGCCCAAAACCCGTTGGCCTGCACGACCTCGTGGCAGGGCAAAAGAAGCTGCGTATACTGCACCGGTCCCGCGTCGCCGTCGGTCACGTGAACCCCATCGGCAAGATCGGTGATGCGGGCGAGCCCCTCGTGCACGCCGATGTTCAGCTCGACCAAGGGGCCGTCGATCAACACCCGGTGCAGCGGGGCCAGCGCCGTGGGATGCTGTGGACACCCCGGGCCCAGCGCCCCGGCCCCGATCCAGAGCGGCGCGAGCATCGGATTGGCCGCAATATCGCCTGCGCCCACACGATGCCGCCCGATCCACAGGATCGGTTGCGCCCCATGATCGCGGGTCAGCACACGGTCCCCGGTTGCCAGCCAATCCACGGGAACTTCGCCCTCGGGCGTCATCACCATGGTGGCCGGTCCAAAGCCCGGCAGGCGCGTGATCAAATCCTCGGTATGACGATCCATGCGGCGATCCTTTCCAACACGCGGCCATTTGGCCACGAAATCCGGAAGGCGCGGTTAAGGCGGGCTGAAAAATACACGGGATTTGAAACATCTCGCGCCCTTGCCCCGAGACGCAAAACCCCCGATACCACCCCCATGGCGACGCAAATGGACTATAACACGATCCGCGAGGTTTTTCGGCGCTTTCACGACGCCGAGGCCGAGCCCAAGGGCGAGCTTGACCATGTCAACGCCTATACGCTTGTGGTTGCCGTCGCGCTCTCGGCCCAAGCCACGGATGCGGGCGTGAACAAGGCCACCAAGGCGCTGTTTCAGATCGCCGATACGCCGGAAAAGATGCTCGCCCTCGGTGAAGAGGGGCTGACCGAACACATCAAGACCATCGGGCTGTTCCGGCAAAAGGCGAAAAACGTCATCAAGCTGTCGCGCATCCTGGTCGAAACCTACGGGGGCGAGGTGCCCAATAGCCGCGCCGCGCTTCAATCGCTTCCCGGTGTCGGGCGCAAGACCGCCAACGTTGTTCTTAACATGTGGTGGCACATGCCCACGCAGGCGGTGGACACCCATATCTTCCGCGTCGGCAACCGAAGCGGCATCTGCCCGGGCAAGGATGTGACAGCGGTCGAACGCGCGATCGAAGACAACGTGCCCGCCGATTACCAACAGCACGCCCACCACTGGCTCATTCTGCATGGGCGCTACACCTGCAAGGCGCGCAAACCGCAATGCGCCGCCTGTCTCATCCGAGACCTCTGCCAATTCGAGGAGAAGACCCTGTGACAAAACGTTTCCAAGTCGTCGGTATCGGCAATGCCATCGTCGATGTGATCACCCGGTGCGACGACAATTTCGTGGCCAACATGGGGATCGAGAAGGGCATCATGCAACTGGTCGAGAAAGACCGGGGCGAGCTGCTTTATGGTGCCATGGAGAACCGGTGGCAGGCGCCGGGTGGCTCGGTCGCCAACACGCTCGCCGGGCTTGGAAATCTCGGCCTGTCCACCGGCTTCATCGGGCGCGTGGCGGATGATGCCTTGGGTCAGTTCTATGCCCACGAGATGACCGAAGACGGCACCGTTTTCACCAATGAACCGGTAAAGGACGCCGCCGCCCCGACCTCGCGGTCGATGATCTTCGTCACCCCGGACGGGGAGCGGTCGATGAACACCTACCTTGGCGAAGGGGCCGAGCTATCCGGTGACGACGTGCGCGAGGAAACCGCGCGCGACACCGAGGTCATGTTTCTCGAAGGCTACCTGTATGACAAGGACAAGGGCAAAGCCGCCTTTGACCGCGCCGCGCAATTCACCCACGCAGGCGGCGGCAAGGTCGGGCTGTCGCTTTCCGACCCGTTCTGCGTGGAGCGTCACCGCGCCGATTTCCGCCGCTTTGTGAAAGAGATGGATTTCGTGATCGGCAATGAACACGAATGGGCCAGCCTTTATGAGACCGACCTTTCCACAGCGCTCGAACAGGCCTCTGACGAATGCGGTCTCGTGGTTTGCACCCGCTCCGGCTCGGATGTTGTGCTGGTCCAAGGCCGGGAAGAGGCCACCGTGCCGGTGAACCGTATCGACCCGGTCGATACCACCGGCGCGGGCGATCAATTCGCGGCGGGCTTTCTCTATGGCTACGCCACGGGCCGCGATCTTGAGACCTGCGGGCGCATGGGGATCGTCGCGGCGGGCGAAGTGATCACTCACCTTGGTCCCCGCCCCGAAGCCGATCTGAAAGAGCTTTTCCGCGCCCACAACATCGCGCTGTGACATCGCGCGCGCCGGGTCGTCTTGATCCGCGTTCCGCACTTTCGTACAAGTGGGGCAATGCGGCAAACACTGATCCTCTTTCTCGTCTGCGGTCTCGCGGTCTTCTCGGTCCTCGGGACCGCTTCGGCGCACACACCGGGCGCTGAGCCTTCGTCCATGATCCACGTCTGCGACCCTTGCGACGCCGAAGCCCGCACGGCCATGCAGATGGACCATGGCCCAGCATGTGCCTTCATGCCGGGCTGTCTCATCACGGCGGAACCGGCGGGCATCGAGGCCCCCGTCTTCGCAACCCCGATGCAGCTCATCACCTATCATGAGGTGCCAAGCCTCTCTTGTTCGCGGTCAAGCGTGCTCAACCCGCCGCCGCCGCGATCCTGACGTTTCTCCAAGCGGTCGGGCAAGCCCGGCCATGGTTCAACCGTCATTTCGAGAGAGACATGAAACAGAAAATCCTTATGGGCGTCATCGCCCTTGGCATTGCGGGCGGCACCTATGTGCTGACCCGGCCCGACACACCGACACCCCCGCCCGGAGCAAGTGCCCGCGCGGCCACCGACGGCGCACCGATTGTCTCGGTGACGCTGCCCGAAAGCCTGTCGCCCGAGGCCCGGATCGGCAAAACCGCGTTCAATGCGACCTGTGCCGACTGCCACGGCGACAACGGGGCCGGGCGCGATGGCTACGGCCCGCCTCTCATCCACAAGGTGTACGAACCCTCGCACCACGGTGACATGGCCTTCCAGCTCGCTGTCCAGCGCGGAGTGCGCGCTCACCATTGGTCGTTCGGCGATATGCCCCCGCAGGAGGGATTGACCGAAGGCGACGTGAAGGCAATTACGTCCTACGTGCGCGAAGTGCAGCGCGCGAACGGCATTCAGTGACATGACCGCCCCGCCCCGGCGCGAACGGAGCGGGGCACAAGGAAGAAAGGAAACCGAATGAAACCAGTCCTAATCCTGTTTTTGGCGGCTCAGGTCGCGACATCGACCGCCAACGCGCACACAGGGGTGCAGGATGATGAGGTGCTCGCACGCATGGATGGCATGTCCGCCATAGCGAAGGAGATGAAGATCATCGGCAAGATGCTCAAGGGCACGGCGCAGTTCGACCCGAAGGCGGTCGACGCGGCGCTCTCGGCCATCGGCGACGAAGCAGAGCGCATTCCCGCTCTTTTCACGCCACGCGCCACGGACCCGAAGTCAGAGGCGAAGCCGATCATCTGGGAGAGCTTCGAGGATTTCTCCGACAAGGCAAACGCCCTCGGTGCCGTGACCGACGAGCTGAAGGGACAGATCTTGTACGCGCCGGATCTCGCGCCCCTGATGCAAGAGATCGGTCAGACATGCCGCGCCTGCCACACGCAATACCGCGTCTCGGACTAGACATCACTCGCCGTAAGGCACCCAGATCGTCTTGACTTCGGTCGCATGGGCAAGAAACTCCCGCCCTTCGCCCTCTGGCGCCATCCAGTCCCGCGTCCGGGCGTTGTTGACCCATGTGCGCTTCAGGTTGCCCGCGCTTTCGTATTCGACCAACGACGAGATGTCCGCGCCGGATTGCGCCCAGACCGCGTCCACGTTGAGGTGTCCCGCGAGCGTCGGGGCGAGCTCGGTGTGCGACCCGGTCAGGATGTTCACAACACCCCCCGGCACGTCCGAAGTCTCAAGCACCTGGTAGAAATCGGTTGCCGCCAGCGGGAAGGGCTCCGAGGCCACGGCGACCACGCGGTTGCCCATGGCGATGGCCGGGGCGACGAGTGAAATCAGGCCCAGAAGCGGGAGGGTGTCGGGGCAGAACGCCCCGATCACGCCGACAGGTTCATGCATCGCCAGCGCGACACCCCGCATCGGCACAGGCTTTGCCGCGCCATCGTATTTATCGGCCCAGGCGGCATAGGTGAACAGCCGATCTACGGCGCGCTCGACTTCTTTCGCCCCGTTGCGCGCGCCGGTCATCTCGTTAATCCGGTGCGAAAATTCACCCGCGCGGACCGACAGGTTCTCGCCAAGATAATACAGGATCTGCGCGCGAAGATGGCCGGTGGTGCGCGACCACCCTGCCGCCCCGGCCGCCGCTTCGACCGCGTTGCGCACATCTTTGCGGTTGGCGCGGCTGGCGTGCCCCAAAAGCCTGCCGGTCTTCGACCAGACCGGGGTGGAATAGCCCCCGTCCGGGCGCGCCTGCTTACCGCCGATATAAAGCTTGGCGGTGCGATCGAGCGCGTCGACCTTTGCGTCTTTCGGCGCGGGATGCGGCGCGACCGGTTTGAGCGCGGTCTCTTTGCCCACAGGCTTGGTGTAGGCCAAAAGCCCCTCCCACCCGCCTTCGCGTCCAAAGCCGGATTCGCGCACCCCGCCAAAGCCCGCCGCCGCGTCGAACATGTTGGTGCCATTGACCCAGACCACGCCTGCCGCGAGCTTGGGGGCCACGTCGAGCGCGAGGTTGAGGTTCTCGCTCCACAACGTGGCGGCGAGCCCGTAGCGCGTGTTATTGGCCAGCGCCACAGCTTCCTCCGGCGTGCGGAAGGTGGTGGAGACGAGGACGGGACCGAAGATCTCTTCCTGCATCAGCCGGGCGGCGGGGGCCATGCCGGTGATCAACGTGGGAGGATAGAAACAGCCCGTCCCGGGCAGCGTGACGGGGGCTTGGTAAACGTCGCCCTCGCCCGCGCCGCTGGCCACCATGGACGAGACGACGTCAAGCTGCACCGGGTCCACGAGCGCGCCCACGTCGATGGATTTGTCCAGCGGATCGCCCACCCGAAGCTTGGCCATCCGCGCCTTCAGCTTTTCATAGAACCGCTCCGCGATGGGTTCATGCACCAACAGCCGGGATCCGGCGCAGCACACCTGCCCTTGGTTGAACCAGATCGCGTCGACCAGACCCTCGATCGCTGAATCGAGATCGGCGTCATCGAACACGATGTAGGGCGACTTGCCCCCAAGTTCGAGCGTGAGGCTCTTGCCCGTGCCCGCCGTGGTCTGCCGGATAAGGCGCCCCACCTCGGTCGAGCCGGTGAAGGCGATCTTGTCGACGCCCTCATGCGCGGTGATGGCCGACCCGGTCGCACCATCGCCGGTCACGATGTTGACGACCCCGGGCGGCACGCCCGCCTCGACACAGATCTGCGCGAAAAGAAGCGCGGTGAGCGATGTGTATTCGGCGGGTTTCAGAACGACCGTGTTGCCCATGGCAATGGCCGGGGCGATTTTCCACGACAGCATCAGAAGCGGGAAATTCCAAGGGATGATCTGCCCGGCAACGCCAAGCGGCGCGCGGTCGGAAAGCTCGGCATCCTGCAACTGGGCCATGCCGGCGTGGTAATAGAAATGCCGCGCGACAAGCGGGATGTCGATATCGCGGCTCTCGCGGATCGGCTTGCCGTTGTCCAGCGTTTCGAGCACCGCGAAGAGCCGGGCATTTTTTTGCACCAGTCGCGCGATGGCGTAAAGCACGCGGGCGCGGCCATGCCCCGACAGCTTTGCCCAGCCCGGCTGCGCCCGGCGCGCGGCGCGCACGGCGGCGTCCACGTCATCGCCGCCCGCTTGCGTGATCCGGGCCAGCACCGCGCCGGTGGCCGGGTTCTTCGTCTCGAAGGTTTCGTTCGGCGCGGTCCATGACCCGCCGATGAACAGGCCAAACGCCCGGTCTTGCGCGTCAAGCCAGGCTTCGGCTTCGCCCGTGCTTTCCGGGGCGGTCCCGTATTCCATGGTCTCGAAAAGGTTCTTGATGGTCATGCCTTACCCCATCCCGTGGCGGTAGCCCGCCGAATAATGCCCGCTCACGTGGTGTTCCAACTGCCGCTCGATGTCCCCCAGAAGCGACGAGGCCCCGAACCGGAACAAATGCGGCGACAGCCATGCCACTCCCAGCTCTTCCTTGACGAGTGCAAGATAGGTCAGCGCATCCTTGGCCTTTGAGATCCCGCCCGCGGGCTTGTATCCGACGCGGTAGCCGGTGCGCGCATGATAGTCGCGGATCGCCCGCATCATGACGAGGCTCACGGGCAGGGTCGCGTTGACGCCTTCCTTTCCCGTGGATGTCTTGATGAAATCGGCCCCGGCCATCATGCACACGAGCGAGGCGCGCGCCACGTTGCGCAGCGTGCCCAGTTCGCCTGTGGCCAAGATCGCCTTCACATGCGCCTCGCCACAGGCCGCCCGAAATTCGCGCATCTCGTCATAAAGCGCCTGCCAGTTGCCGGTCAGAACATGACGGCGCGAAATGACGATGTCGATTTCCCGCGCCCCTGCCGCAACGCTTTCCCCGATCTCCGCGACCCGCAGGTGATAGGGCGAGAGCCCGGCGGGAAACCCGGTCGAAACGGCGGCAACCGGGATACCGGTACCCCCAAGCGCCGCGACCGCAGCCGGGACCATGGTGTGATACACGCAGATCGCCCCCGTGGTGATCCCCTCCATGCCCAGCGCCTCGGCCAGATCGGTGCGCAGCGGACGGGCCGCCTTGGCACAGAGCCGACGCACCCGGTCTTCGGTGTCATCGCCCGCAAGCGTGGTCAGGTCGATCATCGTGATCGCCTTCAAAAGCCAGGCGGCCTGATAGTCCTTCTTCACGGACCGGCGCGCCCCGATGGTGCCCGCGCGCCGTTCGATGGCCGAGGTATTGGCCTGCGCCGCTCGCACCCAGCCAAGATCAAGCGCCATGCCGGGGTTACGGGGTTCGATCACCTCGGGCAGATGGGTCGCGGTTGTCGCCTTTTCGCGTTGCATGAAGATCTCCGGGAGCGTTTGGCTGACCCTCGCATGGGCCGTTGGGCATGGCAATATTTTCCGCTTGGTCAAAAACCATGGGGGAACCCGTACCACTGGTGCCGCACCATGGAATTCACTGGTGCTTCCGGTCGGTCGGCGTCCCCGCCGGTTTTATTCCGCCACGACCGGGTTTTCACCGTGCGCGGGATCGGGATGGAGAGTCGCGAAGTGTCGGATATAAGCCATCGCAAGCGTGTCTTCTATCGCCTGCGTTTTCACGAAAACGCCCACCGTGTCTCCCCAGAAATTGTCTGCGTGCCGCCGGGTTCGCAACAGTCGCCGGGCGCGTGCCGAGTTCTTCTGCTCGTAATGTTCAACATGTTCCTGCGACCAATCCGTCGTCGTCTCGACACAGTCGAACCCGGCCCATTTCGCCATGGCGAACATCCCGTCGCGATACCAGCGCCAACAATCCTGCGGATCGCGATGCTCCGGCCCGCGCGAGGGCGCGATGTGCACCATGACCCCGCCGGGTTTCAGGATGCGCGACATCTCGAGAAAGGTGAGCCAGAAAAATTCGTTGTGTTCCAGCATGTTGCCCGAGATCACGGCATCATAGCTGCCGCTTTCGATATCGAACCGCCAAGGATCGGCCTCGTCCAACACGATATCGACGTTGTGCGTGTCCTTCATGTCCATGCCGTGATAGGTCCACCCGCCCGCTTCCCAAATATCACGAAACCACGCGCGTTTCTGCGCGGCCCCAACGTCGAGAACAAGGCCCGGCTCGCGCTCTGCAACATGTTTGCGGAACGCCTTTTTCATCAGGGTAACGGTTTCTTTATGCATGGATCGCCTGCAAGAAATTTTCAAAAAGACTGCTCTGATGCCCCGTTGGCCGGGGCTTTTCACAGACTCGCAAATTCTTGGTTTCGTGGGAAGGATTATTTCAAACCCGGCGTCCGGCGACATAGGTCGCGTGCACCGCCCGGTCGTCACCCATCATGATGGTGGGAAACACCTGTTCCCAGATATCCTCGGCCCGCACCGCCCGTTGGCTGATGGCCTCGGTCGAGGCAAGATCCAGCACCACGAGGTCGGCGTCATAACCGCGCGCAAGCGTCCCGATCCGGTCACCAAGCCCGATCGACTGTGCCGAGCCACAGGTTGCCAGCCACAAGAGCTGCGCCGGGTGTAGCGCGGTGCCCCGCAACTGGCTGACTTCATAGGCCGCCGCCATGGTGCGCAGCATTGAAAACGATGAACCCCCGCCGGTGTCGGTAGCAAGCCCGACCACCTGCCCTTCGCCTTTCAGCCCGGCCATGTCGAACAGACCCGACCCGATGAAGGTATTCGAGGTCGGGCAATGAATCAGGCTCGCCCCAGCTTCTGCAAGCCGCGCGCGTTCGCGGTCCGACAGGTGGATGGCGTGACCCATCAACGCCCCGGGCCCCAAGAGCCCGAAGTGATCATAGACATCGGTGTAATCGCGGGCGTTTGGAAACAGCTCTTTCACCCAGTCGATTTCCTCGGTCTGCTCGGACAGATGGGTCTGCATCAGGCAATCGGGATGCTCCGCCCAGAGCGCGCCCATCGCCTCCAACTGCTCGGGCGTGGAGGTCGGGGCGAAGCGGGGCGTCACCACATAGGACAGCCGGTCCTTGCCATGCCAGCGGCTGAGCAGATCCTTTGACGCATCATAGGCCGATTGCGCGGTGTCGCGCAGGGTGTCAGGCGCGTTCCGGTCCATGCAGGTCTTGCCCCCAAGGGCGCGTAGCCCCCGTTTGCCAGCCTCCTGGAAATAGGCCTCAACGCTTTCGGGGTGGATCGTGCAGAAACTCACCGACGTCGTGGTGCCATGCGACAGGGCGAGGTCGAAAAACCGTGACGCGATCTCGCGCGCATAGGCGGCATCGTGAAACCGCGCCTCTTCCGGGAAGGTATAGCTGTTCAACCAATCGATCAGCCGCTTGCCCCAGCTCGCGATGATCCCGGTCTGCGGATAATGCACATGGGCGTCGATGAACCCCGGAAGGATCATCGCATCACCATGGTCCACCACCTCTGCATCGGGAAAATTACGCTTCAGGGCGTCTGGTTGCCCCACCTCGACGATATGTCCCGTCGTCTCGTCCACGACTACCGCACCCCGCCGGTCCCACAACGCCGAGGCGGTCGGGTCGACGGCAAACGGGTCGGCGACGAATGACAGGGTCTGGCCCAGAAGTATCTTCATGAAATTCCCCTTTTGATCGCGAGGTTACGCAGCACCAAAAGGAACGTCCATCGCTTTCCCCTCTGTATCTCTCGGGCTCCTTCGCTTAAAGTCGCCGGCGACAACAGGCGAGGTCAAAGATGGCGGAAGACCTTACACCCGACGAAATATTGGCCGACGGCGACTACGTGCTGGACCGGGACACCGTGGCCCCGGTTCTCGCCGCCGTGCGCGAAGGCGATGCCGAGGCGCTGGCCGCTGCGTTCGAGCCGTTGCACCCGGCCGACATCGCCGACCTTCTCGAACAGGTCGATGACGACACCCGCGTGCGGATGGTTCAGCTTTACGGTCAGGACTTCGACGGGGATATCCTGTCGGAACTGGACGAAAGCGTACGCGAAGAGGTCATCGGCGCGCTGCACCCCGAAGTGCTGGCCGACGCGGTGCGCGATCTGGAAACCGACGATGTCGTCGACCTGATCGAAGACCTTGAGGACGCCCAGCAAAACCTGATCCTCGATGCGCTGGCGGTCTCGGACCGGGTGGCGGTCGAGAAATCGCTGTCCTACCCGGAGGAATCCGCCGGTCGCCTGATGCAGCGCGAAATGGTCGCGGCCCCCGAGCATTGGGACGTGGGCCATGTCATCGACCACATGCGCGCCCACGACGACCTTCCAGCGCAATTCTACCACGTGATCCTGGTCGATCCGAAGATGCGCCCCACGGGCTATGTCACGCTGGGCCGGATCATGTCGGCGGCGCGCACGACATCGTTGCAAAGCCTCGCCGAAGACAGTTTTCGCACCATCCCGGTGACGCAGGACGAAGAAGACGTGGCCTATGCCTTCAACCAATACCACCTGATCTCGGCCCCCGTGGTGGACGAAGATGAACGGCTGGTGGGCGTCATCACCATCGACGACGCCATGGCGATCCTGGACGAAGAGCACGAAGAGGACATCATGCGCCTTGCCGGTGTTGGCGAAGGCTCGCTGTCCGACCGTGTGGCCGAAACCGTGCGCGCCCGGCTTCCGTGGCTTGCCGTGAACCTTGTCACCGCCATCCTCGCCTCGCTCGTCATCGACCAGTTCGAGACGGTGATCACGAGCTTCGTGGCCCTCGCCGTGCTCATGCCCATCGTCGCCTCGATGGGTGGCAATGCCGGGACACAAAGCCTGACCGTCGCGGTGCGCGCGCTGGCGACCAAGGACCTCACGTCCTCCAACGTCTGGCGGGTGATCCGGCGCGAGGTTGCGGTGGGCTTCGTGAACGGTGTGATTTTCGCGGTGTCCATGGGGCTGGTCGGCGCGCTCTGGTTCGGCACGCCCGTTCTGGGCCTGTTGCTGGCTGTCGCCATGATCATCAACCTCGTGGTCGCGGGGCTGTCGGGGGTGCTGGTGCCGGTGATGCTCGACAAGATGAAGATCGACCCGGCGCTGGCGTCCGGCACCTTCGTGACCACGGTCACCGATGTGGTCGGCTTCTTTGCCTTCCTCGGGCTGGCCACGGTGATCTTGCTGTGAGCGTGGACAAGACAGACGCGCGCAAGGCCGCCTTTGCCCGGCGGGCAAAGGCCCATGCGGAAGGCAGGGATGCGGACGCACAGGCGCGGTTGCGCGATTGGCTCGCCCCGTATCGGGGCAAGCCCCTGTCGGGCTTCCTCGCGATCCAGACCGAGATCGACCCGCTTCCGGTCATGACCGAAATGGCCAACCATGGTCCGGTCTGCGTGCCCATCACGGGCAAGATCGGCACGCCGCTTCGGTTCGCCCGCTGGTCGCCCGACCGCGAAATGATCGAGGGCAAGTTTGGAACCCGGTCCCCCGCCGTTCTCGATTGGGTGGTGCCCGAGGTGCTGATCGTTCCCTTGGTAGCGTTTGATGCAATGGGCAACCGGCTGGGTTATGGCGGCGGTTTCTACGACCGCACGCTTGAGCAGCTTCGCGCAGAGCGCTCGACCCTTGCCGTCGGGTTCGCCTATGAAGCGCAGCGGGCCGAGAGCCTGCCGCTCGAACCCACCGATCAACCGCTCGACGCCATCGTCACCGAGACCCGGACCTATCGGTTCGACCCGGTCCCGCCACGCGGTTGATCAGGGTTTGGGGTTTGGTCTGCGGCGCGCCCGCGGGCCGCATCATGGCCGCTGCGGGCGCGCGTTGGCCGGGGTTGGTCAGGAATCGCTTTGCAGCATCTCGGTCAGCTCGGCCTGAAGCTCGGGATCGGCTTGGGCGAGCTGCATGATCTCGATATAACGGTTCACCTCGATATCCGGCGCATCCTCGACCGCCTGGGTCATCTCGGCCTGCGCCTCTTGGATCAGGGCTTGTTGCTCGGCTTCGTCCTGCGTTTGCTGAAGCTGCGCACCGTATTCCTGCTCGATCGCCACAACGTCCTTGTAGGCGACGGCAAAGGCATCAAGTTCGCCTTCAACGATCGGGTCGGGGGCAGCGGGCGCGGTCGTGTCCTGCGCCATCGCGGGAATAGCAAAGGCGGAAGCGACGCCGATGGTTGCCGTGGCAAGGATAGCGTTAAGTGTGCTGGTTCGGGTCATGATAACCTTTCGTTTTCTCGGTTTGCGATTGTGCAGGCCGACACCTAACGACGTGTGGCCGTATTGCAAATCGCGTCCGCGAGAATTTGCCGAGAGGCGCGCGGTGCACCGGCGTGACCCGCCGGCCCCGCTCACACGTGGTGCGAGCGCGGCGCAAGATTGACCAGCGGTTTCCGGTTCTTGGCGTGGCGTGGCACAAGCTGTTTGGTGGTCATCTCGGCATGCGGGATAATGCGGGCCGAAGGCATCTGTTCCAAGGGCCGTGCGATGTTGGGAAACAACGCGTTGATCTCCTGACGCGCCTCGGGCGACACGGCATCAAGCGCCTCGGGCCCGGTGAACAGGCTCTCGGACGGGGCCCCGTTGGACCAGACGATCTGGTGCCGATCAAACAGAAGGTGCCAATAGGTGACGGTCTGCGCATCCTCGACAATCTCGATCCCGTCGAGATCGGTCAGGGTGATGGCGGGCACAAGCACTTCGCGCACCCCGAAGACCCGTTCCGCGATCACCGAGCTGACCAGCACCCGGTGCTGGCGCGACAACCAAAGGTCAACCTCCGGAAGCCCGTTTCCAAGCGCACCTGCGCGAATGCGCACGGGCTTTAGCCGGGGGTGCTGTTTGAGATCGGCGGTACCGAGGCTGTGGCCCCCGATCCAGCGCAGCGGTTGAAAGCCGTGGTCCAGCGTCAGAACCCGGGCGTTGGGGCGCAATTGCTCGACCGGCACCTCGCCCCGGTCGGTCATGATCCGCGTGCCCGAGACAAAGCACACGACACCCGTCGATTCCTCGTTCAGATCCAGCCCGCTTACCGGCGTGCCGCCATTCTCGATCCTGAGCCCGATGTCGCCGATCTCGCCCGAGTAATCTACACCATCGATAATCCCGTCCAGCGTGCCATCGGCATGGTCCGCCTGCATCATGGCGCGCGCATTGGCAAAGTCGTTCGACGGATCAGCGTCGCTGTTGTTGACCGCGGCGCGCGTCGTTTCGTTGTAGAACGCGGTCAGATCGACGAAATCATTGTTGCTGGCATCACCGTCGTGAAAGGTGCCGGTGTTCCCGAAGCCGAAATCGGTGATGGTATCCATCCCGTCACCGGCCACTTCGATGAAGGTGTCATTGCCGTCGCCGCCGGTGAGCGTGTCGTTGCCTGTCCCGCCGTTCAGAAGGTCATCGCCTTCCTGACCGTCAAGGATGTCATCGCCCGCCCCACCGTAGAGCTCATCGTCGCCCGGTGCGCCGACATCTTCGGCCAGCGTGTCGAAATGAACATCGGTCACCCAAAGCTGCTGACCGGCATCGTCGCCATTGTCATAATCGATCACGATCGAGGCGACTGGGCCCGGGATTTCGACCAACACCGATCCATCGGCATCACTCGGACTATCGCCGCCGCCACCTGCGGTGACGGTATTGCCGGTCAGGCTGTCATCGCCATCCACGGTGATGTCCACGGGGACCGGGTTGCCTGCGGCATCGAAGGCGGTGATGGTGACGATGTCCTGCCACCCGCCTTGGTCAATATCGTTGATCCGGAAAGCCGCGTTCTCGACCTCGTTCGTGAGGCCTGATCCGGCCTCGGCGGCGAATGTCAGCGTGACCGTCGCATTGTCGCCAGAACCGGACGACGACCCGAGATCGAGCGCCGAATTGGTGGCAAATGGCTCCCCGGCTTCGGTATACTGGGACGTATTCGACGTCTCGATTTGGTCATTGATCGGGCCTTCGACAAAAGACGCCGTGACGGACATGCCCCCGGTGTCTTGCGTGAACCCGCCCGAAATATCGGTGCCATCGGCCCCTTCGGCGATCCAGCTTAGCACTTCGGGGCCGGTCGTGGCGGGTGTTGGGATGGTGTCGCCACGGATCACATCGTTTCCGTCACCCCCTGACAGGATATCGTCGCCACCGTTGCCCTCGATCGTGTCGTCGCCCGCACCGGTGGTCACGATGTCGTTCCCGGCCCCGGCCCGCACATAATCGTCGTCCGGCGCGGTGCCCGGCAAGATCGCCTCGGGGTCGTTGACTTGGTCGCCGTCGGGGTCTTCGGTGTAGCTTTCGTCGATCACATCGTCGCCTGACGTGCCGTCCACGTAGCCGTCCTGCGGGGTCGTCACGAAAAACTCGACATTGTCGACGAGAAGCTCGCCATCCCCCGCGCCCGGCGGATCGGCGATCTCGATCGTGATCGGCTGGCCGTTGAGCGACGGGTCATTAAGGGTCGAGGCCAGCGTGACGGTCTGCAGCCCGTCGATATCGCCCGTGGTCCCGCTCAGCGTGCCGATCACCGTCGTTCCGGCAAGGATGTTCAGGGTATAGGGCTGATCCCCGCTGTAGCTGTAGGTGCCATCGCCCACATCGACATTGAGGGCATAGGTATTGCCCGCAACATAGGTCTCGGACAACGTCTGCGATATGGTGACACCGCTCCCGCTGCTGCCCCCGGAATAGAGATAGGCGACATTTTCGCCATCCACCGTGGACAAGTCGATCTCGGACGCGGTCGGATCGTAGTCGCCTGCCTCGCCAGACCCGCTGTCGGTGATCGACCAGCCCGGAATCCCTTCGGAATAGCCACCATCGCCGTGCGACGTCTGCTCGAAGCTTGCATTTGTAACGCTGACCTGCGTGGTCGACATCGGTGTCTCCTGCTCGGGTTCTGCTTCATAGTTCGCTGAACGAAAAATCTCGTTAATTTCAGAATTTGTCAGAAAACTATGACGGCTGCGCGGCGCAGAACGTCAGAAATCAAGGCCTTTGGGTGTCAGTCAGCGGGAATTTCCCCCATTGTCGCCGTATCGTCGACGCAATGTGCCAGCGCACGAAACCCGGTTTGGTCCCGCGTCGCGCCCGGCGATCCATGCGCTACGATCTCGCCCCGCCCGCGCAACCGCCCCTTGCCCTTTGGCCGCGCCGCGCGTAACCAAACGGCATGAAAATTCTGTTTCTTGGCGATGTGATGGGCCGCTCCGGGCGGCGGGTGGTGCGCGAAACGCTCCCCGATCTGCGGCGCGACTGGGGCCTCGATTTCGTCGTGGTCAACGGTGAGAACGCGACCAACGGCGCGGGGCTGACCGAAGAACACGCCAAGCTCCTGTTCGATGCGGGCGCCGACGTGGTGACGCTGGGCGACCATGCCTTCGACCAGAAGGAGATGCTGACGTATTGTGAGCGTGAGACCCGGATCATCCGGCCCCTGAATTTCGCCAAGGACGCGCCGGGGCGCGGCGTGCGGGTGTTCGAGGACCACCGGGGGCGGCGCATTCTGGTCGCGCAAATCCTTGGCAATGTCTTCATGAAGCGGGCCTTCGAAGACCCGTTCGGCTATATCGAACGGGCGCTGAAGCCCTTCAACCTCGGCGGGGCCGTTCAAGCCGCGCTGATCGATGTGCATTGCGAAGCGACGTCCGAGAAGATGGCCATGGGCCATTTCCTTGACGGGCGCGCCAGCCTCGTGGTCGGAACCCATACCCATGTGCCGACCGCCGACGCGATGATCCTGCCGGGTGGCACCGCCTATCTCACCGACGCGGGCATGTGCGGCGACTTCCATTCCGTCATCGGTATGGACAAGGCCGAGCCGCTGCGCCGTTTCGTCACCGGCATGGTCAAGGGGCGTTTCCAGCCCGCGGACACCGATGCAACGCTGTCGGGCGTCTATGTCGAAACCGATGACGCGACCGGCAAGGCAATGCGCATCGAGATGGTGCGCCAACAGGGGCATTTGCAAACGTCAGGGCCGCATTAAGCTTGCCCACAAAGCCTGTGGAAGGCAAAGATAAGCCGGATCGGGGCAAGGCCACATGGAATTTTTCGATTTCTCCCAAACCACCGAGGCCATTCTCGCCCTCTCTGTCGTGGGTGTGATGTTTCTTCTGTTCATGCGGGAGGTCTTCCCGATCGAAGTCGTGGCCATCGGGGGCGTCGCGGTGATGCTGATCGCGGGCATCCTGCCCTACGACGCGGCGGTCGAGGTTCTGTCAAACCCCGCGCCGTGGACCATCGCCTGCATGTTCATCGTCATGGGTGCACTGGTGCGCACCGGTGCCCTCGACTGGTTCACCCAGATCGCGGATTCACAGGCCGCGGCCCGCCCGATGATCGCGCTCGGGGTGCTGATGGCCTTTGTCGTCGTCGCCTCGGCGTTCGTATCGAACACGCCGGTGGTCGTGGTGATGATCCCGGTGTTCACGCAGCTTGCGCAACGCATGGGCATTGCCCCGTCGAAATTGCTGATCCCACTGTCCTACGGGGCGATCATGGGGGGCACGCTGACGTTGATCGGCACCTCGACCAACCTGCTCGTGGACGGTGTCGCGCGGGTCAACGGGTTGGAACCCTTCTCGATCTTCGAGGTCACGCCCATCGGCCTCGTGGTCGTAGGCTGGGGCATGGCCTATCTCTACATCGTCGCACCACGGCTTCTGCCGGAACGCGCGTCGATGGCGAGCCTGCTGACCGACCGCTCGCGCAAGAAATTCTTCACCGAGGCCGTGGTGCCGCCGGAATCGAACCTCATCGGGCGTGACGTGCTCGACGTGCAGCTGTTCAAACGTGAAGGGGTGCGGTTGATCGACGTGGTGCGCGGCGACATCTCATTGCGTCGCAATCTCAAGGGTGTGACGCTTCAGGTCGGCGGCCGGGTCGTGCTGCGCACCGCGATGACCGAGCTTT
>JAABTN010000018.1 GCA_011389895.1 Maritimibacter sp. | reverse complement strand
GGACAAACCGCTCCTCGATCTGCTTTCTGAAGACTACCCATCCCAGCACTATTGTTTTGTCGAGCATCTGAGCGGTATTGCCGCCCTGTCGCGCTGGCCGATGGTGGAAGGAACGCAAACCTGTTTCGGGGGCTGGGGGATCGCCGGTTTCCAGGTCGACATGCCGGGGGGGCGTGTCTGGGTCTTGTCGGCGCATATCGAGGTCTTTCTCGACGGGTTTCGCCCCGAAATCCTGCGCGCGCTCATCCCGCAACTGGAAGCGCTCGAAGGTCCGATCATCATCGGTGGCGACTTCAATTCCGAGCCTTTCTTCACATCAACCCACCGGCTCATGGACGCAGCCAGGGTCGACAGGATCGGCCAACCGGTGCCAACCTTCATGCTTTTTGACCGTATCGGGATCGCGATTGATCATATCATGGCGACGGGGGGGGAAGGCGTCATCATGCAGCGGCCAAAACTGAAATCGGACCATTTCGGTATCGTGGGCCGCTTCACGATGTCGGGCTTGACCGCTCCGGTGACAGAGTAGAAGACAACCCGCCGTTCACCTCGCATGAGTTTTGGACCTGGGATGGGGCGGGAAGCGTGGTGGGCGACCCAGGAATCGAACCTGGCATGGGTCTCCCCGGCGGAGTTACAGTCCGCTGCCGCACCTTGCAGCTCGTCGCCCGCACCAAGGCATTACCTCGTCGCGTGGGGCGCTGATTACAAGCGGTGCGGGGACCCGTCAAGCCGAAAATCCCTTGCGATTCCGAATGCCCGGCACCATGGTGCGCGCCATTCACAACAAGGGGCCGGGCGCGTGGCGAAGAAACCGAAATGGGTGGTCGACAAGGAACAGGCCAAGCGCAAGGCAGCCGCCGAAACGCTCTGGCTTTTCGGCCTGCACGCCGTGCGCGATGCCTTGGTCAACCCGGCCCGCGAAAAGCTGCGCCTTGTCGTGACCCGCAACGCCGCCGACCGGCTGGGCGAGGCGATCGTGGCGGGCGGGCTGGAACCCGAGATCGCGGATCCACGCAAGTTTCCGGTGCCGCTTGACCCTGGGTCCGTGCACCAAGGCGCAGCGCTCGAAGTGAAGCCGCTCGATTGGGGTCCATTCGTCGACGTTTGCTTGGGCGACGGCGATACCCCGCCGCTCGTGGTCCTGCTCGACCGGGTCACTGATCCGCACAACGTGGGGGCGATCCTGCGCTCGGCCGAGGTGTTCGGGGCACGCGCCGTGATCGGGACAAAACATCATTCGGCCCCCGAAACCGGGGCGCTTGCCAAGACCGCCTCGGGGGCGCTGGAACGCCAGCCTTACCTTCGGGTCACGAACCTTGCGGAGGCGATGGTGAAGCTCAAGGACATGGGGTTCACGGTCCTTGGCCTTGACGGGGAGGCCCCGCAAACGTTGGACGCGGCACTTGAACCATTGCGCGGCCGCGCGATTGCGCTGGTCATGGGGGCCGAAGGGCCGGGTTTGCGCCAGAAAACCCGTGACACCTGTGACGCTCTCGTCAAAATCCCCTTCGCGGCCGATTTCGGCTCGCTCAACGTATCGAATGCCGCGGCCGTTTCGCTCTACGCTGCGCGCCGTGGATAGCGAGCCAAACGCACACGGCAGAATGTCACAGAATGTTGACTCCCTCTTTAATCATAGGCGGGGCATCATACATCTATACCAGAGACCGGGTGGTGGAACGCCCGCAATCTCACTTCACTGTCCCTCGTTCCACAAACTGCGCCCGGGTCCCCTTCCGGGCGCTTTTTTTTGTTGGCCCCTGCTGGAACGATGACAAAAGGCCAAAAGGTCGCGTTTCCCTTGGCGGCAAAACAGGTAGGATCGCGCCATGACACAGGCAAATGACGATACAGAGATCAAGCACATCCTCACCCGCACCAAGGTGATCGCCCTCGTCGGCTATTCCGAGAAACCTGCGCGCGCGAGCCATCAGGTTGCCGCCTTCCTTGCCGACAAGGGATACCGCGTGATCCCGGTCAATCCGGGACAGGCGGGCAAAGAGGCGCTTGGCGAAACCATCGTCGCCTCGCTCGCGGATATTCCCGCGTCGGCAGGCGTCGACATGGTCGATATCTTTCGTCGGTCCGATGCCGTGGAACCGGTGGTGGAGGCTGCGCTTGAACACCTGCCCGACCTGAAAACGGTCTGGATGCAACTGGGCGTCGAGAACGCGGCGGCGCGGGCCATGGCCCGGGCACAGGGGGTCGATGTCGTCATGAACCGCTGTCCGAAGATCGAATACCCCCGCCTGATCGGCTGATGCACCTGTCACACGCCGCGCTTTTCGTCACGACGCGAAAGTCACCGTCCGAGGCGGACGTGGCCGATGCCCGGGCGCTTGCCACCCGGCATGATCTTCCCTTCGCCCCCCGATCCGGGCGCTCGATAGCGCATCATGTGCGCGACACCGGGCGTCCCGCCGCGCTGGTGGTGAAAGCCGACGCCATTCATCTTGTTACCGCCGAGGCCCGTTACGGGTTTCACCCCAACATGGCCGCGCGACGCGTGGACGGGCGCGGCCTGCAGGGCGACCATTTCCTGCGCAGCGCGATGATCGGTCCCGGCGATCACGTGCTCGATTGCACCTGCGGCATGGGGGCCGACGCCATCACCGCCGCCCACGCGGTCGGGCCCTCGGGCCGGGTCGTCGCGCTGGAAGCCGCGCCGATCCTGGGCGAAATCGTGTCACGCGGGCTTGCCCGCCATGACAAGGGGCCGCCCGCGCTGATCGCCGCGATGCGCCGGGTCGAACATGTGACGGCGGACGCGCGCGCGTTCTTGGCCACCCTGCCCGACCGATCCTTCGACGTGGTTGCCTTTGACCCGATGTTCGCCCGGCCACGCGCGGGGGGGCATGGTCTCGACCTTGTGCGCGCCTTCGCCGTCGATGCGGTGCCCGACCGCGCGCTTTTGGACGCGGCGCTGCGGGTCGCGCGGCGCTGTGTCGTGATGGCCGATGGCACCCCCGGCCCCCGGCTTGCCGCGCTGTCGATCCCGGTCGTGTCACGTGATCGGCGAAAGTGGTGGGGGCGTCTCGATGTCCCGGAGTGATCCGGCACAAGGCCCCCGACCCCAGCCCGAAACCGAAACGTGAAACAATTTCGCTGGATTGTTCGCCAAATCGAAACAAATCCTTAATATTGCCCCATTCTGTCGCTAGACCCGGCGCAAATGACGATGATGAGCACAGATACCCGACCCGTGGCCAGAACCCGCCAACCCTCTCACATGCGCGACACCCTGCTTTTGCTGGGGTTGTTCGCGCTGGTCGTGGCGGGCCTGATCGGCGCGGCGGCGGCGACGGGGTGGGACGAGACCAAGGCGCAGCTTGCCAAACTGAGCCTTTTGCAATTCACCGCGCTTCTCGGCCTGTCGCTCGTGAACTATGGCTTTCGCGGCCTGCGTTGGCATGTCTTCGCCCGCAAGCTCGGCCTGTCCGTCACGCTTCTTGGCAGCTTCCGGCACTATTTTGGCGGCTTTGCCATGACTGTCACCCCCGGTCGCGTTGGGGAGCTGGTGCGCATGCGCTGGATCCGGCGCGAAACCGGCTGGACGTTCGAGCGCACCGCGCCCCTTGTGCTGGTCGACCGGGCCATGGACCTCGCCGCGATGGGCATGATCCTTGGCCTCGCGCTGGCGTTCTCGGCAACCGGGATCGCGGGCGGCGTGCCGGTCACGATCTTGGCCCTCATCGGCGCGTTCATCGCCACCCGGCCCGCCATTCTTGAACGCATCGCCACCCTGAGCCACCGCGCCACTGGTCGCCTGCCGCGCCTCTTTGCCAAGGTCCGGCGCGCGGCGCGGTCGCTCAAGATCTTCTCCGCGCCGGGCCTGATGGGCGGGGCCGTGGTGATCGGCCTGATCGGATGGGCGGCGGAAGGATATGCGTTCCACCTGCTTCTGGTCTGGATGGGGGCCGACATCGGCGTTGCCAAGGCGGTCGCCATCTTCGTCTTCGCGACGCTCGCGGGCGGGCTGACCGGCGCACCCGGCGGTGTGGGCGGGGCCGAGGCCGCGATGGTGGCGCTTCTCACCCTTGAAGGCGTGGGGCTGGAAACCAGCCTGCCCGCCACCGCGATCATCCGCGTCACGACGCTTTGGTTTGCCATCGGGATCGGGCTGTTCCTGTTCCCCTTGGCCGAAAAACATTCGAAAAGGCACGAGAATGCTGTGGAAAACAACTGAGTATTCCGGCTGGGGCAACGCGCTGACCGCCACCGGTGACATCGCCCGGCCCGAACGCGCCGCGACCCTCGCGCGCATCCTTGACGAGACCCCGGCCCCCGCCTTTGGCAACCGGCGCTCTTATGGCGACGCGGCGCTGAACGATGGCGGACGGGCCATCGACATGACGCGGCTCGACAAGATCATCGGCTTTGATCCCGACACCGGCGTGGTCGAGGCCGAGGCGGGCGTCACCCTGACCACGCTCATGCGGCTTTTTGCCCATCGCGGCTGGGTTCCGGCGGTCGTGCCGGGCACCGGCTTTGCCACCGTCGGCGGGGCCATCGCTCAGGATGTGCACGGCAAGAACCACCATGCCGAGGGAAGCTTTGGCAACCACGTCAAATCCATCAGCCTCTTCACCAACGGCAAACGCGTCACCGCGTCGCCCACCCGCAACAAGGCGCTGTTTCGCGCCACCATGGGCGGCGTCGGCCAGACCGGCGTGATCCTCTCGGCCAAGTTGCAGATGAAGCCGACCCCCGGCACCGCGATGCAGGTGACCGAGACCCGGCTTGCCGATTGGAACGATCAGATCGACGCGCTGACCTCCTCCACCGCCACCTACGTGGTGAGCTGGATCGACGCGCAGGCCAAGGGCGACAAGATGGGGCGCGGTATCCTTGAGGAAGCCGAATTGACCAGCGCCGATGCCCCGGCCCCGGACCGGGCAAAATCGGTGCCCGTGAACATGAGCCTGTTTTCCAACGGACTTTTCGCCCGGGTCTTCAACGAAGGCTATTTCCGCCGTGTGCCCGCCACAGGCCGATCCTCCGTCAAGCGGCTGGAGGAATTCTTCTTTCCCCTCGACAAGATCCGCAACGTGAACCGGCTCTACGGCAAGAAGGGGTTTCACCAGTTTCAATGCGTGGTCCCGCTCGATGCCATCGACGTGCTGGAAGAGATGATGCACAAGGTGTCGCGCTCCGGCCTTGCCTCGCCGCTTGCCGTGCTCAAGCGCATGGGGCCTGATCGCGCGGGCATGATGTCCTTTCCCATGGAGGGCTATACGCTCGCCGTGGATTTTCCGAACCGGGCGCGCGCAACCAAATTGATCGCAGAACTGGAAAGGATGACCGCCCAGGCCGGCGGGCGTCTTTATCTTGCCAAGGATTCGCTCGCCCATGGCGACGCGATCAAGGCGATGTATCCGGACTGGTCCGACTGGGCCGCCGAAGTGGCCAAGGCCGACCCGGACCGAACCATGGTGACCGACATGGTGCGCCGCCTGAAGCTGAGAGGATGACCGATATGCAAGAGACCTGGATCATACTGGGCGCCACATCCTCGATGGCGCGGGCCTTTGGCCGGGCGCTGGCCGAACGCGGCGCGACCGTGTTTCTCGCGGGCCGCGACATGGAGGATTTGAAGGGCGCGGCGGTCGATCTTGCCGCCCGTGGCGCGGCGCGCGCCGAAGCGGTGAAATTCGATGCCCGCGATCCGGGCAGCTTTCAACCGATCATCGACAAGGCATGCGCGACCGAAGGCACGATCAACGCGGCCGTTTTCGTGGGCTCCATGCCGCCGCAGGACGAGATTGACCGAGACCCCGCGCTGATCGAGGGAACGGTGATCGACAGCTACACCGGCCCTGCCCGCTTCTTGCACCTGCTCGCCCCCGAGATGGAGGCGCGCGCGGGCGGCACGGTCGTGGGCGTCGGATCGGTCGCGGGCGACCGGGGGCGGATCGGCAATTATGTCTACGGCTCGGCCAAGGCGGGCTTTGCCACCTATCTCGCCGGTCTGCGCAATCGGCTGACCCGTTCGGGCGGCCACGTGATCACCGTGAAACCGGGCTTCGTCGACACCGCGATGACGTGGGGGATCGAAGGCATGTTCCTCGTCGCCGATCCGGCGGATGTCGCCGATGACATCCTGAAGGCCGTCAACCGCAAGAAGGACGTGATCTACACCCCCTTTTTCTGGCGCTACATCATGCTGATCATCCGCGCTATCCCTGAACGGGTATTCAAGAAACTGTCGGTCTGAGCGCGCGTTCTAGCCGAGCGCGGTCACCCAGGTTTCCCATAGCCCCGCTGCCTGAAACAGTAGGGTGATGGCGATCAACAAGATCCCGACCCCGCGTTTGTCCTTCATGGCAAAGACGATCGGGTCGTGGTCCTGCTTGCCATAGTAACCAAGCCGCAGCATCCGGATCAGCCACCACGCGATCGGGATCAGCGTCGCCCAGACCAGCCATTGGGTGGGATAAAGCGCCAGGGCCTGCGCGGTGAAGCTATAGAGGAAAAAGCTCGTCAGCGCGCCGACGATCCCGATGATCGCGACATTCAAAAGATCGGGGCGGTCGGGCTTGCCATATCCGCGCCCGGGCAGCCGCGCATCCCCTTCGGCCAGCGTCACCTCGGTTAGCCGCTTGACGCACCCGAGCGTCAGGAAGGCCGGGAAGATGAACACCAGCAGATAGCCCGATACGTAAATCTGTGCCGCCAGCGCCCCGGCGATCACCCGGATGGTGTATAGCCCGGCGAGAACCGCGATGTCGATCCACCGCATCCGCTTGAGCTTCAGCGAATAACTAAGCGACAACACCATGTAGAGCACGATGATCCCGAAGAAACCCGGGTTCAGTAGGGCCGCAAGCACCAGCGCCACGACCCCGGCCCCGGCACCCGCCGCCATCCCGACCGGAAGCGGCACGCGCCCCGAGGCAAAAGGGCGATGCTTTTTCTTGACGTGCAACCGGTCGGCTTCGAGATCGAGCAGGTCGTTGACCACGTAGATCGACGAGGCGGCCAGCGAAAACGCGGCCATGCCAAGCAGCACGAGCCCAAGGGTTGCGAGGGTGAAATCATGTGCCGCCAGCATGGGCACGAACAAAAGCACGTTCTTGACCCATTGATGCGGGCGAAAGGCTTTCAACACCCCGCGCGCCGACACCTCGGTGGCAATCCGCGTCACCGGCTTGCCCGCCGCCTCCATCGCTTGGGCCGACGCCCGGTCACCCACGACGATGGCCCGGTCGGCATGTGCCCAGACCTCGCGGTCGACGGTGTCGTTGCCTGCGTAATCGAAACCGGCCTCACCAAAGGCCTCGACCAACGCCACCGCCTTGGCCGACCCTTTCAGGTTGCGCTCCGGGGTCGAGGCAAAGACGCGCTCGGATAGCCCGTGATCTGCGGCGAGGCGCTTGACCAGCACCTCGTTCGACGCAGAGGCCAACACCACCTCGCGACCCTCGGCCTGCGCCTGTCGCGCAAGCGTCAGAACCTGCGCATTGACCGGCATGAGATCTGTGCGCACCTCGGTCAGCTCCACCAACCGGGCTTTCAGCGCGGCGGGGTTCGTCAGGGTCTTGGCCGCGGCCCGGAGCGTCTCGACCGGCGCCTGTCCCAGCCCGGCCCAGAAGGTCTCGAACAACAAATCGGTGCGCAGGAACGTGCCGTCGATGTCCAGCACGAGAGGTTTCTTGTCAGCCATGATCAGGTTCCGCTGACGGCAAAAACACAGCCGTCGGTAATGAGTTCAGGAGGGGTCTGGCACAGCCCGCGCGCAACACGCCAGGCATTCAGCACCTTGGGCACATAGGCCCGCGTTTCGGCATAGGGCGGCACGCCGCCGTGTTTCACCACGGCGTTCTCACCGGCATTATACCCGGCCAGCGCCATGATCGGATCGCGCTCGAATTCTTCCATGAGCCACGCAAGATAGGCGACACCGCCCTTGATGTTCTGTTCCGGGTCAGTCGCATCCTCGACCCCGAACCGGCTCGCAGTATCGGGGATAAGCTGCATCAGGCCCTGCGCGCCCTTGCCACTTTCCGCGTCCGCCCGCCCCGCGCTTTCCACGGAAATCAGCGCGACGACGAGCGCGGGCGAGATATCGGTGCCAACCGTCGACATCAGGATCTGGGGGCCATGCGCCTTTGCAATGTCTTGCAGCGCCTGAAGCCGCGGGGGGTCGATTTCGTTCTGGGTGTCGAGAAGGGTGAGCGCGCGGGCAAAATTGACCGGCCCCGCGTTCTCGGCCTCCGGCGCCACATCGTTCCAGAACCAGGCGAACGGAAGGGGGGCGGTGGGCGCCGTTTCATCCCCCGCATCTTCTTCTGCCGCGCCCTGTGAATCACGTTTCTCGGCGGCGGCCCGGGCCGCAGCGCGCGCGCGCTCTTGTTCCAAGGGGTCGATTTGAACGGTGATCCGGCGCGTTGCACCCGGCGTCGGCGCGCCCATGCGCTTGAAGGTGAAGCCTGATGCCGCACCTTCCCCATCGCCGTCCTGCCCGACGACCGGACCCGCCCAAAGCGCGATCATCAGCCCCGCGCCACCAAGTAGCGTTCCCAGAACACTCCGCATTTCGCGAACACCCGTACTGCCTCGTTAATTCTCTTTTGATTCATCATCGCAAATTCGCGGCCCAAGAGCCAGTTTTTTACCGATTCTGGTGAAATTTCCCTTGTAAAAGGCCCCTTGGTACAAAAAGGTTAATTTTTTATTTATTTATTTTCAATGTCTTATGAGAAAATCAGCCTACAGACCGGATACCTCTAAAATTCGTACCAACCCTGCCCAATTTCCGCCTACATCCGACGGGATATTCCCAACATGCCAAGCAGAACGACGAACCGGTTCACAGGCGGTTCGGGCAGCTCGCTGGGTGTGATGTGAAACAACCAAGCTAATCCTTTCGGAGGGAAATGAGATGAACCTGATCAAGATTGCAAAGAAATTCCACGCTGACGAAGACGGTGCGGTCACCGTTGACTGGGTCGTTCTGACGGCCGCCATCGTTGGCCTCGGCATCGCCGTGCTGACCTCGGTTTCCGGCGGGACCACCTCGCTGGCCGACAAGATCTCGTCCGGCCTCTCGGCCATGACCATCGCGACCTACTAATCGCGTCCAGAAATACACATACGGAGAATAGACTGATGAAACTCGTGAACTTTGTGAAGCGCTTCAAGAACGACGAAGATGGTGCCGTGACCGTGGACTGGGTTGTCCTCACTGCCGCCATCGTTGGCCTCGGCATCGCGGTGCTGACCTCGGTGTCCGGCGGCACCACGTCGCTGGCCGACAAGATCTCGTCCGGCCTCTCGGCCATGACGATCGCGACCTACTAATCGCGACTGACCAAGGGTTACACCAACCTCCGGAAACGGGCCGCATCCTTCGGGTGCGGCCCTTTCCCAATTAAAGGGGGCTGATCGCCACCCGCCGCCGTGGCTTCGCACCAGAGCCAGTCGGCCTGGGATTGAACACATAAGCGAATAAATCGCCGCAAATTCACGCTTTGTGCAGAATTTCGCCCCATTTTTGGGGAAGTCTAGGCGAGCAACTCAAAAGCCGGAGAATCCGGCCATGAGGAAAGGAAACGACATGCGCGCTGTCTTTGGACTTGTGCTGGTTGCCGGATTGGGGCTCGCGGGTTTCGCGGTCTACATGGCCCAGGACTATATCGGCAAATACCAGGCGGCCCTCGCCGCCGCCCAAAAGAACCAGGCCCCTCAAATCGAGCTGGCCGAGATTTTCGTTGTCACCGAACCGCTGGCCTACGGCGACCAGGTTACGGATGAGAACATAAAACTGGTGAAATTCCCCAAGGCCGCCGTGCCGGAAGGGCATTTCTCGGACATGGAAGATGTGTTCCCGCAAGGGGAAAAACGCTTCCGCACGGTTCTGCGGTCCATCGAGAAAGACGAGGCGTTGCTGGCGGTCAAGGTGACCGAAGCGGGCGCCGATGCCGGTGTTGCCGCGCGGCTCGACCGTGGCATGCGGGCCTTTGCGATCCGCGTCGACGTGGCGTCGGGCGTGTCGGGCTTTCTGCGCCCCGGCGACCGGGTGGATATTTATTGGACAGGCCGAGGCTCATCCGATTCGGTTACGTCGCAAAACGTGACCAAGCTTATCCAGAAAAACGTCTCCATCATCGCGATCGACCAGATCGCGGATCAGGACCGGTCGGCCCCGACCGTGGCCCGCACCGTCACCATCGCCGCCAAGCCGGAACAGGTGGCCGCCCTTGCACAGGCGCAGGCCACCGGGCGCATGGCGCTTTCGCTCGTCGGCACCAACGATGACGGGGTCGGGGAAACGGCAGAAACGGTTGAAATCAACCAAAACGAGCTTCTGGGCATCGAAACGGCCGAGGTCGAGGCCGCACCGGAGAAAGAGGTCTGCACGGTCCGCACCCGCAAGGGGGCCGAGACGGTCGAAGTGCCGATCCCCTGCCCGACCAATTGAAGGCAAAGGCCGACGTCACAGTAGGGCAACCCGCCCTGTTGCGGGTTGCCCACAAGAATTAAGGGTGCCAAGTCCTTGATTCTTGCAAAAAACGCAAAAGTATCGCATGTTGCGTTTCAAGATGGTGCCAAGATCCGAACCAAATCGGGCATGTGCACCCTACGGGCAGCCCTCATGAGCCGAAACAAACGGCCAAGGGAAAAGACAGCCGGAGAACCGGCGCGACAACGAGCAGCGTGATCAGAGAGGCAGGATCACATGGGATTGAACCACGTATTGAAGGCTGGCCTATTGGGCTGTGCCCTTGGCATCTTCGCCATGCCCGTACAGGCCCAATCGGGGTCCGGAGGCACGTTGCGCGTGCTGGACGCGGGCGTCGCCGACACGCTCAACGTTCCGATGAACCGCGCGGTCGTCGTCGAAAGCGACCGGCCCTTCGCCGAAATCTCGATCGCCAACCCGGGCATCGCCGATATCTCGACCCTGTCGGATCGCACCATCTACGTTCTTGGCAAGACGCAGGGCCGCACCACCCTAACGCTTCTGTCGCCCGAAGGCGACCTGATCGCCAACATCGAAGTGCAGGTCACGCCGGATTTGTCCGAGTTCAAGGAACGGTTGCGCCAGATCCTTCCGGGCGAACCGATCGAGGTGCGGACCGCCAATGACGGCATCGTGCTGTCGGGCACCGTTTCCTCCATGACCGCGCTCGACGCGGCGCTCGATCTTGCCAGCCGGTATGCGCCGGACCGGGTGTCGAACCTCATGTCCGTCGGAGGCACCCAGCAGGTCATGCTCAAGGTGCGCTTTGCCGAAATGCAACGATCCGTGACCAAATCGCTCTCCGCCTCGATCGGCGCGGGGGGGCAGGTTCCGGGCACGGGCCCCCTTGGCGGGCTTGGCGCCTCCGCCGGTGCCGGTGCGCTGGCAAGCGACGGAAATCTCAATGCCGCGCAGGCGGGCAACCTGATCCAGACCGGCAACGACCGGACCGGGGCCTTCACCTTCGGCTTCAACGCCGGCGCGCTGCAATTCGCTGTCATGTTGGAAGCCCTTGAAAACAAAGGGATGGTGCGCACGCTGGCAGAGCCGAACCTGACCGCCCTGTCGGGACAAGAGGCGTCGTTCCTTGCCGGGGGCGAATATCCGGTTCCCTCGGTCGCCGATGCGGGACAGGTGTTCATCGAATACAAACCATTCGGCGTCGAACTGTCCTTCACCCCCCGCGTGGTGGATCAGGATATCATCAATCTTGAAATGACTGCCGCCGTGTCCGGGCTCGATACAGCCGTGTCCTTCGGCGACGGCTCGATCAACGTCAACGCCTTCCGCCGCCGCGAAACCTCGACCACGGTCGAGCTGCGCGACGGGCAGAGCTTTGCCATCGCGGGCCTGTTGCAGGACGATTTCCGCGACATGTCCGGCCAGGTGCCCTGGCTCGGGGATGTCCCGATCCTTGGCGCCCTGTTTCGCTCTGCCGATTACGAGCGCTCCCAATCCGAGCTGGTCATCATCGTGACCCCGCACCTCGTGTCGCCCACCCGGGGCGAAGCCTTGGCCCTGCCCACCGACAGGGTGCGCATCCCGTCCGAGGCCGACCTGTTTCTGCGCGGGCGCACCGCCGCCCCGAACCGGCCCACCACCGGCGCCGCGGGCGAAGTCGCCAAGCAGGATTTCCGCGGTTCCTATGGCTATGTGATGGAGGATTGATCATGGCGTTCAAGACAACACGACGGCTGATCGCCGCAACCTCCGCCCTCGCCCTTCTGGCGGCCTGCGATCCCGCACAGCTTGAACGCGAAGCCGGGACAGCCACGGTTGACCGCAGTTTCGGGTCAGCCACCGAGAACAATTACCTGATCCAAAGTGGGCAGAAAAGCTACGTCATCGACCTGGCCGAACGCTTCAACCGCGAAGTGCCCGACACGATCAACTTTGATTTCAATTCCGCGCAACTCGATGGGCAAGCGCGTCAGGTTCTGGCCCGGCAAGCGAATTTCATCCGGCAGTTCCCCGAGGTCACCTTCCGTGTCTACGGGCACGCGGACAAGGTCGGCAGCGCCGCCTACAACAAGAACCTCGGCCTGCGTCGGGCACAAGCCGTGGTGCGGTTCTTTGCAAGCCAAGGCATCTCCACCGGGCGTCTCGAGGCGCTGGTTTCCCGTGGCGAAACCCAACCCGTCATCAACACCGAGGCGCGCGAGCGGCGCAATCGCCGCACCGTGACCGAGGTTTCGGGGTTTGTTCAAGACAACCCTCTGATCATGAACGGGAAATACGCAGAGGTCGTGTTCCGCGAATACGTGAACACCGCCCAGCCTGAGCAACAGACCGGCGGCGGGCTGTCCGAGCTTCTGGCCGCCGCGGGCGGTTGACCCGCGCAGCACCCAAAAGCCCCTATTTATCAATTTGTTACTGACGCGGCCCAAGTGGCTGCGTCTGCATTTGGCTGTTCCTCCCGGAGAAACAGCATCTGCGAAAGACGCAACATCGTCGCAAATCATCGCATAATTTCGCGGTTGTCGCCTAAATCCTGCCCACATTCCCACCCAGATTGAAATCCTGCGAGCAGGCCGTGTGACACGAGTCGCATGGTGGCCACCGGGCAGAACGGTCGCAAGGGGATCGTGCTCAACGGCCAAGTTTGGAAGGGAACCGAGAATGAGTGGGAACACCGCTGCAGTAGATCAGGAGCCAGCACCGATTCTCGCGTGCACGATCTCGCGCGATGTTCAGGCATTCGATCTCCTGATCGAAGACATGGAAACCGAGATGGGGGAATCCTGGGGCGATCTCTCCATCGAGGACGCGATCGCATTTTTCGAACAGCCCGACAGCGACACGCTTGAATTCGTCGTGATCGCGATGGACGATCAGGACGAGGTCAATCTCGCCCAGATCGCCGAGGTGATCCGCCGCGCCGATGCCAAGGGTATCAAGGCGTTGGTCGTCGCCGAGGAAGTCAGCCCCATCGCCCTGCACCAGCTGCTCAAGGTCGGGGCGGAGGAATTCATCCCCTACCCGCTTCCCGATCGCGCGCTGCATGACGCGATCGAACGGTTGCGAACACCCGAAACACCGGCTGCGCCGCCGCAGGCCGATGGCCCGGCAACGCCGCGCGTGTCGGACCGCGACCACGAAGGTGTGCTCATCGCTGTCCACGGTCTCGCCGGTGGATCGGGCGCGACCACGCTTGCCGTGAACCTTGCCTGGGAACTGGCGAACGTTGACAAGAAAGACGGCCCACGGGTCTGCATCATCGACCTCGACCTGCAATTCGGAAGCGTATCGACGTTTCTCGACCTGCCACGCCGCGACATGATCTATGAAGTGCTCTCTGACACCGCCTCGGTCGATGAAGAGAGCTTCATGGCGTCGATCCTGACCTACAACGACCGGCTGAACGTGTTCACCGCCCCGGCGGACATGCTGCCGCTCGATCTCGTGTCGAGCGAAGATGTGATGACCGTCATCAACCTCGCCCGCGCGAATTTCGACTACGTTGTCGTCGACATGCCGTCGACCGTCGTGCAATGGACCGAAACGATCCTGACGGCGGCGCATATCTATTTCGCCACCATCGAGCTCGACATGCGGTCCGCGCAGAACACCCTGCGCATGATCCGCGCGCTGAAATCCGAGGAACTCCCGGCTGAAAAGCTTCGGTATGTTCTGAACCGCGCGCCCAAATTCACCGACCTGAACGGCAAGAGCCGGGTCAAACGGCTGGCCGAAAGCCTCGATATCTCGGTCGAGCTGCAAATGCCCGATGGCGGCAAACAGGTCGTCCAGGCCGGGGACCACGGCGTCCCGCTCGCCGAAGCGGCGACCAAGAACCCGCTTCGCAAGGAAATCCAGAAGCTCGCCCAGCAGCTGCATGCCCTCGGAGCCGAGGAAGACGCGGCGGCGAAGTAGGAGTTTGACCAATGTTCTCGAAATATAAGAAACCCGGGGCAAACCCGCAAAAGACCTCGTCAGGCGCGCCAAAGCTCGCCACCATCGACGGCGGGGCCGGAACCGCACCTTCTGCACCGGATCCGGCCCCCGCCTCCATTCCCATGGCCAAGACAGCCAAACCGGCGGCGCGACAGGCCCCCGCCACCTCCAAGGTCGCGGCACAGGCCACGCCCGAGGACAAGGAGCGCAAGCGCAGAAATCGCCTGATGGAAATCAAGGTCGAACTGCACAAGCAGCTTCTCGACAACCTGAACCTTTCCGCGCTCGACAGTGCGCCGGAAAAGGAACTGCGCGCCGAGATCCAATCAATCGCCAGCGAAGTGCTGAGCGAGATGAACGTGGTCCTGAACCGCGACGAACGCCAGACGCTCAATGCCGAACTGTTTGACGAGGTGACTGGCCTCGGCCCGCTTGAACCGCTGCTCAAGGACGACGACGTGAACGATATTCTCGTCAACGGCCCGCACCAGGTCTTCGTCGAGCGCAACGGCAAGCTTCAGTTGACGGATGTCACCTTCAAGGACGAGCGCCACCTGTTGCGCATCATCGACAAGATCGTGTCCGCAGTTGGCCGTCGAGTCGACGAATCGAACCCGCATGTCGACGCGCGCCTGTCGGACGGGTCGCGTTTCAACGCGATGGTGCCGCCGATCGCGGTCGACGGATCGCTGGTGTCGATCCGTAAATTCAAAAATGACAAGCTTGGGATCGACGATCTCGTGGGCTTCGGCGCCTTCTCGGAAGAAATGGCCGCCTATCTTCAAGCTGCCGTTTCCTGCCGCCTGAACGTCATCGTTTCGGGCGGGACCGGTTCGGGTAAAACCACCAGCCTCAACGCGTTGTCGTCCTTCATCGACAATTCGGAACGCATCCTCACGATCGAGGACACGGCGGAACTTCAACTGCAACAGGTCCACGTGGGCCGGATGGAAAGCCGCCCCGCCAACGTCGAAGGCAAAGGCGCGGTGAGCCAACGCGATTGTCTAAAAAACGCCCTCAGGATGCGCCCCGACCGCATCATCGTGGGCGAGACGCGCGGTGAGGAAGTCATCGACATGTTGCAGGCCATGAACACCGGCCACGACGGGTCGATGACCACGATCCACGCCAACTCGGCCCGTGATGCCGTGTCGCGGCTTGAAAACATGGTCGCCATGGCGGGCATGGAGATGCCGATCAAGGCGATCCGTTCGCAGATTGCATCGGCGGTCAACCTCATGGTGCAGGTTTCGCGCCTGCAAGACGGCTCGCGCCGCATGGTCTCGATCACCGAGATCACGGGGATGGAGGGCGACGTTATCTCCATGCAAGAGGTATTTCGCTACGAGCGCCTTGGTCTCACCCCCGAGGGCAAGATCATCGGTCGCTTCAACGCCACCGGCGTGCGCTCACACTACTCGGAACGTTTCCGCCAGTGGGGCTATGACCTGCCGCCCTCGATCTTCGAACCCGTGGCCGCGGAGTAAAGCCCATGCCGTTTTCCAGCGATCTCATCATCTACGGCGTCATCTTCGTCGCCGTGCTCCTGCTCGTCGAAGGAATCTATCTGACCGTCTTCGGCAAGTCGATCTCGCTCAACAGCCGGGTCAACCGCCGCCTCGACATGCTGGAAAAGGGCGCCGGCCGGGAGCAGGTTCTCGAGCAGCTTCGCAAGGAGATGCACCAGCACCTGAACGCCAAGGGCATCCCGCTTTATTCCCTGCTGGCCGAAAAGGCCCAAAAGGCCAACATTGCCTTCACCCCGCAACAGATCATGATGCTGATGGGGGGGTTGTCGGTGGTGGCCTATCTCGGGCTGTCGATGGGCACCTCTGCCGGTCTTGGCGTGCGGATCATGCTGTCCATCGCGATGGGCATCGGTGGTGTGTATGTCTGGATCGACAACAAGGCCAAGAAACGGATGTCGATGTTCGAAGAGCAGCTTCCGGATGCGGTCGAACTGATGGTGCGCTCGCTGCGCGTGGGTCACCCGTTCTCCTCCGCGATCCAAATCGTGGCGAAAGAGGTTCCCGACCCGCTTGGCACCGAAATCGGCGTGATCGCCGACGAATCCGCCTATGGCCGCGAAGTCGGGGACAGCCTGAAAGCCATGGCAGAGCGTCTCGACATGCAGGATCTGCGCTTTCTCGCGGTCGCCGTGACGATCCAGCAGCAATCGGGCGGCAACCTTGCCGAGGTGCTCGACGGGCTGGCCAAGGTCATCCGCTCTCGTTTCAAACTGTTTCGCCGGGTCAAGGCGATCACGGCAGAAGCCAAGTGGTCCGGCACCTTCCTTTCGGCCTTCCCGATCCTCGCCGTCGTGATGATCAACGTGATCCAGCCAGGGTATTATGACGACGTTAAGGAAACCGGGGTCTTCATCCCCGCCGCGCTCGTCTGTGTCGGGTTCCTGATCGCAAACTATTTCGTCATGCGCATGCTGACGAACATCAAGGTCTGAGGACAACAGAATGCTCGACAACCTCACCCAGATGATGACCGACATGTTCGGGCCCTTCGGCCCGCTCTTCGCGGTCGGCGGTCTTGGCCTGCTTCTGATCCTCGGGGTCATCCCTTTCCTTCTGAACCAGAAGGAAGACCCGATCGACAAGCTCAAGCGGCAGCAGCAAAACGCCGCCGCAGGTGTCGACCAGACCCGGTTGCGCAAGAAGCAGACCGGGATGGGCGACAAGCTGGAAAAATACAAAAGCTTCCTCGAACCGCAGGACACCGAAGAACTTGGCGCCATGCGGCTCAAGCTGTTGCAGGCGGGCTATCCCGGCAAGAACGCCGTGCGCACCTTCCATTTCGCGCAATTCACGCTGGGCATCGGCATGCTTGTGGCGGGGCTGGTCTATTCCTTCGTCGTGAACGATGGCGAAACCACCACGCAACGCATGATCCTGACCATCCTCGTGCCCGCCGCCGTGGGATACATGGCACCGAAATACTGGGTCACGCGCCGTGTCGAAACGCGTAAGGAAGAGATCACCAACGGCTTTCCCGACGCGCTCGACATGATGCTGGTCTGTGTCGAAGCCGGTCAATCGCTGGACCAGGCGATCATCCGCGTCGCCAAGGAAATTCGCGCAGGCTACCCCGCGCTCGCCGACGAATTTGAAATCGTGGCGCATGAGGTGAAGGCGGGCAAGGACCGGCTTCAGGTCCTGCGCGACATGGCCGAGCGGTGCGGTGTGCCCGACATCGCCTCATTCGTCACCGTGATGATCCAGTCCACGTCCTTCGGCACCT
Organism: Maritimibacter sp.; assembly: GCA_011389895.1. Lineage (GTDB taxonomy): Bacteria > Pseudomonadota > Alphaproteobacteria > Rhodobacterales > Rhodobacteraceae > Maritimibacter. The sequence goes on along the minus strand of JAABTN010000018.1, from coordinate 35,124 downwards.
CGATCGCCGAGGCGCTTCGCGTCTATGCAGGCGAAATGCGCGACAAGCGCGTGATGCGGGCCGAGGAAAAGGCGAATACGCTGCCCACGAAAATGACGCTGGCCACGATGCTTCTGACCGTGCCGCCGCTTCTGATTATCCTCATTGGCCCGGCGGTCTACGAAGTCTACAAGACGCTTCAGAACGTTAGCCTCTAGGCCGGGATGCGCAAGCGCCGGGAAGCGGTTTTCTGCCTTGCGAACATACGTTAACACTGGGACCCTATGGGACGTGGTCAAACAGATGACCGCGTCTCGTGCATGGGTGCGACCGTTCCGGCGCACCGCGACAAAGGGGCGAGCGGTTTGGCACCGGGCAACAACATCGCACGATTTTCGTTTGGTCTCATGGCGTTGGCCGCGCTAACCCTTGCGGGCTGCGACGGGATCGGGGGTCTTGGAAACCGAAGCACGGATAGCGCCTATGCGCCCGATGCCCGCCCGATCGGGGGCGAAAACGTCGATGGGCTGATCGTCGGTCATCGCCTCATGGACGCAGGCGAACACGAGTTGGCGTTGAAGGCCTACCTCCGCGCCGCCGCCGAAGAGGGTCTGAGCGTCGACACCCTGAGCGCCATGGGCTCTGCCAACCTGAAACTTGGACGTCTCGGACAGGCCGAGACGCTCTTGCGTCAGGCGGTCAAGGAAGACCCCACCTTCGTTCCGGCGTGGAACAACCTTGGCGTCGTGCTCATGGAAACTGGCGAGGTCGGCGAAGCGGTTCGTGTGTTCAAGATCGCCTTTGGCGAGGACAGTGGCAAATCTGACTCCATACGCCAAAACCTTAACCTCGCGCTCGCAAAACAGCAAAACATCACCTATGATGAACCCGAAGAGATTGCGGAATTCGCCCTGATGCGGCGGGGTCGCGGGGACTACGTCCTGCTCGCCTCGCAATAGACGCCGAAAAACGGCGCAAGTCAGAGACGCGGTTCCCGTCGAGGAGAGCAGGAAAGGACGCAGGCAAAATGCGCCATCTCGTTGTATCTATTGCCGTTCTGGGCGGTGTCGTGCTGTTGGCCGGGTGTGAACAGGCCACCATGAACGATGAAGAAGTCGAACGCGCCGTCACGGGCATCAATGTCGTCGATGAAAGCAATCTGAACGACATAATGCTCACCGTCGGCGACCCGGAAGAAGCTGTCGCCTACTTCCGGCGCGCCGTGGCCCAACAACCCGAACGCAGCGATCTCAAGCGCGGGCTGGGGAAATCGCTGTTGCGCGCGGGTCAAGCCGAACAAGGGGCAAAGGTCTGGTCCGAGGTTGCGAACGGGGCCGATGGCAACGCAAGCGACCGGGTCGAACTGGCGGATGCGCTGATCCGCTCCGGGGATTGGGCCAAGGCCAAGACCGAGCTCAACAAGGTGCCGCCAACCCACGAGACCTTCAAGCGTTACAAGCTTGAGGCGATGGTGGCCGACAGCGAAGAAGACTGGAAGCGCGCCGACAGTTTCTATGAAACCGCCGTCGGGCTCACCACCCAACCTGCCGGAACGCTCAACAACTGGGGCTACTCGAAGCTGACCCGGGGCGACTACGGCGGGGCCGAAAAGCTGTTCGGTGAGGCGATCACCTATGACGAAGGCATGTTCACCGCGAAAAACAACCTCGTCATGTCGCGCGGCGCACAGGGCAAATACGATATGCCCGTTGTCCCGATGAGCCAGGTCGAGCGGTCGCAGCTTCTGCACACGCTCGCGCTCTCCGCGATCAAGCGGGGCGATGTCAACATGGGGCGCACCCTGTTGCAGGAAGCCATCGACACCCATCCCCAACACTTCGAGGAAGCCGTGCGCGCCATGCGGGCGCTGGATGCGAACGTGGCCAACGGATGATGAGCGTCCAGCCCGCCCTCGCCGCATGGGTGTTCCTGCCGTTCGTCGCCGCGATTTCCACCTGGATCTCGATCAGCGACATGAAGCGGATGAAAATCCCGAACAAGGCGGTCTTGGCCCTGTTCGGCGTGTTCGTTGTCACCGGCGCGGGCCTCGTGGTTCTCGGGGCGTTCACATGGCCCGAGTATCTGTGGCGCTTCGCCCATCTTGCGGTTGTCCTTCTGGTCGGGTTCGCGATGAATGCCGCCGGCCTTATGGGTGCTGGCGATGCGAAATTCGCCGCTGCCATGGCCCCCTTCATCGCGCTGGGGGATTGGCCGCTCTTTGCCTATATCTTTGCGGCTGCGATCCTTGTCGGGTTTCTCCTGCACCGGATCGCAAAGCGGATCGGACCGATCCGGCGCGCCACGCAGGATTGGGAAAGCTGGGTGCGCAATGATTTCCCCATGGGCCTGTGTCTTGGCCTCGCTTTCACGGTCTACATGATCGTTGTCGCGTTCACCGGCCCCGTTGCGGGCTGATGCGCCATCGCCCCCGGCGCTAGTCACCGATCTCGTAGAGAATGAACAGATCAGACCGCGCCACTTCACGTAGCGCCACATCGACACCGGGCCGGGCCGGGATTTCGCCCCCGTCCTCGTCCTGTGACGCCTCGGTGCCCTGTATCTCGTCCAGAACCTGTTTGCGCACTGAAACCGACAGGGGGCACAGTGGAACGACGAGGTAATCGGCCGCCTCGAACCCGGTAAGCCCGCCGTAATACCACGGCGCATTGCCCGCGAGCGGCTCGAAAGCCCCGTAAAGCCAGAACCCGTTCAGGATGTCGGCCACGAAGGCCGTCTTGCCCTCGGTCAACCCGGTGGCCACCAGCCCGTCCGCCATGGTGTTGAACCACGCCACCGTGCCCAACTCGATCGTGCAGACCGCAAGGTCTTCGCCTTGCCACGTGATCTGCTCACCGGCGCGAAAGTCCTCGTCCCAGAACCGGGCATAGGGCGTGCCCGGCCCATCGACCGCGATCTTGGCGTCCACGCGATGGGCGCGGATGGTCGGGGTCACGATGTCCTCGTGTCGCCCCGATCCGGGCAAAAGCGGCGTGAATTTCTCGGCCTCCTCGGTCGCATGGCGAAACGGCGAATAGGCGAGATTGATGACACTTGGCGCCCCGAAGGCAAGCACCGCCACCGCCGTCAGCGTCACCGCCTGCCGCATATTCCAGCCAAAACCATTGGTCACCTCTGCGCCGGGCCGCAGCATGATCAGCATCAGGCCAAGAAGCGGCAACCATTGGGGATCATTGCCGAAATTCTGGTAGGTGACGAAAAAGAACCCCGGAACCGTCAAGAGCATCACCAGCCCTTCAAGCGCCCGGCCCGATTGCCGCAACCAGATCACCGCAAGCAGGGCCGCCAGCGATCCCGCCATGTAGGCGGGCGCGCCCACCACGTTTGCAAAAGACAAGCCGGGCGCGGGCCGCACGTCCGAGCCGACGACGATCATCAGGTCGCGCAGGTAGGCGGGCCAGACCATCGGCGTGCCCGCAAGCATGGTGAACAGGACAAGAAGGATCACCCCGGTGACAACACCCACCCCGATCTCGCGCCACGCCCGCCGCCCGATGAGGGCGACCAGAACCGGCAGGATGAAGGCCGCGAAATAGGTGATCTTGATCAACAAAAGCGCGGTCATCGCCGCCCCGATCACCACCCCGTCGACCGCCGGGCGCGGCGTGCCCCGCGCGGGCAACATCACGCTTGCCAGCGCCAGAAATGTCGCCGCCCAGGCCCATCGGTTGTAATGCATCGAGATCGACACCGCAGGCTGCGCCTCGCCATGCACCAGCGCAAGGATCAGGACGAGGGTGACGCCCCCGAAAAGATACTGCCACGGGCCGGCGAACCGGCTTTTCGCGACCCACCAGATCGCGGGCAGCATCACGATCGCGACCAGAACCTGCGCCAGCAAGATCGCCATCCCGATCCCCAGCCCAAGCGACACGAGCCAAGCGATCGGTGCCATGGCAAGGGCCCCGATGGGCGTCACGAAATCAAGGTGCGGCCAGGCCCCCTCGGCCATGCGGAACACCATTTGCAACAGATGCAGCGTATCACCTTCGTGTTTGCCAAGATAATAGCCGCCCTTGAGCACCGCCGTGGCCGACAGAACCGCGGCCACCAGCCCGAGACCAAGCGCAAGGCGCGTGCCGTTTTCCTTCCCCATGACCCGAATTCCCGCTCTCATTGCCCGTTTTTACGCATTTTCCGGCACCTTTTGGCACCTTGGTCACACTATAGGCGCTTTTTTCCCCTTACATGAAGCAAAGCCGGACGAATCGGCGAAAAAAACCAGTGAGTGAGCAGACCAATGAATATGCAGACTTCCGACATGACGACCACCACCGTCACGCCGCCCGCGCCCTGCCGCACGATGGAGGACACCGGCCTGTCGCTGGTCATGATGCGCGACATTCTTCTCAAGACCATGTTTCGCATGAACGTCGAACAGGTCAGCCGGTTGGAACGCATCCTTTGCCTGCCAACCCGCGTGACACAGGAATTGATCGACAACGCCCGTGACCAAGGGTTGATCGAGGCGACCGGCACATTGCACGCGACTTCCGGGTCCGAGATGGGATATCGGCTGTCCGATGCGGGCAAATCGCGCGCGCAGGATGCGCTGTCGCAGTCGGAATACTACGGGGCCATGCCGATCCCGATGGAGATGTATGCCGAACAGGTCAAATGCCAATCGATCCGCAACGTCCAGATCACGCGCAACGAATTGACCCGCGCCATGGGCGACCTGATCCTGCCCGGTGAGCTTCTAGATCACCTTGGGCCCGCGGTCGGGTCCGGACGCTCGATGTTGATGTATGGCCCGCCGGGCAACGGTAAATCCTCGATTTCAAACGGGATTCGCGACGCGCTGGGGGACAAGATCTATGTGCCACGCGCCATCGTCTATTCCGGTCAGGTGATCACCGTTTATGACCCGATCGTTCATACATCCGCAGAGGAACAGGTCGATGATCCCAATTCCCTGCGCCGCACGTCCAACCGCTTCGACCGCCGCTACGTGAAATGCCAACGCCCCACGGTGATCACCGGGGGCGAATTGACGCTGGATATGCTGGACCTCGTATACAACCCCAATGCGCGCACCTACACCGCGCCCCTGCAACTCAAATCCACCGGCGGCGTGTTCATCGTCGATGACCTCGGGCGACAGTCCGAGCCGCCGCAGGCGCTTATCAACCGCTGGATCGTGCCCTTGGAAGAATCGAAAGACATTCTGGCCCTGCAATCGGGCGAGAAATTCGAGGTGCCGTTCGACACCCTCGTGATCTTCTCCACCAACTTCCACCCGAACGAGATTTTCGACAAGGCGGCGCTGCGCCGTATCTTTTTCAAGATCAAGATCGACGGGCCGACACAGGAGAATTTCTTGAAAATCTTCGCTCTCGTCGCGAAGAAAAAGGGCATGCGGCTTGATGAGACCGCGCTCATTCATCTTTTGAAGAAAAAGTATCCGACCATCGACAACGTCTATGCGAACTACCAGCCCGTGTTTCTCATCGACCAGATGATCGCGATTTGCGATTTCGAGGAGCTTCCTTACCGGATGACCCCCGACCTGGTGGACCGTGCTTGGGCGAACATGTTCGTGAAGGATGAGACGATCGTTCACTGACGCGGTGGTGACGCGGCCACCGGCCCTCGACCTGCCGAAACGCTTCCCCTTGGCGCGCCCCGCGCCTAGGGTTGGGTCATGACATCGCTGCCCCCCACGCTACAGGATTGGTTCGACACCAAGGGATGGTCGCCGCACCCCCACCAGCTTGACATGCTGGGGCGCGGGGCCGACCCCGCGACGCTGCTCATCGCACCCACAGGCGGTGGTAAAACTCTTGCAGGTTTCCTGCCAACCTTGGTGGAATTGATCGAAAAACCACAAGGAGGCTTGCATACTTTATACATTTCGCCGCTCAAGGCGCTGGCCGCCGACATGCGGCGCAACCTGACTGGTCCGATTGCCGAGATGGACCTACCGATCCGGGTCGAAGACCGCTCAGGCGACACCTCGCAGACCCGCAAGAAAGCCCAGCGCGCCGATCCGCCCCACATCCTGCTCACCACGCCCGAAAGCCTTGCGCTTCTCATCTCCTACGAAGATGCCCCACGCGTTTTTGCAAAGCTCGAACGGGTGGTGGTGGACGAGCTTCATGCGCTGGCGGCCTCGAAACGCGGCGATCAGCTCATGCTCTGTCTTGCGCGGCTCGAAACCCTGCGCCCGGGCCTGCGCCGCGTCGGGTTGTCGGCCACCGTCGAAGACCCGCCCGCGCTCGCGCGGTTCTTCACCTCGGCCCCCTGCCCCGTGCTTGAGGCCGACCCGGGACCGGATCCCGACATCCGAATGCTCGCGACCAAGACCGCCCCGCCTTGGTCCGGCGGCGGCGGCGTTTATGCCATGGACGATGTGCTTGAGGCGGTGCGCCAACACAAGACTACGCTGATCTTCCACAACACCCGCGCGCAGGCCGAGATTTTCTTTCACAACCTGTGGCTTGCCAATGACGAAGCCCTGCCGATCGGCATCCATCACGGCTCGCTCGCCCGCGACCAGCGGCAAAAGGTCGAGGCCGCCATGGTCGCCGGGGCGCTGCGTGCCATCGTCTGCACCGGCACGCTCGATCTGGGTCTCGACTGGGGCGACGTCGATCTCGTGATTCAGGTCGGCGCGCCCAAGAACGTGAAACGCCTCGTGCAGCGGATCGGGCGGGCCAACCATCGCTACAACGCGCCCTCAAAGGCGCTTTTGGTGCCGGCCAACCGGTGGGAGGTGATCGAATGCCAGGCCGCGATCGAGGCGGTTCACGCCCGCGACCTCGACGGTGCGCCGCGCGGCCCCGGCCCGCGCGACGTCTTGTGCCAGCACATCCTGATCACCGCTTGCGCCGGCCCGTTTGACGCCGAAGCGCTCTTTGCCGAGGTCTGCGCGAGCGGAGCCTATGCCACGCTCGCGCGCGCCGATTTCAACGCCTGTCTCGATTTCGTCGCCACCGGCGGCTATGCCTTGCGCGCCTATGACCGCTGGCAGCGCTTGAAACAGCGGCCAGACGGACGCTGGCAGTTGCGCGATCCGCGCGCCACGCAGCTTGTGCGCATGAACATCGGCACTATCCAGGATACCGATACGCTCAAGGTCCGGATGCGTGGGTCGCGCGCACCGCTGGGAGAGGTGGAAGAGGGGTTCGCGGCCTCGCTCACCCCCGGCGACACCTTCCTCATGGGGGGCAAGGTCGTGCGCTTCGAAAGCCTGCGCGAAATGCATGTCGAGGTCAGCCGCGAACGCGGACGCCAGCCAAAAGTTGCCGTGTTCAATGGCACCAAGTTCGCCACCTCAACCCAATTGTCCGCGCGTATCCTGCGCCTTGTCCACCGCGCCGACCTGACCGCGCTGCCGAACCATACCGCCGACTGGATCGTCCTGCAAAAGACGGTAAGCCACCTGCCGCAGACCGGTCGTATCCTCGTCGAAAGCTTCCCCCACGATGGCTGTGCGCACACCTGTATCTACGGGTTCGCCGGGCGCGGCGCTATGCAGACCCTGAGCCTGCTGGTCACCCGCCGGATGGAAGAGCGCGGGCTTGGCCCCCTCGGGTTTGTCGCCACGGATTACGCGACGCTCATATGGGGTCTCGAACCGGTGGAAGACCCCGGGTTTCTGTTCGATCGTGACGGGCTGATCGACGGGCTTGAGACGTGGCTGGGCGAGAACGCCCTCATGAAACGCAGCTTCAAGAGCGTGGCCAATATCGCCGGTCTCACGCCCCGCAATTTCCCCGGAAAACGGGCCAGCGGACGGCAGGCCACGTTTTCCTCGGATATCCTTTACGACACCCTGCGCCGCTATGACCCGGATCACCTGCTGCTCGACATCACACGGGAAGAGGCGATGCGGGGGCTTATCGACTTTGGCCGGATCGAAGAGATGCTGACGCGCACCCGTGGTCGCGTCGATCATGTCATCACCGACCGGATCACCCCCTTCGCCGCCCCCCTGTTTCTCGAACCCGGGCGCATCCCGGTCGAGGGCGCGGGGCGCGAAGCACTTGCACAGGCCGAGGCCGACCGGCTTATGGCCGAGGCCGGGCTTGGGTGATCGCGGGCCTATGAACACAGCTCAGCCGCGCCCCTTCCTTTTCGGGCCAACGCGGACTACGAACACAGCATGAACGCCCATGTCTTCTCTTTCGCCGGAACCGATCTTCATTTTCTCGGCACGGGTGCCCTTTACTGGCCCGCGCGCGAATTGTTGTGCGTCTCGGACCTTCATCTGGGGCGATCCGAACGTTTCGCACGGCGCGCCGGCGCCCTGCTCCCGCCTTACGAGACGCGCGATACGCTGACCCGGCTCGAGGCGGCGATCGAGATGACCGAACCGCAGATCGTGGTGTGTCTTGGCGATTCCTTCGATGACCACGCCGCGCAGAGCGGGCTGGACGACGTGGCCCGGCTCTGGCTCATCCGCCTCATGGCCGGTCGGCGCTGGGTCTGGATCGAGGGCAACCATGACCCCGGTCCCGTCGATCTCGGCGGCACGCACATGGCCGAATTGCCCGAGCCGCCCCTCACCTTCCGCCATATCGCGCGCGTCGGGGCGGCGGGCGAGATTTCCGGGCATTATCATCCGAAAGCGCGGGTGGCGGGCCGGACGCGACCTTGTCTTGTGCATGACAGCGACCGGGTGATCCTGCCCGCCTTCGGCACTTATACCGGGGGCTTGCGCACCGATGACGCCGCGATCCGGGATCTCATGCGGGACGAGGCAATCGCGGTTCTCACCGGGCCCAGACCGCTGACGATCCCGATGCCCCGCTGACGCGCGCCGTCGCGTCAGCCTTGCCCAGCCCGCAAAGCCCGGACAGGATGACCGGGAGGGAGGCGAGATGACAGACCACCAGCCCAGGAACCCGGATTTTGCCGAAGCCGTGCGGGCGAGCTTTGCGCGCCAGGCGATGATGGCCACGCTGGGTGCAACGCTGGACGAGATCACGCCGGGAGCGGTCACCATCTTCTCGACCATCCCCAAGGGCGCGACGCAACAGCAAGGGTTCGCCCATGCCGGTCTCGCCTTTTCCATCGGCGATTCCGCCGCCGGGTATTCGGCCCTGTCGCTTCTGCCCCATGGGCAAGAGGTGCTCACCTCCGAGATGAAAATCCACCTTCTGGCCCCGGCGAATGGCACCCGCCTGATCGCCCGGGGCCGGGTGCTCCGCCCCGGTCGCCGCCTGATCGTCACCGAGGCCGAGGTCTTTGCTGACACCGGCACATCCTTGAACCTCATTGCCAAGCTGATGGGCACCATGGTGCCCGTTTCATCACCAGACCCCTGACAGAAAGCCATGCCATGTCCGACCGCATCCTGATCGAAACCGAGGGCCATGTCGCCCGCGTCACCATGAACCGGCATGACAAGATGAACGCCCTCGACCCGGACCAGATCGAGGCGCTGGTGGCCGCCGGGGAAAGCCTGCGCGACAGGCCCGGCATCCGGGCGGTGGTGCTCACCGGCGGGCCGAACGCCTTTTGCGCCGGGCTCGACGTCGCGTCAATGCCGGTGATCGCCAAGGCCGCACAGACCGAAGGGTTCCAGACCCGCACCCATGGTCGCTCGAACCTGTACCAAGCAACCGCGATGGTCTGGCACGAATTGCCAATGCCGGTCATCGCGGCGGTCGAGGGCTATGCCTTCGGCGGCGGGTTCCAGATCATGTTGGGCGCGGATATCCGCATCGCCGCCCCCGGTGCCAGCTTTTCGATCATGGAGGCGAAATGGGGGCTCGTGCCGGACATGGGGGGGATGGTGTTGGCCCGCGCGTTGATGCGCGGCGACATCTTGAAACGCCTGACCTATACCGCCGAGGTTTTTGGCGCAGAGGATGCCGCGCGCTGGGGCGTGGTGACCGAGATCGCCCCTGACCCGGTGGCCCGCGCGATGGAGCTTGCCCATGCCATCGCCGCCCGATCTCCGGATGCGACGCGGACCGCGAAGGCCCTGATCAACGACACCGAGGTCATGGAGGCGGCAGATGTCCTGCTGGCTGAAAGCGCGGCGCAGGAAAAGCTGGTCGGTAGCCCGAACCAGCTTGAGGCCGTGATGGCAGGCATGCAAAAACGCGCGCCGGATTTCACGGGCTGATCGCACGCGGGCGGGAAGCATCGCGCACCCTGCCAACCCGATTGCACGCGCGACGGGGTTTATGTAGAGGACACGGGAACCAAAACCGGAGGCCCCCATGTCCGCATCATCCCCGCTTCGTCTTGGCATCGCCGGTCTCGGCACCGTTGGCGTGGGCCTGCTGCGGATCACCCGCAAACACGCGAAACTGATCGAAGAGCGCGTGGGGCGCCCGGTGACGGTCTCTGCCGTGTCGGCCCGCAACCGGGCCAAGGATCGCGGCATCGAGCTGTCAGGATATGACTGGGAGGACGACCCGGTTCAGCTCGCCACCCGTGACGACATCGACGTCTATGTCGAATTGATGGGCGGCTCCGACGGCCCGGCCAAGGCCAGCGTCGAGGCCGCGATCGCGGCAGGCAAACACGTGGTCACCGCCAACAAGGCGCTCTTGGCCCACCATGGCCAAGAGCTTGCCGAAGCCGCCGAGACCACCGGGATCGTGCTGCGGTTCGAGGCCGCCGTTGCCGGGGGCATCCCGATCATCAAGGCGCTGACCGAAGGTCTTGCGGGCAACGAGATCACCCGCGTCATGGGCGTGATGAACGGCACCTGCAACTATATCCTGACCCGGATGTATGATGGCGAACTGCCCTACGAGGTGGTGTTCGACGAAGCCGACAAGCTGGGCTTTCTCGAAGCCGACCCACAACTCGACGTGGGCGGGATCGACGCGGGCCACAAGCTTTCGCTGCTCTCCGCCATCGCGTTTGGCACGCAAGTGGATTTCAACGCGGTCGAACTCGAAGGGATCGAGCGCATTTCGATCCGCGACATCGACCAGGCCGCCGACATGGGATACCGGATCAAGCTTCTGGGTGTCACGCAGATGACCGGGCGCGGGCTTGAACAACGGATGAGCCCTTGCCTCGTCCCCGCCCGCTCGCCCTTGGGGCAGCTTGAGGGTGGCACCAACATGGTGGTGGTTGAGGGCGACAGCGTCGGGCAGATCGTGATGCGCGGCGCGGGCGCGGGCGAAGGCCCGACCGCCTCTGCCGTGATGGGTGACGTGATGGATATCGCGCGCGGGCTGACCATTTCGACCTTCGGCAAACCCGCCTCTGCGCTGAAACCGGCCAAGCCCGCCAAGGCGACGGTCCCGGCGGCCTATTACCTGCGCATGGAGTTGCTCGACAAACCCGGGGCGCTGGCCAAGGTCGCGTCGGTATTGGGCGAAGCGGGCATTTCGATCAACCGGATGCGCCAATACGGCCACGAAGAGACCACCGCGCCGATCATCATCGTCACACACTCCTGCACCCGCGCCGCCATTGACGAGGCCCTTGCGGGGCTTGGCGCAACCGGCGTGGTCGAAGGCGACCCGGTCGCCATCCGCATCGAAGAGGTGTGATCTGGTCCGGGGCACGCGGGCCCCGGGCCACTTTGGGACCACCGGGATGGTAGCGCAAAACCGCGGGCGCGCTGCTTCCCCCTTTGCGCCCTGCCTGATAAGGCTTGATCAACCATTACCATGAGGGATATTTCCATGACCGCTTCTCCCGTCGTCTTTGCCGACCGCCTCCTGTCGCTTGGCCTTGCCCGTGTCTCCGAAGCCGCCGCCATGGCCTCGGGCGAGCTTGTGGGGCGCGGCGATGAAAAAGCCGCCGACCAGGCCGCGGTGAACGCGATGCGCGATCAGCTCAACCTGCTCGACGTGCGGGGCACCGTGGTCATCGGCGAAGGCGAGCGCGACGAGGCCCCGATGCTTTATATCGGCGAAGAGGTCGGCTCGGGCACCGGTCCGGAAGTCGACATCGCGCTCGACCCGCTCGAAGGCACCACGCTTACGGCCAAGGACATGCCCAACGCGCTGACCGTGATCGCCATGGCCCCGCGCGGCACGCTGTTGCATGCCCCGGACGTCTACATGGACAAGCTCGCCATTGGCCCCGGGTTCGCCCCCGATGTGGTCAGCCTCGATATGTCGCCCTCGGACCGGGTGCGGGCTCTGGCCAAGGCCAAGGGTGTGAAGGAAAGCGACATCACCGTCTGCGTGCTTGAGCGTCCGCGCCACGAAGCCATGATCGCCGACATCCGTGCGACCGGGGCGGCGGTCAGCCTTATTACCGATGGCGACGTGGCCGGGATCATCCATTGTGCCGAAGCGCATCGCACCGGGATTGACATGTACATGGGCAGCGGCGGGGCCCCCGAGGGCGTTCTCGCGGCAGCCGCGCTGAAGTGCATGGGCGGCCAGATGTGGGGGCAATTGACCTTCCGCAACGACGATGAACGGGGTCGGGCCGCCAAGGCAGGCATCACCGATTTGCACAAGGTCTACGGGCGCGACGAGATGGTGCAAGCCGACGTGATCTTTGCCGCCACCGGCGTGACCGATGGCTCGATCTTGCAAGGCATCATTCGCGAACCGGGGCATTTCACCACCGAAACGCTTCTCATGCGCTCCAAGACGGGGTCGATCCGACGCATGATCTATCGCAACCCGAAGGAATGGGTGGGCGCGTAAATCCGGGCCCTGATCCTCATCGACTTTCAGGAGGGGTTTCTCGATCCCGCCTGGGGCCCCCGGAACAATCCTGAGGCCGAGGTGCGGGCGGGCATGCTCCTCACCCGCTGGCGGGTGGCGGGCGCACCGCTATATCACGTGCGCCACCTGTCGCGCACACCCGGCAGCCCGTTGAACCCAGAGGGCGGGCATGTCGCGCATATGACAGACATCGCGCCCGCGCCCGGCGAGCCGGTCATCGACAAGCGGGTGAACGCGGCCTTCATCGGCACCGATCTTGCCACCCGTCTTGGCGACATCGGCTGTCGCGACATCGTGCTTGCGGGCCTGACCACCCCGCATTGCGTCTCGACCACGGCGCGGATGGGGGCGAACCTCGGGTTCTCGGTCACCATCGCGCATGACGCCTGCGCGGCCTTTGCGGGCAATGCCGACGCGGGGTGGCGTGATGGCGGGCCGCTCAACCCGGAAGCGATCCATAACGCGGCGCTTGATCAGCTGAACGGCGAATTCGCCCGCGTCCTGCCCAGCGGAGCCTGCAGCCCATGACCGGTTTCCTCGATGTCTCCCAAAGCCTTACCGGGCGCAGGTGGGTCGGCCCCGGCATCGAACATGAACGCGCAACGGAGGCGCTGATGCAGGCCACCGACCTGCCCCGCGCCGTGGCCGCCGTGCTGGCCCGCCGGGGCGTGGGCGCATCCCAAGCCGAGGCCTTTCTCGCCCCGCGCCTGCGCGACACCCTTCCCGACCCGCGCGGGATGAAGGACATGGAGCGCGCCGCAGCGCGGCTTCTCAAAGCGGTCGACGCCTCTGAACACATCGCCATATTTGCGGACTACGACGTGGACGGCGGGGCCTCGGCCGCGCTTTTGATCGACTGGTTGCGCCAGATGGGGCGGCAGGCGACGCTCTACATCCCCGACCGGATCGACGAAGGCTATGGCCCCAACGTCCCCGCAATGGAGGCCCTTGCCGCCGATCATACCCTGATCCTCGCTGTGGATTGCGGCACCCTGAGCCACGAACCGGTCGCGGCGGCCAACGCGAACGGGGCCGAGGTCGTGGTGATCGACCACCACTTGGGCGGCGAAACGCTCCCCCCTGCCTTCGCCGTGGTGAACCCGAACCGGCAGGACGAAGCCGACGCCCCAGGCTATCTCTGCGCTGCGGGCGTCGTTTTCCTGATGCTGGTCGAGGTCGGGCGACAGTTGCGCGCGGCGCAACGCAGTGGGCCCGACCTGATGCAGATGCTCGACCTCGTGGCGCTGGCCACGGTGGCCGATGTCGCCCCCCTCATCGGTGCGAACCGCGCGCTTGTCTTGCAGGGGCTGAAGGTCATGGCGGCCCGGCGGCGCCCCGGTCTGGTGGCGCTCGCGGATGTTGCGCGCATGAACGAGGCGCCGCGCGCCTATCACCTTGGCTTCCTGCTGGGCCCGCGCGTCAACGCGGGCGGGCGGATCGGCAAGGCCGACCTTGGCGCGCGCCTTCTGGCGACCACTGACCCGGCCGAGGCCGCCGCCATGGCCACCCGGCTCGATCAACTCAACACCGAGCGCCGCGAGATCGAGGAACAGGTGCGCCTTGCCGCGCTTGATCAGGCCGAGACCCGGGGCCTTGATGCCCCGCTCGTCTGGGCGGCTGCTGACGGCTGGCACCCCGGCGTCGTCGGCATCGTCGCCGCACGTCTGAAAGAAGCCAGCAATCGCCCCGCCATCGTCATCGGCTTCGACGGCGACGATGGCAAAGGGTCCGGGCGCAGCGTCTCGGGCGTCGACCTCGGGGCCGCGATCCAGAAGCTCGCCGCCGAAGGGCTGATCGAAAAAGGCGGCGGGCACCGGATGGCGGCGGGCCTGTCGCTGACCCGCACGCAGCTTGACCCGGCCATGGCGCGGCTGTCCGAGCTTCTTGCCAAACAGGGCGCAGGCGCGGGCGGCCCCGGTGATCTGACCCTCGACGGGGTGCTGATGCCCGGGGCGGCGACCGTGGACCTCATCGAACAGATCGAGGCTGCGGGCCCTTATGGTGCAGGCGCCCCCGGCCCCCGGTTCGCCTTTCCCGACATGCAGATCCATTTCGCCAAGCGGGTCGGGGACCGCCACCTCAAGGTGAGCTTTGGCGACGGGCTTTCGGCCAAACTGGAGGCGATCGCCTTCGGGGCTTATGACAGCGACCTCGGCCCCGTTCTGGAAGGCCACAAGGGCGCGCGCTTTCACCTCGCCGGACGGCTTGAAATCAACCACTGGAACGGGCGCAGCATCCCGCAACTGAGGCTCGAAGACGCGGCCCCCGCATGAGCCGCGCACAGGGCACAGGAAAGGGCGCAGCGGCGGGCCCAACGGTGCCAAACTTTTTCCCGTTTCCCCAAGATTCCCTCTTGCGCCCGACCCGCCCTTTTCCTAAACACCGCCTCACGCCAAGCGCGGCCCGTTCGTCTATCGGTTAGGACGCCAGGTTTTCAACCTGGAAAGAGGGGTTCGATTCCCCTACGGGCTGCCATTTCATCCGCAAGCCACTATTGTTACTTGATATATTTCTGTCATTTGCCCTCTGGCTAAGCATTTCTTAAGGACGTGAAGGCCACCAAACAGGCCAAGAACTCGAGCCAAAGAAACACGGAAATCTGAACAATGCACTTCGCGCGTAAGAGGCATGCCCCGTGATTGACGCCTCAGCGCGGTTCGAAGACTATACTAAACAACAGCAATGAATTTGGATTGGTCAACGTTCTTATGAAAAAAGGCATTCTGATACTCTCAACGATTCTTTTCGTCGGGGCATTCGCCGTGCTCGTTGGCCGCAACGACCCAAATCTGGCTGATCCCGTGACAACCGAAGCCACCACAAGTCCATCGGAAAGCTACGATATTTCTGTCGCAGCGACCGCAGTTTCTGCCTACGAAGTATCTTTAGACGTAACGACAAACATTCCGGTGCCGATCGAAGTGATGGCCAGCGTGTCCATCAAGGACCAAAATCCGAAAGACACATACATCGGGGTATCGCAACGGGTCACGCTTACGTCCACGGAACAGACGGTGACGATTGATGGTCGGAACGAAAGGTTGCCAACCGGCGAATATGTTGCGGAAGTAACCTTTTACCCAAGATGGGGTGCCGAAAACGGTTCTTCCGAAGCCAAGCTCATTGAAAAAGAAATCATCGGTCAAGCTGACGTGTCTCTGATGGGTTCGGGCGTTGGCAAGAGCCAAACAGACGCGCAAAACATTGCCCAGAAGTGGGTTATGTTGAACGTCGATATTGGTATGTCTTGGAATGAAAGCCAGTTCGTCGAGAAGCTAGGGCCGTTTTCGAAGACGGGCTCCGATTTGAACCTCAATGATGCCTACTATTTTGAAGAGGCGGATATGACCATCATCGTAAACCGCCTCAAGAATACCGTTACGATTTGGCGCATGGGCCAGGCAACGAAGTAAGCAACTACGAAAGTTAGCTGCGATAGCTTGGTCGCCTGCCCCACGGTCACAAGTGACGCGGCCCCCGTCACTCGATCTGGATCGGCTTCCGGCTCAGCACCTCCTGCCCGCTCACGTCGAGATAGCGCAATTCGTAAAGCCCCGGTTCATCGGGGAGTGTCAGGCGCACCGGCGGTGGCCCGTCGATCCCGACCGCGATCACCCATGTGAAGATCGCCTGCCCCCCGCGCGCCAGCGTGATGCGCTGGTCATCGCTGTCGGGACCGCCGGTCCAGGACACCTCGATCTCCGTCCCGGGCGACGCGGTATCCGGGGCTTCAAGGGTCACGCCGGTGGAGAGCTGCGCATCCTCGGCCAAAACCTCGACCGGGGTTCGTGCCAGCACGCGCTTGCCCTCGTTCAGCACATCGCGCACCTCGTAAAGACCGGGCGCATCGGGGGCGGCCAGATCCGCCTGGCTCTCGGTGCCCACGCGTTGGTAATCGCCGGATGTGTCCGGGTCGCTGCCACGCGGGACAAGCGTGACGTAGTCGCGCGGATGCACGGCCCCCGTCCATTCGATGCGCAGGCTTTCACCGATCCGCACTTGTTCCGGCGCACTGACCGTTGTCTCCGGTTCCATCACTTCGATCGACGTGCGCGCCATCACGCGCTTGCCTTCGTTCAACACGTAGCGCACTTCGTAAAGCCCGGTTTCCGCGGGAGCTTGCAGGTCGTCGGTGCCGTCGCCTCCGCCCACGCGGAAATAGCTGCCGCTGACGTTGTCGTCGGACCCCATCGGAACGATGGTCACGTAGTCGCGCGGGTGCACCGTGCCGGTCCAGCTTGCGTCAAACAACGCACCGGCCAGCACCGTTTCCGGCGCGCTCACGGTCATCTCCGGTTCCGTCACCTCGATCGGCGTGCGGGCCATCACCCGCTTGCCTTCGTTCAGCACGTAGCGCACCTCGTAAAGCCCGGTTTCCGCCGGAGCTTGCAGGTCGTCGGTGCCGTCGCCTCCGCCCACGCGGAAATAGCTGCCGCTGACGTTGTCGTCGGACCCCATCGGAACGATGGTGACGTAGTCGCGCGGGTGCACCGTGCCGGTCCAGCTTGCGTCAAACAACGCGCCGGCCAGCACCGTTTCCGGCGCGCTCACGGTCACGTCGGCTTCCACCACCTCGATCGCTGCACGCCCCAATGGGGTGTCTTCGTCTTCCGGCATGTAACGCAATTCGTATAGCCCGGTGTCGGCGGGTGCGGTCAGGTTGGCTTCGCTCTCGTCGCCGACGCGGGCGTAGTCGCCGCTGACCCCGTCGTCGGCGCCCATGGCGACGATGGTGACGTAGTCGCGCGGGTTGTCGCCGGTGGGATCCCATGACAGCGCGAAATCCGCCCCTTGCGTCACCGTCTCGGGCGCGGTGATCGTGACTTGGGGGCCGGGCTCTGGTTCGGGCTCAGGTTCCGGTTCAGGCGCAACCGGGGTCTGCGCCACCTCGGCCCCGACCGTGCTTAGCGCGGTGCTCAGCGTGGCCGCGTCGTCTGCGGCAAGGAACCTGCCGCCGGTCTCTTCAGCGATACAGGCCAGCGACGCGGTATCGGCGTCCGCCCCAAGACCGAAGCCCACGACGTGGGCGGTGAAATCAACGCCGGTGCGCGAAAGTGTTTCGGCCAGCGCGCAAGGATCGCGGTCACAGCTTTCCAACCCATCCGATATCAGAAGGACCGTGGCCGGGCGGTCGCGGAACGACAGCGCCTCGGCGGCCTGTTCGACCGCATCGGTGAGGGGGGTCTTGCCGGTCGGTGTGATCTGCGCAATCTGTTCAAGGAAGGCGTCCCGGTCGAGCGGCGCGGGCGGCAGGACCACCTCGATATCGCTGCAATCGCCGCGGCGGCGGTGGCCATAGGCCATGAGGCCAACATTGGTCCCGGCATCGAGTTCTGCGGTCAGGTTGCCGATCGCATCGCGCGCGATCTCGATCTTGGCGGTGCCGTCGATCTGACCCCACATCGAGTTTGATCCGTCGAAGACCACCATGACGTCGTCGGCGGCGGTTGCCTGCCCCGCGCCCAAGGTGGCGCCGAGCGTAACGCCCAGAGAAAGCAGGATCGGAGATACCGGAATGCGCATGTCAATTATCCCTTGCAGAGTGGACGGGCCGGGGGCGGCACCTGGGGCGTCGCGGGAAAGACGTGGCGCACGGCGCCGAACCTTTGCCCCTTTCGTCCGCCATGGCCCTGACCCCACGAGACCCCAAGTGTCTTGCAATACCCTGCCAGCGTCGCCTGATCTTGCGCTTGGGTCAACCGTGTTGCGCCCTCGCGCCCCCACCAGGCCACGGACGCGCTGCGGATTAGCAGGCGATCAGACCGACACGCTGTCCAACAGTGCGGCCCGGTCAACGTCGGCTTTCGCACCGTCCATGATGACCTCGCCCCGCCGCATCACCGTGAAGCGGTCGGCAAGGTCATAGGCGAAGTCGAAGTATTGTTCGACCAGCACGATGGCCATTTGACCCTCGTCCCGCAGCTTCGCGATCACGTTGCCGATCATCTGGATGATATTGGGTTGAATGCCCTCGGTCGGCTCGTCCATCAACAACAACTTCGGCCGGGTGATGAGCGCGCGGGCGATAGCAAGCTGTTGTTGTTGCCCGCCAGAAAGATCGCCGCCACGCCGATGCTGCATCTCCTTGAGAACAGGGAAAAGCTCGAACATCTCTTCCGGCAGGGCCCGGTCGGATTTCGGCAGAACGGAAAACCCGGTCTCCATATTCTCGCGCACCGTGAGCAGCGGAAAGATCTCGCGGCCTTGCGAGACCAGCGCGATGCCCTTGCGCGCCAGCATGTGGGCGGGCAGCACGCCAAGGGGTTCTCCGTCCAGAACCACCTCACCCGCCGACCGGTTGTGCCGCCCGGCGATTGCACGGATGAGCGAGGTTTTTCCAACCCCGTTCGTGCCCATGACACAGCTCACCTGCCCGGTCGCGGCCACAAGATCGACCCCATGCAGGATCTGGCTGTGGCCGTAGTGAAGGGTGAGGCCCCTCACCTCAAGCATCCGATCAGCGTCCGAGGTAGACATCGATCACCTCCTGATCCGCGGTCACGTGACCCAACGACCCTTCTGCCAGCACCGACCCTTCGTGCAGCACCGTCACGCGGCAGTCGAGGCGTCGGATAAATTCCATGTCATGCTCCACCACGACAACCGCCCGCGTTTTTGCCGCTTCGACAAGGATCGCGGTGGTGTGTTCGCGTTCAGAGGGTGTCATGCCCGCCGCCGGTTCATCGACCAGCAGAAGCCGTGGCTCCTGCGCAAGCAACATCCCGATTTCAAGCCATTGCTTTTGCCCATGGCTCAATTCCCCGGATTTGCGTTTCAATTCGTTGGCCAGCCCGATTTCGCCGGCGAGTTCCGTCACCCGGTCAAGATCCTCACCCGTGGGCCGCCAGAAGATCACCGCGAACGCGCCCCGGTTCTTTTTCAGCGCCATGAGAAGGTTTTCCTGCACCGTCTGGTCCTCGAATACCGTGGGTTTTTGAAACTTGCGCCCGATCCCCTCTTGCGCGATCCGCGCCTCATTGAGCCCGACGAGATTGCGCGACATCTCGCCCCAGAGGACCTTGCCCGCGTCCGGTTTCGTCTTGCCGGTCACGATGTCCATGAAGGTGGTCTTGCCCGCCCCGTTGGGCCCGATGATGGCGCGTAGCTCGGCCGGGCCTATGTCGAAACTCAGGTTGTTGATCGCGCGGAACCCGTCGAACGTGACCGAGATGCCGGAAACCTCGAGAAGCGTGCTCATTGTTCCGCCTCGCTTTCCCGGAGCGCGCCCTTGTCCGGTCCAAGATCTGCACCGTGGCGCTCCGGATGCTGGCGCCGGGCGAACAGGTCGACCAGACCGCCGATCCCCTGCGGGGCAAACAAGGTGACCAGCACGAAAGACAGCCCCAGGAGCACGGTCCACCAATCTACCCATGAAATCACGTAGACCCCGAGATTGATATTCGGCGCCTGCCCGCCGGTGAAGTAGGTGGAGACAAGGCTCACGAACACCGCTCCGATGACAGCCCCATAGAGTCGCCCCCGCCCCCCGATCGCGACCCAGACCGCGAGATAGATGGAGGCGATGGGCGCGATCTCGGCCGGGTTGATGATCCCCGCCTGCGGATAATAAAGCGCGCCCGCGACGCCTGCGATCATGGCCGAAACAGTGAAGATGACGAGCTTGTATCCCTCGACCGAATAGCCCAGAAACCGAACCCGCGCCTCGTTGTCGCGAATACCGCGCAGGACGCTGCCGAATTTGCCCGACACCAGCCACGCCGCGAACAGATATCCGAGGCCCAGCGCGAGCGCGGAGGCCCAGAAGAACCAGATCGACACGAAATCCTGGCTGGCGGTCACACCCGGCAGGTTTTGCAAGCCAGACAGGCCATTGTTGCCGCGAAGCCCGGAGTCGTTTTGAAAGAGATACAGCGACAGCGCCAGCGTCATCGCTTGTGTCAGGATCGACAGGTAAACGCCCGTCACCCGTGACCGGAACGCCAGCCAGCCGAACACGAAGGCCAGCAGACCGGGTACCGCCACCACGAGCACGAGCTGCGCGGTCAGGCTATCGGCAAACATCCAGATCGGGGGGAAGTCAGCAGAGCCCACGACCCCGAAAATCTGCGACCCGATGGCATCCACCACCTCGCTGTCGGTCGGCGGGATCGCCGCCTGCGCCATGCTTTCTTCGACGATCAGCCGGGTCCGCTCATACATCAGCCACATGCCGATCATGTAGCCGCCCAACCCGAAGAAGGCGAAATGACCCAGCGACAGGATACCCGCGAACCCCCAGACAAGGTCCATCGCCAAGGCGATGAGCGCAAGGCACAGCGTCTTGCCCAACGTCTTGACGAAGCTGGTCGAAACAAGCCCCGCACCAAAGGCTTCGGACATCACGGTGACGGCGATGGTGAACATTGCCAGCACGGCGAGAAAGACAAGGACCGAGGGATTTTTCAAAAGGAAGCTACGCTCCATGACGCAGCTCCCCGAAAGCGCGCGCCAAGGGCACCGGACTTGTCGTGTGATCGGAAAACGCGCGCATGCTCAATCCCCCGCTGCCCGGCCCTTCAGGGCAATGATGCCACGGGGCCGGAACTGGATGAAAATGATGATGAAGATGATCATGTAGGTTTGGGCGGCGAGCGTGTTCGACGGGTTGAACCATTCGATTCCCTTGTGCAGCGCGCCGATCATCCCGGCCCCCAGCAGGGTGCCCCAGATATTGCCGACGCCACCCACGACCACGGTCATGAAACTCTGCACGATATATGCTTGCCCGATTTCCGAGGTGACCTGGGCATAAAGCCCGATGGCAACCCCGGCGATCCCGGCAATCCCCGAGCCGAGGCCGAAAGTCAGCATGTTGACGCGCCCCGGGTTGATGCCCATCGCGCCCGCCATGCCGGGGTTCTGCGTCACCGCCCGCGTTTCCAATCCCAGCCGCGTGCGCTTCATGATGAACAGGAACACCGCGAGGAAAATGAGCGCGAGCACGAAGATCGCGATCCTGATCGTTGAAATCGACACGACGTCGTTGATCACCACCGCGCCGCCCAACCAATCGGGGCTGGTCAGCGGCCGCGCCTGCGTGCCGAAGATGTTCTTGGCAAGCTGTTGCAGGGCAATGGAAACCCCGAAGGTGGCCAGAAGCGTCTCAAGCGGGCGGTTGTAAAGCCACCGGATCACCAACCGCTCCAACGCCACCCCGGCAGCAAAGGTCACGGCGAAGGCCAGCGGGATCGCGAGGACAATGGACAGGGTGTGGTTCGGCACGACCTGCTGAACCACGAAGCCAGTGTAGGCGCCCATCATGATAAACTCGCCATGCGCCATGTTGATCACGCCCATCACGCCAAAGGTGATGGCCAACCCGATGGCGGCAAGGAAATAGATCGAGCCAAGGCTCAGCGCGTCCAAACCCAGATCGAAGACCTGGTTCAGGCCCACGTTGGTCGCGATCTTCGCGAGCGCCGCTTCGGCGGCTTGTGTCACCGCGGGCGACGGATCGGAATAGATCGCCGCAAAGGTCACGGCATCTAGGGCAGCTTGCACCTGCGCCTCGGTCGGGCGCGGCGCCACCACGCCCGCATCTGCGAGCGCGCCATAGGCCGCCGCGCGCCGCCCCGGGTCAGACAGCGCTGCCACCGGCACACCGCCGACCATCCCGTCATCGATATTTGCCTGCAAGGCATTCATAAGGTCGGCGTCTGACACCAGCGCCGGACCATCGGTCATCTCATAGGCTTCCGCGCGCGACAGCGCATCGGTGCCCGGGGTCAGGATCGCAGCAAGGTTCACATCATCCGGCACACCGTCCGGATAGGCCCGGATCGTGGTCGCGACAAGCGGGTTGAGCGCCGCGCGCACATCAACGCCCAGATCGCCCGAAAGCTCTTCAATGGCCGCGATCCGCGCGGCTTCATCGGGCTCATAAGCGACGGTCAGCATGCGTTCGGTGCGGATTTTGCGCGCCTTGAGCGACGCATCGGGCTCGCCCTCGATCGAGGCGCGAAGGGGGTCAAGCAGGTCCGCATTGGCGCGCCGTTCCAGCGATGAAATCGCATCTTCGCGTTTTGCGGGGTCGGGGTCGTTCAACTGGAACCGGACCAGCGCGGTCCCGATCAAGCTACGCACGCCGGAGTTCGGCTTGATCTGCTCCAGCGCGTCACCCGACAGCTCGCCGACATTGGCACCGGTGTCGAAATCGGTCAGGGTCCAGACATCGTCACCGGTTTCCTCGGCTGCGAAGAAAAGCCCGTCCGAGATGCGCCGATACATGTCGCGCGCCTGCCAGACCTCCATCACCCGCTGCGCCTGGGGCAGCCCGCTGTCCGCCACCGCGTCGATGGCCGGCGCAATCGTCTGGCGCGAGCTTTCGACGATGATCTCGGCCTGATCCTGCAAGATGACCTGTATCGCGCCAAGCCCGGCACCGCCAGCATCGTCGGTCTGCGCCTGCGCGACCGCCCCAAGGCAAATCGCGGCAAGCACGATCACCAACACCCGTTTCAACATGTTACCCTACCCCAAGGAAAGGGCGGCGGGTCACCCCGCCGCCCGAAAGTGCCACGATCAGTAGTTGGATTCGATCTGCACGCAGGTGCTGGTTTCGGTGTTGTACATACCGCACTCGAGCTCTTGCCAATCGGACTTCAGGACCGCCGATTCCGGCAGGTAGTCGGTCCAGGCATCCCCCGCCACTTCCGTGGTCTGGCTGATGATGTCGAATTGACCATCCTCAAGGATCTCACCGATCAGCACCGGCTTGGCGAGGTGATGGTTGGTGCCCATCACGGCTGTGCCGCCCGTCAGGTTCGGATACTCCTGCCCCCACATGGCGGTGCGCACGGCATCGACATCGGTGGTCTCGGCCTCGGTCACGGCGTTCACCCACATGTTGAAGCCGATATAATGCGCCTCCATCGGGTCGTTGGCCACGCGGGTTTCGTCCCCGATGAAGTCGTGCCAGGACGCGATGAATTCCGCGTTGGCTTCGGTGTCGGCGGACATGAAGTAATTCCAGGCGGCGAGGTGGCCGACGAGGTTCGAGGTGTCCAGACCGGCAAGCTCTTCTTCACCAACCGAGAAGGCCACGACCGGAATGTCCTCGGCCGAGATACCGGCAGAGGCAAGCTCCTTGTAGAACCCGACGTTGGCATCCCCGTTGATGGTCGAGATCACGCCGACTTTCTTGCCATCCGCGCCAAGCGCCACGACATCGGCGACGACCTTCGACCAGTCAGAATGGCCGAAGGGCGTGTAGTTCACGAAGATGTCTTCTTCCGAGATACCCTTGTCCATTAGGTAGCTTTCCAGAATGTTGTTTGTCGTGCGGGGATAGACATAATCGGTGCCGAGCAGGGCGAATTTCTCGACCCCGAGCTCGTCGAGAAAGTAATCGGTGGCCGGGATCGCCTGCTGGTTCGGTGCGGCACCCGTGTAGAACACGTTCTTGGACGATTCCTCGCCCTCGTATTGCACCGGGTAGAACATGAGACCGTTCAGCTCCTCAAGCACCGGGAGAACCGATTTGCGCGACACCGATGTCCAGCTGCCGAAGATCACGTCGACCTCTTGAACGGTCAAAAGCTCCCGCGCCTTCTCGGCGAAGAGCGGCCAGTCCGAGGCCGGGTCGACCACGACCGCTTCCAAATCGCAGCCGAGCACGCCGCCGGCTTCGTTCTGCTTGGCCACCAGCATTTCCATGGTGTCCTTGAGCGTGGTTTCCGAGATTGCCATGGTGCCGGAAAGCGAATGGAGAACGCCGACCTTGATCGGGCAATCTTGTGCCTGTGCGGTCGCGGTCATCGCGGCGAAGGCCACGGTTCCGACGAGAGCGGTTTTAATGGATTTCATCTGTCCCTCCTGGTGCGGGATGGGGCCAAGCGCCGGTCACGGCACGGTCGGCGGATCCCCCCGCGAGCTGTTGGTCGCGTCAGCGCTCCGACCTTGTTTCGATCGAAGGGTCGTTGCGCGCCCCGGGGTGTCACATTTCGCGACAAAGACATTTGGCCGGGGCACGGCAACGGTTTTCCAACCGTCTTTCTGAGGCAACATCTGGGCCGGGGGTCGTCGCGCATCAGAAGGGAATGCGCGATTTTTGGGCGGTATTGTCCGGGCCTGCCCGATATTCGGACGCGCCCGTGATGCTGCAGGTGCGAAATGGGCGACTCACCCCTTGGCCGCCGCTGCCTTTTTTTGCGACAGAACCGAGATGCTGCGTCGCAGAAACCTTGCTGCGGTCGGGGCCGTGTGGCGCAGGTGTGTGGTGGTGCCAATCGCCACCAGACTATGCGGCCCCTTGCAATGGGGCTGACAATTTGGAACTGATGTCTGCTCAGGCGATCTTTTGCGCATCCCGACCACCGGGGCCTTTCGGTCCCTGCCCAAAGAAACTGAATTGCGCCCGCCCGGCGCCCTTGGATTCGTAGAGCGCAAGATCGGCATCCACCAGCATCCGGCTGGCATCGGGCGCGTCGTATTGGGTCGAGGATACAAGCCCGATGGTCGCCGAAATCCTGCACATCTCACGTCCGAAGGATATCGGCTCTTCCAGCCGTTGGATGATCCGCTCGGCCACCGTCGACAACCGTTGCTGGTCCGTGAGACCCGCGAAGACGAGCACGAATTCATCGCCCCCCACCCGCGCCACAGTGTCTTCGTCGCGGGTTTCGTCCTGTAGCACCCGGGCCACCTCGACCAGCACCCGGTCCCCGGCGGCATGACCGAAGGTGTCGTTCACGCTCTTGAAGAAATCGAGATCTAGATGGGCCAGCGTGAAGGGGATGTCCCGCTCGATCAGCCGAAGCAAGGCCTGGTCGAGCGCGCGACGGTTTTGAAGCCCCGTGAGCGTGTCGGTGGTCGCCTCGGCCCCCGCTTGCGTCACCGCGCCATGCAGCCGCAT
This sequence comes from Maritimibacter sp., assembly GCA_011389895.1. Classification (GTDB taxonomy): domain Bacteria; phylum Pseudomonadota; class Alphaproteobacteria; order Rhodobacterales; family Rhodobacteraceae; genus Maritimibacter. The sequence goes on along the minus strand of JAABTN010000018.1, from coordinate 9,669 downwards.
GTTCAACGCGCGGCTTTCCGCCATCGCCGCCGAATTCGCCTCGGCAAGATACAAAAGCTCCAGCGTGAGATCGGTGGGCGCGAAATCCGACCCGGCGAGCCGGTATTGTGCAACTGCGTCGAAAATCGAAATGCCGAAGGACAGGTTGACCAAGATGCCCTCGTATCCCGGCAGCGTCACCGCGACCCCGATCATCTGGGTCTGCGCGCGATCTTTCCGTTTCAACAGAACCTTGCCCGTCGCCCCGGCCCGAAGCATGCGCACGATCGCCGCTTCATCCGGGCGGCGCAGGTCAAAGAGATCCAGCATCCGAACGCCGATATGCGGCGTGTCGCCAAAGACCTTTGCCATGGTCGGCCCGACATGCTGAATGTAGCCATCCACATCGACCACGATGTGCAAGGGCATCATCACGTCCAGCGATTGCAGGGGCACGCGGATCAAGGGCGTCTTGCTCATCGTGCCGCCCCCCCGGCCCCCACCGCGCTTGGGGCAAGGTCAAATCCGCGACCCTCGGCAAAATCGCTTTCCAGCAGCAGGATCGAGATCACTTCGCACCGGTCGCGCAGCCCGAGATGGTCAAGCAACGCGAGCGCCCCATAATCATCGGCCAGCGCACGCAATAGACCCATGATGACAAAGCCGACACCGCGAAACCCGCTTCGGCAAACAAGCTCGTAGTGCGCATCGCTGACACGCAAAAGCTCCATCTCCGGAAGGTCGATGTCGGGCACGGCGAGCGCGGCACGTCCGGCCAGTTCATCCAGCGAATGCAGAAAATCCCCGTAATCCACACCGCCAAAGCGCAACAAACGGCGCACCCGGGCGGCCCCTTCCCCCGCCACGAGATGCGTCCCGAAGTCTTCCAAAAGCGCCTCGCGCGGCTTGCCAAGCTGCTCGGAACACAGTGTCACGACCCTGTCCACCAGTGCGTCATCGTAGTGCAGCATCGTCTCGAAGCCGTCCACCCCGGCATCAAGCGCGATCATCGCCTGTCGCCAGACGCCGGGCCCATAGGCGGATTTGACGAAGTCCTCGAATGAACGACTGATCAAACCATGCATCAATCTTCCCTCAGTTGATGCACCTGTTCTAGGGGCGAGGTGTTAACAAACCTCCAATCCTTGACGAAACGCTGTCCTTTTCGCGCCGCGCCGGATCGCAGGACACATCAGAACCGCTTTATTCCGACACCTGCGCGAGCCAGTCGGGAAGCGCGCCAATATGCGCCAGCACCGCGTCCGCCATCGGGGCAAGCTCATCTCGGGCGGCCACCCCCGTGAGCACGCCGATGGTCCTCATCCCCGCAGCCCGGCCCGCATTGAGATCGTGCAGGCTGTCGCCCACCATCACCACCTGCGCCGGGTCAAGCCGCAGGGCACGCGCAAAGCCCAAGCACATGGCCGGGTCCGGTTTCGGCGCGAACGCCCCGTCCGACCCGGTCACGAAGTCGAATTGATCCGCAACCCCGGCCTGTTCCAGATGCGCAAGCGCCGGGGCCTGCGCGTCATTGGTCGCAACGCCAAGGCGCAGACCTTTCGCGCGCAAACCGCCCAGCAGCGGGACGAGCGGCACCGCGCTGACCGCCTCGACCGACGCCGCGGCGGCGTTGAGGCGGGACAAAAGCGTCTCGGGGTCAGTGCCAAGCTCCGGGGCGAGCGCCGTCACAACGTCGTCGGGCGTGCCCGCGATCACCATCGAATGCGGCAAGAACCGCCGTGCCCCACGGTCGTATCCCACCGCCGCGGCCAGCCGGTTTGCCAACCCCGCGTCGTCCCCCGCAAGGTCGGCGATCATCCGGTCAGCCCATGTGCCCCAAGTGGCCTGGAAATCGAAAAGCGTTCCATCCTTGTCGAACAGGATGGCCGCGATCGTGGGTTCGCGTCCGGTCACGTCCAATGCATCTCGCCGCCGCCCGGCAGACCCGCGCGTGCCTGCATCGGCGTGTCATACGCCAGCCCCTCGGCATCGCAGAACGCCACGATCCAGGCATCGTCCATGCAGATGAAATCAAGCAGCGATGCAAGATAGGCCGGATCGCCCGCCCCGGCCTTCAAATCTTCGACGCCGGATCCGGTCGCCCCGAGAAAGACCGGCAAAAGCTCTTCGTTCCCGGCCAGCCAGCCCAGTGCCTTCAAGCCGATGGTTTCGGCCATTGCTTGCTGCATCACGCCCCCCGGTTTGGAATCGGAAACTCTTTTTTAACACTTCTTTGGCAATCCTTACCGGAACGCAACGGATACGGATAAAAATTGAGCGGTATTGGATGAATGGCCCGATCCTCATAGCAGACGACCTTGTGACCGAGCGGATCACGCTCAAGGCGCGGCTGGCCGGATCGCATCACCGCGTGTCGCAGGTCAACAACCGGGCCGAATTGCGCGCAGCGATTGCGCGGACGCAGCCCGATGCCATCGTGATGGATGTCGACTTCGACGGGCGCTCCGGGGTCGAGATTTGCCGGGAACTCAAATCGGACCGAAGCCTGCGCAACACGCCGGTTCTGCTTTACGGCGCCGGGAGCGATCGGGATGCGCGGATCGCGGCGTTCAAGGCGGGGGCCGATGAATGCCTGACCGATCTGCCCGGCGAGCGCCTTTTGCTCGCGCTCCTGCGCAACCTGATGCGCAAACGGGCCACGCCGGACGAATTGGCTCGGCGTTGCGCGGTGCTCGATACCGGCGAGCTTGCAGAGGCGCAGATCGGCTTTGAGACCCGCATGGAGATCGCCATCGTCGCGCCCGAGACCACGGCGGCCCTGTGCCGAAAGCGCGCGCTTGAGGCGGTTTGCCCCGCCGCGATCCGCGTCTTCACCGGAGCCCATGTGCTTGAAGCCTGCGCTGATCCCACCTATGCGCCCGATGCAATCATGATTGCCGAAGACCCCGCCCATCCGGACGCGAGCCTTCGGTTGATCAGCGAATTGCGCGCCCGGCACAGCACGCGTGGTGCGGTGATCATGCTGCACACGGCCGGATTGCTGGGTGAAAGCGCCGACATGGCGCTTGATCTCGGAACCGATGCGGTGGCCCCGGCGGCGGCGGACGCGCATGAGCTGGCTTTGCGTCTCGGCACCCTCGTGGCGCGCAAACGCGAAACCGACCGGTTGCGCGCCCAGGTCGAGGATCAGCTTGACGTCGCCCTGCGTGATCCGCTGACCGGGCTTTACAACCGCCGTTACGCCGAAAGCTATCTGACCCGGCTCATCCGGGACGCCCGGGACCGGAGCATGCCCTTTTCGGTGATGATCCTGGATCTCGACCACTTCAAGACGATCAACGACCAACATGGTCACCTGACCGGCGACGACGTGCTGCGCACCATCGCCAGCAGGCTCACCGATAATATCCGCGACATCGACCTTGCCGCCCGGATCGGGGGGGAGGAATTTCTCGTGGTGTTGCAGGATGCCGACCGGGACCGCGCCGAATTGGTCGCCGAACGCCTGCGCGGCGTGATCGCGCGCGAGCCGGTGGTGGTGACGGGCACCGCGACGCTTGTTCCGGTCACAACCTCGATCGGCGTGGCCACGTCACAGGCGGGCAACGATCAGGCGCGCGACCTGATGGAAGCCGCTGATCAGGCGCTCTATGCCTCAAAATCCGCCGGGCGCAACACCGTGTCTTTCGCGCAGGCGCGCTCTGCGGCGTGACTGCGGTCAGTCGCGGGGCTTAGCCCCCCGCTCAAGCGCACGTCGAAACCCGCGTTCGATCCGGTCGGCAAATGCCGCACGATCCTCGGGCGACAGGGCCGCGACCTGCGACATCACAACATCGCGCCCGACCTCAGCGCGGCTGGCCCAGCTTTCTGTCTGCGCGACGAACAGCGCCCGAAACGCCTCGGCGTCGAACGGCTCTGCCCGCAAGAGCGTCAGCATATCGTTGAGTTGCCCTGCCAAGGCCGCCCGACGTGCGTCATAAGGACCGGAGCGCGCCGACAACTCGGCCATCGCGGCTTGGCGCGCAGGCTCGGGCAGCGCGCGTGCAAGCGGGCCCAGAGCCGGGTCAAGGCGCAGGCGCGCATGATCCGACGGCTTGCCGCGTGGCCCGTCCCAATGGCTGACCACCGCGCCGATGACCACGCCGAACACCAGAAGGTTCAGCGTAAGAGACACCGCGAACAGCGCCTTTACCCAACCCTTCATCCCGCTGCGCGGGATGTCGTCCGATGTTCCGGTCATGGTGCCACCTCATCCAATGCCATCAGGGCGATATAGCCCGGCACAAGCTCTTCCAATTCGAACTCCGAGTTGGCCGAAGCCCCCTCGATCCATCCACCCGACAGGACCGAAAGCTGATCCGGCGCCGACACCCCGATCCAGAGGCCGGTCACCGCCGCCGTCGCCATGCCCGCCATCGCGGGCCAGCCCCCGATCGCCGCGCGCAGGATATCGAAGCGGTGCGCCGGTCGGGCGTTGGCGGACACGCTCTCGCGCCGGTCGATCTCGCCCTCAGCATCGGCCAGGATACGCGCCATCACCTCGGCGCGCGGTTCCGGCACCGTCGCGCGCGCCGCCGCGAACACATCGTCCAGCGCCGCGTCGGTCAAACCGGTCTCGTTTTCGTCAGTTTTCGACATATCCCAACTCCTCGCGCTGTCCGGCCAACTGCCGGGCCAGTGTTCGTTTGCCCCGGGCGGTCAGGCTTTCGACCGCCTCGACGCTGATCTCCATGGCCGCGGCGATCTCCGGGTTGGTCAACCCTTCCAGATGCCTGAGCACCACCGCCTCTCGCTGCCGGTCTGGCAAGGCGGAAAGCGCCGTTTCCAGCGCGCGCACCCGGTCGGCCTCGATCATGCCCTCGACCGCCCCCGGTGTCTCGTCTTCCGGCTCCGGCACGGTATCGAGCGCGATGCCGCGCTTCTTGCGCAGCCGGTCGGTGCAGAGGTTCGCGGTGACCCGGTAGAGCCATGTTGTCACCTTTGCCTCGCCCTGCCGCCAATCGGGCGCGATCTTCCACAGGCGCAACATCGCCTCCTGCGTCACATCCTCGGCCTCGGCCCGGTCGCCGCCCAGCATGCGCGCGGAAAACCCCATGATCCGGGGCGTCAGCCGCGCGGTCAACAGCATCGCGGCCTCGCGGTCGCCATTGCCGAAAGCCACGAGCAACGCCTCGTCCGAGACTTCGCTGGATGCGTCGAGAGCCATATTCATCGCGTCCCTTAGCTACGCCCACCCCGCTGACCCCGCAAGGTCTGGCGCGGCAGGGGTAAGGTGGAGGGGCAAGGCACCGGCGCGCCCTGCCCGGTCCTGCTACCAGCGTCCGCCGTGGCCCCAGTGGCCCCCGCGCCCGTCGCCTTTTCCGTGACCTTTGCCGCCGCCCTTACCACGGTGATCCATCCGCGCGTGGCGGTCCGATTGCATCGCGTCAAATTCGGCCTCGGACCATGCGTTGTCGTCATCGGTGTCGAACCGGTCAATCAGGCGCGCGGCATCGCGGCGCGGCTTGAATTCATCCGCCTCCAGCGTGCCGTTGTTGTCCACATCGAGGCGCGACATCATGCGCTCCGACGCCCGGTCGGCCCGCGCAGCCAGCTTTTCTTCAGGCGGGGCACGGCGATCATCGCCCGCCGCCGAAAACCGGTCGGACATCCGGGCCACGATGGCCGCCGCCAATTCCTCACGCGTCACCGCCCCGTCCGCGTCCATGTCGGCCTCGGCAAACCGGGCCGTCTGGCGTGCGGTGAAATCCGCTTCCGTGATCTGACCGTCCCCATCCGCGTCGAGATCGGAAAAAGTCCGCTCCATGCGCGGGCCACCGTCCCGCGCTTGGGCCATGCCCGGCGTGACCAGCGACAGTGCGACGCCGGTGAGAAGGCCAAGGCCCGCGATTGTCAGTGCTCGTTTCATCTGTTCAACTCCTGTAGGATCATTGTGTCCTGACGTGTCGCCGGGGATCATCGCCGCCCGACATACCCATCAAACGGGGGTTGGCGCGGTTTCCGTCGCGCGCGGGACGGGTGGCATATGCGGGCGCGCACATGGGGCCGCGACAAAACGCATCATGGGGTTCGCGGGCGCAACCCCGTAGAGGCAATGAAGCGAACGGATCAGAATGAACGAGAACGACATGGACGCCTCGACAATGGCACAGATGGCGCGCGCGGCGGATACCGGCGCGGAACGCCCGGTCAAACCCGCCCTCTGGCTTGGGTGGCGCAAACGCTGTCCGCAATGCGGCACCGGCCACATGATGCAAAGCTACCTGAAGGTGCGCGACCACTGCCCGGTCTGCAACGAAGAGCTCAGCCACCACCGCGCCGACGATGGCCCCGCCTATCTGACCATCCTGGTGGTGGGTCATCTCATGGTGCCGTTCTTCCATTTCGGCTTCACCATCTTCCGTCCGGAACCGATGGTGCTTTTCTCTGTCCTCGCGATCCTCTCGGTTGCGCTCGGCCTCTACCTTCTGCCAAGGTTCAAGGGCCTCATGGTCGGGGTGCAATGGGCCAAGCGGATGCATGGCTTCGCACCCGACCGTGAATTGGCCAGACAAGACATGTGACCGGGGACCACCCCGGCCCCGGGGAGGTTTCATGACAGACAAGACGCAAAAGCCCAAAGGGCCAGACGACAAGTCGACGGTCATTCGCAACGCTGCCACGGTCGTTTTGATCCGCGATGCAAAGACCGATGCGCCCCGCGTTCTGATGGGTCAGCGCGGCGCCAAGGCCGCCTTCATGCCGAACAAGTTCGTGTTCCCCGGCGGCGCGCTCGACCCGGAAGACAAGGCTGTGCCCTTGGCCGAAAAGGGCGCGGAACCCTGCCGCACCCGATTGCAGGAAGATGCGCCCCCGGGCGTCGGCCCCGCGCTTCTCGCCGCCGCGATCCGCGAATTGTGGGAAGAAACCGGCCAGATCCTTGGCACCTCGGGCCAGTGGCCTGACCCGGTGCCCGCAGGCTGGCAAAGCTTTGCAGAGCGCGGTTTCATCCCCTCGCCCGATGGCCTTGCCTTCGTCTTTCGCGCGATCACCCCGCCGGGGCGCACGCGCCGGTTCGACGCGCGTTTCTTTCTTGCCGATGCCGCGCGGCTGAAAACCGACCCTGACGACTTCTCAACCGCCGAGGACGAGCTGAGCGATCTTCAATGGATTCCCCTTGCCGATGTGCGCAACTTCGACCTGCCGTTCATCACGCAGGTGGTTCTGGCCGAAATCGCGGGCCGCCTGCCGGATGTATCGGCCCCCGACAGCGTGCCCTATTTCAAGAACGACCAGGAAGAGAGCCTGTTTCATCGTTTGGGCGGCGTGGTCGAAATGCCCAGATAACAGGCAATCAGGGACAAACCCCGCCCGTGCCGGGGCCGACCCATGTCCCATCACGCATTTTTTCTTTTGATCAAATTCCAACCCGTCTTAACCTTTTTCCATGATCCTCGGACAACGAAGGATCGGGACAAAGGAGGTATGCGACATGCAGGACGCTCTTGTGGCCGCAGCAGACGACCTTGTCGGCGACGGAATACGCGACACCGGGATCGCGCTGACCGACACACTCAGGCATTACATGGCCATCACGCTCGCCCGATACATGCGCGAACAGGTGCAGGTTGACGGGCTGACCATCCGGATCGTGGAGGCGATGGACCGCCGCGCCACGGTCGGTGAAATGCGGGCGCTGGCGGACGCCTGTCTCATCGGCTGCGCGATGTTTACCGAACGGTTGCGGGCAAGGGGCGGATCGCTTCGGCATTACTCCGGGATGGGGCAGACCGCTTATGACGCCGCCCGTCTGGTGGAACAGGCGGTGTCGTTTGCGCATATGCGCGATGTTCTGGCTGCCGCCGCGACCCGCCCGCCTGAGGGGGTGCGCGCGCTGATTGATGCGGCGCGGGCAGGCTCGATTACCGCGCGCGCCAGCCTGAAGGACGATGGTATCATCGCCTTCCCGGCGCGGCGCTTCTATTCGTGAGCAGCGCGTTGCGGATCATCCCGCATCACCGCGGCTGGATTGGGAAAAGAAAGCGCCCCGTCCGGCAAGGGGGTCGGACGGGGCTTATTTCGCGCTCAAGAGTTTGGGGGGGCAGGAACAAGCGCGAAATTCTGTTCACCCTGCGCGGGGCGCGTGGTCGCGCCGCACGGGGGGTGGCCGGTCAGGCTGCGGGTCGCAGGCGACCCTCCTCCCCCTGACAGGCATCATCTTTGGCCATTGCCGAGACAAGGCATTGGGCGGCCCGGCCCGAATAGCTTGCATATGGCGCAGGCTGGCGGGTCACAGGCAACCGGTCGAGCGGGATCGCCCCCGGCACATCGGCATTGGCAACGACCAGCGCACCGCCATCTGCATGCAGCACCTCGTGCTCAGCGAAATGGAGCGTCACGGCATCGGGCAACCGCCCGGCATCGACCCGTTCGATCCCCCGAAGACCGACGAGGTCACGGGCCTTCAGGATCGCGAACGGGTCGCCGAAAAGCGCTTCGGCAGCGTCGCTTTCGACCATGACGCTCTGATCCGGCAGCAAGATCAGGCGGGTCTCGTTGCCGAGCGCCCCGACCGGGACGAGGATCGGTCGGGCAAAGGCGGGAAGGTGATCGGGCATCGCCGCACGGGTCACCGCAACCACGGTTTGCACGCCGTGATCGAAGGTTAACACCGTATCCCCCACGGCGATGCAATCAACCGGGCGCCACCCGAGAGTGGTGGCAATCCGCGTGCCCGCCAAGAGCCCTTCGGTGGTGTAATCCGCGACCGTCACGCGGTCACGCCCCAGGCCGTGAACCGCGCGGGGGTCCGGCTCCGCCATCAGGCGGGTATCCGGGCGGGTATCTCGGTGCGCGAACGCGGTAGTTAGTCCCAGCATGACACATTCCCAAGTCTTGTCTCTGACAGGCGCCGGGTGGCAGCCCTTCTGGGCCTGTCGACAAGATCAAGGTCGGGACCGGGCACGGAGAATATCGGGCACAAATAAGGTGATATTCTGTCACTGTTGCGGCGGCCGCCACACGGGACCAGAATTTCGGCACATTGTCGACAGCCGCGAGACAAACCTAGGCATCAAAGCTGTATCCGAAGCGGTCTATGTCCTCTGCACAGGCCCGCGCCACCGCCTCCCGCGTCTCATCGGTGTAGTGCTCCCGGTAATGTCCGTGGCGATTCGAGGCATTCTCATGCACTGGAGGCCCCAGTTTCGCCCCGATCTGCGCTTCGACCAGCTCGAGATCCTCGGAAAAATGCTCAAGCCGCACGAAATGATCGCCCCGCTCGATGCCATCCCGGTCGGTGACATAGCGGCCAAAAGGGTTCAGCTCCATCGACCTGAGGATCATCGGGTCCAGCACGAATTCATCAAAGCTCTTGGCCTTCGCGACCCGAACGGCGGGGTGATCGAAGCCCTGCATCCGCAACCAGTGATAATAGCTCACCATCCGGTTCCAAGGGTTGCGCACCAGCGTGAAGACAAAAAAATCTTCCATCTCCGCCTGCGTCACCAGCCCGTAAAGATCGCTCAGCATCGCGTGTTTCCACAGCCTGCCGGAGGTTTCGATCCCCTTGACCTTGCCGCGCCGCTTGCGCGCCTTGGGGGTATCGCCCAGCATGATGTCGTCTTTCATCGCCTTGGCTTCCAGCATCAGGGCAAGCGACGTGCCCCCCGTCTTGGGGGCATGAACGAAGATATACCGGCGGCCACGCGAAAAAATCATGAATTTACCCTAGCCCCGCGCGCAACAATC